>NZ_JBICUZ010000005.1:0-508244 GCF_043198675.1 Streptomyces sp. NPDC048734 | reverse complement strand
GGTCACATTCCGAACCCGGAAGCTAAGCCTCACAGCGCCGATGGTACTGCAGGGGGGACCCTGTGGGAGAGTAGGACGCCGCCGAACAATCATTCAAAGGGTTGGGCCCTGAACTTCGGTTCGGAGCCCAACCCTTTTTTGTTCTCCGTCACTTGACGTTCATGTCCCGCGCCCAGCATCCACGGCATGGGTACTGCCGCGATGCTCAGGGCCGCAGGTGTCGGAGTCGGTGACGAAGTCGTCGTGCCGGCGTTCGGGAACGTCGAAGTGGCCGAAGCGGTCGTCCGGTCCGGCGCGCTTCCCGCCTTCGCCGACGTGGACCCGGTCACCTACTGCCTGGACACCCTCGCCGTCGAAGCGGCCATAACTCCGCGGACAGCGGCCGTCGTTGCCGTACACCGGTTCGGCCGGCCGGCCGACGTCGGGCGGCTGCGCGAGGTGGGGCAGCGGTACGGACTGCTGGTGCTCGAACAGGCGGAGCCCGACGCGCCGTACGACGAGGTGGCGCAGCGACGGGAGCGGGCCGCGTATCTCGACGCGCGGTTGCGCGGGGTACGGACACCCGACGGCGGGGACGGGCACACCTATCAGCAGTACGTGGTGCGGGTGCCGGGGAACGGGAGGCCCGATCGAGACGCGTTCGCACGGGCCCTGCGGGCCAAGGGAGTTGACTGCCGGGTGCCGGTGAGGACGCCGCTGCACCGGCTGTCCGGCCTCCGACGGCACGTGTCGTTGCCGCAGACCGAGCTGGCTGCCGACGAGACGCTGGCGCTGCCGGTCGACGCCTCGCTGACGAAGCGGGACATGCAGCGGATCGTGTCCGCGTGCAACGCACTCGGGGGACTGCTTCAACCCGCCTCTTGAGCGGGTTTGGGAACACAGCTCCGTTCGGGGTATGATCTATTCCGTTGCCGCGGGGGAAACCCCGACAAGTGACTGGCCCCCTTAGCTCAGTCGGCAGAGCGTCTCCATGGTAAGGAGAAGGTCAACGGTTCGATTCCGTTAGGGGGCTCCGCAAAAGAGAAATCCCCCCGCCCTTCCGGGCGGGGGGATTTCTCTCGTTTCCGGGTCTTCCTCACGCCACGCGCATCGCGAGGATGGCCATGTCGTCGGACGGGGCGTCCGAAGCGAACCGCTCGACCGCGCGCATGATGCGGGCCGCGACCGCGCCCGCCGTCAGGCCCGTGCAGGTGGTGAGCACGTCGGCGAGGCCGTCGTCACCCAGCATGCGGGTGCCCTCACGGCGCTCGGTGACGCCGTCGGTGACACAGAGCAGGACGTCTCCGGGATCAAGGGTGATCGTCTCCTCGTACAGCTCCAGGTCCTCCATGACACCGAGGAGCGGCTGGGGTTCGGCCGCCGGCTCGACCGTGCCGTCCTGGCGCAGGCGGAGGGGGAGGGGATGGCCGGCGCAGACCACCTTCAGCTCCGCGCTGCCGTCGGCCTGCGGACGCATCTCGCCGTAGAGGAGGGTCAGGAAGCGGCTGCGGGCGCCCTCGTCGAGGATCGCGGAGTTGAGGCGCTCCAGGACCGCCGGGCCGCTGAGACCCTCCCTCGCCAGCAGGCGGAGGGCGTGGCGGGCGAGGCCGGTCACCGCGGCCGCGTGCGGGCCGGTGCCGCAGACGTCGCCGATGGCGAAGCCGTAGGCTCCGTCGCTGATCGGGAAGAGGTCGTAGAAGTCGCCGCCGACCTCGTTGCCCTCGCCGGCCGCGCGGTAGATGACCTCCACCTCGACGCCGTCGATGTCGGGGAGTTCCGGTGGCAGGAGGCTGCGCTGGAGGGACTGACTGATCGCCGTGCGCTCGGAGTAGAGGCGGGCGTTGTCGAGGGCGAGGGCCGCTCTGCGGCTGAGGTCCTCGGCCAGCTCCAGGATCTCCTGGCGGAAGTGCTCGTCGGTGGGCTTGCCCAGGGTCAGCATGCCGATGACGCGGTTGCGGGCGACCAGGGGGAGGACGACGGTCTCGCCGCCCACCGCGGAGGCGGTGGCCAGGGTGGGGCCGATGCCCGAGGACACCTGGTGGGCCGTGCCGCCGGTCAGACCGAGGCTGCGCATCGAACTGCGCAGGGCCGCGTCGTGAGCCGCCTCGCCGGGGGCCGACCAGACGCGCGCGCCCGGGGTGGGCACCGGATCCGGCGGGGCGATCTTCGAGAGCAGCGACTTGATGCCGTCGATGAGTTCCTCGTCCTCGTGCAGGACATACGACAGATACGGCTCGGAGGCCTGGTCGGCGATCGTGTAGACCGCGCACCAGGTGGCCAGCGTCGGGACCGTCATCTGCGCCATCAGGGCCAGGGTCTGGTCGCGGTCGAGGGTGCCGGCCAGCAGGTCGGAGGCCTCCACGAGGAAGCTGAGGGAGCCGCGGCGCAGCCGCTCCAGCTCGCCCAGGCGGGCCGACTCGACGGCCAGCGCGATGCGGTCCGCGGCGAACTGGAGGCGCAGGGCCTCCTCGTTGGAGTAGCGGCCCGGGCCCTCGGCCGCGACGCCCAGGGAGCCGGTGAGGCGGCCCTCGACCTTCAGGGGGACCGTGACGACCGAGCGCATGCCGGTGCCGTTGAGGAGGGGGACCGCGCCGGGGACGGCGAGGAGGTCCTCGTGGACGGCCGGCATGCGGGCGGAGCCGTACCGGCCGGGGCCGGCCTCGACGGGGACGCGGGCGAAGCGCTGGCGGGCGGAGGGCAGGCCCGTGGAGGCGCGGACCTCCAGCTCCGTCTCGTCGTCGGTGGCGAGGAGGAGGAAGGCGGAGTCGCCGTCGAGCATGTCGCGGGCGCGTTCCACCGTGCGTTGGAGGAGGCCGTCGAGGTCGTCGGGGGCGGGGGAGCCGATGAAGACCTCGAACGGGTCCGCGCCCTGGCCGTCCGCGGGGCCGGTGTCGGTGGCGGGAACGCGCGTCGGTGACTGCAGGACGGCACGTTCGTGATCGCGGACGAGGAGGCAGACCGTGGAGGGCTCGCCGTCGGTGTCGCGGACGCGCAGGTGGGAGGCGTAGACCGGGAGCACGCGGCCGTCGGCGCCGCGGATGCCGTAGCTGCCCTCCCAGCGGGACAGCCGGAGGGCCTCGACGATGCCGGTGCTGGTTCCGGGGGTGTGCGGCCAGGCCGCGAGGTCGGTGAGGGGTTTGCCGACGACCTGGTCGGCGGGGTAGCCGAAGAGTTCCTCGGCGTCCTCGTTCCAGGCCGAGAGGGCGCCGGTGCGGTCGATCTGGACGACCGCGACGCGGACCCGGCTGTCGGCGAGCGGCAGCAGGTCCGCGGGCAGGGCCGGGCCCGCCGAGCGGGTCCCCACCGGGCGGTCGGGCAGGTCGAGCCGGAACCAGACGGTCTTGTGGGTGGGCGTGTACTCGACGCCCCAGCGGGCGGCGATGGCCGCGCACAGCTGGAGGCCGCGACCGCCCTCGCGGTCGGGGCTGCCCATGGTGGCCAGGGAGCCCTGGAGCGGGATCTCGCGCTCGGGGTAGCGGTCGGCGACCTCGATGCGGACGGCGTCCTCGTGGCGCAGGCACAGCAGGTCCGCGTGGGTGCCCGCGTGGACGACCGCGTTCGTCACCAGTTCGCTCGTCAGGACGACGGCGTCGTCGATGATGTCGGCGAAGCCCCAGCCCTGGAGGGTGTCGCGGACGAACCCGCGGGCGGTCGCGACGGATCGCCCGACGGGCTCGAAACTGGCAGCCGCGCGCGCGGTGATCACAGAACTCCTCGGCCGGTCGTCGACGTGCTTGGCGTGTTCCCGGCCGTCCTGCTCGCGTCGCTGCTGGGGCGGAAGCGCGCTCGTCGGCCGGGGGTCCGGGGGCTGTCCCCCCGGGATCAGTCCGGTGGTCATGTGTGCGGCCGCCCCTCCGATGCCCGCTCGTGCTCGTGCCACCGCCCAGACCGGACGAACCGGCGTGGCTGGACAGCCGCATGCAAGGTTACTTACCTTCCCCGCCCCCGCGGATGCCGGTCAGTTGTGTTTCCACCTCAGGGTGTGCGGACGGTGTGCGAAAGCTGCCGAAGTGTTATGGCCGGGTTCGGCGGGGGTGAAACACTGGGCAGGCTTCTTGTGAAGGTCCGGCAGACTGGGTGTCTTGTGTGTTCGCAGGGCAGCAGCCTCTTGAGCCTGCCTGATTACATCGGCAGTACGACGGTCGACCCCTCCGGGAGGGACAACGTGGAGTCTGGCGCAGCGACGCGGGGCACGAAGGCGCGCGCGAAAGGCGGACAGACCCTGAGCGGACAGCGATCACCCCGAGGCGGAACCACGACGGTGGACACCGTGGCCCTGAACCGGCTGCTGGCCGCCCTGGTCTCGATGCGGGAGGGGAACTTCCGCAAGCGGCTCACGGTGTCCGGCGACGGTGTGATGTCGGAGATCGCGGCCGTCTTCAACGAGGTGGCCGACCGCAATCTGCACCTCACGGGTGAACTGTCGCGCGTACGACGCATGGTCGGGCGTGAGGGAAAGCTCACCGAGCGGCTGGAGACGGGGGCCTGCGAGGGCTCCTGGGCGGCCGCCATCGACAACTCGAACGCGCTGGTCGACGACCTCGTGCGGCCGGTCTCCGAGGTCGGGCGGGTGCTGTCGGCGGTCGCCGAGGGTGACCTGTCGCCGCGGATGGAGCTGCGGACGCACACCCCCGAGGGGGCGGGGCATCCGCTGCGCGGGGAGTTCCTGAAGGTCGGGCGGACGGTCAACAACCTGGTCGACCAGTTGTCGACGTTCACCGACGAGGTCACGCGCGTGGCCAGTGAGGTGGGCACCGAGGGCAAGCTGGGCGGGCAGGCCCAGGTGCGCGGCATGTCGGGTTCCTGGAAGGACCTGACGGAGTCCGTCAACACGATGGCCGAGCGGCTGACGGCTCAGGTGCGCGACATCGCGCTGGTGACGACGGCGGTGGCCAAGGGCGACCTGTCGCGGAAGGTCACCGTGCACGTCGAGGGCGAGATGCTGGAGCTGAAGAACACCGTCAACACGATGGTGGACCAGCTCTCGGCGTTCTCGTCCGAGGTGACCCGGGTGGCCCGGGAGGTGGGCACCGAGGGCATCCTGGGCGGTCAGGCGCGGGTGTCCGGCGTCGACGGTGTGTGGAAGGAACTCACCGATTCCGTGAACACCATGGCCGGCAACCTCACGGCCCAGGTGCGCGGGATCGCGGAGGTCACGACGGCGGTCGCCAACGGTGACCTGTCGCGGAAGGTGACGGTGCCGGCGCGCGGTGAGGTCGCGCAGCTCGCCGAGACGATCAACCAGATGACGGAGACGCTGCGGATCTTCGCGGACGAGGTCACGCGCGTCGCCAACGAGGTCGGTGCGGCGGGACAGCTGGGCGGCCAGGCGAACGTGCCGGGGGCGGCCGGGACGTGGAAGGACCTCACCGACTCGGTCAACACCGTGTTCCGCAACCTCACGACGCAGGTGCGGGACATCGCCGCGGTCACGACGGCGGTGGCCAACGGGGACCTGTCGCAGAAGGTCACCGTGGACGTGGCCGGCGAGATGCTGGAGCTGAAGAACACCGTCAACGGGATGGTCGACCAGCTGTCGGCCTTCGGTGCCGAGGTCACGCGCGTGGCGCGCGAGATCGGTGTCGAGGGTGAGCTGGGGGGTCAGGCACAGGTGTCGGGCGCGGCCGGGACGTGGAAGGACCTGACGGACTCCGTCAACACGGCGTTCCGGAATCTCACCGGACAGGTGAGGAACATCGCCCAGGTGACGACGGCGGTGGCCAACGGGGACCTGTCGCAGAAGGTCACCGTGGACGTGTCCGGTGAGATGGCCCAGCTGAAGAACACCGTGAACACGATGGTGGACCAGCTGTCGTCGTTCGCCGACCAGGTGACGCGGATGGCGCGGGACGTGGGTACGGAGGGCCGGCTCGGCGGGCAGGCCCGCGTGGACGGCGTGTCCGGCACGTGGAAGGAGCTCACCGACTCCGTCAACTCGATGGCGGGGAACCTGACGTCGCAGGTGCGCAACATCGCGCAGGTGACGACGGCGGTGGCCCGGGGCGACCTGTCGCAGAAGATCGACGTCGACGCGCGCGGGGAGATCCTGGAGCTGAAGAACACCATCAACACGATGGTCGACCAGCTCTCCGCGTTCGCCGACCAGGTGACCCGGGTGGCGCGCGAGGTGGGCACCGCCGGGCAGCTCGGCGGACAGGCGCAGGTGCCGGGCGTCGCCGGTGTGTGGCGGGACCTGACGGACTCGGTGAACGGCATGGCCGGCAACCTCACCGCTCAGGTGCGCAACATCGCGCAGGTCGCCACCGCCGTGGCCCGCGGTGACCTGTCGCAGAAGATCACCGTGGACGCGCGCGGGGAGATCCTGGAGCTGAAGAACACCCTGAACACGATGGTCGACCAGCTGTCGTCGTTCGCCCAGGAGGTCACCCGGGTGGCCCGGGAGGTGGGTACGGAGGGGCAGCTCGGCGGGCAGGCCGAGGTGCAGGGTGTCTCCGGCACCTGGAAGGACCTCACCCAGTCCGTGAACTTCATGGCGAACAACCTGACCATCCAGGTGCGCCAGATCGCCGAGGTCACGACCGCGGTCGCCAAGGGCGACCTGTCGAAGAAGATCACCGTCGACGCCAAGGGCGAGATCCTCGAACTCGTCACCACCGTCAACACGATGGTGGACCAGCTGTCGTCGTTCGCCGAGCAGGTGACCCGGGTGGCCCGGGAGGTGGGTACCGAGGGCATCCTGGGCGGTCAGGCGCACGTGCCGGGCGTCACGGGCATCTGGAAGGACCTCAGCGGCAACGTCAACCTGATGGCCAAGAACCTGACCATGCAGGTGCGCAACATCTCCCAGGTCGCGGCGGCCGTCGCCAACGGCGACCTGACGCGGCAGGTGACCATCGAGGCGCGCGGTGAGGTGCAGCAGCTCGCCGACACCTTCAACACCATGGTGAGGACGCTGAGTTCGTTCGCCGAGCAGGTCACCAAGGTGGCCCGTGAGGTGGGTACCGACGGCATCCTGGGCGGTCAGGCGCACGTGCCGGGTGTGGCGGGCACGTGGAAGGACCTCACCGACTCGGTGAACGGCATGGCGTCCAACCTGACGGGTCAGGTGCGCAACATCGCCATGGTCACGACGGCCATCGCCAAGGGTGATCTGACGAAGAAGATCGACATCGACGCACGCGGGGAGATCCTGGAGCTGAAGACGACCATCAACACGATGGTCGACCAGCTGTCCTCGTTCGCCGAGGAGGTCACCCGGGTGGCCCGCGAGGTGGGCACCGAGGGGCAGCTCGGCGGTCAGGCACGCGTGCGTGACGTGGACGGCACCTGGCGCGACCTCACCGAGTCGGTGAACGAGATGGCCGGGAACCTGACCCGGCAGGTGCGGGCCATCGCGCGGGTGGCGACCGCGGTGACGCGCGGCGACCTGAACCTGAAGATCGACGTGGACGCGTCCGGTGAGATCCAGGAGCTCCAGGACTACATCAACAAGATGATCGCCAACCTGCGCGACACCACGATCGCCAACAAGGAGCAGGACTGGCTCAAGGGCAACCTCGCGCGCGTGTCCGCGTTGATGCAGGGCCGGCGCGACCTGGAGGACGTGGCCTCGCTGATCATGAGCGAGCTGCCGCCGCTGGTGGCCGCGCAGCACGGCGCTTTCTTCCTGGCGATGCCGACGGCCGACGGCGCCGACGAGCACTACGAGCTGCGGATGCTGGGTTCGTACGGCTACTCGATGGGGTCGATGCCGACCTCGTTCCGGCCGGGTGAGGCGCTGGTGGGCACGGCGGCCGAGGAGAAGCGGACGATCCTCGTCTCCAACGCGCCGAGCGGCTACCTGAAGATCTCCTCGGGGCTCGGGGAGGCGCCTCCGGCGCAGGTGATCGTGCTGCCGGTGCTGTTCGAGGGCAAGGTGCTCGGGGTGATCGAGCTGGCCTCCTTCACGCCGTTCACGCAGATCCAGAAGGACTTCCTCAACCAGCTCGCCGAGATGATCGCGACCAGCGTCAACACCATCTCCGTCAACACCAAGACGGAGCAGCTGCTGAAGCAGTCGCAGGAGCTGACCGAGCAACTGCGCGAGCGGTCGGCGGAGTTGGAGCAGCGGCAGAAGGCCCTCCAGGCGTCCAACGCCGAACTGGAGGAGAAGGCAGAGCTGTTGGCCCGGCAGAACCGGGACATCGAGGTGAAGAACACCGAGATCGAGGAGGCGCGGCAGGTCCTGGAGGAGCGGGCCGAGCAGCTCGCGGTGTCGATGCGTTACAAGAGCGAGTTCCTCGCCAACATGTCGCACGAGCTGCGTACGCCGCTCAACTCGCTGTTGATCCTGGCCAAGCTGCTCGCCGACAACGCCGAGGGGAACCTCTCGCCGAAGCAGGTCGAGTTCGCCGAGACGATCCACGGGGCCGGTTCCGACCTGCTTCAGTTGATCAACGACATCCTCGACCTGTCGAAGGTCGAGGCGGGCAAGATGGACGTATCCCCGACGCGCATCGCGCTCGTGCAGCTCGTGGACTACGTGGAGGCCACCTTCCGGCCGCTCACCGCGGAGAAGGGCCTGGACCTGTCGGTGCGGGTGTCGCCGGAGCTGCCGGCCACGCTGCACACGGACGAGCAGCGGCTCCTGCAGGTGCTGCGCAACCTGTTGTCCAACGCGGTGAAGTTCACCGACTCCGGCTCGGTGGAGCTGGTCATCCGGCCGGCCGGTACGGACGTGCCGGTGGCGATCCGGGAGCAGTTGCTGGAGGCCGGTTCGCTGGCCGACGCGGACGCGCCGCTGATCGCGTTCTCGGTGACCGACACCGGCATCGGGATCGCGGCCAGCAAGATGCGGGTGATCTTCGAGGCGTTCAAACAGGCCGACGGCACCACGAGCCGCAAGTACGGCGGCACGGGCCTGGGCCTGTCGATCTCGCGGGAGATCGCGCAGCTGCTCGGCGGTGAGATCTACGCCCAGAGCGAGCCGGGGCGCGGCTCGACGTTCACGCTCTACCTGCCGCTGCACCCGAGCGAGCTGCCGCCGCAGGGCTACCAGCAGCTCGTGCCCCAGCTGGAGGCCGGCGACCTGGTGGCGGCGTCCGAGAGCGGGATGCGGGAGCGGTCGGAGCTGTCCGGGCAGCAGATCCAGACGCCGGCCGAGGTGCGGTCGTACCAGGACGCGCAGAACGGTCCGGCGGCGCTGTTCCGGCGCCGGCGCCGCTCGGCGGCCGGGGGCGAGCCGCAGGTCGGGCGGCCCGAACAGTGGGCGCCCGTGCGGCAGGAGGCGGTGCCGCAGGGGTCCCGGGGCATCCGGTTCGGCGGCGAGAAGGTGCTGATCGTCGACGACGACATCCGTAACGTGTTCGCGCTGACGAGCGTCCTGGAGCAGCACGGGCTGTCGGTGCTGTACGCGGAGAACGGCCGCGAGGGCATCGAGGTCCTGGAGCAGCACGAGGACGTGGCGGTCGTCCTGATGGACATCATGATGCCGGAGATGGACGGGTACGCGACGACCACGGCGATCCGCCGGATGCCGCAGTTCTCCGGTCTGCCGATCATCGCGCTCACCGCGAAGGCGATGAAGGGCGACCGGGAGAAGGCGATCGAGTCGGGTGCGTCCGACTACGTCACCAAGCCGGTGGACCCCGACCATCTGCTGTCGGTGATGGAGCAGTGGATGCGCGCCGAGTGACGGTGACCGTGCGGGAACGCGAGGAGTTGTTGACTCGCGGTGTCCGGAAGTGTGTAGAGGGGCGGGATCCGGGGAACCTTCTGGTCTTCCGCCGCGTTCCCGCTACGTGCACAGTGACATCACGGTGACAGGGTGTGGCGACGGTCGGGGTGCGGCTACCATGACCGGCACAAGGAAGGGCGGCGCAAGGAGTCGTCCCCAGGGGCGGCGCCCGGTGCACTGCCGGGGCGAGGAGGGCGGGCCATGGTGCAGAAGGCCAAGATCCTCCTGGTCGATGACCGGCCGGAGAATCTGCTGGCGCTGGAGGCGATCCTCTCGGCGCTCGATCAGACACTGGTGCGGGCATCGTCCGGGGAAGAGGCGCTCAAGGCACTGCTGACGGACGACTTCGCGGTCATTCTGCTGGACGTCCAGATGCCGGGAATGGACGGCTTCGAGACGGCCGCGCACATCAAGCGGCGGGAGCGGACCCGGGACATCCCGATCATCTTCCTCACGGCGATCAACCACGGCCCGCACCACACCTTCCGCGGATACGCGGCGGGGGCGGTGGACTACATCTCCAAGCCGTTCGACCCGTGGGTGCTGCGCGCGAAGGTCTCCGTGTTCGTCGAGCTGTACATGAAGAACTGCCAACTGCGGGAGCAGGCGGCCCTGTTGCGGCTCCAGTTGGAGGGCGGCGCAGGCAGGGCGGTGGACGGCGGCGTCAAGGAGTCGGCCGGGCTGCTGGCCGAGCTGTCCGCGCGACTCGCGGCCGTCGAGGAGCAGGCCGAGGCCCTGTCCAAGCAGCTCGACGACGAGTCGGCGGACGCGGCGGCGGTGGCCACGGCGGCGCACCTGGAGCGCAAACTCACCGGTCTGCGTCGGGCGCTGGACGCGCTGGAGCCCGGCACCGGAAGCGGTCCGCCCTCCGTGACGTCGCAGAACTGAACCGCAACGGGCACGGGCCGTGCCGCAGTTGTGCGTGAGCGGGTGTCAGCCGGGCGAGGGCGTGCGTCAGTTCCGCGCCCCTTTGGGAGCGACACGAACGGGTGAAGCAGCGGTCACACGTGTCCCCTGCCGTCTCCCCCGGTAACCTCACACCATGGCCTCACGTCCCTCCGCAGCCAAGAAGCAGCCCGCCAGGAAGGCGGTCGCTCCCGCGAAGGCTCCGGCGAAGAAGGCCGCCGCCAAGAAGGTCCCGGCGAAGAAGGCGCCCGTCCGGAAAGCCGCGGCCAGGAAGCCCGCGCCCAAACCGGCCCCCAGTCCCACCGGGGGCGTCTACCGGATCGTCCGCGCCGTCTGGCTCGGCCTGGCGCACGCCGTCGGCGCGGTCTTCCGCGGCATAGGGAGCGGAGCCAGGAACCTCGACCCCGCCCACCGCAAGGACGGCGTCGCGCTGCTGCTGCTCGGTGTCGCGCTGATCGTCGCCGCGGGCACCTGGGCCGATCTGCGCGGCCCGGTCGGCGACCTCGTCGAGATCCTGGTGACCGGCTCCTTCGGCCGGCTCGACCTGCTCGTGCCGATCCTGCTCGCCGTCATCGCCGTACGGTTCATCCGGCACCCGGAGAAACCCGAGGCCAACGGCCGTATCGTGATCGGTCTGTCGGCGCTGCTCATCGGCGTGCTCGGACAGGTCCACATCGCCTGCGGCTCGCCCGCCCGCAGCGCCGGCATGCAGGCGATAAGGGACGCCGGCGGTCTGATCGGCTGGTCCGCCGCGACCCCGCTGACGTACGCCATGGGCGAGGTCCTCGCCGTACCGCTGCTCGTGCTGCTCACCGTCTTCGGGCTGCTGGTGGTCACCGCCACCCCCGTCAACGCCATCCCGCAGCGGCTGCGGCAGCTCGGGGTGCGCCTCGGTGTGGTGCACGAGGCGGCGGCCGAGGAGTACGACGAGTTCGGCGACGACGAGCGGTACGACGAGCAGTGGCGCGAGGCGCTGCCCGCGCGCCCCCGGCGCCGCTCCGGCGCACCGGGGGCGTACGACCCCGAGGGCGCGGAGCAGGAGGCTCTCGGCCGGCGCCGCGGGCGGCCCCGGCGCTCGGCCGTGCCGCAGCCCACGATGGACCGGGGGAGGGACGCCGTCGACATCGCGGCGGCCGCGGCGGCCGATCTCGACGGGGCCGTGCTGCACGGCATGCCGCCCTCCCGGGTCGTCGCCGACCTCACGCAGGGCGTGAGCGCCGGCGACCGCGAGCCCACCACGCCGACGCCCGTTCCGGCCCCGGCGGCCCGTCCCCGGAAGGAGAAGCCCGAGGCCGGTGTCGTCCCCGACCTGACCAAGGCCGCTCCCGAGGTCCCGCGTGAGCTGCCGCCGCGTGCCGAGCAGCTCCAGCTGGCCGGCGACATCACCTACGCGCTGCCCTCGCTCGACCTCCTCACGCGCGGCGGCCCCGGCAAGGTGCGCAGCGCGGCCAACGACGCGGTGGTCGCCTCGCTCACCAACGTCTTCTCGGAGTTCAAGGTCGACGCCGCCGTCACCGGCTTCACCCGCGGCCCGACGGTCACGCGCTACGAGGTCGAACTCGGCCCCGCCGTGAAGGTCGAGCGGATCACCGCCCTGACGAAGAACATCGCCTACGCCGTCGCCAGCCCGGACGTGCGGATCATCTCGCCGATCCCGGGCAAGTCGGCGGTCGGCATCGAGATCCCCAACACCGACCGCGAGATGGTCAACCTGGGTGACGTGCTCCGGCTGGCCGAGTCCGCCGAGGACGACGATCCGATGCTGGTCGCCTTCGGCAAGGACGTCGAGGGCGGCTACGTCATGCACTCGCTGGCGAAGATGCCGCACATACTCGTCGCCGGCGCCACCGGTTCCGGCAAGTCGTCGTGCATCAACTGCCTGATCACCTCGGTCATGATCCGGGCGACCCCCGAGGACGTCCGGATGATCCTGGTCGACCCCAAGCGCGTCGAGCTGACCGCCTACGAGGGCATCCCGCACCTGATCACGCCCATCATCACCAACCCGAAGCGGGCCGCCGAGGCGCTCCAGTGGGTCGTGCGCGAGATGGACCTGCGGTACGACGACCTGGCCGCGTACGGCTACCGGCACATCGACGACTTCAACCGCGCCGTGCGGGAGGGGACCGTCAAGCCGCCCGAGGGCAGTGAGCGCGAGCTCCAGCCGTACCCCTACCTGCTGGTGATCGTCGACGAGCTGGCCGACCTGATGATGGTCGCGCCGCGGGACGTCGAGGACTCGATCGTGCGGATCACCCAGCTCGCGCGTGCGGCCGGCATCCACCTGGTGCTGGCCACCCAGCGGCCGTCGGTGGACGTCGTGACCGGCCTGATCAAGGCGAACGTGCCCTCCCGGCTCGCCTTCGCCACCTCCTCGCTCGCCGACTCGCGGGTCATCCTCGACCAGCCGGGGGCCGAGAAGCTGATCGGCAAGGGTGACGGACTGTTCCTGCCGATGGGCGCGAACAAGCCGACGCGTATGCAGGGCGCGTTCGTCACCGAGGCCGAGGTCGCCCAGATCGTGCAGCACTGCAAGGACCAGATGGCGCCCGTCTTCCGGGACGACGTCACCGTCGGCACCAAGCAGAAGAAGGAGATCGACGAGGACATCGGTGACGACCTGGACCTGCTGTGCCAGGCGGCCGAGTTGGTCGTGTCCACCCAGTTCGGGTCGACCTCGATGCTCCAGCGCAAGCTGCGCGTCGGCTTCGCCAAGGCCGGACGGCTGATGGACCTGATGGAGTCGCGGAACATCGTCGGCCCGAGCGAGGGGTCGAAGGCACGTGACGTTCTGGTGAAACCCGACGAGTTGGACGGAGTGCTCGCCGTGATCCGCGGGGAGTCCGAAGGGTAGGGCTCCCACGTGGGGAGGGCGAGTGTTCGTGACTCACCCGTTAGAGAGCGGTGGGCAACCGTTTCCCCTCGTCGTACGTCAAGTTGAGCGAGAACACAGGTACGGTTCCCGGAAGGGGGTCGTACCTGCTCGTCATCGGCGTGTCCGGCCATACCGATGGCGTACAAAGTCCTACCGCCCGGTTGCCCCTCCCTTTCGTACCCCCCCTAGACTGAACCTCCAGCACAGGTGGCTACACGCTCGAAAGGCGCCCCCGTGTCCATCGGCAACTTCCCTGAAGACGAGCGTCCGTTCGAAGACGTTTCCGAGCCAGCCCACCCCTCCATCGGCCGAGCCCTCCAGCAGGCCCGCATCGCGGCCGGGCTCACCGTCGACGACGTCAGTACCGCCACCCGGGTCCGCATCGCCATCGTGCACGCCATCGAAGCGGACGACTTCGCGCCCTGCGGCGGCGACGTCTACGCGCGCGGTCACATCCGGACCCTGGCCAGGGCCGTCCGACTCGACCCCGACCCGCTGATCGAGCAGTACGACGCCACGCACGGCGGCCGCCCGGAGCCGACCCCGGCGGCACCCATGTTCGAGGCGGAGCGCATCCGTCCCGAACGGCGCGGCCCGAACTGGACCGCGGCCATGGTCGCCGCGATCGTCGCCGTGGTCGGGTTCGTCGGGTTCACCGCGTTCAAGGGCGACGACGGCACCACCGACGTCGCCGACGGCACCGCCCCGTCGAGCAGCGCGCCCGCCACCCCCACGCCGAAGACCGACAAGCCCGTCGACGAGAAGCCGGAGCCCTCCGACAGCGCCATCGCCGCGGCTCCGCAGGACAAGGTGACCGTCCAGGTCACGGCGGCCGACGGCAAGAGCTGGATCTCCGCGAAGGACCACAACGGCCGGCTGCTCTTCGACGGCCTGCTCAAGCAGGGCGAGTCCCAGACCTTCCAGGACAGCGAGAAGGTCAACCTCGTCCTCGGCGACGCCGGCGCGATCCAGCTGTACGTCAACGGCAAGAAGATCGACGACGACTTCCAGCCCGGAGCCGTGGAGCGCCTGACGTACACCAAGGGCGACCCGCAGGCCGGGTGAGGCGGACGGTGTCCGGTTCGCACAGGGGTCGGCGGTGATCGCCGGCCCCTTCGACGTGCCGCCCGAAGATCGCCAACCCCGTCGACATGGGGTGTCAGCCAGACAAAGTAGTCTTGAGCCCATGCCTGAACGCCGTACCGTCGCACTCGTCACCCTTGGCTGCGCCCGTAACGAGGTGGACTCGGAGGAGCTCGCAGGCCGTTTGGAGGCGGACGGCTGGCAGCTCGTGGAGGACGCCGAGGACGCGGACGTCGCCGTCGTCAACACCTGTGGTTTCGTCGACGCCGCCAAGAAGGACTCCGTCGACGCCCTCCTGGAGGCCAACGACCTCAAGGGTCACGGCAGAACCCAGGCCGTCGTGGCGGTGGGATGCATGGCCGAGCGCTACGGCAAGGACCTCGCCGAGGCGCTCCCGGAGGCCGACGGCGTCCTCGGGTTCGACGACTACGCCGACATCTCCGACCGCCTCCAGACCATCCTCAACGGCGGCATCCACGCCTCCCACACCCCGCGTGACCGGCGCAAGCTGCTGCCGATCAGCCCCGCGCAGCGGCAGGAGTCGGCCGGCTCGGTGGCCCTGCCCGGGCACGCTCCGGCGGACCTTCCCGACGGGCTCGCGCCGGCCTCCGGCCCCCGGGCGCCCCTGCGCCGCAGGCTCGACGGCAACCCGGTCGCCTCGGTCAAGCTCGCCTCCGGCTGCGACCGGCGCTGTTCCTTCTGCGCCATCCCGTCCTTCCGCGGCTCCTTCATCTCCCGCCGCCCCAGCGACGTGCTGAACGAGACGCGGTGGCTGGCCGAGCAGGGCGTCAAGGAGATCATGCTGGTCTCCGAGAACAACACCTCCTACGGCAAGGACCTCGGCGACATCCGGCTCCTGGAGTCGCTGCTGCCCGAGCTGGCGGAGGTCGAGGGCCTCGAGCGGGTGCGGGTCAGCTACCTCCAGCCGGCCGAGATGCGGCCCGGCCTGATCGACGTGCTGACCTCCACGCCGAAGGTCGCCCCCTACTTCGACCTGTCCTTCCAGCACTCCGCGCCCGACGTGCTGCGCGCGATGCGCCGCTTCGGCGACACCGACCGCTTCCTCGAACTGCTCGACACCATCCGGGGCAAGGCGCCCGAGGCCGGCGTGCGCTCCAACTTCATCGTCGGCTTCCCCGGCGAGTCCGAGGCCGACCTGGCCGAGCTGGAGCGGTTCCTGAACCACGCGCGCCTGGACGCCATCGGTGTCTTCGGGTACTCCGACGAGGAGGGCACCGAGGCCGCGACGTACGAGAACAAGCTCCACGAGGACGTCGTCGCCGAGCGGCTCGCGCGGATCTCCCGGCTCGCCGAGGAACTCGTCTCGCAGCGCGCCGAGGAGCGGCTGGGCGAGACCCTGAACGTGCTCGTGGAGTCGGTGGACCCCGCCGACGGCGTGTACGGCCGTGCGGCCCACCAGGCGCCCGAGACGGACGGCCAGGTGCTGCTCACGAGCGGCGAAGGCCTGAGCGTCGGTCGTATGGTCGAGGCGAAGGTGGTCGGTACCGAAGGTGTCGACCTGGTGGCCGAGCCCCTCCAGGGCTCGATCGGGTGTAGTGAGGAGGCGGACAGATGACGGGTGTCCCGGCATCGGCCGCGGGAGGCTCGGCGCGGGCCAAGGGGGCCGCCACGAGCCCCGCTCCCGGTGCTTCCGCCTCCGCCGACGTGTCCGCGGAGACGGGCACCGACGTCACCGGTGCCACCCCGGACGAGCAGGGCACCCTCAGGCCCGCGCGGGGCGGGAAGATCGCGGCCGCGGCCGTCAACCAGGCCAGCGTCTGGAACGTGGCCAACCTGCTGACGATGCTCCGGCTCCTGCTGGTGCCCGGCTTCGTCGCCCTCATGCTGGCCGACGGCGGGTACGACCCGGCCTGGCGCGCGTTCGCCTGGGCGGCCTTCGCCATCGCCATGATCACCGACCTGTTCGACGGACATCTGGCGCGGACCTACAACCTCGTCACCGACTTCGGGAAGATCGCCGACCCGATCGCCGACAAGGCGATCATGGGAGCGGCCCTGATCTGCCTCTCCGCCCTCGGTGACCTGCCGTGGTGGGTGACGGGCGTCATCCTCGGCAGGGAACTCGGGATCACCCTGCTGCGTTTTCTCGTCATCCGGTACGGCGTCATCCCGGCGAGCCGGGGCGGCAAGCTGAAGACGCTCACCCAGGGCGTGGCCGTCGGGATGTACATCCTGGCGCTGACGGGCTGGCTGGCCACCCTGCGGTGGTGGGTGATGGCCGCCGCGGTCGTCCTGACCGTGGTGACCGGGCTCGACTATGTGAGACAAGCCATTGTGCTGCGCCGGCAGGGCACCGCCGAGCGCCGGGCGGCTTCGGAGGAGACGCGAGCGTGAGTTCTGCGGCCACCGACGTGGTGCGACTACTGACAGTGAGGGGCGAGACGCTCGCCGTCGCCGAGTCGCTGACGGGTGGCCTGGTCGCGGCGGAGATCACCTCCGTACCCGGGGCGTCCAAGGTCTTCCGGGGATCCGTGACGGCGTACGCCACCCCGCTCAAGCACGAGCTGCTCGGTGTGGACGCGGGCCTGCTGGCCGCGCGTGGAGCGGTGGACGCGCAGGTGGCGGCGCAGATGGCGGCCGGTGCGCGCAGGGCGCTGGGCGCCGACTGGGGCATCGCGACCACCGGGGTCGCCGGCCCGGACGCCCAGGACGGGCAGCCCGTGGGGACCGTCTTCGTCGCGGTGGAGGGTCCCTCGGGGCCCGATTCCGGTTCCGCCTCTGGCGGAAAAGTGGAGGCCCTGCGGTTGAACGGCAGCCGGGCGGAAATTCGTAGAGAGAGTGTACGGAGCGTACTCGCAGTGCTCCTGGGAGAGCTGGCGGGCGAACAGACCGGGAATGAGCGGGCACAGGATACGGAACAGAACGGGGGGTTTTGATGTTTGCAGCCCTGAGTGAACACGACATCGCTCCCCGCACGGCCGCGGCGCAAGGCGGTACGGTGGGGCGAGAAGGATGCGGCTACGCGGTCCGAGGAGGGAGCCACCGATGATTCTGCTCCGTCGCCTGCTGGGTGACGTGCTGCGTCGGCAGCGCCAGCGCCAGGGCCGTACTCTGCGCGAAGTCTCCTCGTCCGCCCGAGTCTCACTCGGCTATCTCTCCGAGGTGGAGCGGGGGCAGAAGGAGGCTTCCTCCGAGCTGCTCGCCGCCATCTGCGACGCGCTGGACGTACGGATGTCCGAGCTCATGCGGGAAGTGAGCGACGAACTCGCCCTCGCCGAGCTGGCCCAGTCGGCTGCGGCCACCCCCAGCGGTCCCGTACCGGCGTCGGTTCGCCCGATGCTGGGTTCCGTGTCGGTGACCGGTGTGCCACCGGAGCGGGTGACCATCAAGGCACCCGCCGAGGCGGTGGACGTGGTCGCCGCGTGACGTGCCCCTGGCTGGGTGTGTCGACCGACGACGAGTACGTGTGTCAGGACGGTTGCGAGTACGCGTAGGCGTACGGCAGCCGTGAGGCCCCGGCCGGGGCCTCTCCGGGAGATCCGGAGGGGTGCGGTCGGGGTTTTTGTGTCGGGCGTCCCGAGTCCGTTTGCCGGGGTTCCGGGCTGCCGTCATCGTGGAGGGTCAGGGCGGAAGCCGATCGACCCGGAGGTGCGGATGTACGTCGTGAAGAGCCGTCCGTCCGACGCGGACCCGCCGTGCCTGCCGCGCCCGCCCTCCGGCGTGCCGCGGTTCTCCGGTGTCGTGCGCGTGTCCGGTGCTGTCGCGGACGGCGGGCCGACGGGGGTTTCGGTGGTGGGCCGTAGGTGACGGCCGGGGCGGGACCGATAGTGCGCCGGGGGGTCGTGCTCGGGCTCGGGGCGGTGTGGTGGTGGGCCGCGGTACGTCTCGCCCTCGCGCCCGACGCCGGGGTCCTCGAGGGGTCCGTCGCGGCCGGTGGCTGGGGGCTGAGTCTGCTGCCCGTGCACTGCGTGGCCAGGTCGCGGGCCGCGGGGGCCCTCGCGGCGGGGCGGTGGCGGGGCGCTTGGCGGGGGGAGTGGGTGCGAGGAGGGGGCGGAGAGGGGCGGGGCGAGCTCGAGGGCGGTGCTGAAGCCCCGTGAGCCGGGCTCGCGCGGGGTGGGTGGCCTGGTGACCGGTGGCGGGTGTGGTGAGTCCGGTGGCGGGTGACGGGTGGCTGTGCGGCTTGTGGGCGTCGGGGCGGCTGACGGGGCTGCCAGGGCATCGCGACGCCGCCATGGGGCCGGTGGTTCTGGCCCGTGGTGAAGGGCTGAGGCATCCGACGCCGGGTGGAGCGTCGTGCGGGCGACGTCCTCCGGTTCGCCGGCCCGGCCCAGCGGGGTCAGGCGGGACATGCGGGCCTCAGTGTGCGCCTGTGCGCCTGTGCGCCTGTGCGCCGACGTCGGCGTCGTGGCGGTCGGTCACGGGGTGCGGATCCAGCCGGGGGCGATGGCGCTGACGCGGATGGCGAAGGGGCCGGCCTCGGTCGCCTAGGGCTTCGCCGGCTGGACCACGGCCGCCTTGGGGGCGCCGTGCACGGTGGCTCCGGCCCCGGCCGGCAGGGCCGCGCGGGTGCGTCCGATGCCGTCGGCGGCGCCGGTGACGAACGCGGTCCGCCCGCCCGCTGGGGTCGTACGTCTTCACGCCCGTGAGGGGACGGCACGAGGGTTTCTGCCGGTCCGTCAACCCGTGGGGCGGGGGCGGGTGCGGACGCGGCGCGTGGGTGGGGAACCCGGTGCCGGGACCGGGCCCGACTGACAGGTGGGGCACCAGTACGTGGGGCGCTCACGGGAGCCGTCCCCCTGGTCGGCCACCCGGATCGGGGTTCCGCAGCGCAGGCAGGGGCGGCCCGCGCGACCGTAGGCGAACAGGGCCTGGCCGCTGCGGCCGGTGGTGGTGCGGACCGGGCGGTCGCGGTTGGCCTCGAGGAGCTTCTTCGCGAAGACCGGCAGCGCGGCGGTGCGGTCCGCGGGGAGGGCACCCACGGGGAGCCAGGGGGTGACCCCCAGGAGGAAGCAGATCTCGCTCTTGTAGACATTGCCGATGCCGGCGAGGTTGCGCTGGTCGAGGAGGGCCTCGCCGAGGGCTCGGGCCGGGTCGGCGAGGAGGTTGGCGAGGGCCTGGTCGGGATCCCAGTCGGGGCCGAGCAGGTCGGGCCCGAGGTGCCCGACCACGCGCTCCTCGTCGAAAGTGCGCAGAAGTTCGAGCACGGGAAGGCGGTAGCCGACCGCCGTGCGGTCGTGGGTGCCGAGGACGGCGCGGATCTGGTGGGCCGGCCCACCGCTCCAGCGCTGACCGTTCGCGAACACTTTCCAGGCCCCTTCCATCCGCAGGTGCGAGTGGAGGGTGAGACCGCCCTCGATCCGGGTGAGGAGGTGCTTGCCGCGCGGGGTGACGTCCAGGACGGCGCGGCCGGTGAGGTCGGCGGTGGCGTACTTGGGCACGCGCAGGTCGGAGCGGGTCAGTACCTTGCCCGCGAGGGCGCCGTGCAGCCGGCTCGCGGCCTGCCGGACCGTGTCACCTTCAGGCATGTGTCAAGGGTGGCACGAGGGGAGCGGGGCCTGCGGTCGTCCAGCGGCCTGTCATGCTCGCAACCTCAGACCGCGCGGGGTCGCGATGAAGCCCGCCCCCTCCAGAAGGGCGCCGAAGGGGGAGGTCAGGGCCGAGGCGCCGTTGACGCGCTCCACCGTGACCGTGCCGAGCGATCCCGCACGGGCGGCCGCGGCGAGGGACTCCGCCGCCGCGGGCAGCCGGGGGTCGTCGGCGGGCGAGTCGGCGTGGTCCGGAGCGGCTGGCCAGGCCAGCAGGGTCTTGCCGCCGCGCTCCATGTAGAGCGTCAGTTCGCCGTCCACGAGCACCACGAGGGAGCCTGCCTTGCGGCCCGGCTTGTGTCCGGCGCCGGTCGGCGGCTCGGGCCAGGGCAGGGCGGCGCCGTACGCGTTCGCCGGGTCGGCCGCGGCGAGGACGACGGCGCGGGAGGCGGGCGACGGGGTGCGCGGGCGCCGGTCGGCGAAGCCGGACGCGTACGGGGACCCGCTGCCGCCCCGGGGGCCACCGGGACCGGGGTTCGCGAAGTCGCGCGGTGAGACCCACTCGCCCGGAGCCGGCGGCGGGCCGGCGGTGCCGCCGGGGCCGGGGAAGTCCCAGTCGATGTCGGCCGGGGGGAATCCGCCGGGGGCGGCGAAGGGGTAGTCGGCGCCGGACCCGGCGGGTGCGCCGTCCGGCCCGTCACCGACATCGGTTCCGTCGGGCCGGTCCGGACCGGTCAGGGTGGGCAAGGCGGTGCCGGTGCCCCACACGCCCCGGGCGCCGGTCGGGCCCGGCGGCGGCTCGCCGCGGTCACGGGCGTTGGCCACCGCGCGGACGCGGTCCACGGCGCCGTCCATCGCGAACTGCGCGGCGCCGAGTCCCTCCACGACATAGCCGCGCCGGGCCTGGCCGCTGTCCTCGAAGGCGGACAGGATGCGGTACGTCGCCGAGAAGCCGCCCTCCACGCCCTCGGCCGCGACCGCGCCCCGGGTCACCACGCCGTGCCGGTCCAGGAGCGTGCGGGCGAGGGCGTGGGCGCGGACGGTGGGGTCGGGCTCGTGGGCCGGCAGGAGGGACCAGCGGCCGGCGACGGTCGGGGGACCGCCGCGGGACGCGGGGCGGGCGGCGCCGGTGAGGGAGCCGTACCGCCCTCGGGGGACCGCGCGCTTGGCGCGGTGGGCGGTGGAGCCGGCCGTACGGCCCGAGCCCAGCAGGGCGCGCATCGGCGCCAGTGTGTCGTTGGTGAGGCGGCTGGACCACGCCAGATCCCAGACCGCGTCGGCCAGTTGGGGGTCGGTGGCCTCGGGGTGGGTGGTGGCGCGGACCTGGTCGGCGATCTGGCGGAAGAACAGCCCGTAGCCTCCGGCGAGGGTGTCCAGGACGGACTGGTGCAGTGCCGTCAGCTCCAGGGGGTGCGGCGGGGCCAGGAGCAGCGGTGCCGCGTCCGCCAGGTACAGGGACACCCAGCCGTCCTTGCCGGGCAGCGCGCCCGCGCCGGCCCAGAGGACCTCTCCCGCTGCGGTCAGTTCGTCGAGCATCGCCGGCGAGTAGCCCCTGACGCGGGACGGGATGACGAGCTTCTCCAGGGCGGAGGCGGGCACGGACGCGCCCTGGAGTTGCTCGATCGCGCGTACCAGGCCGTCGACGCCGCGCAGGGAGTGACCCGCGCCGATGTGCTGCCACTGGGGGAGGAACTGGGCGAGCGCGGCGGGCGGGACCGGTTCGAGCTCCTGCCGCAGGGCGGCCAGGGAGCGGCGACGCAGCCTGCGCAGGACGGTCGCGTCGCACCACTCCTGGCCGATGCCGGCCGGGTGGAACTCGCCCTGGACGACGCGGCCGCCCGCCGCGAGCCGCTGGAGGGCGCCCTCGGTGACCGCGACTCCCAGGCCGAAGCGGGCGGCGGCGTCGGCGGAGGTGAACGGGCCGTGGGTGCGGGCGTGGCGGGCGAGGAGGTCGCCGAGCGGGTCCTTGACCGGTTCGGTGAAGGCCTCCGGCACACCGACGGGAAGTGCCGTGCCCAGGGCGTCGCGCAGGCGGCCCGCGTCCTCGACGGCCGCCCAGTGGTCGGTGCCGGCGACACGGACCGCGATGGCGCGGCGGGCCGCGGCCAGCTCGTGGGCCCAGTGCGGCTCGGCGCCCCGTTCGGCCAGTTCCGCGTCGGTGAGCGGGCCGAGCACGCGCAGGGCGTCCGCGACGCCCTCGACGTCCCTCACCCGACGGTCCTCGGTCAGCCACTGGAGTTCCCGCTCCAGTTCGGTGAGCACCTCGGCGTCGAGCAGTTCGCGCAGCTCCGCCTGGCCGAGCAGCTCGGCCAGCAGCCGTGAGTCCAGCGACAGGGCGGCGGCGCGGCGTTCGGCGAGCGGGGAGTCGCCCTCGTAGAGGAACTGGGCGACGTAGCCGAACAGGAGGGAGCGGGCGAAGGGGGACGGCTCCGGGGTGGTGACCTCGACCAGGCGCACCCTGCGGGACTCGAGGTCACCCATCAGCTCGACGAGTCCGGGGACGTCGAAGACATCCTGGAGGCACTCGCGGACCGCTTCCAGGACGATCGGGAACGAGCCGAACTCGCTTGCCACCTGGAGCAGTTGGGAGGCCCGCTGGCGCTGCTGCCACAACGGGGTGCGCTTGCCGGGGCTACGGCGCGGCAGCAGCAGCGCGCGGGCGGCGCACTCGCGGAAGCGGGCCGCGAACAGGGCCGAGCCGCCCACCTGGTCGGTGACGACCTGGTCGACCTCGCCCTTGTCGAAGACGACGTCCGCCGCGCCGATCGGGGCCCGCTCGGCGTCGTACTCCGTGCCGGCCTTCGGGGGCGGCTGGTCGATCAGGTCCAGGCCCATGAGGTCGGCGTCGGGCAGCCGCAGGACGATGCCGTCGTCGGCGTGCATCACCTGGGCGTCCATGCCGTATCGCTCGGACAGCTTGGCGCCGAGGGCGAGCGCCCAGGGGGCGTGCACCTGGGCGCCGAAGGGGGAGTGCACGACGACCCGCCAGTCGCCCAGCTCGTCGCGGAAACGCTCCACGACGATGGTGCGGTCGTCGGGGACGTGGCCGCAGGCCTGGCGTTGTTCGTCCAGGTAGGAGAGGACGTTGTCGGCCGCCCAGGCGTCCAGGCCTGCGGTGAGCAGGCGCAGCCTGGCGTCGTCCTTGGGCAGCGAGCCGACCTCGCGCAGGAAGGCGCCGACCGCACGGCCCAGTTCCAGCGGGCGGCCCAGCTGGTCGCCCTTCCAGAACGGCAGGCGGCCCGGCACGCCCGGAGCGGGCGAGACCAGGACGCGGTCGCGGGTGATGTCCTCGATGCGCCAGGAACTGGTGCCCAGGGTGAAGACGTCGCCGACGCGGGACTCGTAGACCATCTCCTCGTCCAGCTCGCCGACCCGGCCACCGCCCTTCTTGGGGTCGGTACCCGCGAGGAACACGCCGAACAGGCCGCGGTCCGGGATGGTGCCGCCGGAGGTCACGGCGAGCCGCTGGGCGCCGGGGCGGCCGGTGATCGTGCCGGCCACGCGGTCCCACACCACGCGCGGGCGCAGCTCGGCGAAGGCGTCGGACGGGTACCGGCCGGCGAGCATGTCCAGGACCGCCGTGAAGGCCGATTCGGGGAGGGAGGCGAAGGGGGCGGCGCGGCGGACGAGGGCGAGCAGGTCGTCCAGCTGCCAGGTGTCCATCGCGGTCATCGCGACGAGTTGCTGGGCCAGCACGTCCAGCGGGTTCGCCGGGACCCTCAGGGACTCGATGGAGCCCGTGCGCATGCGCTCGGTGACCACCGCGGCCTGGACCAGGTCGCCCCGGTACTTCGGGAAGACCACACCGGTGGAGACCGCTCCGACCTGGTGGCCCGCGCGGCCCACGCGCTGGAGGCCGGAGGCCACCGAGGGCGGCGACTCGACCTGGACGACCAGGTCGACCGCGCCCATGTCGATGCCCAGCTCCAGGCTGGAGGTGGCGACCACCGCGGGCAGGCGGCCGGCCTTGAGGTCCTCCTCCACCAGGGCGCGCTGCTCCTTGGAGACCGAGCCGTGGTGGGCGCGCGCGATGACCGCCGGGGCACCCTGGGCCGCGCCCGAGCCGCCCATCAGGTCGGCCGGGGCGTGGTGCTCGCCGAGGGGCTCTCCGGTGGCCCGCTCGTAGGCGATCTCGTTGAGCCGGTTGCACAGGCGCTCCGCCAGGCGTCGGGAGTTCGCGAACACGATCGTGGAGCGGTGGGCCTGGACCAGGTCGGTGATGCGCTCCTCGACATGCGGCCAGATCGACGGGCGCTCCGCGCCCTCGGAGCCGTCGGCGACGGGGGAGCCGCCCAGCTCGCCCAGGTCCTCCACCGGGACGACCACCGAGAGGTCGAACTCCTTGCCCGACTCGGGCTGCACGATCTCGACCTTGCGGCGTGGCGAGAGATAGCGGGCGACCTCGTCGACCGGACGGACCGTGGCCGAGAGGCCGATACGACGGGCCGGCCTCGGCAGGAGTTCGTCCAGGCGCTCCAGGGAGAGGGCGAGGTGGGCGCCGCGCTTGGTGCTCGCCACGGCGTGGACCTCGTCGAGGATCACCGTCTCGATGTTGGTCAGCGCGTCGCGGGTGGCCGACGTCAGCATCAGGAACAGGGACTCCGGGGTGGTGATCAGGATGTCCGGAGGGCGCGTGGAGAGGGCGCGGCGCTCGGCGGGCGGCGTGTCACCGGAGCGGATGCCGACCTTGACCTCGGGCTCGGGCAGGCCCAGGCGCACGGACTCCTGGCGGATGCCGGTGAGAGGGCTGCGCAGGTTGCGCTCGACGTCGACGGCGAGGGCCTTGAGCGGTGACACGTACAGCACGCGGCAGCGCTTCTTCGGGTCGGCAGGCGGGGGCGTCGAGGCCAGCTGGTCCAGGGCCGCCAGGAACGCGGCCAGGGTCTTGCCGGAACCGGTCGGGGCCACCACCAGCACGTCCGAGCCCTCGCCGATGGCCTGCCACGCGCCCGCCTGGGCCGCGGTGGGCGCGGAGAACGCCCCCGTGAACCAGGCGCGGGTCGCGGGGGAGAAGCCGTCCAGGGACCGGTGTGCTTTGCCGACCATGCGTCCATCCTGCACCCACGTACTGACAATGCTCCTGACCTGCGGCTTCGCGTCGCGATCCGGTCCTGGGCCCGGATGTCGGCGTGGGGTGGGGCCCGGAACGGCGGCGGATCGCTGGTACCGCGGGGGCGAAGTGGGGGAGCCGGCCTGCGCGGGGCGGAGGCGGGGCGCCGGTCCGGCACGGGGCGGAGGGGTGGCAAGGGCGCCGGCCCGGCGCCGGCCGGAGGTCCCGGGCTCGCGTCACGGAGAATGGAGGTGTGGCGGGAACTCGTGAGGAGGCGCGGCACTGGCAGTACGCGGAACTGCCCGGTGTGGACCTGCTGCGGGCCCGGTACGTGCGGAAGAGCTTCGTGCGGCACACGCACGAGCACTTCGTGATCGCCGGGATCGCGGAGGGGCTGGAGGTCTTCCAGCACCGGGGCGGTGACCAGTACGCGGGTGCGGGAACGCTCGCCCTGGTCAATCCCGACACCCCGCACACCGGGCGGGCCGGTGTGCCCGAGGGCTGGCGGTACGGCGCGGTGTACCCGTCGCCGGGACTCGTGGCCGGGATCGCCGCCGAGACGACGACCCTGCGAGGTACTCCGGGGTTCGTCAGCCCCGTGCTCGACGATCCGTACGCCGTCGCGCTCGTGCACCAGGTCCTCCGGGCCGCCGACGAGGGCAACGCGCTCGCCGCCGACACC
Source organism: Streptomyces sp. NPDC048734 (assembly GCF_043198675.1). NCBI lineage: Bacteria > Bacillati > Actinomycetota > Actinomycetes > Kitasatosporales > Streptomycetaceae > Streptomyces > Streptomyces sp. NPDC048734. The sequence goes on along the minus strand of NZ_JBICUZ010000005.1, from coordinate 482,507 downwards.
CTGCTGCGGGTCGCCGTGACACGGCTGCTGCGGCTGAACGGCGGGGCGCTGCCCGACCGGCAGGTGCGCACGGCCGGGGCCCGGACTGCGGCACGCGCGCGTGCCGTGCTGGAGGAGCGGCTTGTCGATCCGCCGACCCTGGAGCGGCTCGCGGGCGACCTCGGGACGAGCCCCTTCGCCCTGCTGCGGGCGTTCCGGGACGCCTACGGGATGCCGCCGCACACCTGGCTCACCGACACCCGGGTCAGACGGGCACGGCGCCTGCTGGACGCCGGGACCGCCCCGGCGGAGGCGGCGCTCGCGGTGGGCTTCACCGACCAGCCGCACCTCAACCGTCACTTCGCCAGGATCGTGGGCGTGCCGCCGGGGGCGTACCAGCGGGAGCGCAAGAACGTACAAGACGCGCGGGGCGGGCCGCCCCTACCGTCCGACAGGTGGCAGAACAGACAGCTCTCGCAGACATACGGGACGACGACCGGGGAGGAAGGCCGGACGCCGCCGTCGTCCGGGACGCCCTCGGGGTCGGGATCGCCGTCGGACTCTCCGGGTTCGCCTTCGGAGTGACCTCGGCGGGCAGCGGACTCACGGTGTGGCAGACCTGCGCGCTCAGCCTCCTGGTGTTCACCGGCGCGTCCCAGTTCGCGCTCGTCGGGGCGCTCGCGGCGGGCGGCAACCCGCTCACGGCCGCCGCCGGCGCCTTCTTCCTCGGCGTACGCAACGCCTTCTACGGTCTGCGCCTGTCGCAGTTGCTGGCCCTCCCGCGCGCGGTGCGCCCGTTCGCCGCGCAGTGGGTGATCGACGAGACCACGGCCGTCTCGCTGGCGCAACGCGATCGACGAGGCGCGCGGATCGGGTTCGCCGTGACCGGACTCAGCCTGTACGTGCTGTGGAACCTGACCACCCTGCTGGGCGCCCTCGGTGCGGAAGCCATCGGGGACACCGACGCGTGGGGGCTCGACGCGGCCGGCCCGGCCGTCTTCCTCGCGTTGCTCGCGCCCATGCTGAAGTCCACCGCCGAGCGGGTCGCCGCGGCGCTCGCGGTCCTGCTCGGACTCGGTCTGCTGCCCGTCCTGCCCGGCGGCGTGCCCGTCCTGGTGGCCGCTCTCGCCGCACCGCTCGCCCTGTGGGCCGAGGGCCGCTGCCAGGGCCGCACGCGGGGCGAGGCGGAGGCGGCGGAGGAGCGCCGGTGAACGTCTGGATCGCGATCGGCGCGACCGCCCTCGGCTGCTACGCCGTCAAGCTCACCGGCCTGCTCGTGCCCGCCGGGGTGCTCGAACGGCCTCTCGTCCGGCGGCTCGCGGCCCTGCTCCCCGTCGCCCTGCTGGCCGCCCTCACGGCCCAGCAGACCTTCGCCGACGGTCAGTCCCTCGTGCTCGACGCCAAGGCCGCCGGGCTCGCCGCGGCCGCCGTGGCGCTCGTCCTGCGAGCGCCGTTCCTGCTCGTCGTCGCGGCGGCCGTGGCGGTCACGGCGGGGGTACGTGCCCTGGGCTGGTGAGGACGGGGGCGGGTTCATCGTGGTGTCCCGTCCCGCCCCGTGCCGGCGCGTCGGTTCAGCCGATGGCACGGCCGTACGACCGGAGGGTGCTCAGCGCTTCGATCGTCACCGCCGGGCGGGACTCCAGCTCCGTGCCCGGCGCCCACCGGCGCCACCGGATCGGCCAGCCGCCGTCCTCCCGCTGTTCGCCGGCGAGGAAGTCCAGGGCGCCTGCCATCTCGGCGTCGGTGAACCACGCGCGCGCGAGTGAACCCGGTGTCTTCGCGTAGTCGTACGGGAAGTGGTGCTCGCCGGGCGCGTAGCCGGGGGCGACGGGGTACGCGTACCGGCGGTCCGGGTCGAGCACGGCGAGCCGCTGCTCGCGCACCAGGCGGCCCAGGCGGTCGGCGGCGGCCTCCGCGCGCGGGCGGTCCGAGGCGGAGTCCAGGAAGGCCACGGCGGCCTGGATCTCGTACGGGTGGGACGTCTCCAGGGCGTCGACCGCCTGCCAGCAGAAGTCCGTCGCCCTGAACAGCCAGGCGTGCCAGACATCGTTGCGGTGCAGCAGACCGACCACCGGACCGGTCGCCAGCAGTTCGCCGGGCGGGTCGTCCACGATCGGGACGAACGGGGCGGCGGGGTAGCCGCGCTGGCTGGGAAGGACCGCCGGGAGCGCCCCGGCGGAGGTGGAGACGGAGGTGAGGTAGCGGCACACCCGTTCCGCGCGTTGCCCGCCGCAGCGGCCGAGCGAGTCCAGGACGCGCAGGGCACGGGCGGTGTGCAGGGGCTGGCTGACGGGGCCGCGGAGGTCGGGTTCGAGCGCGTGGCCGTATCCGCCGTCCTCGTTGCGGTACGCGTCGAGCGCCGTTTCCACCGGGTCGGCGGCGCCATGGAGGAAGTGGTGCGCGAAGAGGCGCTGTTCCAGCACGCGCGCGGTGAGCCAGACGAAGTGCTCGGCGCGGAAGAGCGGGGACCGCGCCGACGGCGGCGGGGGGAGTGGGGATGCTCCGGATTCGACCATGAGTCAGACCGTAGGCCGCAAAGCGGTCTTCGCAGGCGGTCCCGGCCGTGGCCACCCCCGGGCGCGGGATACTGGTGTCATGCGGTTGACGGTCTTCTGGCAGCGGATGGCGGAGCACTTCGGCGCGGGGTACGCCGAGACCTTCGCGCGCGATCACGTGATGACGGAACTCGGCGGGCGCACCGTGCACGAGGCGCTGGCGGCCGGCTGGGACGCCAAGGACGTCTGGCGTGTGGTGTGCGTGGTGATGAACGTTCCGGGGGAGAGGCACTGATCCGACGAGAAGATCGCAGGGGGGTCACCGATCGTCGGTGGCGTGGGCGAGACTTGGTCCGTGGCACCCACTGACGAGAACGGGCACGTCGGCCCGCAGGCACCCCCGTCGGGCCCGACGTCGCCCATTCGGCCGCTGTCCGGCACCGATACCGCGCCGAGCGCGCGGATGCCGCGCTGGCTCCCGCGCGCGATGGTGCTCGCACTCGCCCTGGTCGGCGTGTTCCAGCTGGGCACCTGGGCCTTCCACCAGGTCATCGGCCTGCTGACCAATGTCCTCATCGCTTTCTTCCTCGCTCTCGCCGTCGAACCGGCGGTGAGCCGGATGGCGGCGCGCGGCATACGCAGGGGGCTCGCCACCTTCATCGTCTTCTTCGGTCTGCTGATCGTGTTCGTCGGCTTCTTCACACTGCTCGGTTCGATGCTCGCCGGGCAGATCATCAAGATGATCGAGGGCTTCCCGCAGTACCTCGACTCGGTGATCAACTGGGTCAACACCACGTTCCGCACCGAACTCAGGCGGGTCGACATCCAGGAGGGCCTGCTCCACTCCGACTGGCTGAGGAAGTACGCGCAGAACAGCGCGGCCGGCGTCCTGGACGTCTCCACGCAGGTCCTCGGCGGTCTCTTCCAGCTGCTGACGATCGGACTGTTCTCGTTCTACTTCGCCGCCGACGGGCCCCGGCTGCGGCGCGCTCTGTGCTCCGTCCTGCCGCCCGCCCGGCAGGCCGAGGTGCTGCGCGCGTGGGAGATCGCCGTCGACAAGACCGGCGGCTACCTGTACTCACGCGGTCTGATGGCCCTGATCTCCGGTGTGGCGCACTACATACTGCTCCAGATCCTCGGTATCCCGTACGCGCCCGTGCTCGCCGTGTGGGTCGGCGTGGTCTCGCAGTTCATCCCGACCATCGGCACCTATCTCGCAGGGGCGCTGCCCATGCTGATCGCCTTCACGGTCGATCCCTGGTACGCGCTGTGGGTACTGATCTTCGTTGTGGTCTACCAGCAGTTCGAGAACTACGTGCTGCAGCCGAAGCTCACCTCGAAGACCGTCGACATCCACCCTGCCGTGGCCTTCGGCTCGGTCGTCGCCGGGACCGCGCTGCTCGGCGCGGTCGGCGCACTGATCTCCATCCCCGCGGTCGCCACGCTCCAGGCGTTCCTCGGCGCCTATGTGAAGCGCTACGACGTCACGGACGATCCCCGTGTGCACGGGCACCGGAGACGGGGTGAGGGGCCGAATCCGCTCACGCGCGCGCGGCAGCTGTGGACGAGGGGGCGGGAGCGGACGGCCGGGCCGGGAGAAGGGCCCCGCTGACACCCGGCGCAGACCCCCACGTGGTTCCGCTGACGGACAAGAGGTCTCACACGGGTCCGCCGCGACGAGCCCGATGCGGGGTCCGGGACGTCACGGATGCGCGAACGCGGGCGCGGAGGTGCCGTGTGGTGCGCTTGACACAAAAATCGAACATCCATTCTGATAGAAGCTCCGGCAGGGCTCTCGACGGGCGCTTCGTCCCGATTTCATCGGGTAAATGTCCGAGTTATCCACAGGCCGGGCCGGCGTCGAGGCGCATTGTCAGTGGCAGGCGTTAGCGTCTTTGACGTGAAGCGATCGACTCAAGCAAATCGGGTGGAACCCATGGCAGGCACCGACCGCGAGAAGGCCCTGGACGCCGCACTCGCACAGATTGAACGGCAATTCGGCAAGGGCGCGGTCATGCGCATGGGTGACCGGTCGAAGGAGCCCATCGAGGTCATCCCGACCGGGTCGACCGCGCTCGACGTGGCCCTGGGCGTCGGCGGTCTGCCGCGCGGCCGTGTCATCGAGGTCTACGGGCCCGAGTCCTCCGGCAAGACGACCCTGACCCTGCACGCGGTGGCGAACGCCCAGAGGGCCGGCGGCCAGGTGGCGTTCGTGGACGCCGAGCACGCCCTCGACCCCGAGTACGCGCAGAAGCTCGGCGTGGACATCGACAACCTGATCCTGTCCCAGCCGGACAACGGCGAGCAGGCCCTGGAGATCGTGGACATGCTCGTCCGCTCCGGGGCCCTCGACCTGATCGTCATCGACTCCGTCGCCGCGCTCGTCCCGCGTGCGGAGATCGAGGGCGAGATGGGCGACAGCCACGTGGGCCTGCAGGCCCGTCTGATGAGCCAGGCCCTGCGGAAGATCACCAGCGCCCTCAACCAGTCCAAGACCACCGCGATCTTCATCAACCAGCTCCGCGAGAAGATCGGTGTGATGTTCGGCTCCCCGGAGACCACGACCGGTGGCCGGGCGCTGAAGTTCTACGCCTCCGTGCGGCTCGACATCCGGCGCATCGAGACGCTGAAGGACGGCACCGACGCGGTCGGCAACCGCACCCGCGTCAAGGTCGTCAAGAACAAGGTCGCGCCGCCCTTCAAGCAGGCCGAGTTCGACATCCTCTACGGGCAGGGCATCAGCCGTGAGGGCGGCCTGATCGACATGGGCGTGGAGCACGGCTTCGTCCGCAAGGCCGGCGCCTGGTACACGTACGAGGGCGACCAGCTCGGCCAGGGCAAGGAGAACGCCCGCAACTTCCTCAAGGACAACCCCGACCTCGCCAACGAGATCGAGAGGAAGATCAAGGAGAAGCTGGGGGTGGGCGTACGCCCCGAGCAGCCCGCCGAAACCACGGACGCGGATGCCCCGGCCGCCCCTGGCGCACCGGCGGCTGACGCGGCCAAGACGGTTCCCGCTTCCGCAGCCAAGGCCACCAAGACCAAGGCCGCGGCTGCCAAGAGCTGAGCCGACCCGTGACACGACGAACGGACTGGGCCGAGTACGACGCCCACCCCGGAATCCTCCCCCCGCCGGGGAGCGGGGACGGCGACGGCCTGGCCCGGGGCGGTGAGGACCGGCCGGACAGCGGATCCCACGGGGGGGACGACGGGTCGGCCGGCGCAGGCCGGTCCCGTGGCCGCCGCGGGGGACGCGGCGGCGAGGGCGGTTCGCGCGGCGGGCGCCGTCGGCGCGGCTTCGGAGAACCGTCCGCCGAGGACGAAGACACCTCTGCCTCGTCGAGGGCCGAGAAGGGGGAGTCTTCAGGGGACCCGGCTGAGCGGGCACGGGCGATCTGCCTGCGCCTGCTCACCGGGACCCCGCGCACCCGGAAGCAGCTCGCCGACGCCCTGAGCAAGCGGGAGATCCCGGACGACGTGGCGGAGGAGGTGCTCTCGCGGTTCGAGGAGGTCGGACTGATCAACGACAGCGCCTTCGCGGACGCCTGGGTGGAGTCCCGGCACCACGGCCGTGGTCTGGCCCGGCGCGCCCTGGCACAGGAGCTGCGCACCAAGGGCGTCGACCCGGCCCTGATCGGCGAGGCGGTCGCCCGGCTCGACTCCGAGCGGGAGGAGGCCACCGCCCGCGAACTGGTCGCCCGCAAGCTGCGCTCGACCCGCGGACTCGACCGTGACAAGCGGCTGCGCCGTCTCGCCGGGATGCTCGCGCGCAAGGGCTACCCCCAGGGCATGGCCCTGCGAGTGGTCCGGCAGGCGCTCGAGGAGGAGGGCGAGGACACGGAATTCCTGGAGGACGGGGATCTCTGACCTCCGGAACGGAATTCCTCTGGGCCGAGGGCGGGCCGAGCGGGTCGGTGCGGCGGAGACGGAGGCGTGGACTCCTCGCTCCGATGAGTCCTGGAGGATCGCTGCCACGGCGGTCCTTCCCGAGACGCCCGTTCCGGTGCCGTGGCGGGCGACGTTCGCCCGTGAAGGAGCGGCGTCCGGTGCGTGCTCCAGGGGTATCCCCGGCCGGAGGCCCTCGTACTGGACGTGCTCGGGTCTTCGCCGGTGCGGCGAGTGGGGGTCCCCCTTCCGGGGGAGCGTGCCGGGCGTCGCGACGGGGCGAACGCCGTCCGTCGCGGCACTAGTACGTCACCGGCAGCCCCGTCGACCGCCACGCCTGGAATCCGCCCACAAGGTCGGTGGCCCGGCCGAGCCCCAGCCGGTGCAGGGACGCGGCCGCCAGGCTCGACGCGTAGCCCTCGTTGCAGATCACGACGATCCGCAGGTCGTGACCGGTGGCCTCGGGGGCGCGGTGGCTGCCCTGGGGGTCGAGCCGCCACTCCAGTTCGTTGCGCTCGACGACCAGGGCGCCGGGGATCAGCCCGTCCCGCTCGCGCAGGGCCGCGTACCGGATGTCCACGAGGAGCGCCTCGCCCGCGCGGGCGGCCTCGTAGGCCTCCCGCGGCTCCACGCGCGCGTACCCGGCCCGTACCCGCTCCAGCAACTCGTCGATGCCCACGGGCCGCTCGTCCTTCCCCGCGGCACCCTTCGCCACGTCACCGCCCACCACGTCACCGCCTGCCGCGCCGCCGCTCACTGCCAGTCCTCGGGGCGCTCGACCTGCTCCAGGCGCAGCACCTGGCCCGTGCGGCTGTACCGCCGGATCCTCGGCAGGGGTGGATGGTAGGCGTGCACGGAGACCGCGTGCTCGTCGAGGGAATCGTTGAGGACCTCGTGGACGTGGTGGCGTCCGAAGGCGCGGCCCTCGCCGGCCGACAGCCGGCGTTCCCGGTCCACGCCCTCCGACAGTTCCAGGGTCTTCCAGCCGTCCGTGGGCAGCCGCGCGGCGAGCGAGTTCTCCTTCAGCTCGCCGCGGGCGGTGAGGAAGGCGCCCACCGAGTCGGCGTGGTCGTGCCAGCCGGTGCCGGTGCCGGGCGGCCAGCCGATCAGCCAGGCCTCGCTGCCGCCGGGGCCCTCGAGGCGCACCCAGGTGCGCCCTTCCGGGTCCAGGGGGAGCGAGGCGATCAGCGCGGTGTCGGCGGCCGTACGCCGTACGAAGTCGAGGAGGTCCGCCTGCGTGGGCGTGGCGACGGATGCGGACAGAGCGGGGGACGCGGAGGGGAAGACAGACACGGGTACCGTCCTGGGTCGTTCGCGGGAGCGTGCGGCCGCACGAGAGCGCGGCGGCGCGCGCCGGGGGAAGAGGGGGTGCGAATTCAGCAGGACGGACGACACACGCAGCCCGCATAGCGGACGAGGTCCATATGGACCCTCCGCCACAGGCGCGCACAGGTGTCGGTCACGATGGGGAGTAGACCATGCCGGGATGAGCCGGTCAACCGACCGTCACCATGTGGACCGCGGTGTGGCGGTGAGGTGGATCAGCCGATCATCACACCCGGCAGGGGCGTGCGGCACCCCGTCGACGGCGCCGCCCCCAGCCACCTCCCGGTCACGTCACCGGGCCCCGGCTCCCGGTTCCGCCCCCTCTCACCTGGTCTCCTCCGCCGCGGCTTCTCACCGGGCCCCCGCTCCCGCCTCGGCCTCCGCCTCCGCGGCTCCCCCCACCGCCGCCTCGGCCGCCGCGTACAGGTCGGCCGGCCGCACGCCGCTCAGCGCGGTGACCAGGTGTCCGTCGGGCCGGATCAGCAGGACGGTGTGGGCGGCCGCGCCCGGATAGCTCTCGGTGACCAGCAGCTCGGCCGGGCTCGGCAGCGCCGTCACCGCGGCGGCGAGCCGGGGCATGATCCCGGCGCCCACCCAGTGCCGGCGCTCCCAGACGCCGGTGCCCGGCGCGATCAGCAGGACGATCAGGGCTCCCCGGCCGAGCCGGTCCCGCAGCCGCACGAAGGAGCCGTCCTCGGCGGTGACGCGGACGTCCGTGACGGGTGCGCCGGGGGGCGTGTCCACCGGCACCTCCGCCTCCAGGCTCCGGGGCGCGAGCGGGGAGCCGGCGTACGAGCCCGGCGCGCCCAGCTGGCCGCGCCCCAGGTGACCGTCGGTGAGCAGGGCGTCGTGGGCGCGGGTGGCGCCGGGGACGTACGCCCTTATGCCGGGGCCACCGCGCAGTGTCGGCAGGATCTGGTCGGCGGCGCGCAGCCGGGCGGCGACGACCGCGCGCCGCTCCTCCTGGTAGCTGTCGAGCAGTGCCTCGTGCGGGCCGTGGTGCCAGGCCAGAGCCAGCTTCCAGGCGAGGTTGTCGGCATCCCGCAGGCCCTCGTCCAGCCCCTGGGTGCCGAAGGCGCCGAGGAGGTGGGCGGCGTCCCCGGCGAGGAAGACCCGCCCGGCGCGCCAGCGCCGGGCCAGCCGGTGGTGGACGGTGTGGACACCGGTGTCGAGCAGCTCGTACGCCGGGGTGGTGCCGCCGTTCCAGCCCGCGAGGGTCTCGCGGACGCGGGCGACCAGCAGTTCGGGGGTGACGAGGTCCTTGCCGGGCGGCAGCAGCCAGTCCAGGCGCCAGACGCCTTCCGGCAGCGGACGTCCGGCGATCTCCCCGGCGGAGGGGCCGGAGGTCCGCCACGGCGGTGTCCGGTGGAGCAACGCCCGGTCGGCCCAGGGGAGTTCGGTGCGCAGCGCGGCGACGGCGTGCCGCTCCACCGCCGTACGGCCGGGGAAGCGGATGTCGAGGAGCTTGCGGACCGTGGAGCGGGGGCCGTCGCAGCCCACCAGGTGACTGCCGCGCCACCAGGTGCCCTTGGGGCCGCGGGTGTGGGCCGTGACACCGGAGGGTTCCTGCTCGACGCCGTCCAGGCGGCTCTCCACCGCGATGCGGACGAGCCGCTCGCCGGCCAGGGCCGCGCGCAGGGCGTCGGTCAGCAGGTGCTGGGGGATGTGCAGCGGGGCCGGGTCGGCGTCGTCGAACGTGATCTCCTGCGTCACCTGCTTGCGCCGCATCGACCGCCAACCGGCCCAGCGGACGCCCGCCCCGGCGAGCGGGGCGCCGGTGAGCCGCTCGATCAGGGCGGCGGTGTCCTCACGGAGCACGACCGTGCGCGCGAGCCGCGGCTCGTCCTTGCCCGGCCCCTCGTCGAGGACGACCGAGGGCACCTCCTGACGCGCCAGCGCCAGGGCGAGCGTGAGCCCGACGGGCCCCGCTCCGACGATGATCACCGGGTCCACGGCGTGGCGCCCCCTGCCCGTGACGGTGTCCCGAGGGACGTAGGTGAACAAGGGGTAGGAGCAGGGTGCACGATCACAGAACGTATGCAACCCATTGCCACAGCTCGCGTCAAGTGACGGAGGCAGCGGCGCGCACGCCACTGCCTCCGTACAGGTCACACCAGGTGAGTGAGGGTCAGGGCGTCTTGCCCGTTCCGTAGGTGCCGGCGATCGCGGCGGGGTTGTCCTCGACCTCGTCCGGGTCGAGCACCGCGCCCGTGCCGCGCTTGCTGCGGCGCAGCCGGGCCTCCAGCCAGGAGGCGAAGGAGGTGAGGGCGAAGTTGACGACGATGTAGATGAGCGCCACGACGATGAAGCTGGGGACGACGTTGGCGTAGTTCGCCGCGAGCGTGCTGCGGGCGTTGAGCAGCTCGGTGAACCCGAGCAGCACGCCGCCGAGCGCGGTGTCCTTCACGATGACCACGAGCTGGCTGACGATGGCCGGCAGCATCGCCGTGACGGCCTGCGGCAGCAGGATGCTGGTCATCGTCTGGCCCTTGCGCAGGCCGATCGCGAACGCTGCCTCCGTCTGGCCCCTGGGCAGGGAGAGGATGCCGGCCCGGACGACCTCGGCGAGGACCGAGGCGTTGTAGAGCACGAGGCCGGTGACGACCGCGTACAGGGGGCGGTCCTCGCTGCTGATGTCCGAGGAGCGGACGTACAGCTCGTTGGCGAACAGCATCAGCAGCAGCACCGGGATGGCCCGGAAGAACTCGACCACCGCGCCGGCCGGGACGCGCACCCAGCGGTGGTCGGACATCCGCAGGATGCCGAGGAGCGCGCCCAGGGGAAGGGCGATGACCATGGCGAGCGCCGCGGCCTTCATGGTGTTCGCGAGGCCCGGCAGCAGATAGGTCGTCCAGGCCTGGGACGTGGTGAACGGCTCCCACAGGGCCCATTCGAGCTGCTTCTTGTCGTCCATCTTCTGCCACACCCACCACAGGGCCAGGGCGAGCAGTGCGAAGAAGACGACGGACAGAAGGACGTTGCGCCGTTTGGCGCGGGGCCCGGGGGCGTCGTAGAGGACCGAGCTCATCGCTTCACCGCCAGTCGCTTGCCGAGCCAGCCGAGCAGCAGGCCGGTGGGGAGGGTCAGGACCACGAACCCGAAGGCGAAGACCGCGCCGATGGCCAGTGTCTGGGCCTCGTTCTCGATCATTTCCTTCATCAGGAAGGCGGCTTCGGCCACGCTGATGGCGGCCGCCACGGTGGTGTTCTTGGTCAGGGCGATCAGGACGTTGGTCAGCGGGCCGATGACCGAGCGGAACGCCTGCGGCAGGATGACGAGCCGCAGCGTCTGGCTGAAGCTCAGCCCGATCGCGCGTGCCGCCTCGGCCTGGCCGAGGGGCACGGTGTTGATGCCGGACCGGATCGACTCGCAGACGAAGGCCGCCGTGTAGGCGGCCAGGCCGAGCACCGCGAGGCGGAAGCCCTGCAGGGCGAAGTCGTCGGACGCGCCCATCGTCATGCCGAAGATGTCGGCGAGGCCGAGCGAGGTGAAGACGATGATGACCGTCAGAGGGATGTTCCGGACGATGTTGACGTAGGCGGTGCCGAACCCGCGCATCAGCGGGACCGGGCTGACGCGCATCGCGGCCAGCAGGGTGCCCCAGACCAGGGAGCCGAGGGCGGAGAAGACGGTCAGTTTGACCGTCATCCAGAACGCCGCGAGGACGTCGTAGCCTTCAAGAAAGTCGAACACGATCTCCCGCGCTTCCGGGTGTGTGGCGTACGTGGAGGGCGTGGCGCGCCGTCCGCCGTGATCGCGACGACGGACGGCGCGCCCGCGGAACCCCACGCCGGGCGCGGGATTCCTGAGGCGGCGGGTGCCGGGTTACTTGACGATGACGCCGATCTTCGGGGCCTCTTCGTTCTTGTACTCGGCCGGGCCGAAGTTCTCCTGGACGGCCTTCTTCCACGAGCCGTCGCTGACCATCTTCTCCAGCGCGGCGTTGATCTTGTCGACGGTGGCCTTGTCGCCCTTCTTGACGCCGACGCCGTAGTTCTCGTTCGAGAGCTTCTCGCCCACGAGCTTGAACTGGCCCTTGTACTTGTCCTGCGCGGCGAAGCCCGCGAGGATCGAGTCGTCGGTGGTCAGCGCGTCGACGGAGCCGCTCTGGAGGGCGGCGATGCACTCCGAGTAACCGGAGTTCTGACGCAGGTTGGCCTTCGGGGCGATCTTGTCCCGGACGTTCTGCGCCGACGTCGAGCCCGCCACCGAACACAGGTTCTTGCCGTTGAGGTCCGCACCCTTGGCGATCTTGGAGTCCTTCTTCACCAGCAGGTCCTGGTGGGCCAGCAGGTACGGGCCGGCGAAGTCGACCTTCTTGGCGCGCTCGTCGTTGATCGAGTAGGTGGCCGCGATGAACTTGACGTCGCCGCGGGCGAGCGCGTTCTCGCGGTCGGCGCTCTTGGTCTCGACGAACTGGATCTGGTCGGGCTTGTAGCCGAGCTCCTTGGCCACGTACGTCGCCACGTCCACGTCGAAGCCGGAGAAGGAACCGTCGGGCTCCTTCAGGCCGAGACCCGGCTGGTCGTACTTGATGCCGATCTTGATCTTGTCGCCGCCGCCGCTGGAGCCGCCGCCCGTGTCGTTCTTGTCGTCGGAGCCGCAGGCGGTGGCGGTGAGGGCGAGGGCGAGGACGGCGGCCGAGGCGGCGGAGACCTTGCGAAGCTTCATGATCAACTTCCTTTGGGTGATGCCTTCGATGAAGGAGAGGTGCGGGCCGTCGAGAGGCGGGTGACGCTGGTCGCGGGGCGCGCGGGGCGCCGTCAGTGGTGCAGGATCTTGGACAGGAAGTCCTTGGCGCGGTCGCTGCGCGGATTGCTGAAGAACTGGTCCGGCGCAGCCTCTTCGACGATGCGGCCGTCGGCCATGAACACCACGCGGTTTGCGGCCGATCGTGCGAATCCCATCTCGTGGGTGACGACGATCATGGTCATGCCGTCCCGGGCGAGCTGCTGCATGACCTCCAGCACCTCGTTGATCATCTCCGGGTCCAGGGCGGAGGTCGGCTCGTCGAAGAGCATCACCTTGGGGTTCATGGCCAGGGCGCGCGCGATGGCGACGCGCTGCTGCTGGCCCCCGGAGAGCTGTGCGGGGTACTTGTCGGCCTGGCTGGCCACGCCGACGCGGTCGAGCAGAGCGCGCGCGTTCTCCTCGGCCTTCTTCTTGTCCGCCTTGCGGACCTTGATCTGGCCCAGCATCACGTTCTGCAGCACGGTCTTGTGCGCGAACAGGTTGAACGACTGGAAGACCATGCCGACGTCGGCGCGCAGCCGGGCCAGCTCCCTGCCCTCCTGGGGCAGCGGCTTCCCGTCGATCGTGATCGAACCCTCGTCGATCGTCTCCAGGCGGTTGATGGTGCGGCACAGCGTGGACTTGCCGGACCCGGAGGGTCCGATGACCACGACGACCTCACCGCGCTCGATGGTCAGATCGATGTCCTGGAGAACGTGCAACGCGCCGAAATGCTTGTTGACGCTCTTCAGGACGACCAGTTCGCCGGGTGCGGCCGCGTCTTCCTTGGCCACCGATACTTCGGTCATCGCTTTCGGGCTCCGTCCTCCTCGGTTTCGGAGGACAGTAGTGACCAGTCACGATCAACGTCATTACATCTGAGGGGAATCTGAGCATCACGATCCGATAGCAATCGGACACGTGTCGTAGCGCCGGGGACCCGGGTCCGTATCGGGCGGATAACGGAAGCCTCGCGCGACCGGAACCCACTTGACGGCGTCCTCGTCCATCAGCGTGACTGCCATGGTGCACGCGCGCGTGCACCATGCTTTTCGCCCACCGAAACCGTACGCCTGGGTCGTACGACTTTGTACAGAACCAGATGGTACGCCCGATGAACCGGAGGAGGCCGGGATGAGACTGCTGCTCGTCGAGGACGACAACCACGTCGCCGCCGCGCTGTCCGCGGTCCTGAAGCGGCACGGTTTCGACGTCACCCACGCGCGGAGCGGCGAGGAGGCCCTCCAGGCGCTCGTCCCGGAGGGCCCCGGCTTCGGGGTCGTCCTGCTCGACCTCGGCCTGCCCGACCAGGACGGCTACGAGGTCTGTGGCAAGATCCGCAAGCGCACCGCCACCCCCGTGATCATGGTGACGGCCCGCTCCGACGTGCGCTCCCGCATCCACGGCCTCAACCTGGGCGCCGACGACTACGTGGTGAAGCCGTACGACACCGGTGAGCTGCTCGCCCGCATCCACGCCGTCAGCCGGCGCACCGTCCCCGAGGACGCGGCGGCCGCGGGGGACGGCGAGCTGCTGCTCGGGCCCGTGCACATCGAACTGCCCACCCGGCGCGTCACCGTGGAGGGTGCCGTCGTCCAGCTGACCCGCAAGGAGTTCGACCTGCTGGCGCTGCTCGCCCAGCGCCCCGGCGTGGTCTTCCGGCGGGAGCAGATCATCAGCGAGGTGTGGCGCACCAGCTGGGAGGGGACCGGACGGACCCTGGAGGTGCACGTCGCCTCCCTGCGCGCCAAACTGCGCATGCCGGCCCTGATCGAGACCGTGCGCGGCGTCGGCTACCGGCTCGTGGCTCCGGCCTAGCGGGGACCGTTGCGCACACGTCTCCTGCCGCTGCTCATCGTCCTGATGGCGGCCGTGCTGCTCGCGCTGGGCGTGCCGCTGGCGGTCAGCGTGGCCGGCGCCGAGCAACAGGACGTGGTCGTCGACCGCATCGACGACACGGCACGGTTCGCCGCCCTCGCCCAGTTCGTCACCGCCCCGACCGGCGTCTCCGACCCGGTCTCCGCGACCAACGACGAGCGGCGCGGGACGCTGATGCGCGAACTGGTCAACTACTACGACGTCTACGGCATTCGTGCCGGTGTCTTCTACGGCAGCGACACCCCCATGGCCCACGCGCCGAGGGACTGGTACCTCCCCGAAAAGGGCGAGGTGCGGGACGCGTTCGAGGAGGCCCTGCTGAGCCGGCGCAGCCACGACCCCCAGCAGGTGTGGCCCTGGCAGCGCAACCGGCTCGTGGTGGCGTCCCCGGTGATCCGGGACGGTGACGTCGTCGCGGTCGTCGTCACCGACTCGCCCACCGGGGCGATGCGTTCGCGCATCCTGCACGGCTGGCTGGTCATCGGCGCCGGCGAGATCGCGGCGATGCTGCTCGCCATCGGGGCGGCACTGCGGCTGACCGGCTGGGTGCTCAGGCCCGTGCGGGTCCTGGACGCCACCACCCACGACATCGCCACCGGCCGCCTGAAGTCCCGGGTCGCGGTCGCGAGCGGTCCGCCGGAACTCAGACGGCTGGCCCGGTCGTTCAACGAGATGGCGGACAACGTCGAGGACGTGCTGGAGCAGCAGCGCGCCTTCGTCGCCGACGCCTCGCACCAGCTGCGCAACCCGCTCGCGGCGCTGCTGCTGCGCATCGAACTGCTCGGCTACGAACTGCCGGAGGGAAACGAGGAGATCGCGTCCGTCCAGAGCGAGGGCAAACGCCTCGCCCAGGTCCTGGACGACCTGCTCGACCTGGCCCTGGCCGAACACACCCAGGCCGACCTGCGGATCACCGACATCGGCGCGCTGACCGCCGAGCGCGTCGCCGCCTGGGCACCCACCGCCGGGGCCAAGGGCGTCCGCCTGACCGGTGACTGCCCGCCCACCACGGCCTGGGCCGACCCTGTCACGCTCTCCAGCGCCCTGGACGCGGTGATCGACAACGCGGTCAAGTTCACGCCGGAGGGCGAACGCGTCGAGGTGACGGTCGCCGTCGACGGCGAGGCCTCGACCGTCGTCGTCACCGACCACGGTCCCGGTCTCACCGACGAGGAGCTCCAGCGCGTCGGCGACCGCTTCTGGCGCAGCGGCCGGCACCAGAACGTCAAGGGCTCCGGCCTGGGCCTGTCCATCTCCCGCGCCCTGCTCGCGGCCGGCGGCGGCACGATCTCGTACGACCACCACGAGCCCACCGGGCTGAAGGTGACGGTGTCCGTGCCCAGGTCGAGGCCGGTGGCCTGAGACCGGCCCCGCGGTCCGGCGGTCCGGCGGACCGCGGTGGTGCCGGTCCGGCGGTGGCCGGGCGGGCCCCGAGGCGGCGTCGGGCCCCGCTCGGACCGGCGGACCCGTGGTGGTGCCGGTCCGGCCGGAGCCCGACGGTGACGGCGGCGTCGGTGACGGCGTCGATCCGGTTGCGGTGTCGGCCCCGCTAAGGCTTGACGGAGCGGTAGTAGCGCCGGGCGCCCTCGTGCAGGGGGAGGGGGTCGGTGTAGATGGCCGTGCGCAGATCGACCAGCTGCGCGGAGTGCACGTGCCGTCCGATCCCGTCGCGGCTCTTGATCACGGTCCGGGTCAGCCACTCGGTCAGCCTGGGGTCCACGTCCGTGCGGGTCACCAGCAGGTTGGACACCGCGATCGTCGGCACCGTGGAGCCGTTCTGGATGATCGGGTAGGCGGACTCGGGCATGTTGGTGGCCCGGTAGTAGCCCGTGGCGTCGTCCTGCTGGTGCATCTTGGCCACCAGCGCGGCGTCGATCGGCACGAACCGGAAGGTGAAACCGTCGGCCAGCCTCTCCAGCCCGGCCGTCGGCACCCCGCCGGACCAGAAGAACGCGTCGATCTTCCGCTGCTTCAGCCGTTCCGGGCCGGTGTCTATGCCCTCCGACACGGCCCTGATGTCCTTCGCCGGATCCACGCCCGCCGCCCTGAGGACCCGCTCGGCGATCAGCCGCACCCCGGAACGGGGCAGCCCGGTCGCGACCGTCCGTCCCTTCAGGTCGGCCACGGTCCGCACGTCCGAGTCGCGCGGCACGACCAGCTGCACGTAGTCGTCGTACAGCCGGGCGACCCCGCGCAGGCGGGCGACCGCGTCGCGGTGTTCCCGCTCGTACGTCTCCACCGCGTCGGCCGCGGCGATGGTGAAGTCGGCCTGCCCGGTCGCCACGCGCGCGACGTTCTCCTGCGAACCGTTGCTGGTGGTCAGGTTCACGTCCAGGTCGGGCATGTCCTCGGCCAGCTCGGTGCGCAGCCGGCTGCCGTACTCGTGGTAGACGCCGCTCGTGGTGCCCGTGCTGAAGGTGATGGTGCCGCTCGGCGGGTCCTCACCCAGCGGCAGCAGCCACCACAGCAGCAACCCGAGGACGACGACGGCGGCGACCGCGCCCTGCACGGCCCGGCGCCCGCCGGCGGGAGGGAACACCTTGGACATGCGCGCGATCCTGCCAGGTGGGGCGGCGAACTGGCCAGGGCGGGGCACACCGGGCGGCGCCCGCAGGGACTGTCGGTGGCCGTCGATACAGTCGGTCGCATGAGTTCTTCGCCCGCCGACCTGGTCCGTCAGTTCCACCTCGCCTTCGGTCTCGACGCCCGCAGCACGCCGACGGAGGTGCCGGCCGGCCTCGCCGCGCACCGCGGGGAACTGCTCGCCGAGGAGGCCGCCGAGGTGGCCGAGGTGTCGGTGGACGGGCCCCTGGACCGCCTCGCGCACGAACTGGCCGACGTCGTCTACGTCGCGTACGGCACGGCCCTGGTGCACGGGATCGATCTCGACGCGGTGATAGCCGAGATCCACCGCTCCAACATGACCAAGCTCGGTCCCGACGGGCAGGTCGCCCGCCGGGCGGACGGCAAGGTCCTCAAGGGCGAGCACTACGAGGCACCGGACGTGTCGGCGGTGCTGCGCCGCCAGGGGTGGGTCCCCGGCGGCGCGGCCTGACGGTCCTCGGGCGTGCGTGGGGCGTCGTCGGCCGGAGGCAGGCGGCGCCCACCGGCCGTGGGCCGGCAAGCGCGTCCCGCGGCCGGTGGCGAGGCTCCCCGGCCGGCGCCGGTCTCCGTGGTGGGGCCCGCCCTCACGTGACCGCTGTCGGGGACCCGCACCCAGGCGACCGGCACCCGTGGTGCGGCGCGCCCCGTGGGCGCCGTCCCGTTCCTCAGTCGCCCACCGGCGTCTCCGCGCGCGTCTCGGCCGCCGGCTCCGGCGACGGGGTCCGGCGCGCTTCGCGCAGACGGGTCCAGCGGGTCGCCAGGGGTTCCGTGTAGCGGGCGGTGAGCGGGCCCAGGACGACCAGGATCAGGACGTACGCCGTCGCCAGCGGACCCAGGGACGGTTCGATGCCGGCGGTGACCGCCAGCCCCGCGATGACGATGGAGAACTCCCCGCGGGCCACCAGGGCGCCGCCCGCGCGCCAGCGACCCTTGACCGAGATGCCGGCGCGCCGCGCCGCCCAGTGCCCGGTCGCGATCTTCGTCGCGGCGGTCACGACGGCCAGCACCAGGGCGGGCAGCAGGACCGGAGGAATGCTGGCGGGATCGGTGTGCAGCCCGAAGAACACGAAGAAGACGGCCGCGAACAGGTCCCGCAGGGGACTCAGCAGGGTGTGCGCGCCCTCCGCCACCTCACCGGACAGCGCGATGCCGACCAGGAACGCGCCGACCGCCGCCGACACCTGGAGCTGCTGCGCCACTCCGGCGACCAGGATCGTCAGCCCCAGGACCACGAGCAGCAGTTTCTCCGGGTCGTCGCTCGAGACGAACCGGGAGATGACCCGGCCGTAGCGCACCGCCGCGAACAGGACGAGCCCCGCCGCGCCCAGCGCGATCGCCAGGGTCACGCTGCCGGCCGCCAGCCCCACGCCGGCCACCAGCGCGGTGACGATCGGCAGGTAGACCGCCATGGCCAGGTCCTCCAGCACCAGGACGCTCAGGATCACCGGCGTCTCCCGGTTGCCGACCCGGCCCAGATCGCCCAGCACCTTGGCGATCACCCCGGACGAGGAGATCCAGGTGACGCCCGCCAGCACCACCGCCGCCACCGGGCCCCAGCCCAGCAGCAGCGCGGCGGCGGCACCCGGCAGCGCGTTGAGGGCGAAGTCCACCAGGCCGGAGGGGTAGTGCGCCTTGAGGTTGGAGACCAGGTCGCTGGCCGTGTACTCCAGGCCGAGCATGAGCAGCAGCAGGATGACGCCGATCTCGGCGCCGGTGGCCACGAACTCCTCGCTCGCCCCCAGCGGCAGCAGCCCGCCCTCGCCGAAGGCCAGGCCGACGAGCAGGTAGAGGGGGATCGGCGAGAGCCGGAAGCGGGCGGCGAACCGGCCGAGCAGTCCGAGGGCCAGGATGATGGAACCGAACTCGATCAGCAGGACCGCGGAGGAGTGCACCGGTTCACTCCCGACCGAGGATCGCCGCGGCCGCGTCCACGCCCTCGCGGGTGCCGATCACGATGAGGGTGTCGCCGCCCGCCAGCCGGAAGTCCGGCGTCGGCGAGGGGATCGCCTCGGCCCGCCGCAGCACCGCCACGATCGACGCGCCGGTCTCCGTGCGCATCCGGGTGTCGCCCAGCAGCCGCCCGTTCCAGTGGGACGTCGCGGCCACCTCGACGCGCTCGGCGACCAGCCCGAGGCCGGTCGTGTACAGCAGGTTCGCGCTGTGGTGGGACGGCTTCAGCGCGTCGATCAGCGAGCCCGCCTCGGCGCCGGAGAGGCGCAGCGACTGGGCACAGGAGTCCGGGTCGTCGGCCTGGTACACACTCACCGTCCGGGTTCCGTCACGGTGGGCCACCACGGACAGGTGGCGCTGCTCCCGCGTCACGAGGTCGTACTGGACGCCGATGCCTGGCAGCGGCGTCGTCCGGAGGCGTGGAGCGGACACGGTTTCTTCCCCTTGAGGTCGTGGACGGTCGATGTCGGTGCTGATGCCGGTGCAGATGCCCTCGCGGTACCGGTACCGGCCCGCGAGGGCGGTGACCGGTGCCGGAGCGGCCCTCGGGACCGTCGATCATCAGTGCGCCGACACGCCATGCTGCCATCCCGCCGTACGGTGACGACATGGGTGTCGTCACGGATGGACAAGGCCGGCGCAGGACGCAGATGCTGGTCAGGGCGGTGCCATGGTCCCGGACGCGCCGGCCGGGCACGGCCCGGCCGGCGCCGGGGAACCGGCCGACGACGAGGACCGGGGGAGCAGGGAGATCCGGGAGAGCCGTGGGAGCCGGGGGAGCCGGGAGAGCCGGGAGAGGAGGAGGCGCACACATGTCGTTGTTCTGGCGGATCTTCGCCCTCAACGCCGTCGGCCTGGTGGTGGCCGCCGCGCTGCTCCTGGGCCCGGTCACCGTCTCCACGCCCGTCCTGCCGGCCGAGGCGTTCGTCGTCGTGGCGGGTCTGGCCTCGCTGCTGGCCGTCAACGCGGTCGTACTGCGCGTCGGGCTGGCCCCGCTCGGGCGGCTGGGCCGGGCCATGGGCGACGCCGACCTGCTGCACCCCGGCGCCCGTGCCGTCGTCTCCGGCCCGGTCGAGACGGCCGAGCTGATCACGACGTACAACGCCATGCTCGACCGGCTGGAATCGGAGCGGGCGACCAGCGCCGCCCGCGCGCTGTCCGCCCAGGAACGCGAACGCCACCGCATCGCCCGCGAGCTGCACGACGAGGTCGGCCAGACCCTCACCGCCGTACTCCTCCAGCTCAAGCGCGTCGCCGACCGGGCCCCCGACGACCTGCGTGACGAGGTGGGACAGGCGCAGGAGGCCACGCGCGCGGGACTGGACGAGATCCGCCGGATCGCCCGCCGTCTGCGCCCCGGGGTCCTCGACGAACTCGGCCTGGTCAGCGCCCTGCGCTCGCTCGCCGCCGAGTTCACCACCCACGGGCTGACGGTCCGCCCCGACCTGCGGCCCGGCCTGCCCCCGCTGACCGAGGAAACCGAACTGGTGCTTTACCGGGTCGCCCAGGAAGCCCTGACCAACACCGCCCGGCACGCGGGCGCCGACCGCGCCGAACTCCGTCTGCGTCCCGTCGCCGACGGCGTCGAACTCCTCGTACGGGACAACGGCCGCGGTCCCGGGCCGACCGCGGGGGAGGGGGCCGGAGTCCTGGGGATGCGGGAACGGGCGCTGCTGATCGGAGCGGCGTTCACCTTCGGACCCGGCCTCGGCGGCGGGACCGCCGTACGCCTGCGGACCGCGCCCGCCGCGGCCGCGCCGCCCGTCACCGCGCCGTCCGCCGTTGCTCCGCCCACCGCCGCGCCGCCCGCGGGAGGCGGCCTCCGGTGATGGGGGTCCGTCCGCCCCGGCGCGGGTCCTCGCGGCTCAGCCATCACGCCCGCCCCACCGTCCCCGGAGGCCGCCGATGACCGACGAGTCCGCACCGACCCGCGTGCTCCTCGCCGACGACCACACCCTCGTGCGCCGCGGAGTGCGGCTCATCCTGGACGGCGAACCCGACCTGACGGTCGTGGCGGAGGCGGGAGACGGGGCCGAGGCGGTCGAACGGGCCCGCGCGGGGGACATCGACCTGGCCGTCCTGGACGTGGCCATGCCGAGGATGACCGGTCTCCAGGCGGCCCGCGAACTCTCCCGGCGGCTGCCCGGCCTGCGGATCCTGATCCTCACCATGTACGACAACGAGCAGTACTTCTTCGAGGCCCTGAAGGCCGGCGCGGGCGGGTACGTGCTGAAGTCCGTCGCCGACCGGGACCTCGTCGAGGCGTGCCGGGCGGCCGTGCGCGACGAGCCGTTCATCTACCCGGGCGCGGAGCGCGCGCTCGTGCGGTCGTACCTCGAACGGTTGCACCGCGGCGCCGGCGTGGACGGTCTGCCCGACCGGCCCATCACCGAGCGCGAGGAGGAGATCCTCAAGCTCGTCGCCGAGGGACACACCTCGAAGGAGATCGGCGCGCTCCTGTTCATCAGCGCCAAGACCGTCGAACGGCACCGCGCCAACCTCCTCCAGAAGCTCGGCATGCGCGACCGCCTGGAACTCACGCGCTACGCCATCCGGGCGGGTCTGATCGACCCGTGACCCTGCCGCCGGTCCGGCCCCGTCCAAGCCGCTGTCCCGTGTTCCATGCGTTCACGCGCCCGCGTGCACGTACGCCGCCCAGACGTGCGGGCGTCGCGGCATCCGCTCGCGCAGGGCGCGGACGCCGTGGTGCAGGGCGAGGGCCGGGTCGTGTGCCGGTTCCCCCGTGGCCCGGCGGTAGAAGTCGCGGGTGACGTGGTCGGCGTGCGTGCTGTCGATCTCCCAGAGCGTGCCGACGGCGGTCGGGAAACCGGCGAGCAGGAACGCGCTGGTGATGTGGATCGCCTCGTCGCTGAGCCGCTCGGAGGCGCGGGCCGTACCGCAGGCCGCGAGAAAGGCGAGGCGCGCCGCACCCGGACGCGCACGGCAGACGTCCAGGACCGGTAGCGACTCGCCGCTGGGCAGGTGCAGCAGGGCCCCGGACGGTGCCGCGGGGTCGGTCGCCGCGTGGCAGCCGAAGTGCGCCCAGGCCGCGCCGCCCAGCCCGGCCAGGACGGCCTCCCGGGTCGCGGCGGCCCCGATCAGCGGCTCACCCGCGCCCAGGAGGCCGGCGGCGTAGCGGGTGGCGGCCGCGACACCGGGCAGCTCCTCCTCGGGGGAGGCGACCAGCAGCGCGCCGCCGCCGTCGGCCGGGCCGCGCCGCTCCGCCCGGTCGCGCGCGTAGGCGAGGGTCTGGAAGCCGGGTACGTACGACGACACCACGGTGTCCAGGGCGGCGCCACAGCCCTCCAGGTCGCAGTCGGACCGGGTGCACTGGGCCGCGTGCAGCGGCAGGGCGTGGAAGGCGCCCGTGGGCACCCACCAGATCCGCGGCCACGGCCCGTCCCCGGGCACCGGGCCGACGACGCCGACATGTTCCAGGACGGGGCGCACGATCCCGTGCCAGGCCCACGCCAGCACCTCGCGGACCTCCGCGCCGGCGCCGATCAGCTCGGCCGGGGAACTCCTCGACGTTCCTTGCGCGTTGATGACGTCGACGGCCTCCCGCAGCCGCCGGGCCGCCCCGGTCACCTCCTCCGCCGACGGTTCGAGGGCCAGGGCCGTGATCGAGCGTTCGGTCACCACGACGGCGTGGCACAGCTGTCGCGCGTGGTTGAGCACCACCACCGGGCCGTCCGCCGCGAGGGCGCGCAACCGCTCCGCCCGGAGCGGGCGCAGGAAGCCGTCGAAGCCCGGCCGGTCGCGGATGCTGTCGACCAGCCCGTCGAGGGCACGCGAGGTCCGGAGCTTGTCGAGCCGGTCCCGCTCGGCGTCGCCGGGAGCCACCGGCGGGCGCTCGGCGGCGAGCAGCCCGGTCAGCCGCTCGAACTCCTCCGCCAGCTCCGGATGGGCGGACCGCAGCTCACCGAGGTCGGCCCGCGCCTCCATCCGCCGGGACAGCAGCAGGCCACGACCGCGCTCCAGGAGCTCGGCCACCCGGTCGACATCGGGACCGGCCACGACGCGCTCTGCCGCGGAGAGGTCGGGCAGCGACTCCGGCGGGCGGCCGTCCCGCTCGACCGCGGCGGCGATCTCCTTCAGCTCCTCCAGCCGCCTGTCGAGCCGGGCGGAGCCGTCACGGACCAGGACCGCCGTGAGGATCAGCTCGACGATGCCCCGGATGTCCCCCTCGAACTGCCTCAGACCGTGCTCCGCGGACTCCTGGCCGCTGCCCCGGTCGGTGATGCCCGGCAGCACGTCGACGGCCGCCTCGAGATGGGAGAGCGCCAGGTCGATCCGTGGCCGGGGCCTGCCCAGCGCGCCCGCCGCCGCCCCGATCTCGCCGTGCGCCCGGAACAGGGCCGGAATCCTCGGATCGCGCAGCGAGGCGGGGTCGGCCACACCGGCGAGGCGATGGCGCAGCGGCGCCATCATCGCCTCGAGGACGCCCGGCAGAGAGGTCGCCGCCGCTGTCTCGGGGGGAGCCTGCTCCGAGGTGACCGGGGGCAGCCTGCCGCCGCCGGTGACGCCGATGGCGATCATGGTCACGAAGGGGCGCATCGAGTCGGCCCAGCCCGCGGGGGCCTCCGGCGCGACGGCGTCCACCAGGTGGGCCGCCTCGGCGACGAGGCTCCGCGCGCGCTCCGGTTCGCTCCCCCGCAGGGCGAGGGCGCGCATGCCCAGCACGCGCATCAGCGTCATCGTGGTCAGGACCCGCGTCCGGGGGTCGGCGGCCGCGTCGTGCCTGCGGCGGCACCGGTCGACCAGGTCGTCGGTGACGTCCGTCTTCGGACCGCCGCCCGGTCCGACCGTCTCCAGCAGGTCCAGGTAGACGTCGCTCATCATGTCGAGATCCGGGGCGCCGGTCCGTGACGGTCCGGTCCGGTCCGTTTCGCGCTGCGGCGTTCCGGTCTGCGGCGTTCCGGTCCGATGCGCTCCTGCCTGGGGCGTCCCGCTCCGCCGTGCCCCGGTTCCCGCCCCGCCGTCGGCGGGCGCGCGCATCCGCCGGGCCGTCTCGCGGGCCCGGTCGAGCTGGTCCGGATCCTGGCCGAAGAGGTAGAGCTGCAGGGCGTTGTGCAGTTCGGTGTGGGCCGTCATGAAGGCCTGGGCCGTGTCGCTCGCGGGTGCGTGCGGTGATGCGGCGTGCGCCCCCGCAGTTCCAGGCGCCTCCGATGCCTGCGCCGCCTCCGCCCCCCTCTCCGCCCCCGCCGACGCCGGGGCGGACGTCGCCGCGAGGAGCACGGCCGCCTCGCGCGCGGCCTCCGTGTCCATCCGGGTGGCCGATACGACCGTGAGCGCCTGGGCGAGCACCGCGTCGACGGCCGGGGGCAGGTCCGAGGCGTGCGCGCGGGCGTACCGCAGCAGCGGAACGGCCTCTTCCAGGAGAGCGGGATCGCCCAGGTGGGCGGCCTGTGCGGACAGCGCGCTGCCGAGCGTCGCGGACAGGTGCGCCCGCTGCTCGGAGTCGTCCTCGGCGAGCCCCTCGAGGAGCTCCCGCAGTACGGCGATGTCGGAGTCGAGGGTGTCGGGGTCGTCCAGGCCGACGTCGGCCAGGCGGGACAGCCGGGACACCGCACGGGCCAGCTCGGGGTCGGACCCGCCGTCGGGCTCGCCGGTGAGGACGGTCGACGCCGCGACGGCGAGCGCGGCCTCGTGACCGCCCTTGCGGAGCAGGCCGGGCAGCGCCGCCCCGTCCGGAGCCGTGGCGGCCACCTCCTCGGCCAGCACGCGGGCGTCCGCGTCCAGCCGGCCGGCCGCCCGGTCGGAGCCGGACTCCCGCACCTGCCGGGCCCGTAGCCCGATGAGGGCGGCCAGTACGGCCACGCACGCGTACCGCTGCGGTGCGTCGGCGGGCACCCCGGCCAGCGCGGCACGGTACCGGGCGATCCGCTCGTCGGAGAGTCCGTCGACGCCGCCCTCGGAGAGCGCCGACATGACGCCGAGGGTCTCCAGCGTGATGTCCGGGGCCTCGCCCCGCCGTGCGGAGCCGTCCCGGAGCCGGTCGAGCAACGGGCCGAGCGACACCCCCGTGCCGTCCTCGCCGCCTTCCCCTGCGTCCGGCTGCCCCTGCGCCATCCGGCGGAGGACGCGGACCAGCTCGAGGCGCTCCCGGTCGGCGTCGCCCAGAGAACCCGTGTCGACGGCGTCGAGGACGTCCACCGCCTCCCGCGCGGCCGCGGCGTCGCCCCGCTCCTCGGCGAGCGCGGCGAGCGCCTCGCTCAGGGCCACCGTGACGGCCAGGTGGGCCGGATGACCGGCGGGAGCGTGGCCGAGAGCCGCGCGCAGCCGTCGTACGGCGCAGGCGATGCGTGCGGCGTCGTGCTCCCGGGCTCCCGCCTCGGCGACCGCTGCCCCGATCCGCAGGTCCGGCAGGCCCGGCCAGGCGGACGGCTCGGCGCGCAGCGCGCGCAGGAAGCGCAGCCCCTCCGTGCCCTCCGGGTCGAGGGTGCCGGCGGGGGCCGCCGCCACCAGCCGTTCGACATCGGCGAGCGAGGGCTCACCGAGCAGCCGGGCCGCGTCCACGACCGTCCTCAGGGCGAGGGCGGCCGCGTCGGGAGCGGCCGGGCCGAGGAGGTCGGGGCGGAGGGCGGGCAGCCGTTCGCACACCGTCCGCGCGTGCCGGGCCGCGGCGGCCAGCGCGTTTGGCTCCGCGTCCAGCCGGAACCGGATCAGTTCGAGGTCGAGGGCGTGCACCGCCAGCTCCACGACCCCCTCGTGCTCCCCGGGCAGCAGGTCCCGGGCCGTGTCCGACCAGGCCAGCGCCCGCTCCAGCGCGGCCCGCCGGCCGGAGTCGGAGCCGTCGGGTCTCTGGAGCGCCTCGGCGTGGGCGGAGCCGGCGAGGTGGGCGAACCGGGCCTCCAGGGCCGGATCGGCGGGGTCGTGGGCGTCCTCCAGGACCGGCGGGAAGCGGACGTCCCGCGGGACGCGCGGCCGCAGGAAGCCGAAGGTACTGACGGCGATCGTCATGTTCTGCCGGATGTCCGGATCGTCGGGGCCCAGATGCCGGAACCAGAACGTCCAGAAGACCGCGGCGACCGCGTCGAGGTCGACGGCCTCCTCGGGGGAGGGCGTCGCCGCACGCAGCAGCGCGAGCGCGTCGGCGACCGCCGCCGGCTCGCGCAGGGGCGCCGGGTCACGGCTGTTCTGCGCCGCCAGCAGACGGGCCACGACTTGTTCACGAAGTTCCGTCATCCCTCCCATAGTGCTGTGGGTTAACGTCAGGAGGCAGCGTTTTCACGGTAGTTGAGGGGGAGCGGTGGGGCACGGGGCGAAGGCGCAGAGGCTGTACGAGGATGCCGTCGCGTACGTGTGCCGCAACGCCGGCCCGCTGCGCGAGCTGATCGGCCCCGCCCACTGGGACGCCCCGTTCGCCGTCGTCCGGGACGGCGACCCGTCCGCGCAGTCCTGGCGGGACGCCGTACGCCTGCTGCACGACGCGGCCGAGACGGCCGGGATCCCCGGCGGACTCGGCCTGCGCTCCACGATGGGCGTGGGCGACTGGCCGTCCGCCCCCGCCCCGCGGTCGACCGGCTGGGTCTGCCCGACGGGCCGTTGCGCGCGCGTGGACCTGCACGAGGAGAGCGCCCCCGGCACGGGCGTGTGCGCGCTGGCGGACGCCCCGATGAGACGCGTGGACTGACGGCGGGCACAGAGGAGCACGGCACTGCGGGCGCACGGCGACACACAGGGGACGGGCTGAGACGGTGGCACTGCTTCTCGAACTCCAGAGGCGCATCCCCGACGGATGGTTCCTGCGGCGGCTGCTGCCCGCCCTCCTGTTCGTCGTCGTGGCCCTCGTGGGCGGCGGGCAGCTCGGCCACCGCCACTGGGACGACATCGCACTCGCCCGCGACCGGATCGCCGGCGCCCTGCCGCTGAACGGCGGGCTCACCGCCGGCGGCGCCGCCACGCTCGTCCTCGTCGTGCTGGCCGCGGTGGCGGTCGGGCTGGCGGTGCCCCTGGCCGCCGACGCGGTCGGCGCACTGTCCGCGGGGGCCTGGCCCTGGTGGCTGACTCCCGTGGCCCGGCGGCTCACCCGGTGGCGGGTGAGCCGCTGGACCTCTCCCGAGGAGATCGGCAGGGAGGCCGTGCGGGCCCGCGCGGCCGGGCACGAACTGCGCGCCGCCCGGCTCGACGCGCGCAGGGTCCGCGCCGCACCGGTCAGGCCGACCTCGCCGACCTGGTCGGGCGACCGGATCCGCGCCGCCGAACAGAGCGCCAGGACACAGGCGGGAACCGATCTCCCCGGTGAGTGGACCAGGCTCCTCCTCGAAGTGCCGGACGCCTCCCGCGCCGCGCTGGGCGAGGCCCGCGACGCCTACCAGGCGGCCTGCGAGGCCCTGGTCTGGAGCGTCGCCTTCACCGCCGTCGGCCTCTGGTGGTGGCCCGCCGGCCTCGGCGGGACCGTCCTGTGGCTGGTCTCCTGGCGCACGCTGCGGCGGGCCGCGGACGGGCTGTGCCACACGGCCGAGGCGGTCGTCGCACTGCGGCGGGCCGCTCCGGCGCCGCCCGCCTGAGCGCGGCCGTCACCTTCGCGGGCCCCGGAGCACCGGGCAGGGGGCTGTCCGGGACCGCCTACCCTTGAGCCATGACCAGCAGCAGCGACCGGAGCCTCGCAGTGGACGTTCCCGCACCCAAGAGCTACGAGATTCGCACCTACGGGTGCCAGATGAACGTCCACGACTCCGAGCGATTGTCCGGGCTGCTCGAAGACGCCGGCTACGTGCGCGCCCCCGAGGGGTCGGACGGTGACGCGGACGTCGTCGTCTTCAACACGTGCGCCGTACGGGAGAACGCCGACAACCGGCTGTACGGCAACCTCGGCCGCCTCGCGCCGCGGAAGGCCTCGCGGCCCGGCATGCAGATCGCGGTCGGCGGCTGCCTGGCGCAGAAGGACCGCGACACCATCGTGAAGAAGGCCCCCTGGGTCGACGTCGTCTTCGGCACCCACAACATCGGCAAGCTCCCGGTCCTGCTGGAACGCGCGCGCGTGCAGGAGGAGGCGCAGGTCGAGATCGCCGAGTCCCTGGAGGCGTTCCCCTCGACGCTGCCCACGCGCCGCGAGAGCGCGTACGCGGCCTGGGTGTCGATCTCCGTCGGCTGCAACAACACCTGCACGTTCTGCATCGTCCCGGCTCTGCGCGGCAAGGAGAAGGACCGCCGCACCGGCGACATCCTCGCCGAGATCGACGCCCTGGTGGGCGAGGGCGTCAGCGAGATCACGCTGCTCGGCCAGAACGTCAACGCCTACGGCTCCGACATCGGCGACCGGGAGGCCTTCAGCAAGCTGCTGCGCGCGTGCGGGACGATCGAGGGCCTCGAGCGCGTGCGGTTCACCTCGCCGCACCCGCGCGACTTCACCGACGACGTCATCGCCGCCATGGCCGAGACGCCGAACGTGATGCCGCAGCTGCACATGCCGCTCCAGTCCGGCTCGGACACCGTCCTGAAGGCGATGCGCCGCTCCTACCGCCAGGAGCGCTACCTCGGGATCATCGAGAAGGTCCGCGCGGCCATCCCGCACGCCGCGATCACCACCGACATCATCGTGGGCTTCCCCGGCGAGACCGAGGAGGACTTCGAGGAGACCCTGCACGTGGTGCGTGAGGCCCGGTTCGCCCAGGCGTTCACCTTCCAGTACTCCAAGCGGCCCGGCACCCCGGCCGCCACCATGGAGAACCAGATCCCCAAGGAGGTCGTCCAGGCGCGCTACGAGCGTCTCGTCGCCCTTCAGGAGGAGATCTCCTGGGAGGAGAACAAGAAGCAGGTCGGCCGCACCCTGGAGCTGATGGTCGCCGAGGGCGAGGGCCGCAAGGACGGCGCCACCCACCGCCTCTCCGGCCGCGCCCCCGACAACCGCCTCGTCCACTTCACCAAGCCCGACCAGGAGGTCCGACCCGGCGACGTCGTCACGGTCGAGATCACCTACGCGGCCCCGCACCACCTCCTCGCCGAGGGCGCCGTCCTCGACGTGCGCCGCACGCGCGCGGGTGACGCCTGGGAGAAGCGCACCGCGGAGAAGGCGGCCGAGTCGGCCGGCGTCATGCTGGGCCTGCCCAAGGTCGGCGCCCCCGCGCCGCTCCCGGTGGCCGACGGCAGCGGCTGCGGCCGCGACTGACCGGGGCTCCGCCCGTCCCGCACCACGCGGGCCCACGCCGGTGCCGGCGTGGGCGGTACCGGTGGCCCGGGGTTACCCTGCCGATCATGCTTGTCGCCGCCGCAGTCTGTCCCTGTCCGCCCCTGCTCGTGCCCGAGGTGGCCGCGGGCGCCGCGCCCGAGCTGGACGCCGCGCGTACCGCCTGCTCGGACGCGCTGTCGGTGCTCGCCGCCGCCCGGCCGGACCGGCTAGTGGTGATCGGCCCCGTGGAGGAGGCCGGGCGGGGCGCGTATCCCGCGGGCACGCCGGGATCCTTCCGCGGCTTCGGCGTGGATCTCGCCGTACGGCTCGGCGGGGCGGGCGCGGAGGCGGAGACGGCGTCCGGGCGCGACCTGCCGCCCTCCCTGGCCGTGGGCGCCCGGCTGCTGGAGCGGGCCGGCTGGTCGGACGCCCCGGTCGAGGGACTCGGCGTGGAGGAGTCCCTCGCGCCCGGGCGATGCGCCGAGGCCGGCCGGGAGATCGCCGCCCGGTCCGACCGGATCGCGCTCCTGGTGATGGGCGACGCGAGCGCCTGCCGCACGCTGAAGGCGCCGGGCTATCTGGACGAGCGCGCGGCCCCCTTCGACGCCGAGGCCGGGCGGGCGCTCGGCGCCGCCGACATCGCGGCCCTGAAGGCCCTCGACGCCGGACTGGCCCGTGAGCTGAAGGCGGCCGGGCGGGCCCCCTGGCAGGTGCTCGCGGGCGCGGCGCAGGACGCCGGCCTGTCCGGCACCCTGCTGTACGAGGACGCGCCGTACGGCGTCGGGTACGTGGTCGCGGCCTGGTCCTGACCCCTTCGGCCCCGCTGCGTGGCCGCGGCCCGGTCCGGTCCGGGCTCGGTTCGCCGCCCGGCGCCGCGGTCTCGGCCGCCCCGGCGTCGGCGCGCGGGGACCGGCGGACGGCCACGTGCGCGCACCGCGACCGTCCGTCTCCGTCCGTCTCCGTCGCGCCGACGCCGACCGTCGTTCAGGACGTCGGCGGAGGCGTGCTCGGGGGCGTGAACGTGTCGCCGCCCGCCCCCGGCTCGTCCTTGTGCGCGAGCCGGTCCACCGCGCCCTTGGCCTTGCCGGTGCCCGACTGGATCTTGCCCGAGTACTTGCTCTTCGTCCTCTCGTCGACGACGTGGGCGGCCTTGTCGATCCCGTGATGGATCCTGTCCCCGTGCTGTTGCGCGAGGCCGGACATCTTGTCCTTGGCAGGGTTGAGTCTGGCCTTCAGATTGTGCAAAAGACCCATGGGTCACCTTCCCTGGCGGGTCCGTCAGGTGCGGGCGCTCTCGCCGGCCTCATTGTCGGCCGCCTTGCCGGACGGCTGCTGCCGCGGGATGCCGACACCGTCCTCGGCGGATTCCTCCGCCCCGGCGCCGCCTCCGGACGAACCGGCCGGTGCCCCGGAGGTGACCGCCGTCTCCTGTGCGGCCGCTTCCTCCGTGACCGTCTCTTCCGTGACCGTCCCGTCCGCGTCCGCTTGCCGTGCGGCCTTCGACCTACGGAAAAGCCATGCCATAACGCCCATATTCACTCCATACGGTACTCGTGCGGGCGAAATCCCGCGTCGTCCGGTGCGTCCGTTCGCGTCACCGGGGCACGCCGCCCCGTGAACGGGCGACGGGAATCCCGCAACGGGCAACGACCTGGCGCGAGTCCTGTCACCTCACTCGTTCGAGGGCACGGGGTGACGTTTGGGAGACTGGTGCGGTGAGCAGCGCACCCCCCACCCCCCGGGTCATCGCCGTCGTCGGACCGACCGCGGCCGGAAAGTCCGATCTGGGCGTCTTTCTGGCTCGACGGCTCGGCGGCGAGGTCGTCAACGCCGACTCCATGCAGCTGTACCGAGGGATGGACATCGGCACCGCGAAACTGACGCCCGAGGAGCGCGGCGGCGTCCCGCACCACCTCCTCGACATCTGGGACGTCACCGTCACCGCCTCGGTCGCCGAATACCAGCGCCTGGCCCGGGCCCGCATCGACGCCCTGCTCGCCGAGGGCCGCTGGCCGGTCCTGGTCGGCGGCTCCGGGCTGTACGTCCGCGGCGCCGTCGACAACCTGGAGTTCCCCGGCACCGACCCCGAGGTGCGGGCCCGGCTGGAGGAGGAGCTGACGCTGCGCGGCTCCGGCGCCCTGCACGCCCGTCTGGCGGCCGCCGACCCGGAGGCGGCGCAGGCGATCCTGCCGAGCAACGGCCGCCGTGTCGTCCGCGCCCTCGAAGTGATCGAGATCACCGGCAAGCCCTTCACGGCCAATCTGCCGGGGCACGACTCCGTCTACGACACGATCCAGATCGGCGTGGACGTGACCCGGCCCGAACTCGACGAGCGCATCGCCCGGCGAGTCGACCGGATGTGGGACGCGGGGCTCGTGGACGAGGTGCGCGCACTGGAGGCGCGAGGCCTGCGCGAGGGGCGCACTGCCTCGCGCGCGCTCGGCTACCAGCAGGTCCTCGCCGCCCTGGCCGGCGAGTGCACCGAGGACGAGGCGCGGGCGGAGACGGTCCGCGCCACCAAACGCTTCGCGCGCCGTCAGGATTCCTGGTTCAGGCGCGATCCGCGGGTGCACTGGTTGAGTGGGGCCGCGGCGGACCTCGGGGAACTTCCGCAGCTCGCGTTGGCGTTGGTCGAACGACCGGTCACAGCCTGATCACGTCATGGCATCGGGACGCTCAGGCCGTCATCCGGGCCTCCGGCCCCGTGCCATCATCGAGCTTCGATCGACCAAGTGGAGTCCGAGTGGGGAGGGCGCGTGGCGATGGAGGCCGGCCCTCGTGACACCGCACAAGGCACCGAGCACGTCACCGGCGAGCACGGCGAACCGGAGCCGGCGGACGGCCGTCCGGGCCCCGCGGGAGCGGACGGCGCCGACGGCCCGGACGGCGACGGCGGTACGGGCAGCCCCGACGGCTCGAACGACATCGACAGCACCGACGACACGGACGGCATCGACGACATCGACGACACGGACGAGGCCGAGGACGGCGTGACCGCCGACGGTCCCGAGCCGGAGGAGATGTTCGCCGGCGGCCCGGAGGTCGAGGTCGAGCTGCGCCCCCAGCGCAGGCTGCGGATCTGGCAGCTCGCCCCCATCGTCGCCCTGGCCGCGACGGGCTCCCTGATGTTCGCCTTCCCGCTCGCCTTCGACTTCGGCGACAGCGGCGCCGTGATCGCCATGCTGGGCCTGCTGATCTGCTCCTGCGCGGCCGGCTGGGGAATGATGGCCGCCCGCCGCGTCGGACACACCTGGCCCGGCCTGCCGCAGCGCGGCTCCGGTCGCCGTCCCGACTGGCGGGTCGTCCTCGCCTACGTCGTCCTGGTCGCCGCGGTCGTGGTCCTGGCCGTCCTGCGGGTCGCGCGGCTGCGTTAGACCCCGCCGGCCCCCGTCCCGCTTCGCCGTCGGGCGGGACCGTCGTACCCACCCCGTACGATCGGGGGATGAGCACGCGGATCGCCTTCCTCAAGGGACACGGCACCGAGAACGACTTCGTGATCGTCCCGGACCCCGAGAACGCCATCGACCTCTCCCCGGCCGCCGTCGCCACCCTGTGCGACCGCCGCGCGGGCATCGGCGGCGACGGACTGCTGCACGTCGTGCGCTCCGCCGCGCACCCGGAGGCGAAGGACCTGGCGGCCGAGGCCGAGTGGTTCATGGACTACCGCAACGGCGACGGCTCGATCGCCGAGATGTGCGGCAACGGCGTCCGGGTCTTCGCCCGCTACCTCCGCCACGCCGGCCTCGTCCCCGAGGGCGACCTCGCGATCGCCACGCGCGCGGGCGTGAAGAGCGTGCACCTCGCCAAGGACGGCGACATCACCGTCGGCATGGGCCGGGCGCGCCTCCCCGAGGGCGACGTCACGGTCGGTGTCGGCGAGCGCAGCTGGCCCGCACGGAACGTGAACATGGGCAACCCGCACGCCGTCGCCTTCGTCGACGACCTCGCGCACGCGGGCGACCTGTACGCGCCGCCCCCCTTCAGCCCCGCCTCCGCCTACCCGGACGGGGTCAACGTCGAGTTCGTCGTCGACCGCGGCCCGCGGCACGTCGCGCTGCGCGTGCACGAGCGCGGCTCCGGCGAGACCCGTTCCTGCGGCACGGGCGCGTGCGCCGTCGCCGTGGCCGCCGCTCGCAGGGACGGCGCCGACCCGTCCGTCACCGGTATGCCGGTGACGTACACCGTGGATGTCCCCGGTGGGCGGCTCGTGATCACCGAGCGGCCCGACGGCGAGATCGAGATGACCGGTCCCGCGGTGATCGTCGCCGAAGGCGAGATCGACTCCGAGTGGCTGGAAAACGCCGCCCGCTGAGGGAGGCACGGCTTGGCATCGGAGGCCGTGGCGGCCCGGCGCGCACAGGAGCGCCGCCGGGGCCGTGGCTGTGGGTTCGAAATCAAGACCGACCCGGTGCCGGGCGGCGCAAAACCGTAAACCTCAAAGGCTTCGCTCGAATGGGTGATCCGTTTCACGCTCGGCGAGAGGCGGTCGGTCGGACGTGATGGGCTCGGTAGCATCAAGCACCGGCCCGGACGGGGGACTGTCGCCAGCCCCCCGAGCCGTGTCCGCCCTGGGGCACCCCGTCCGCCGGTCGACGCAGCCGGAGGTGCTCATGAGTGCGGAGGCCACGAATCCCGCGACCCCAGGCCCGGTAGTGCCTGCCGCGCCCCGCAGGCGCAGCCGCCCCCGGATCGACCTGCGGCGTCTGGGCCGGGCGGCCCTGCTCGGCCCCGCCTCCCGCGGCAGGCTGCCCGACGCGATCGGTCATGTGGCCGAGGCCCACCGCTTCCACCACCCGGACGCCGACCTCGAACCGCTGCGCCGCGCCTACGTGCTCGCGGAGTCCTCCCACCGCGGCCAGATGCGCAAGAGCGGCGAGCCGTACATCACGCACCCGCTGGCCGTGACGCTGATTCTGGCCGAACTCGGTGCGGAGACCACCACGTTGACGGCCTCGCTGCTCCACGACACCGTGGAGGACACCGATGTGACGCTCGATCAGGTCGGTGACGAGTTCGGCGCCGAGGTGCGCTACCTCGTCGACGGCGTGACGAAGCTGGAGAAGGTGGACTACGGCGCCGCCGCCGAACCCGAGACGTTCCGCAAGATGCTCGTCGCCACCGGCAACGACGTCCGCGTGATGTCCATCAAACTCGCCGACCGGCTGCACAACATGCGCACCCTCGGCGTGATGCGTCCCGAGAAGCAGGAACGCATCGCCAAGGTGACCCGCGACGTCCTCATCCCGCTCGCCGAACGCCTCGGTGTCCAGGCGCTGAAGACCGAACTGGAGGATCTGGTCTTCGCCATCCTGCACCCCGAGGAGTACGAGCACACGCGCAAGTTGATCGCCGACAACGCCTCGCGCGCGGACGACCCCCTCACCGAGTTCGCCGACGTGACGCGCGCGGTGCTGCGCGACGCCGACATCCAGGCCGAAGTCCTCATCCGGCCACGGCACTTCGTCTCCCTGCACCGCACCGCCCGCAAACGCGGACGACTGCGCGGCTCCGACTTCGGCCGCCTGCTCGTCCTCGTCAACGAGGACGCCGACTGTTACGCGGTCCTCGGTGAACTGCACACCTGTATGACGCCCGTGGTCTCGGAGTTCAAGGACTTCATCGCCGTCCCCAAGTTCAACCTGTACCAGTCGCTGCACACCGCCGTCTCCCTCCCCCGGGCCCGGACGGACTCGTCCGGGGGCACCCCCGCCGACGTCCAGGTCGCCGAAGTCCTCATCCGCACCCACCAGATGCACAAGGTCGCCGAGGCCGGAGTCGTCGCGCTCGGCAATCCCTACGCCCCGCCGGCGGAGGAGCAGGGCGCGCCCGACGGCGAGCGCGTCGACCCCACCCGCCCCGGCTGGCTCTCCCGTCTCCTCGACTGGCAGGAGGCGGCCCCCGACCCGGACACGTTCTGGTCCACCCTGCGCGAGGACCTCGCCCAGGACCGCGAGATCACCGTCTTCCGCCCCGACGGCGGCGCCCTCGGCCTGCCCGAGGGCGCCACCTGCGTGGACGCCGCGTACGCGCAGTACGGCGAGGACGCCCACGCCTGCCTCGGCGCCCGCGTCAACGGCCGCCTGGCGACCCTGAGCACCGTGCTGCGGGACGGCGACAGCGTCCAGCTCCTCATGGGCCAGGACCCCGCCTCCGAGCCCTCCAGGGAGTGGCTGGAGCACGCCCACACGCCTGCCGCGCGCATCGCCATCCAGCGGTGGCTCGCGGCCCACCCGGGTACGGACGGTGCGCCCGCCGAGGCCGACGGCACGAAGGCCGGCCCGGCCGGGCCCCCGTCCGACGGCGCCCCGGCCCGCCCCGCACCGGACGCCCCCGCGTCCGAGGTCCCCGCACCCCGCCCCGGCGCCGCGATCACCGTCGTCGACCGCCCCGACGCCGGAGTCCGGCTCGCCGGGTGCTGCACGCCCGTCCCGGCCGACGAGGTCACCGGCTTCGCCGTACGCGGCGGCGTGGTGACCGTGCACCGCGTGGAGTGCGCCGCCGTGGCCCGCATGACGCAGGCGGGGCGCGCGGTGGTCGACGTGCGCTGGGGGGACACCACCGAGTGCCGGGTCACCCTGTTCGCCGAATCGTTCGGCCGCCCCCACCTGCTCGCCGACCTCACCGAGGCGATGGCACTGGAGGGCGCCGAGATCGTCTCCGCGACCGTCGAACCGCCCAGCCAGCAGCGGGTCCGCCACACCTACACCGTCCAGCTCCCCGACGCGGCCCGGCTGCCCACCCTCATCCGCGCCATGCGCGACGTCCCCGGCGTGTACGACGTGGGGCGCGCGCACCACCAGGCGCCGTTCTCCTGATCCCCCGGGGCACGGCCTGGGGCCTTCCCGTCCCGTCCGTCACCGCACGTGCGCGTGCGCAACCCGTTCGGGTGGGCCGGTCGCGCGTCGGCGCCGCACGGGCGGGGCGCGCTGGTAGCCGTGGTGCATGCTGCTCTCCCCCCGCGCCCAGGCCCACCGGGCCGGCACCCGCCGGCCCCGCACCGCCCGCTCCCGCCGCCTCGCCTCCGCCCTCCTGGCCTCGGCCGTCTCCGTCTGCCTCGTCGCCGCGGGTGCCCCGCCCACCCCGCTCGGCGTCGGCGACCGCCTCTACCCCCACCTGGGCAACCCCGGCTACGACGTGGCGTCGTACGACCTGGCCCTCACGTATTCCGGAAGCAACGACGAACCGCTCCAGGCGGTCACCACGATCGACGGCTGGACCACCGACACCCTGGACCGGATCAACCTGGACTTCGCCCACGGCGAGGTCCGGTCCGTCGAGGTCGACGGAGAGCCCGCCGACTTCGCCACCGCGGGCGAGGACCTGGTGGTCACGCCGGCGCACCCGCTGCCCCGCGGCGACTGGATGCGCGTCACCGTGCGTCACACCAGCGATCCGGTGAGTCCCGACGGCCGGGACGGCGGCTGGCTGCGGACCGCGGACGGGCTCGCCATGGCCAACCAGGCCGACGCCGCCCACCTGGTGTTCCCGTGCAACGACCACCCCTCCGACAAGGCCATGTTCACCGTCCGGGTCACCGCGCCCAGCGGGTACACGGCCGTCGCCAACGGTCTGCCGACCGACGTCGACCGGGCGGGCCGCGCGACGACGTGGACGTACCGCACCCTGCACCCGATGGCCACCGAACTCGCCCAGGTCTCCATCGGGCGCTCCGCCGTCCTGCACCGCGAGGGGCCGCGCGGACTGCCCGTGCGGGACGTCGTCCCCGCCGAGGACCGCGAGGCCCTCGAACCCTGGCTGCGGAAGACCCCCGACCAGATCGCCTGGATGGAGAGCAAGGTCGGCCCCTACCCCTTCGAGACGTACGGCGTGCTCGTCGCCGACACCGCCACCGGCTTCGAACTGGAGACGCAGACCCTGTCCCTCTTCGAGAAGGGCCTGTTCACCGAGCCCGCCTACCCCACGTGGTACGTCGAGTCGATCATGGTGCACGAGCTGGCCCACCAGTGGTTCGGCGACAGCGTCAGCCCGCGCACCTGGTCCGACCTCTGGATCAACGAAGGCCACGCCACCTGGTACGAGGCCCTGTACGCGCAGGAGAAGGCCGACCGCACCCTTCAGGCCCGCATGAAGGCGGCGTACGGCGCCTCCGACCGCTGGCGCGCGGCCGGCGGCCCGCCCGGCGCCCCCAAGCCGCCGGCGCCCGGCCAGAAGATCGGCATTTTCCGTTCCAACGTCTACGACGGCGCGGCCCTGGTGCTCTTCGCCCTGCGCCAGGAGATCGGCCAGGAGGCCTTCGACCGGCTGGAACGGAGCTGGCTGAGCGAACACCGCGACGCCAACGCGGGCACGGCCGACTTCGTCCGCCTCGCCGCCCGGGTCTCCGGCCGCGACCTCGGGAGCTTCTTCCAGCACTGGCTGTACGACGAGAAGACCCCGCCGATGCCCGGCCACCCGGAATGGAAGCCGGTCGCGCCCGCCGGCAAGGCCACCGGACCCGCCGTCGAGGCCTCCGAATAAGGCGATGACGAGACGGGCCGTACCGTGCGACCATCGTCGGGTCGGCGGGGCACGGGACGCGGGAATCTCCCGGACTGCTCGTGCGTTGTGCAGTATGACCGCCGAACCGGCATCCCCAACGACGTAAGGACCCAATGACCTCCTCTTCTTCCCCTTCCCAGGACACCAAGCGCCTCGCGCACGACTACCCCGAAGGTCTTCGGGCCGATGCCCTGATGGAAGAGGACGTCGCCTGGAGCCTCGACACCGACGGAGACCGGGACGGCGACCAGCTCGACCGCTCCGAGCGGGCGGCCCTGCGCCGCGTCGCCGGTCTCTCCACCGAACTCGAGGACGTCACCGAGGTCGAGTACCGTCAGCTCCGCCTGGAGCGGGTCGTGCTCGTCGGCGTCTGGACCTCGGGGACCGCACAGGACGCGGACAACTCCCTCGCCGAGCTGGCCGCCCTCGCGGAGACAGCGGGCGCACTCGTGCTCGACGGCGTGATCCAGCGCCGCGACAAGCCCGACGCCGCCACCTACATCGGCTCCGGCAAGGCCGACGAGCTGCGCGACATCGTCCTCGAGACCGGCGCGGACACCGTCATCTGCGACGGTGAGCTGAGCCCGGGCCAGCTGATCCACCTCGAGGACGTCGTCAAGGTCAAGGTCATCGACCGCACGGCCCTGATCCTGGACATCTTCGCCCAGCACGCCAAGTCCCGGGAGGGCAAGGCGCAGGTCGCGCTCGCGCAGATGCAGTACATGCTGCCGAGGCTGCGCGGCTGGGGTCAGTCGCTGTCCCGTCAGATGGGCGGCGGCAAGGGCGGCGGCCTCGCCACCCGCGGTCCCGGTGAGACCAAGATCGAGACTGACCGGCGCCGGATCCGCGAGAAGATGGCGAAGATGCGCCGGGAGATCGCGGAGATGAAGACCGGGCGCGAGATCAAGCGCCAGGAGCGCAAGCGCCACAAGGTGCCCTCCGTCGCCATCGCGGGCTACACCAACGCCGGCAAGTCCTCGCTGCTCAACCGGCTCACGGGCGCGGGCGTGCTGGTCGAGAACGCCCTGTTCGCGACCCTCGACCCGACCGTGCGCCGGGCCGAGACCCCGAGCGGCCGGCTCTACACGCTGGCCGACACCGTCGGCTTCGTCCGTCACCTTCCGCACCACCTGGTCGAGGCGTTCCGCTCCACCATGGAGGAGGTCGGCGAGTCCGACCTGATCCTGCACGTGGTGGACGGCTCGCACCCGGCCCCGGAGGAGCAGCTCGCCGCCGTGCGCGAGGTGATCAGGGACGTCGGCGCCACCGACGTGCCCGAGATCGTCGTGATCAACAAGGCGGACGCGGCCGACCCGCTCACGCTCCAGCGGCTCCTGCGCAACGAGAAGCACTCCATCGCCGTCTCGGCCCGCACCGGCCAGGGCATCGGCGAACTGCTGGCGCTCATCGACGACGAGCTGCCCAGGCCGTCCGTCGAGATCGAGGCGCTGGTGCCGTACACCCACGGCAAGCTGGTCGCGCGCGCCCACGCCGAGGGCGAGGTGATCTCCGAGGAGCACACGGCGGAGGGCACCCTGCTGAAGGCACGGGTGCACGAGGAACTGGCGGCGGATCTCGCGCCGTACGTTCCCGCGCCGCTCGGCTGACGCGTCGGTTCACCCGAAGGCCCGCCCCCGCTCGTCGCGGAGGGCGGGCCTTCGTCGTGCGCCGGTCCACCGGCCGGCTCGTGCGCCGGTCTACCGGCCGGCGAACTTCTCGCTCACCGAGTCGTACACGCCCTTGGCCACCTCGCCCAGCCGCGGACCCGCGAGCCAGCCGGCGTCCACCGGGCCGATCGAGGTGTTGGACACCAGCGCGGGCTTGCCGTCCGAGCCCGCGGTCACCCAGCCGCCGCCGGACGAACCGCCGGTCATCGTGCACCCGATGCGGTACATCGTCGGGTCGGTGCCGTTGAGCGACAGCCGCCCGGGCCTGTCCTGGCACTGGTACAGCGTCTGCCCGTCGTACGGTGCCGCCGCCGGGTAGCCCGTCGCCGTGATGCTCTCCACCTTGGCCACCGCCGGGGCCGCGAAGTCCACCGGCAGCGCCGAACCGACCATTTCCTCCAGCGACTTGCCGGAGCCGCCCTCCTCGGGCGTCACGTGGATGACGGCGAAGTCGTACGCGGCGCCGTCGCCGCCGGTCTGCCCGCCCTGCTCGATCCACTGGTCGGACGTCTGCGCCCAGTCGCCCCACCAGACCCCGTACGGCGCCACCTCTTCCTTGGTCGCCGTCTGCAGCTTCGCGGCCGACATGCCCGAGTCGTTGTACGACGGCACGAAGGCGATGTTGCGGTACCAGCCGCCCTTCTTGCCGGCGTGCACGCAGTGGCCGGCCGTCCACACCATGTTGGACTTGCCCGGGTGGGCCGGATCCTGCACGACCGTGGCCGAGCAGACCATCGTGCCCTCGGGGGAGTCGAAGAACACCTTGCCCGCCTCGGGGGCGTTGGCGTGGTAGGTGGTCGGCACGGCCGCCGCGTCCACCGCCGTCGGCTCGGGGTCGGTCACACCCTGGTCGTCGGAGAGGTCGCTCTCGTCGACGCTGCGGTCCGGGTCCTCCGCCTCACGCATCCGGTCCGGGTCCCACAGGCCCTTGATGATCGGGTTGACGTAGTCCTGCGCCTCGCGCAGCCAGTCGTCCCTGTCCCAGTTCTTCCAGGCGCCGTTCTTCCACTTGTCCAGATCGATCCCGTGTTCCTTGAGCCGGTCCTTGATGTCGTCCGGGATCGTGATCTTTCCGTCGCCCGCGGCCGAGGCGGAGGCACCGGCCTGGTTGCCGGCGTCGGCGCCACCCGAGTCGCAGGCGGTCGCGGTGAGGACGAGCGCCGACGCCAGGGCGACGGCACCCAGAGCGGGGGAGGTTCTGCGTGAGGCGTTCCTCCCCCGCCGGGCGATGAAGGACGGCCGTATGGATCGCATGGTGTGACTCCCCGTGGTGTCAAGGAACTTGGAGCGGTGGCCGCGCACACCCCGGGAACTCGGCGTCCTCTCGTGCCTGGTTCGGGCGGGTCTCACGGCCGGGTGGGACGGCATCACACGATATGCGTTCGCTGTGGGGGAGCGCCGACGGAACAGCAACGGTTCCGTCACGGCAAGGATCTTGGGGCAACCCGTAACCCGCAGCACCGTCGGCGGTTGGTAGCCGTGGGGCGGCGGTCCGTGCGCGGTCCCCTTCCAGCGGGAATCCCCCGAGGGCCCGGTGTCGCCGCCCTCGGCCCGGCGCACCGGTCAGGACCCGGCGAGGGGAGCCCCGCGGCGCACCGACTCGCCTGTGGACAGCGGGAGGACAGGAAACCGTGGCCGTGACGCAGCCAGTGCCGGGGGAGACGTCCGCGGGACGTGATGCCGACGGGGGAACCGCCGTGGGGGCCCCGTTGTGCGGGAGCCCGGCCGGTGCGGAGGGCCCCGCGCCCGGCACTCCCGTGCGCGGACGTCCCGCCCGGGAGAGCGTCCCGGGCGGGCGGTCGGCACGCGAACCGGCGGAGCAGGCCTACGCCCGAGCCCTGCCGGTCGTGCCGGTCCGGGCCCGGGGGCTGACCGTCGAGGGTGCCGACGGCCGCCGCTACCTCGACTGCGCCTCGGGCGCCGGGACCCTCGCGCTCGGTCACAACCACCCCGTCGTCCTGGAGGCGGTCCGCAAGGTCCTCGACTCGGGAGCCCCGCTGCAGGCCCTCGACCTCGCCACACCGCTCAAGGACGCCTTCGTCGCCGAGCTGCTGCACACCCTGCCGCCGGGACTGGCCGGCCACGCGCGCGTGCGGTTCTGCGGACCGGCCGGCTCGGACGCGGTGGACGCCGCGCTCGCGTTGGTCCGGGCCGCCACGGGCCGCACCGGGGTCCTGGCGTTCACCGGCGCCCGCCACGGAACGACCGCGGGTTCCCCCGAAGCCTTCGGCCGCGACCCGGACGTGGGGGTGACCCGGCCGCCGTACCCCCGGGATCACCGCTGTCCCTTCGGTTCCGGTGGCGAGCGGGGCGCCGAACTCACCGTCCGCTGGACCGAGTCGCTCCTCGACGACCTCGGGCCGGGGGCGCGCCCGCCGGCCGGGCTGATCCTCGAACCCGTCCAGGGCGAGGGGGGAGTGACCCCCGCGCCGGACGCCTGGATGCGCCGTGTGCGCCGCATCACCGCCGAACGCTCGATCCCCTTGATCGCCGACGAGGCCCGGACGGGCGTCGGGCGGACCGGTGCTTTCTGGGCCGTCGAACACAGTGGCATCACCCCCGATGTGATGGTCCTGTCCAAGGCCGTCGGCGGCGGTCTGCCCCTGGCCGTGATCGTCCACCGGGACGACCTCGACGTCCGGGAACCCGGCGTCCACGCGGGCGCGTTCCACGGCAACCAGCTCGCCATGGCCGCCGGCGCGGCCACCCTCGCCCATGTCCGCGCCAACGGCCTCGCCGGCCGCGCGGCGACCCTGGGCGACCGCCTCCTGCGCCAACTCCGTTGTCTGGCGGACGACTTCCCGTGCGTCGGGGACGTACGAGGGCGCGGCCTGATGATCGGGGTGGAGATGGTCGACCCGGAGGGGATCCGGGGTGGACCTGGTGCCGCCGCCCGGGGGATCCCTCCCGCGTCGCCCGAACTGGCCGCCGCCGTCCGGCGGGAATGCCTGAGCCGCGGCCTGATCGTCGAACTGGCCGGACGCCACGCGAGCGTCGTACGCCTGCTGCCGCCCCTGACGATCACCGACGAACAGGCGGCGGCCGTACTCGACCGACTCTCGGACGCGGTGCACGCCGTGGCCCGCACGCCAGCAAAGGAACACCCGTGAACACCCCGCCTTCGTCATCGTCGACCACGTCGGTCCTCCCGGCCCCCCGCGGGCAGCAGGGCACCGCGGCCGACCCGCTGCACCACCCCGACCCCCGTCGGGCGGCCCAGGCGGCGGCCGTGGAGAACCTGCTGCGCTGCTGGGTCCGCGAGACCGGCTTGCCCGCCCCCGACGACGGTGTTCTGCGCATCCCGCTGCCCGCCACCGGCACCGCTCTCCACGTCCCCGTGCGCTACTGGTCGCCCACCGGATGGCACCGCTTCGGGCCTGCGCGCCCGGCCGGCGCCCCCGAGCACTCCGCGCCCGTGGACGCGGTCCTGGTCGCGGCCCTGCTCGGCCGCGAGGCGCTGCTCACCAGGCCCGGCGGAACGTCCGGGGCCCCGCCCGGCACGGCCCCGCGCGCGACGGACGCCGTGCCCGGGGGCGCGGCGCGGGACGACGACCTCGTCGCCCGGGTCGCCGACTCCGTCCGCCGCACGGCCACCTTGGTCGACGCCCACCGGGAACGCCGCGCGCACCGGGAACACCCCGCGGACCGGCAGCGTCCCGCGGAGCGGGCCGACCTCTTCCTCTCGGCC
Organism: Streptomyces sp. NPDC048734; assembly: GCF_043198675.1. NCBI lineage: Bacteria > Bacillati > Actinomycetota > Actinomycetes > Kitasatosporales > Streptomycetaceae > Streptomyces > Streptomyces sp. NPDC048734. Next base: position 439,691 of record NZ_JBICUZ010000005.1, on the reverse strand, counting down.
GAGCAGGCTCTGACATTCGGGCACCCGCTGCATCCGGCCCCCAAGAGCCGCGAGGGCCTCTCCGACGCCGAAACCCGGCTGTACTCACCCGAGGCGCACGGCTCCTTCCCCCTTCACTGGCTGGCTGTCGCGCCCGGCGTGCTGGCCGCCGACTCCGCCTGGACCGAGCGCGGCCGTCCCGTCCCCGCCCGGACGCTGACGGCCCGGCTCGCCGGCACCCCACTGCCGCTGCCCGACGGGTACGCCGCCCTGCCCGTGCACCCCTGGCAGCTTCGCGGGGTCCGCCACCGTCCGGAGGTCGCGGCCCTGCTCGACGCCGGCCTGCTCCGGGACCTCGGCGCCCACGGCCCCCCGTGGCACCCGACCTCCTCCGTGCGTACCGTCCACCGCTCCGGCGCACCGGCGATGCTCAAGCTCTCGCTGGGACTGCGCATCACCAACTCCCGCCGTGAGAACCTCCGCAAGGAACTGCACCGGGGAGTCGAGGTCCACCGTCTGCTGCGCACCGGCCTCGGCGAGCGGTGGCGGGCCGCCCACCCCGGCTTCGACATCGTCCGGGACCCGGCCTGGCTCGCCGTGGACGGGCCGGAAGGCCGTCCGGTGACCGGGCTCGACGTGGTGATCCGGCACAACCCGTTCGCCCCGGCCGACGACGTCTCCTGCCTCGCCGGACTCGTCGCGCCCCGCCCCGACCCGCATCGGGCGAAGGACGGAGGCTTGGCGCCCTCCCGGCTCGCGGCGCTCGTCGGGCGGCTCGCCGCGGTGACGGGCCGGCCGCGCGAGACCGTGGCCGCCGAGTGGTTCCTGCGCTACCTGGAGCGGGTCGTCCGCCCCGTGCTGTGGCTCGACGGCGTGGCGGGGATCGCGCTGGAGGCGCACCAGCAGAACACGCTGGTGCTGCTGGACCCCGACGGCTGGCCGAGCGGCGGCCGCTACCGCGACAACCAGGGCTACTACTTCCGCGAGTCCCGCCGCGCGGAACTGGATGCCCGGCTGCCCGGCATCGGCGAAGCCGGCGACACCTTCGTCCCGGACGAGGTCGCCGACGAGCGCTTCGCCTACTACCTCGGCATCAACAACGTGCTGGGACTCGTCGGCGCCTTCGGCTCCCAGCGGCTCGCCGACGAACACGTGCTACTCGCCGCCTTCCGACGCTTCCTCGCCGCTGCGGACGCGGATGCCGATGACGATGCCCACGACGCTGCCCTCGCCGCTCCGGACGCCGACGCCGACGCCGGCCCCCGCACCGGTCCCGGCCCGCGCTCCCGCACCGGCCCCGGTCGGACACGGAGTTCGCTGCCCGCCCGGCTGCTCGACTCGCCGCACCTGCGCTGCAAGGCCAACCTCCTCACCCGCCTCCACGGCCTGGACGAACTCGTCGGCCCGGTCGACACCCAGTCCGTCTACGTCACCATCGCCAACCCCCTGCACCGTTGAACCACGCTTGCCGAGAGGAGTGGAGCCGTGCCCGCCGCCGATGCCGAGGACACCTCGGAGCCACGTCCGCCCGACCGCGTCCGGGCCTCGCCCGCCTCGCCTGGAGAGGGCGCGATCCGGACGTCACCCGGACCTTCCGCGTCCGTCACGTCCGTCCCGCGCCCCCCGCCCGGCCCCGCCGACCCGGGAGCCCCGCTCGACCACATCGAGGGCTGGGGCCGGGCGGTCACCCCCGTCGGTGCCTTCCGGCTCGTCCCCGTCCGGCTCGACAGGGACCTGCCCCACATCGCCCGGTGGATGAACGACCCCGAGGTCGCGGCCTTCTGGGAACTGGCCGGCCCGGACGCCGTGACCGCGGCGCACCTGCGTCGGCAACTGGCCGGAGACGGCCGCAGCGTCCCGTGCCTCGGTGTGTTGGAGGGCACCCCGATGAGCTACTGGGAGATCTACCGGGCGGACCTCGATCCCCTGGCCGGCTTCTATCCGGCCCGACCGCACGACACGGGCCTCCACGTTCTCCTCGGCCGCGGCGCCGACCGGGGCCGCGGCCTCGGTGCCGTACTGCTCAGGGCGGTCGCGGATCTCGTCCTCGCCAGCAGACCCGGCTGCGCGCGGGTCGTCGCCGAACCCGACATCCGCAACACGCCGTCCGTCGCGGCCTTCCTGACCGCCGGCTTCCGGTTCTCCGCGGAGGTCGGCCTGCCCGCCAAACGAGCCGCTCTCATGATCCGGGACCGGGCTTCGCGTCATCTGCTCTGACACCCTGCCGAGCTGTCCGGTCAGCGGCCGCCCGCATCCGGTCCCGATCGGTCACCCGCGTGCCGGAACCGGTGCCCCGCCCTGCTCAGAGGGAGGCCCACCGTCTTGATCACGTCGCTCCCGTCCCCCGTGACCACGCCTTTGTCAGTGCCGCCCCGTAGGGTGGTCGCGCTATGACGAAGCCCTCACTCCCCGAACTCCTGCACGCCGCCGTCGCCGCCGTCGGCGGCACGGAGCGCCCCGGCCAGGTGACCATGGCCGAAGCCGTCGCGGAGGCGATCGACGACGGATCCCATCTGCTGGTCCAGGCCGGCACCGGCACCGGCAAGTCGCTGGGGTACCTCGTGCCCGCGCTCGCACACGGGGAGAGGGTCGTCGTGGCGACCGCCACCCTGGCGCTGCAACGCCAGCTGGTGGAGCGCGATCTGCCGCGCACGGTCGACGCGCTGCATCCGCTGCTGCGCCGCCGCCCGGAGTTCGCGATGCTCAAGGGCCGGTCGAACTACCTGTGCCTGCACCGGTTGCACGAGGGCATGCCCCAGGACGAGGAGGAGGGCCTCTTCGACCAGTTCGAGGCCGCCGCGCCCACCAGCAAGCTGGGCCAGGACCTGCTGAGGCTGCGCGACTGGGCCGACGAGACGGAGGACGGCGACCGGGACGACCTGACCCCCGGCGTCTCCGACCGCGCCTGGGGCCAGGTCTCGGTCTCGTCCCGCGAGTGCCTCGGCGCCACGAAGTGCGCGTACGGTGCCGAGTGCTTCGCGGAGATGGCCCGCGAGCGGGCCAAACTGGCCGAGGTCGTCGTCACCAACCACGCCCTGCTGGCCATCGACGCCATCGAGGGCGCTCCCGTCCTTCCCCCGCACGAGGTGCTGATCGTCGACGAGGCCCACGAACTGGTCTCGCGGGTCACCGGCGTCGCCACCGGCGAGCTGACCGCGGGCCAGGTCAACAGGGCAGTGCGCCGTGCCGCGAAGCTCGTCGACGAGAAGGCGGCCGATCAGCTCCAGACCGCCGCCGAGGGCTTCGAGCGACTGATGGAGCTGGCCCTTCCGGGCCGTCTGGAAGAGATCCCGGAAGACCTCGGCTACGTCCTCATGGCATTGCGCGACGCCGCCCGCACGGTGATCTCAGCGATCGGCGCGACCCGCGACAAGTCCGTCCAGGACGAGGACTCGGTCCGCAAGCAGGCGCTGGCGTCGGTGGAGAGCGTCCACGCCGTGGCGGAGCGCCTCGTGAACGGCTCCGAGTACGACGTCGTCTGGTACGAGCGGCACGACCGCTTCGGCGCCTCCCTGCGCGTCGCCCCCATGAGCGTCTCGGGCCTCCTGCGCGAGAAGCTCTTCGCGGACCGCTCCGTGATCCTGGCCTCGGCGACGCTGAAACCGGGCGGCGACTTCAACGGCGTGGGCGCCTCCATGGGACTCGCCCCGGAGGGCACCCAGGGCGAGGACGTCCCCCAGTGGAAGGGCATCGACGTCGGCTCCCCCTTCGACTATCCCAAGCAGGGCATCCTGTACGTCGCCAAGCACCTGGCCCGCCCCGCGCGCGACGGCGACCGCGCGGACATGCTGGACGAGCTGACGGAGCTGATCCAGGCGGCCGGCGGACGCACCCTCGGTCTCTTCTCCTCGATGCGCGCCGCCCAGCTGGCCGCGGAGGAGCTGCGCGCCCGCATCCCCGAGTTCCCGATCCTGTTGCAGGGTGAGGAGACGCTCGGTGAGCTGATCAAGAACTTCGCGGCGGACCCGGAGACCTGTCTCTTCGGCACGCTGTCGCTCTGGCAGGGTGTCGACGTGCCCGGCCCCAACTGTCAGCTGGTGGTGATGGACAAGATCCCCTTCCCGCGTCCGGACGACCCTTTGATGAGCGCTCGCCAGAAGGCGGTGGAGGAGGCCGGCGGCAATGGCTTCATGGCGGTCGCCGCCACCCACGCCGCGCTGCTGATGGCCCAGGGCGCGGGCCGGCTCGTCCGCGCGTCGGGCGACCGCGGAGTCGTCGCCGTGCTGGACCAGCGGCTCGCCACGGCCCGCTACGGCAGCTATCTGAAGGCTTCGATGCCCGACTTCTGGTTCACGACGGACCCGAACCAGGTCCGCAGGTCGTTGGCGGCGATCGACGCGGCTGCGAAGAAGACCGACGCATAGGGCACGGGCCGCACGGAAGGGGGCCCGCCCCCAGGACACGAGCCCCCTTCCGTCCCGCCGGGTTCCATCGGTGACCTGACCGCCCCACGGCACAGGACCGACCGGGTCCTGGGGCGGCACAGGACCCGGTCGGCGTCCGGACAGCACAGGGCCCCGGAACCGGCGCAGGGATCCCGGGACCCAGTCAGGGGGCGGGGCGGTCGAGGAGGCTCGTCCGCCGCCGCGCTCAGACGCGGCGCAGAACGGCCACCACCTTGCCGAGGATGGTCGCGTCGTCGCCGGGGATCGGCTCGTACGCCGCGTTGTGCGGGAGCAGCCACACATGGCCGTCCTCGCGCTTGAAGCGCTTCACGGTGGCCTCACCCTCCAGCATGGCGGCCACGATGTCGCCGTTCTCCGCGACCGGCTGGCGGCGGACGGTGACCCAGTCGCCGTCGCAGATCGCGGCTTCGATCATCGAGTCACCGACGACCTTGAGCACGAACAGCTCGCCGTCGCCGACGAGCTGCCGGGGGAGGGGGAAGACGTCCTCCACCGACTCCTCGGCGAGGATCGGGCCACCGGCGGCGATCCGGCCGACCAACGGGACGTAGGACGCGGCGGGCTTGCCGGCGGTGTCCGTGGGCTGCACCGCCGTGGCCTGGTCGGAGCCGCGTACCTCGTACGCGCGGGGACGGTGAGGGTCACGGCGCAGGAAGCCCTTGCGCTCCAGTGCCATCAGCTGGTGTGCGACCGAGGAGGTGCTGGACAGGCCGACCGCCTGGCCGATCTCCCGCATCGACGGCGGGTATCCGCGCCGCTGCACGGAATCCCGGATGACCTCGATCACCCGCCGCTGACGGTCGGTGAGCCCCGAGCTGTCCGCCCGGATGCCTGGAGGTCGGCCCGGCAGGGAGCGCTTGTGCCCCTCCGGATTCATGGGTTCGTTCATCGCGTGCACCGGCTCGAGTCGGCCCTGGGAGCGGTCCTGGGCAGTGATGGTGGCACTGTCTGCGGTGGTGGTCACGTCGGCCCCTCTCGGTTGTCTCCCTGCTGAACAACGGTAGTTGCTTTCGAAAGGTTGCGCCAAACACACGTTCGAGTGAAAAAGCGTGAATAGCCTGACTTGATCACGTGTCGGGGTGTATAGCTGACGCGCTGCCCGCCTGACGTGAGAGGTGCTTGTTGTACTCTTCGCCGCCGGAGCCGATCGCCTTGTGAGGGGCGGCCCCAGTCTGCCACCCGTACCCCGGCGGTCCTGGAGCCGGGCCCGGCTCTGCGCGAGAGTCCCACCTCTCCTCCTCCTGGCGCTCACGGCACACCCGTGCGCGGCCCGGGCGGCTCGGCCGTGCGCGGGCGACCGCACCGGCCGTACGCGCACGAGGGCGCGGCCGTAGACGCACGTGTGCGGCGGACCGCGCACGGCCGGTTCCGTGTGCTCGCCGTGACCGCCGGAACGCGTCCTGTGAGGGGCGTCGGCGCGACACGCGACACGGCCTGGGTGAATAAGCCAAGCCCTACATCTAGTGGTTGGATGTCCCCGGCAGCCCACAAGTTGTGTTTCCCCCGGGACTTCGCACCCTCCGGAATCACCTATGCTGGGGGCTGCTTCGAGGGGCCCGTGAGGCCCGCGAGGCCATGGAGACTGCTGTGAGGAGGGATGGATCATGCACTGCCCCTTCTGCAGGCACCCCGACAGCCGTGTCGTCGACAGTCGTACGACCGACGACGGCACGTCGATCCGCAGGCGCCGCCAGTGCCCTGACTGCTCCCGTCGTTTCACGACCGTGGAGACGTGCTCGCTCATGGTGGTCAAGCGGTCCGGGGTCACCGAGCCCTTCAGCCGCACCAAGGTCATCAACGGCGTGCGCAAGGCCTGCCAGGGACGGCCCGTCACGGAGGACGCGCTCGCCCAGCTCGGTCAGCGGGTCGAGGAAGCCGTGCGGGCCACCGGAAGCGCCGAGCTGACCACCCACGACGTGGGACTGGCCATACTCGGCCCGTTGCAGGAGCTGGACCTCGTCGCCTATCTGCGGTTCGCCTCCGTCTACCGGGCGTTCGACTCGCTCGACGACTTCGAGGCCGCGATCGCGGAACTCAGGCAGGCGCGGCACCCCGACGCGGACGACGACGGCCGCGAGGGCGCGGCAGACGCTGTCGCGGGGGGCCGGGAGGACGACGGCGGGCGCGGAGGGACCGTGCAGGTTCCCGAGCCCGCCCACTCCGCCGACTGACCGCGGGCCGGAACCGGAACGCAGGGTCCGGACCGGACCGGGCGGCGGCGGACGAGACCTGCTGCGGGCGTGGCGAATGGTGGTGCCCGCAGCACAAGACAGAACACCGTGTCACGGGAACAGCGTGGCATTTCAGGGCGTTTTCGCCCGTACAGGGAGGCGGCATGACAGAGACGGCGAGCGGTCCGGCGCGGGGTTCCCGAGCCAAGGGCGCCAAGGCGACCAAGGGCCTGCGTATCGAGCGCATCCACACGACCCCCGGCGTGCACCCGTATGACGAGGTGGCCTGGGAGCGCCGTGACGTCGTCATGACCAACTGGCGCGACGGCTCGGTCAACTTCGAGCAGCGTGGCGTCGAGTTCCCCGACTTCTGGTCGGTGAACGCGGTCAACATCGTCACCAGCAAGTACTTCCGGGGTGCCGTCGGCACCCCGCAGCGCGAGGTCAGCCTCAAGCAGCTGATCGACCGCATCGTGAAGACCTACCGGAAGGCCGGCGAGGACCACAAGTACTTCACGTCGCCCGCCGAGGCGGAGATCTTCGAGCATGAGCTGGCGTACGCCCTCCTGCACCAGATCTTCAGCTTCAACAGCCCCGTCTGGTTCAACGTCGGCACGCCCCAGCCCCAGCAGGTCTCGGCCTGCTTCATCCTGTCCGTCGACGACTCCATGGAGTCGATCCTCGACTGGTACAAGGAAGAGGGCATGATCTTCAAGGGCGGCTCCGGTGCCGGCCTGAACCTCTCCCGCATCCGTTCCTCCAAGGAACTGCTCTCCTCCGGCGGCAACGCCTCCGGCCCGGTCTCCTTCATGCGCGGCGCCGACGCCTCCGCCGGCACCATCAAGTCCGGTGGTGCCACCCGCCGCGCCGCCAAGATGGTCGTCCTCGACGTGGATCACCCCGACATCGAGGACTTCATCGAGACCAAGGTCAAGGAGGAGGAGAAGATCCGCGTCCTGCGCGACGCGGGCTACGACATGGACCTGGGCGGCGACGACATCACGTCCGTCCAGTACCAGAACGCCAACAACTCCGTCCGTGTCAACGACGAGTTCATGAAGGCCGTCGAGCAGGGCGGCAAGTTCGGCCTGCGCGCGCGGATGACCGGTGACGTGATCGAGGAGGTCGACGCCAAGTCGCTCTTCCGCAAGATCGCCGAAGCCGCCTGGGCGTGCGCCGACCCGGGCATCCAGTACGACGACACCATCAACACCTGGCACACCTGCCCCGAGTCCGGCCGGATCACCGCGTCGAACCCGTGCAGCGAGTACATGCACCTGGACAACACGTCCTGCAACCTCGCCTCGCTGAACCTGATGAAGTTCCTGAAGGACGACGGCCAGGGCAGCCAGTCCTTCGAGGCCGACCGCTTCCAGAAGGTCGTCGAGCTGGTCATCACCGCGATGGACATCTCCATCTGCTTCGCGGACTTCCCGACCCAGAAGATCGGCGAGAACACGCGCGCGTTCCGCCAGCTCGGCATCGGCTACGCCAACCTCGGCGCCCTGCTGATGGCGACCGGCCACGCGTACGACTCGGACGGTGGCCGCTCGCTGGCCGGCGCCATCACCTCCCTGATGACGGGTACGGCCTACCGCCGCTCCTCCGAGCTGGCCGCGGTCGTCGGTCCCTACGACGGCTACGCCCGCAACGCCGACGCCCACAACCGCGTCATGAAGCAGCACTCCGACGCCAACCAGAAGGCCGTCGGCATCGACGACCTGGACAGCCCCGTCTGGGCCGCCGCCACCGAGGCCTGGCAGGACGTGCTGAACCTCGGCGAGAAGAACGGTTTCCGCAACTCCCAGGCCTCCGTGCTCGCCCCGACCGGCACCATCGGTCTGGCGATGTCCTGCGACACCACCGGTGTCGAGCCCGACCTCGCCCTGGTCAAGTTCAAGAAGCTGGTCGGCGGCGGCTCGATGCAGATCGTCAACGGCACCGTGCCGCAGGCCCTGCGCCGCCTGGGCTACCAGGAGGAGCAGATCGAGGCGATCGTCGCCCACATCGCCGAGCACGGCAATGTGATCGACGCCCCCGGCCTCAAGCACGAGCACTACGAGGTGTTCGACTGCGCCATGGGCGAGCGCGCCATCTCCCCGATGGGCCACGTCCGCATGATGGCCGCGATCCAGCCGTGGATCTCCGGTGCCATCTCCAAGACGGTCAACATGCCGGAGACGGCGACCGTCGAGGAGGTCGAGGAGATCTACTTCGAGGCCTGGAAGCTCGGCGTCAAGGCGCTCGCGATCTACCGCGACAACTGCAAGGTCGGCCAGCCCCTCTCCGCGAAGACGAAGGACACCAAGGAGCAGGAGAAGGCCGAGATCACCGAGAAGGCCGAGGACGCCATCCGCACCGCGGTCGAGAAGGTGGTCGAGTACCGCCCGGTCCGCAAGCGCCTGCCCAAGGGCCGTCCCGGCATCACGACGTCGTTCACGGTCGGTGGCGCCGAGGGCTACATGACCGCCAACTCCTACCCGGACGACGGTCTCGGCGAGGTCTTCCTGAAGATGTCCAAGCAGGGCTCGACGCTCGCCGGCATGATGGACGCCTTCTCCATCGCGGTCTCCGTCGGCCTCCAGTACGGCGTGCCGCTGGAGACGTACGTCGCGAAGTTCACCAACATGCGCTTCGAGCCGGCCGGCATGACGGACGACCCCGACGTGCGGATGGCCCAGTCGATCGTCGACTACATCTTCCGCCGCCTGGCGCTCGACTTCCTGCCCTTCGAGACGCGCTCCGCGCTCGGCATCCACTCCGCCGAGGAGCGTCAGCGGCACCTGGAGACCGGTTCGTACGAGCCGTCCGACGAGGACGTCGACGTCGAGGGCCTGGCCCAGTCGGCCCCGCGCGCCCAGGACCTGAAGGCCGTGGCCACGCCCAAGGCCGAGACGGAGGCCGCCAAGCCGGCCCCGCAGCAGGCCCACACCAGCGCCGAACTGGTGGAGATGCAGCTGGGCATCCACGCCGACGCCCCGCTGTGCTTCTCCTGCGGCACGAAGATGCAGCGCGCCGGTTCCTGCTACATCTGCGAGGGCTGCGGCTCGACCAGCGGTTGCAGCTGACCCCGGGCCACCCCGGGCGGTAGGGCCTGCCCGGGGTGAATGACCTGGCGAGAGCGGTGGAGCCGGTTTCCGGCCCCACCGCTCTCGGCGTTCGATGGTGCGGGAACCGGAGCCGCGGGCCTCCCGGGGACCTCGGCCGAGACGGGGTGAGCGGGTGGAGCCGGGCCCCGGCTCCACCCGCTCACCCCGTGTCCCACCGGCGTTCAGGACCGGCGCAGTCGGCCCATGATCCTGGTGAAGGCCGCCGGGTCGTCCTCGTAGCCCTGCACGCCGTCGTGGAGCGACCAGCCGTCGACCGGGTCGCGCACGAACTCCGCGACCGTGGCCGCCGTCGCGCCGAGCACGCCGCCGAAGTCGTCCTCGGCCAGCACGGTGTACCCCTCGCGTATCCGGAAGGCCGGATTGCGCACGCTGACGAAGGTCCGTTCCTCGGGGCGCTGCTGGATGAGGACGCCGACCACCACGCGCGCGTACCGGGCGTCCAGCCGGTCGAGTTCGAGTGTCATGACCTCGTCCCAGCCGAAGCCCCTGCCGTCCGTGCTGTCGCGGTGGAGCGTGATGGTGCCGTCGGGGGAGCGGCTGTCGAAGTGCACCACGTAGGCGGGCTCGCCCCCCGGGTCGTCCGCGAGGTAGGTGCCGGCCACTATGTCCAGGTCGGTGTGCGGCTCACCCGCCGGACTAGGGTCCCACCTCAGCGACATCTCGACCTTGCGGATCCCCTTGTTGAGGCCGTTCACCGGTCTTCCCCTCCTCGTCCCCGTCTGCTGTCGCGCCGAACTGGCCGCTCATCAGGGCCGGTTGTCCATCCTGCCACGCGCGCGTGGCAGCCCGCACGGGTACCTGGTGCCCAGGAGTGAGCGACGCCACCCCGTCGGCCGTACCATGGCGCGGTGCTGGTCAAGTGGATTCGCTGCACCGTGGTGGACCGTCGCGGGTTCGAGCGGGGGCAGCGGAAGTGGGCGGGGCTTCCGGGGGAGCCGGGATTTCGGGGGCAGGGCGGGGGCTGGAGCAGGACACGGCCCTCGGTCGCGCATGTCTTCGCCTTCTGGGAGAGCCGGGCCTTCTACGACTCCTTCATGGCGCGCTCCCACGACCGGCTCGCGACCGCCCAGGCGGGCACCTTCAAGGACGCCCAGGTCCGCCTGTTCGACTACCGCTTCGACGTGAAGACGGGCTTCGAGCCCCGCTTCACCGACTCCGACCTGGTCCGGGTGGCCCTGTGCCGGGTCCACGAGGAACGCGCCGAACACTTCACCCTGATGCAGGAGAAGGTGTGGAACCCGGCCATGGCGGGATCACCCGGCATGGTCCGCGGGCTGTTCGCGGAGGCGCCGGGACACGAGTTCCTGGTCCTGTCGATGTGGCGCTCGCAGGCCGAGCACGGCAAGTACCGCACCGAGCGAGTGGAACGGCTCGCCCTGCGCGCGCAGACCGAGGCGGACGTCTCGGCCATGACCGGCGACATCGTGGAGCTGGAGCCCACCTGGACGGTGTGAGATCCGGATTCCCGGACCGCGCGCGCCGACGCGCCTCCCGGGTGCGGGAATTCGTGTGACCTACGCCGTATGGAGGCCGTACGAGTGCTCGATCGGCCGCCACTCGATCTAGTGTTTCCGCATGGCAAGACCACGGCGCATCGTCCTTGTCCGGCACGGGGAGTCAACGGGCAATGTTGATGACACCGTCTACGAGCGTGAACCCGACCACGCGCTGGCCCTGACCGAGCGGGGCCGGCACCAGGCTGAGGAGACGGGCAGGAGACTGCGGGAGGTGTTCGGCGACGAACAGGTCAGCGTGTACGTCTCGCCCTACCGACGCACCCATGAGACCCTCCGCGCCTTCCACCTCGACCCCGACCTCATACGCGTGCGGGAGGAGCCCCGGCTGCGGGAGCAGGACTGGGGGAACTGGCAGGACCGCGACGACGTCCGCCTCCAGAAGGCCTACCGCGACGCCTACGGGCACTTCTTCTACCGCTTCGCCCAGGGCGAGAGCGGGGCGGACGTGTACGACCGGGTCGGCGGCTTCCTGGAGAGCCTGTTCCGCAGTTTCGAGGCACCCGACCACCCGCCGAACGTGCTGATCGTGACGCACGGCCTGGCCATGCGGTTGTTCTGCATGCGCTGGTTCCACTGGACGGTCGCCGAATTCGAGTCCCTGTCGAATCCCGGGAACGCCGAGATGCGGATGCTCGTTCTCGGGGACGACGGCAAGTACGCCCTCGACCGGCCGTTCGACCGGTGGCGAGTTCCGGAGCCGTACGGGATCACTGGAGAGTGGCAGAGCGATGACCGTTGACTCCTCCTCCGAGGTACGCCTGGGGCGTGCCCTGGCAGCGCTGCGCGGACTCGCGGTGGGGGACGCGCTGGGCTCACAGTTCTTCGTGCCGGCCCATTACCCGCTGCTGAAGCACCGCGCACTGCCGCCGGGACCCTGGCAGTGGACGGACGACACCGAGATGGCCTGCTCCGTCGTCGCCGTCCTGGCCGCCCACCAGCGCATCGACCAGGACGCCCTGGCCCACTCCTTCGCCGCGCACCACGACTTCGACCGCGGTTACGGCCCCGCCGTCAACCGGCTGCTGAGACTGGTCCGGGAAGGCGGCGACTGGCGCGAACTCGCAGCGGCCCTGTTCAACGGCCAGGGCTCCTGGGGCAACGGCGCCGCCATGCGGATCGCCCCCCTGGGCGCCTGGTACGCCGACGATCCCGAGCAGGCCACCCACCAGGCCGAGATCTCCGCCTACCCCACGCACCAGCACCGGGAGGCCGTGGTCGGCGCCATGGCCGTCGCCGCGGCGGCCGCGCTGGCCGGTGCGCCGGGAGGTCCGCCCGGCGCCGACGCCCTCCTGGAAGGCGTCATCGGCCTCATCCCCAGAAGCGCCGTGACGGCGGGGCTGCGCCGTGCCCGGGACATGCTCGACTACGACGACGCCGGCACCGTCGCGGCGGTGCTGGGCTGCGGCCGGCGTACGACGGCCCACGACACCGTGCCGTTCGCGCTCTGGTCCGCCGCCCGCTCCCTCGGCGACTACGAGGAGGCCTTCTGGACCACCGCTCAGGCCGGTGGGGACGTGGACACGACCTGCGCCATCGTCGGCGGCGTCATCGCCTCCGGAAAGGCCGGGACGCCTCCTGCCACCTGGGCGGAGCAGGTGGAGGCGCTGCCGGCCTGGGTCCCCTCCGCGTCCTGAGCGCCGCTGCTCCCACCACTGGGCGGTTTCTGTCTCCACCCGCTTTTCACCCGGGTGAACGCTGTGTGTTCGGCGGGAACCCTGTGTGACCGTTCGCGCGTTATCCGGACATCCGCTCCGCGATCGGTGAGCCCGGAAGCGGGGAGACGGTCGAGCGGCTGGATGGAGGCGGGGTGACCGTGAGGTTCGCGGTGGGGGCGGTCGTGACGGTGTCCGCCATTGTGCACGGGTGCGTCGACGCCGGGGTCCTCCACGGGTGCCTTGGTGAACGCAAGCGTTCACGCGCGATGCGTTCCGTCGGCGTGTCCCGCACCGCGACGCTCGGAGTGCCGTCATCTCCTCCCCCCCAACCGCTCTCCGGTCTCTCCCCTGTGAACGGCCCCGCTCCCCGTATCGCCCCTCCCGGCTCACTGCGCTCGCCCGGGGGCCTACAGATGGTTGCTTCACGCTGCACGGCCGCTCCCGCTCGGGCGGCACTCCTCCCGCCGGCCCGGCGTCGTGCTCGAACGCGCGATCCTCGACGCCGCTCTGGATCAACTGGGCACGGTCGGGTGGAACGGCCTCACGAGGGAAGGGGCGGCAGTCGACGCCCGGACCGGCAAGGCGGCCGTGTACCGCCGTCGGCCGTCCGAGGGGTACCTCGTCGCCGACGCCCTGCGTGCCGGGCTGCCGGGACCGGACGCGGCGCCCGATCCGGGGAGCGTGCGCGAGGACTTGTCGGCCCTGGCCCGCAGGGCGCGCGACGCCATGTGCTCCCAGCCGGTTTCCGCAACGCGCTCGATCATTCACGAGTGCGATCCGAATCGAGCGGAGCGCTTCCACGCCCTGACCATCGAGGGGTTCGTCGAGCCGGCCGTTCAGCTTCTGCGTGAGGTCGTCAGGCGTGGGAACGAAAGAGGAGAGGTGCGTTCCGGCGCGGCGAACGGCTGTGCGCCGGACACCGCCGCGGTCATGATGATGTGCCGTTCCAAGATGTGCGACAGTAAAGGGAGTGATCGGGAGATCGAGGAGATGACCGACCAAGTTGATGCTGCCGCTGCTGCGGCCGGACGCGGGTTGAACGAGCCGTCGGCGAGTCCTTCGGTGATCGCGCGCGGGCTCCTGTCGACCGGGGTGTCACAAGGGGAACCGGGCGGCGTAGGCTAAGGCCGCCATGCCGTACGAACCACCCACTCACACCGTCGAGCGCTCCCTCCGCGCCACGACCGGAGCCAAGATCATCGCCGGTGTCGACGAAGTGGGGCGCGGTGCGTGGGCCGGTCCCGTCACCGTCTGCGCGGCGGTCACCGGACTGCGCCGGCCCCCCGTCGGCCTCACCGACTCCAAGCTCCTGTCCGTCAAGCGTCGCAACGAGCTTGCCGTGGAACTGGAGAAGTGGGTGACCTCGTATGCCCTCGGGCACGCCTCTCCGGAGGAGATCGACGACCTGGGGATGACCGCCGCCCTGCGGCTCGCCGCGGTGCGCGCCCTGGACGCCCTGCCGGTGCGCCCCGAGGCGGTGATCCTCGACGGCAAGCACGACTACCTCGGCGCCCCCTGGAGGGTCCGCACGGTGATCAAAGGCGATCAGTCGTGCGTGGCCGTCGCGGCGGCCTCGGTCCTCGCCAAGGTGCAGCGCGACAAAATGATGGCCGAACTGGGTATCGACCATGCAGACTTCGGTTTTGCGGACAACGCCGGGTATCCGTCGCCCGTCCACAAGGCCGCACTGGAGGAGCGGGGACCCACCCCGTACCACCGGTTGTCGTGGGCGTATCTTGATGCGCTGCCCCAGTGGCGGCACCTCAAGAAGGCCCGCAGCTGGGCGAACGGAAGCGCGCCGGAGATCGAGGGCCAGCTCGGCTTCGACTTCTGACGATTCCGCTCGCACTGATGTGCCACCCGCTGGCGCGAACCGCACCACCGTTTGATAGACATCAGCCCATGCCTCTCATTCCCGAGGAGCCTCAGATTCACGAGAGTGCCCAGGGTCCCCGCGCCACTCCGGCCAGTGGCCGCACCGCGCCGACCCCTCGACCCGTACCCGGTCCCCGTCCCGCGGCTCCGTCGCGTCCCGGTCGGCCTGGTCCTGTCCGGCCCACGCCGCCCGTGCAGCGCACGCCGCGCGATGTGGCCGCCGTGCCCGGGCCTTCGGTCCCGGCCGCCCCTGCCGTTTCCCCTTCCGTACCCGCTTCGGCGACTCCTCAGATCCAGCTGATCCCGGCCTCGGCCGCGGGTGCGCTGGACGCCGCCGAGGAGGCCGTCGACCTGCTGCTCGAGTCGGGCCGCGCCCCGGGTGAGGTGTTGGTGGTCACCACCGGCGAACAGCACCCGTGGGCCACCCACGAACTGTCCTTCGGTGAGGCGTCCTACTGGGCGCAGCACGACTCGGGGGACGACGTCTTCTACGCCGGTGCCTCCGCGTTGGACCGGGCGGCGGTGCGACCCGTGGTCGTCGTCGCGGTCAACGAAGGTTCCGCTGCCGCCACCGCCCTTCCGGCGGCCCGCGCCCGGGCCGGTGCCCTGCTGATCGTCTGCGGTGACCCGCAGCAGATCAACTCGGTGCTCGGCGCGGGCATCTGAGCCCGCTCCAGGTCGTCTCCCGGCCGTCCGGGAGAGCACCCGGGGTGGGGGAGGAGCCGCCTCGCGGCACCTCCGCGACGGTCTTCGGAGGCGCGGACCCGGAAGCCCGGGTGCGCCCCTCGGCGTGCACGTGGCCGCGGGCTCGCGCGGGCTCCGGCCCCGCACGGTGGGCGAGCCGGTATGCGGCGTCGTCCGCGGGCGTCATGATGCGTCGCGCGCGACATCGTGATGTGCCGTGCCGACGCGTGGCGCGTGACGCGCGGTGCCGACGCCCAGTGTCGTGCGGTGCGGCACCGCGCAGTCGGGTCTTCGTGACCGCTGTCCGGTGAAGGCGGATCGTTTCTGCCGACTCGGAGGGGAGTCGGCAGGGCTCAGCGCGCGGCCGCGCGGCGCAGCACCTCCGAGGCTGCGCCGCCGGTCCGCGGCAGCGGCGGCGGCGCCTCGGACAGCGCGAAGGGCTCCGGCGGTGAACCCGCGTGGGGGCGACGGCCTCCGCGGCCCTCGCCGAGGACCTGCCAGCCGTCCCGGGTCAGTGTGATGTACGCCCCGCAGCGCAGCCCGTGCAAGGTGCAGGCGTCACGCAGACCCCACATCCAGGCACCGTCCTCCTCCGTCCAGCGCGCGTCGCCCTCGCGGCAGTAGAGCAGCACGGCGGTTCGCACCGGCGTGCGGCGCCGCAGATCGTGCGGGATGACCCGGCGCAGCTGGGCGAGCAGCGCGTTGCGGAACATCCAGCCGTCGGCCTGCGCCTGGCGCCGTGTGAACGAGGCGCTGGCCAGCAACCGTTCGTCCGGATCGAGCACCGCCACGATCGCGGTGGCCGGCTTCGGCAGATGACGCGCGTGCAGGCCGCTGACGACCTCCCGCGGGTTGCGCAGCAGCGGAATGCCGGCCGAAGCCCACTCCGCGGGTTCGAGCAAGCGGTTGGCGGAAGCGGCGGACGTGGACGTCGACAGCGATGCCGACGACGGAGCGAATCCGAGGGTCACGAGCCTCCCTTCGGCTACGGCCCACACCTGCGGGCGGGTCGGATTCGGGGGCACGCACACCGCAGCAGAGCCCTGCCGGACCACGGGCGAGCCGTGCGGGGAGCGGAACTCAATTCTTCCTGTCGAACTTGGATGCGGCAACGAGCAATTGGGGCCACCGACCCTTATGTGGCGGAGAGTGTCTTATATCCTTACCCCATGAACGCAGGGTGACGCGTATACCGGTCGTGCACCGTCCGTTCATCTGCCCCAGGGGTGACGTTTCCCGGCCCGCGCACGGGTCTTCCCCGGCCGACGCGCAGGCGGTGTCGGCCGGCGCACACGGTGCCGCCCTCGGTTCCGGGCGCACGCAGGCGCCACGCTCGTTCACGCAGCGTGAGGTGGCCGATTGTCAGTGCCATCGGGTTGCATGGGGGCATGGACAACCTGGAGCTCCGTACCGAAGCAGACGCCGTCCTCGCCGAGCTGGTGGGTGTGCCGGGGGCGCGGCTGCGGGAGGACCAGTGGCAGGCGGTGGCGGCCCTCGTCGAGCAGCGCCGGCGGGCCCTGGTGGTGCAGCGCACCGGCTGGGGCAAGTCGGCGGTGTACTTCGTCGCCACCGCGCTGCTGCGTCGGCGCGGTTCCGGACCGACGGTGATCGTCTCACCGCTGCTGGCGCTGATGCGCAACCAGGTCGAGGCCGCGGAGCGGGCGGGCATCCAGGCGCGCACCATCAACTCGGCGAATCCGGAGGAGTGGGCCGCGATCTACCAGGAGGTCGAGCGCGGCGAGACCGACGTTCTCCTCGTCAGTCCGGAACGCCTCAACTCCGTTGATTTCCGGGATCAGGTGCTCCCCAAGCTGGCGGCCACGACCGGTCTGCTGGTGGTCGACGAGGCGCACTGCATCTCCGACTGGGGCCACGACTTCCGCCCCGACTACCGCCGGCTGCGGGCCATGCTCGGCGATCTCGCCCCCGGTGTGCCGGTCCTCGCCACCACCGCGACCGCCAACGCGCGCGTGACGGCCGACGTGGCCGAACAGCTCGGTACCGGCGCCGGCGAGGCCCTGGTGCTGCGCGGTTCGCTGGAGAGGGAAAGCCTCCGGCTCGGAGTCGTCCGGCTGCCGGACGCCGCGCACCGCCTGGCCTGGCTCGCCGAGCACCTGGACGAACTGCCGGGCTCCGGGATCATCTACGCGCTGACGGTCGCCGCGGCCGAGGAGGCCACCGCCTTCCTGCGGCAGCGCGGCTACACGGTGGACTCGTACACGGGCCGCACGGAGAACGCAGACCGGCTCCAGGCCGAGACCGACCTCCAGGAGAACAGGGTCAAGGCGCTCGTGGCCACCTCCGCGCTGGGCATGGGATTCGACAAGCCGGATCTGGGGTTCGTCGTCCATCTCGGCTCGCCCTCCTCGCCGATCGCCTACTACCAGCAGGTGGGCCGCGCGGGCCGAGGCGTGGAGCACGCCGAGGTGCTGTTGCTGCCCGGTAAGGAGGACGAAGCCATCTGGCGCTACTTCGCCGACACCGCCTTCCCGCCCGAGGCGCAGGTGCGCCAGACCCTCTCGGCCCTCGCCGACGCGGGACGGCCGCTGTCCGTGCCCGCCCTGGAGGCGGTGGTGGACCTGCGGCGCACCCGGCTGGAGACGATGCTGAAGGTCCTCGACGTGGACGGGGCCGTCAAGCGGGTCAAGGGCGGCTGGGAGAGCACGGGGCAGCCCTGGACGTACGACACCGAGCGGTACTCCTGGGTGGCCCGGCAACGGGCCGCCGAGCAGCAGGCCATGCGTGACTACGTGAGCACGACCGCATGCCGGATGGAGTTCCTGCGCCGGCAGCTGGACGACGGGGGTGCGCTCCCGTGCGGCCGTTGCGACAACTGCGCCGGTGCCTGGATCGCTTCCTCGGTCTCGGCCGAGGCTCTCACCGGGGCGACGAAGGAACTGGACCGCCCGGGGGTGGAGGTCGAGCCGCGCCGCATGTGGCCGACGGGCATGGCCGCCCTCGGCATCGACCTCAAGGGACGCATCCCCGTTCGTGAGCAGGGCTCCACCGGACGCGCCCTGGGTCGCCTCTCGGACATCGGCTGGGGCAACCGCTTGCGACCCCTGCTGGCAGAGAACGCCCCCGACGGACCCGTCCCCGACGAGGCCCTGAAAGCCGCGGTGGCCGTCCTCGCCGACTGGGCGCGCTCCCCGGGCGGCTGGGCGGCCGGCGTCCCCGACGCCTCCGCACGGCCGGTGGGCGTCGTCGCGGTCCCGTCCCTGGCCCGCCCGCAGCTGGTCGGCTCCCTCGCTCAGGGCATCGCGGCCGTCGGCCGCCTCCCCTTCCTGGGCGCCCTCACCTACACAGGCCAGGGCGGTGCCCACGCGGTCCGTCGCAGCAACTCCGCCCAGCGCCTCAGGGCGCTCTCGGAGGCCTTCACGGTCTCCGATGAGCTGGCCGCCGCCCTGGCGGCCGCTCCAGGTCCCGTGTTGCTCGTGGACGACTACACCGACTCCGGCTGGACCCTCGCGGTCGCCGCCCGCCTCCTTCGCCGGGCAGGCAGCGAGGCGGTTCTTCCGCTGGTCCTCGCCGCGGCGGGCTGAGCATCTTCTGCGAACGGCTCGGGCCCAGGCGGAGGGGGAGCTCGGCGGGCAGCCGGGCCTCGTGTCGATGACGTGTCCCTGGCCAGACTTATCCACAGGCTCAACCGGAATTTCACAGTCCGCGAGATCGTCGACCCATGACGAACCACAGCGAAACGACTGGATCCTCCGGAAACGGCGACATCACCGGACGTGAGGGACGTACCGGCCCCGGGCCGCACGAGGACCGGGCCCCGTACGACCACGAGACCGAGTGCGGCCGTGCGGCCTCCTACGACCACAAGACCGCGTACGACCACGAAGCCGCCTACGAAGGTCACGTCCCGTACGACGGGCGCGCGGCCCACGACGGAGGCCCCACCTCTCACCAGGTCACCCTGCGCACCCCCGCCGAGTTGGCCGACGCCCTGCCCTACCTGCTCGGGTACCGGCCCGAGGACAGCATCGTCCTCGTCGCCCTCCACGACCGGGGCGGCCGGGGCAGGTTCGGCGGCCGGGCCCGCCTCGGCATCCCGGCCCACCCGGAGGACTGGCCCGCGGTGGCCCGGCAACTGGCACAGGGCCTCGTGACCGGCAGTGAACGCAGGGGAGTCCGCCCCGCACAGATCGTCGCCTACCTCTGCCAGGAACCTGCGAAGGGCGAGACGGGCGGTCGGGTCAGGGAGCGCCTCCAGCCGCTCGCGCACGCGCTCCGTGTCGAATGCGGTCGGCTCGACATCCCGGTGATCGAGGCGCTGTGCATCTCGGGCGGCCGCTTCTGGTCGTACTGCTGCTCCGGCGAGGGCTGCTGCCCGGTCGAGGGGACGCCGATGGGCCTGCCGGGCACATCTGTGCTGGCCGCGGCGGCCACCTACGCCGGCATCCAGGTCCGCGGCACGCTGAAGGAGTTGAGGGCCCGGCTGCTACCGCTGGAAACGGGTGTCGCCGTGGAGCAGGAGCTGGCACTCGACACGGCGGGCATGGACCTGCTTCCCCGGATGATCCACGACACGAGCCGCGCGGCCGTCGCGGAGGAGACCATCGCACTGGCCGCACGCGTGATTCTCAGGTTCTCCGAGGCATTTTCGGTGACAGGCGCCCTTCCCGCGGACCGCCGGGACGACGAGCTCGTGGCTTGCGACGAAGCCGCTGCCCTCATCCTGGGCCTCCAGGACCGGGCGACCCGTGACCGCGCCGCCGAGTGGATGGAGGGTGACGAAGCGGCCCCCGCCCTGCGGCTCTGGCGAGCGCTGGCCCGCCGCTGCGTCGGCCCCTACGGCGAGCACGCGGCGGCCCCGCTCACCCTCGCCGGCTGGGTCGCATGGTCCAGTGGTGACGAACTCGAGGCCCGGGAGGCCCTCGCCATGGCCCTGGGCGCGGACCCGAGCTACCTCTTCGCCCGCCTCCTGCACCATGCCTGCAACGAGGGTCTGGACCCCGAATCGGTCCGGCGCTGCCTGCGTGCCGAGCGTGAGGTGCGCGAACAGCAGGCCGGAGGAGGAACCGACCGTCGGGGGAGGGCCGGAGCCGGTACTGGGACCGGGGCCGGTACCCGGACCGGGTCCGCGTCCGGGACTCGTGGCCACGGCCTGGCCGCTGCCCAAGCCCAAGGGGGGACGCAGCCCCGAGCAGGCGCGCAGGCCGCCCGAATCGGCGTCGAGGGCCGTGAAAGCGGTGCCGACCGGATCGACGGCCGGGACGGGACCCGGTCCGGTGCGGCATCGGACGCCGACAGCGCGACCGGTTCCACTCCGGGACCGGAGCGGTCCCCCTCACCGAGCGTCGGCCGCCACCGACTCCGTGCGCGTTCCGCCGGTGTCGCCGGCCCCCTCGCGCGGACGACGGCGGGGGCGGCACGAGAACGGGGAGCGAAGACCCTCGGCGCCCGTGCGGCCGGCTCGACGCGCCCCGCCGCTTCCGGCCGGGGCGACACGCGCTCGCGCACCCGCACCTCCGGCGAGGCCGCCGCACGGCGGAGCGGCTGCGCCGACGGCGACGAGAACGACGGGCAGAGGTGAGCGGGTACCCAGCCGGAGCACGGATGCGGGAGGCACCCGGCCGTTCGTCGCACCGGACCGGCCGAGAGGCCGCCCACAGCCGGACAGCCGCGGGGAGCGGCCGACCGTCCGCCGCGCCAGCGCCATTCGGTGGGCCGCCGCCCGCGCGGGCGTGACCTGGTGGAGCCCGGCTCCGTTCCCCTGTGTGGCGGCACAGCCCGCCCGGATCGTGCCGCCGCGTCCTGCCGGAGAAGGCCGTCGACCACGCAAGAGGCTCCAGAGAGCAGAGGAAGTCACCTCGTGCACCAGCCGACTCCGCCCTCAGCCACCGGTGAGCGCCGCCCGGTGCTCCCGCGGCCCGGTCCGGCACCTCAGTCCCCGCGACGTGAGATGCCACCGGCTCCGGTTCAGAGGGCGACCCCGCGTCGCCCCGCCGAT
This sequence comes from Streptomyces sp. NPDC048734, assembly GCF_043198675.1. Lineage (NCBI taxonomy): Bacteria > Bacillati > Actinomycetota > Actinomycetes > Kitasatosporales > Streptomycetaceae > Streptomyces > Streptomyces sp. NPDC048734. The sequence goes on along the minus strand of NZ_JBICUZ010000005.1, from coordinate 418,338 downwards.
CTGCCCCCGTCGGCGACCGGAGTCTCGGGGCTGGCGGCGGGGTACGAGAAGGAGGCGGGGGCCCTGCGACGGGGCGTACTGGCGGCGGCCGAGGCCTTCGGCCACAGGCTCCCCGAGGTGTACGGCGGGGAGCAGCGAACCGAGGGCAGTGCTTTGCTGTCCCACCCGGCCACCTGCCGCCCCGCTGCCACTGCGGCCGCCGCCGGGGTCCTCCTCCTGACCACGGTGGCGGGCATCCGGCCCGATGTCCCGGCCGGGACCGTGATGTTGCGCCCGTTGTGCGGCGCGCCCCTGGGCGAGGCCCGTCTGACGGGTCTGCGGGTCTCCGGTGCCGCCTTCTCCGCGCGGGTCGGCAGAATCGGGCTTGCCATGGTCGAGGAGGTGGCCGACGGGCTGCGATTGGGCGCGTGAACCGGTGGGACGCGGGCGGGCCGACAGCCCCGGGGCGCGTGGAGACGGCCGCGCGGGACCGCGGTGGCTCAGCCGTCGATGCGGCGGACGAAGGGCGTGTTTATCGTCAGGAAGACGACTATGATCGCCGCATGCCCTACGACCCGTCAGCATTTCCGCCCTTCGCCGTCACTGTGGACCTGGTCGTGCTGACCGTGCGCCGCCATGCCCTGTGCGCGCTGGCGGTGCGCAGGGGAGAGCCGCCGTTCCAGGGATGGTGGGCTCTTCCGGGCGGCTTCGTGCGGGACGACGAGGACCTTTCCCAGGCCGCGGCACGCGAACTGGCCGAGGAGACCGGACTGCGTTCCCACGGTCCCGCCGCCCCCGACCAGGACAACGGCGCTCACCTGGAACAGCTCGCCACCTACGGCGATCCCGGGCGCGACCCCCGGATGCGTGTGGTCAGCGTCGCCCACCTCGCCCTCGCCCCCGACCTGCCGGCACCGCGCGCCGGCGGCGACGCGAGCAACGCGCGCTGGGCCCCGGTCGAGGAACTGCTGCAGCAGGGCGGTTACGGGCGTGACGGCGAACCGATGGCGCCCCTCGCCTTCGATCACGCGCAGATCCTTGCCGACGGGGTCGAGCGGGCCCGCTCCAAGATCGAGTACTCGTCGCTGGCGACCGCGTTCTGCCCCACCGAGTTCACCGTCGGCGAGCTGCGCCGTGTGTACGAAGCGGTGTGGGGGGTGGCGCTCGACCCACGGAACTTCCATCGCAAGGTGACGGGCACACCGGGCTTCCTGGTCCCCACGGGCGGCACCACCACCCGCCAGGGCGGCCGCCCCGCGCAGCTCTTCCGCGCCGGTGGCGCGACCCTGCTCAACCCGCCGATGCTGCGTCCCGAGGTGTGATTCCTGCGCACCTACCAGGACGTGCGTGACAGGGCCTCGACCGGCTCGGGGCATGTATGGCGGGCCAGGGCCTCGACCGACCCGGACGTGCTGACCGGGCCGTCACCGCCGCAGGGCGTCGACCGCCCGCTCGGCGTTCGCTTCGCGCCTCCCCGTATCAGGTGTCCGTATCGATTGCCTTCCCGGGCAGGGTGGTTGGCGCCCCGTGACGATCAGGAGCCCGTGGCCAGCCGTGCTACCCCGCAAAATATGACATAGCGCGCTATCTTGCTACGGGTGATCCAGGCCTTCGGACTGACCAGCAATCCCCGCAAGGGCCTCCCGCTCGCGCTCGACGACGTTTCCTTCGAGGCGCGCGCGGGACACGTGACCGTGCTGCTCGGAGCGCCGGGCGCGGGGAAGACCACGGCGCTGAGACTCATGCTCGAACTCCAACGGGGCCGTGGTCTGACCTACTTCAGAGGCCGTCCTCTGCACCGCATCGCCCACCCGTCCCGGGAGGTCGGCGTCCTCCTGGGGGATGTGCCGGGGCATCCGGCCCGCACCGTCCGGGGGCATCTGCGCATGTTGTGCGCGGCCGCCGGTGTCCCGGTCCGACGGGCCGACGAAGTCCTCGAAGCGGTCGGCCTGGTCAGCCTGCGCGACGAACGCCTGAGCACCCTCTCCCGCGGCATGGACCGCCGGCTCGGCCTTGCCTGCGCCCTCCTCGCCGATCCGCACACCCTCGTGCTCGACCATCCGGCCGACGGGCTCTCCGAGCGCGAAAGCCGCTGGCTGCACGGTCTGCTGCGCGCGCACGCGGCCCAGGGCGGCACCGTGCTCTCGACCACGGCCGACCCCAAGGAGGCCGCCCGCACGGCCGACCGGGTCGTCACCCTGGACCAGGGCAGGCTCGTCGCAGACCAGGAGGCCGCACACTTCGCCCGCACCCGGCTACGGCCCCGTGTCGCCGTCCGCAGCCCGCACGCCGCACGCCTGGCGGCTGCGCTCACCAAGGAGGCCCGTACCGCTCGCCGCTCCGTCGAGGTCGTTCAGGAGGACGGCAACCGCCTCTCCGTGTACGGCAGCACCTGTGCGGATATCGGGGAGGCCGCGTTCCGGCACCGCATCCTCGTCCACCAACTCGCGCACGAGGTAGGAGACATGGGCCCCGGAGCCGACGGCGGCAACGCGGACCCGACGCACGCCGGGCAGGGGACCGGCGGCCGGGACGGCGAACCCGGCCCGGCCCACGCCCGCGACGACCGGCCGTCCGGCGGCACGCCCCACGAGGAGCAGTCCACCGCGGCCGCCGGCGCTCCCTCCCCGGAACCGGACCGTTCGACCCCGAACACGCCCTCCCTCTCCACCGGAGCCGGACCCCGGCCGGCCCCCACCGCACCGGGACCGGCTGCCACAGACACGACAAAGGCGCCGGTCAAGGGTGCGGTCGCGCCGGGAGCCGTGGGATCGGGACGGGGCGCCGCAGAGGCAGCGGTGAGGCCGGCCGGGGAATCGGTCGCGCCGGGAGGCGTCGGACCGGGACCGGCCGCCGCAGCCGCGACGGCGCCCCCCGCACAGCAGGCCCCGCCGGCAGGCGTCCCCGACGACTCCGCGGCAGCCGCCGCTCGACCCGCCCTCGCCCCGGTCAGGAGCTCCTCGGGCACCTCTCGCACTCTCGAGGGCGCCCTGCCCGCTCTGCCGCCCCCCATCGCCGTCCGTTCCGCCCCCAGCCCGCTGCGCCCTCTCCGCTACGAACTGCGCCGTGCCGCGGGTATCAGCACAGGCTTCCTCACCGGTGCCGTCGTCCTGCTCGTCTCCGCCCTCACCTCGCTCGTCCTGGCCCGTATCGGGCACACCTCGCAGGCGCGACTGCTGGCCGCCTGGCCCGTGCAAATGCCGCTGCCCCCGGCGGCGCTCGGCGCGGGCCTGCTCGGCGCGCTCGCCTTCGGAGACGAGTTCCGCCACCCCGCCCTCGCGGCGGATCGCGGGAGCGTGCCGCGCAGGCTGGGCCTGCTCACCGCCAAGCTCCTCGTCTCCGCCCTCACCGCACTGATGCTCGCCTTCCTCACCGCGGGCTGCGACGCCGAAGTGCTCTATCTCGTCCATGGACGGGAGTTCACGCAGGTTCCCGCCGACTGGTTGCAGCTGAGCGCGAGTTGGCTCGCGCTCACGGTCGGCTGCGCCTGGGCCGGCGTGCTGGCCGCGGGCGTCTTCCGGTCCACCACGGCCGGACTCGCGGCGGTGGTCGCCGTCCCGGTGGCCGTCGTGCCGCTCGTACAGAAGGCCGTGGAGAGCGCATCTGTGCGGGCCGCCGCCGGATTCCCGGTGCGGCTGCGTGAGGTGCTGCTCTCGCCGTGGCCCTTCGGCGGAGACCGCTATGTGGCAGCCGCGTTGCGCGTGGTCGCCCAACCCGTTGGCGGGGCCTTGGCGTTGTCGCTGAGCGGTCTGCTCTGCGCGTATCTGCTCACAACCATGCGCAGTCGTGCCCGATGACGACCGTCCGTTCCCGCCCGGGAACGGATTGTGCGCAACTCCCCGCAGAACGCCCATTTCTTTCCGATAAGGCGTCAATTGCGACGGGGTGAGCGATCACCCTTTCGTGTGCTTTTCACCAAAGACCTCAAGGGAGTTGGAGACGGCGCCGACAAAGGATCCGTGAGTACCCTTGCGCGCACCATGATGACCGCCGCCCGCTCCACCGACTCCGGTCTGGCCGGCCCGGGCGAACTCGACCGCTACCCCTTCGGGGAGGGCTCCGCCGCCGACCGCGTCGGCGCCCCCGTCTGGGAGGGTGCGGATCCCGAGCTGGGCCGTGTGGGCCGACGTGGCGCGGGCAGCCGCGGACGCGGGCTGCACGGCCAACTCGTCCAGCAGCTCGGCCAGATGATCGTTTCCGGCGATCTGGGTGCGGACCGTCCGCTCGTGCCGGAGGAGATCGGCCAGCGCTTCGAGGTCTCCCGCACCGTCGTCCGCGAGTCGCTCCGGGTCCTGGAGGCCAAGGGACTCGTCAGCGCCCGGCCGAACGTCGGCACGCGCGTGCGTCCCGTGAGCGACTGGAATCTCCTCGACCCGGACATCATCGAGTGGCGGGCCTTCGGTCCGCAGCGCGACAACCAGCGGCGCGAGCTGAGTGAGCTGCGCTGGACGATCGAGCCGCTCGCCGCCCGTCTCGCGGCCGGGCACGGGCGCGAGGACGTCCAGCAGCGCCTGTCGGACATGGTCGAGATCATGGGGCACGCCATGGGGCAGGGTGACGCGCTCACCTATTCCCGGGCCGACGCCGAGTTCCACTCGTTGCTCATCCAGGTCGCGGGCAACCGCATGCTGGAGCACCTCTCCGGCATCGTGTCCTCCGCGCTTCAGGTCTCCGGCGGTCCGGTCACGGGCTGTGAGCGGCCGACCGAGGCTTCGCTGGGCCACCACGGCAGGATCGCCGACGCCCTCGCCGCGGGTGACGGTGCCGGCGCCGAAGCGGCCATGCGGCAGCTGCTCACCGTCCACCCCGAGGTGGAGCGGGCCGTCCCGGCGCCCCGCGAGCACTGACCGCACACCGCGGTCGGTGCGGTCGGGGGCGCCCGCTCCTCTTCCTCCTCCTGCGTCGTGTTCCGCCTCCTCGCCTCCCCTGCCTCTCCGCCCTCCCGTCGGACCCCGCAGGACCCACCTCGGGTCTGCGGGGTCCGACCGCGCGTCGAGCCCGATTGACTCGCAACGGTGTGGGTAGACACTGCGGGTGACCTTATCTGCCCGCGTCTGACAGCCTTTGAGTGCTTACGGGGTGTGACTCGGGCCACGAAGATTGGGCGTAACGCTCATGGAAGCAACGCGATGACCTAAGAGGTGACTGCCGCGGAAGGAATACGGACGCCATAGAAGGCGCTGTGCAACTTCCCGGCCCCCGCCCGCACCGTCGGTCCACCCCCAAGGCCGGTGGTCGGCTCCTGTCCGTCGTGGACGGGGCCGGAAGCCGTTTTCCAACGTTCCGAGAGGTTGTTCGTGTCGGCCAGCACATCCCGTACGCTCCCGCCGGAGATCGCCGAGTCCGTCTCTGTCATGGCGCTCATTGAGCGGGGAAAGGCTGAGGGGCAGATCGCCGGCGACGATGTGCGTCGGGCCTTCGAAGCTGACCAGATTCCGGCCACTCAGTGGAAGAACGTACTGCGCAGCCTCAACCAGATCCTCGAGGAAGAGGGTGTGACGCTGATGGTCAGTGCCGCGGAGCCCAAGCGCACCCGAAAGAGCGTCGCAGCGAAGAGTCCGGCCAAGCGCACCGCCACCAAGACGGTCGCGGCGAAGACGGTGACCACCAGAAAGGCCACCGCCACCTCCCCCGCCGCTCCGGCCGCCCCCGCTGTGGACGACTCCACGGACGAGGCCGCCGCCGAGAAGAGGGCGGCTGCCAAGAAGGCCGTCGCCAAGAAGGCGACGGCGAAGAAGGCCGCCCCCGCCAAGAAGACGGCGGCGAAGAAGACCGCCGGCAAGAAGGACGACGCCGAGCTGGTCGAGGACGAGGTCCTCGAGGAGACCCCCAAGACGGGCGACGAGCCCGAGGGCACCGAGAGCGCCGGATTCGTCCTCTCCGACGAGGACGAGGACGACGCGCCGGCCCAGCAGGTCGCCGCCGCCGGCGCCACCGCCGACCCGGTCAAGGACTACCTCAAGCAGATCGGCAAGGTCCCGCTCCTCAACGCCGAGCAGGAGGTCGAGCTCGCCAAGCGCATCGAGGCCGGTCTGTTCGCCGAGGACAAGCTGGCCAACGCCGACAAGCTCGCCCCCAAGCTCAAGCGCGAGCTGGAGATCATCGCCGAGGACGGCCGCCGCGCCAAGAATCACCTCCTGGAGGCGAACCTCCGTCTGGTGGTCTCCCTAGCCAAGCGCTACACCGGCCGCGGCATGCTTTTCCTGGACCTCATCCAGGAGGGCAACCTCGGTCTGATCCGCGCGGTCGAGAAGTTCGACTACACCAAGGGCTACAAGTTCTCCACGTACGCCACCTGGTGGATCCGTCAGGCGATCACCCGCGCCATGGCCGACCAGGCCCGCACCATCCGCATCCCGGTGCACATGGTCGAGGTCATCAACAAGCTCGCGCGCGTGCAGCGCCAGATGCTCCAGGACCTGGGGCGCGAGCCCACCCCGGAGGAGCTGGCCAAGGAACTCGACATGACCCCGGAGAAGGTCATCGAGGTCCAGAAGTACGGCCGCGAGCCCATCTCGCTGCACACCCCGCTGGGCGAGGACGGCGACAGCGAGTTCGGTGACCTCATCGAGGACTCCGAGGCCGTCGTCCCGGCCGACGCGGTCAGCTTCACGCTCCTCCAGGAGCAGCTGCACTCCGTCCTCGACACCCTGTCCGAGCGCGAGGCCGGCGTGGTCTCCATGCGTTTCGGTCTCACCGACGGTCAGCCGAAGACCCTCGACGAGATCGGCAAGGTGTACGGCGTGACGCGCGAGCGCATCCGCCAGATCGAGTCCAAGACGATGTCGAAGCTGCGCCACCCGTCGCGTTCCCAGGTGCTGCGCGACTACCTCGACTGAGTCGACTCCGTACGACGCCGAAGGCCCGGCCCCCCCACGGGGACCGGGCCTTCGCCTTGCCGCCCGGGTGCGCGGCGCCAGGAGCTGGATCACTCTGAGTGTCCCTTGATCGCCCCAGAGTGAGGAGCCCGCATGCGTCGTCCCTTTGCCCGGGTACTGACCCGGCCGCTGGTCCTGGCGGCCGCGGCCATGGCCATACCGCTGGTCTCCGACGCCCACGCGGCCTCCGAAGGCGTCGTGGTGGGCGGCTTCCCGGTCGACGTGTCCGACAGCCCCTGGACCGTCGCCCTGTCCAGCCGTGACCGGTTCGGAGGTATGCGGTCCGGGCAGTTCTGCGGGGGAGTGGCCGTCGGCCCGACCACGGTCCTCACCGCGGCCCACTGCATGGGTGAGGAAGCCCTGGGGGTCCCCCCGGACCGGGTGCACGATCTGAAGGTCGTCGCGGGCCGCACGGACCTCTACTCGGACGTCGGCAGGGAGATCGCCGTGAACGAGATCTGGGTGAACCCGACCTATGACGCCCACAGCAACTCGGGAGACTTCGCCGTGCTCGAGCTGGCCGAGCCGCTGCCCCGGACCTCGGTCATCACGATGGCCGGCGTCGGCGATCCGGCGTACCGGCCGGGTACCGAGGCCATGGTCTACGGCTGGGGGGACACCACGGGGAGCGGCTCCTACGCCCACGGTCTGCGGGCCGCTCGTGTGCATGTACTGCGGGACAGCGTCTGTGCGAACGCGTACCCAGGGCCGGCCGACGGTGCGTACCGGGTGCAGACGATGGTGTGCGCGGGGGAGGCCCAGGGGGGCCGCGACTCGTGTCAGGGGGACAGCGGCGGCCCGCTGGTCGCCCAGGGCCGACTGATCGGTCTCGTGTCCTGGGGGGACGGATGCGGGCGGGCCGGGAGCCCCGGCGTCTACACACGCGTGTCCGACATCGTCGGCACACTGCGCTGGGAGGCCGCGCTGCCGGGCGCCACCCGGACGCCGCACGCGGGCTGAACCGGGCACGACGAACGAGTGCGGGCGGCCGCCCCTGGGACGCAGGGGCGGCCGCCCGCTACCAGCCTGTGCCGGTTGTGGCTCGTCGTCGAACGCGAACGGTCAGCGCTCTTCTTCTGAGGCGGGAACGGCGGTCAGTCGCTCCGTCTCGTCCTGTATCTCAGCGGCGATCTTCTTGAGTTCCGGCTCGAACTTGCGACCGTGGTGGGCGCAGAAGAGCAGTTCTCCGCCGCTGAGCAGGACGACGCGCACGTACGCCTGGGCGCCGCAGCGGTCGCAGCGGTCAGCGGCCGTCATCGGGCTCGCGGGGGTCAGAACAGTAGTCACGTCGCCTCTTCTCTAGCTCGACGAGCTGTCGTACCAGGGTCAACATCCAACCAGCCCCAAACGTTCCCGCTCGTGGCTTCTCCTCGAAAAAATCTTCCGAGGCGGCCGTCTGCTGCCGGTTTGGCGGCGAATGTGCCGTATTACGTGTCTGTCGTGTCGTACGGTTTCGCGCTGTCGGTCATGGGCCGGTCCTCCCGGCTGGATTGCCGGTTTGTTCATGAGGACGTGCCCGGAGCCTAAATGGTTCATGCCTCGAAGGGAACGTGATATGTACTTCACTCCATCGAGGGATCGAACACGCATGCGACGCTGGACTAGTGTGAGTTCGGGGGAGGGTGGCGTGACAACGGCTCTACCAGGCCTCGGTACCCTCTTTGCGGCGACCGAAGCCGCGCCCTTACCCCGTGAGGGCCCATCTGAAATTCAGCGAGGAGCGAACCGCGTGACCGCCGATACGTCCGTGCCGTCCACAGCGCTGCTGGCAGGAGCAGACCGGGACGGTTCCAACTACACCGCGCGGCACCTGCTCGTCCTCGAAGGCCTCGAGGCCGTACGCAAGCGCCCGGGTATGTACATCGGGTCCACCGACAGCCGTGGCCTCATGCACTGCCTCTGGGAGATCATCGACAACTCCGTCGACGAAGCCCTCGGCAGCTACGGTGACCACATCGAGGTGATCCTCCACGACGACGGCTCCGTCGAGGTGCGGGACAACGGCCGGGGCATCCCCGTCGACGTCGAGCCCAAGACAGGTCTGTCCGGCGTCGAGGTCGTCATGACCAAACTGCACGCGGGCGGCAAGTTCGGCGGTGGCTCGTACGCCGCCTCCGGCGGTCTGCACGGTGTCGGTGCCTCGGTGGTGAACGCCCTGTCCGCCCGGCTCGACGTCGAGGTCGACCGCGGCGGGCACACCCATGCGATCAGCTTCCGCCGCGGCGTCCCCGGGGCGTTCGCCGGCGCCGGGCCCGACGCGAAGTTCGAGCCCGCGAGCGGACTGCGCAAGACCAAGCGGATCCCCAAGACCCGCAGCGGCACGCGCGTGCGCTACTGGGCCGACCGGCAGATCTTCCTCAAGGACGCCAAGCTCTCCCTGGAGCACCTCCACCAGCGCGCCCGCCAGACCGCCTTCCTGGTGCCCGGCCTGACGATCGTCGTCCGCGACGAATACGGCCTGGGTGACGGCGGCAGCAAGGGCGAGGAGTCCTTCCGCTTCGACGGCGGCATCAGCGAGTTCTGCGAGTACCTCGCCGCCGACAGGCCCGTCTGCGACGTCCTCCGCTTCACCGGGCAGGGCTCCTTCAAGGAGACGGTGCCCGTCCTCGACGACCACGGTCAGATGACGCCGACGGAGGTCACCCGCGAGCTGGGCGTCGACGTCGCGCTGCGCTGGGGCACCGGGTACGACACCACCCTCCGGTCCTTCGTCAACATCATCGCCACCCCCAAGGGCGGCACCCACGTGGCGGGCTTCGAGCAGGCCGTCGCCAAGACGATGAACGAGGTGCTGCGCGCCAAGAAACTGCTGCGCGTCGCCGAGGACGACATCGTCAAGGACGACGCCCTGGAGGGCCTGACCGCCGTCGTCACGGTCCGGCTCGCCGAGCCCCAGTTCGAGGGCCAGACCAAGGAGGTCCTCGGCACCTCGGCGGCCCGTCGCATCGTGAACACCGTGGTCTCCCGGGAACTCAAGGCGTTCCTGACGTCCACCAAGCGGGACGCGGCGGCCCAGGCGCGGGTCGTCATGGAGAAGGCGGTCGCCGCCGCGCGCACGCGTATCGCGGCCCGGCAGCACAAGGACGCCCAGCGCCGCAAGACGGCTCTGGAGTCCTCCTCCCTGCCCGCCAAGCTCGCGGACTGCCGCAGCGACGACGTCGACCGCAGCGAGCTGTTCATCGTCGAGGGCGACTCGGCGCTCGGTACGGCGAAGCTCGCGCGGAACTCCGAGTTCCAGGCACTCCTGCCGATCCGGGGCAAGATCCTCAACGTTCAGAAGTCGTCCGTGACCGACATGCTCAAGAACGCCGAATGCGGTGCGATCATCCAGGTCATAGGAGCGGGCTCCGGACGGACCTTCGACATCGACGCGGCCCGTTACGGCAAGATCATCATGATGACCGACGCCGACGTGGACGGCTCCCACATCCGGTGCCTGCTGCTGACGCTGTTCCAGCGGTACATGCGGCCCATGGTGGAAGCGGGCCGGGTGTTCGCGGCGGTGCCGCCGCTGCACCGCATCGAGCTCGTCCAGCCCAAGAGGGGGCAGGACAAGTACGTGTACACGTACTCGGACCGCGAGCTGCGGGACAAGCTCATGGAGTTCCAGAGCAAGGGGGTCCGGTACAAGGACTCCATCCAGCGTTACAAGGGCCTCGGCGAGATGGACGCGGATCAGCTGGCCGAGACCACGATGGACCCGCGTCACCGCACCCTGCGGCGGATCAACCTCTCCGACCTGGAGGCGGCCGAGCAGGTGTTCGACCTGCTCATGGGGAACGACGTGGCACCGCGCAAGGAGTTCATCTCCAGCTCGGCGGCGACGCTGGACCGGTCGCGGATCGACGCGTAGCAGCTGACGCCGGGCCGGGCGGGCCACCGGGCGGGGCCGACCCGGCCACCGGGTCGGCCCCGCCCGGCGTTCCGGTCGGGCGTGGCCGGCGGAGGCTCCACCGGTGGGTGGAGAGCACGGCTCGCTGAGATCCACCCATGATCCACTCGGAGTCCGATCTGCGGACTCGCGCCTTTCCGTAGCGCCGGAGGCGTCGGTGGCACTCGCCGTCGACGGCCCCTTCCCGCTCACGGAAGCTGACATGCCCGGGCCGGGCTCGCCAACGCACTGCTGATCGCGGCCGCGGCCGCCGTGGTGATCGTGCGGCAGTTCCGCGCCGGCCGCGTCGACAGGTACCGGCGCTGGGGGGTGCTGCCCGGCATCCTGGCCGTCGCGGCCCTGCACGAGCCCGGCCTCCTCGACGCCCGCCACCACACGGCATCCGCCGAGATACTTGCCGGGGAACTGCTCGTGGGTCTCGCCATGGGAGCCGGTTGGGCCTGGACCACGCGCATATGGGTGGAGGCGGACGGCGCGGTGTGGAGCAGGACCACCAGGGCGGGCGCGGCTGTCTGGGCCGTCGGTATCGGCCTGCGTGCGGGTCTGTTCGCGTGCGGCGCGATGGTGGGCGTCCACCAGGGCGGCTCGGCCCTGCTGCTCGCTCTCGCCGCCACCCTGCTCGTCCGCTCCGGCATCCTGACGTGGCGGGTGCGGTCCCTGGAGCCGACCCCTGCCCCGGCCCCCGACCCGGCGTACGGTGACGGCGCGTCCCGGCCCCGGTGGAAGGAGCGCGTGTGATGCGGGACAGCTTCCTGCGCCGGCCCTCCCGGGAGGCGCTCGGCCGCGAGGGGATCCCGCGGCCGAGACGGCTGCTCGCCCGGGTCCTGGTGGCGGACGATCAGACCGTCGTCCGGGAAGGCACCGTGATGCTGCTCGGGCCGCTGCCGGGGACCGAGGTCGTGGGCGCCGCCGCGGACGGCGAGGAGGCGGTGCGGCTCGTCGCCGAACTCGCCCCGGACATGGTGCTCATGGACCTGCGGATCCCCCGCTGTGACGGAGTCGAGGCGCCTCGGCGCGTCCGTGCCGGGCATCCCGGAACCCAGGTCGTGGTGCTCACGGCCTTCGGGGACGACGAGTCCCTGTTCCCCGGGCTCAGAGCGGGCGCACGGGGTTACCTGACCAAGGACGCGGGCGGCGACGGGATCCTGTGGGCCGTGCAGAGCGTGCTGTCCGGGGACGCGGGACTGTCGCCGAGCGTTCAACGGCGGCTGCTGGAGCGTCTCTCGGAGCCCGAGCCGGAACCGACGGTGGTCGTCGGGCCGCCCGACGGGCTGACCGCGCGGGAGACCGCGGTGCTCGTCCTGATCGCGGAGGGGCTCAACAGCCAGGAGATCGCCCGCGAACTGCAGGGGTCCACGGCGACGGTGAAGACCCACATCAACAACATGTTCACCAAGACGGGGCTCAAGGGCCGGGCGCAGGCGGTGCGTTACGCGTTCAGGGAGGGGTTGGTGCGTCCGCCGACGGGGTGAACGGGGCTTTTCGTCACCTGATGGGGTGAAGTGGGAGGGGAAGAAGAGTCGGGGATCTTCCCGTTCTGTCCATGCTTGGGCATGCAGTCAAGCAACGGCCGTGGCCGCGGCAGCGAGCAGGGTTCCGAGAGTTCGGGCGACCGACGGCAAGGCGCGGGCCTGGCATCCGGCGAGGCACCCGGGGACGTGCGCTACGACGACCCCTGGTATGACGCGTTGGCCTCCGGCTGGGGCGAGTCGGCCACCGTGGGCCCGCCCGTGACCGAGGTTCCGGCAGCCCGTCGGCAGCGTACGGACGGGGCCGCCGCGGCGGCCCTCGTGTACGTCGAGGTGCAGCGGAGCGACGCGTTCCAGGAAGTCCGCAGCCACTACCGGCGGTTCGTCGTTCCCGCGGTCATCGGATTCTTCCTCTGGTACGTGGCCTACGTCGTGGCGGCGACGACCGCGCCCGGAGTCATGGCCCGCCCCGTGTGGGGCGCGGTGAACGTGGCGCTTGTGGCGGGACTCGGGCAGTTCCTCAGCACGTTCCTGCTCACCTGGGCCTACTCCCGGCACGCGCGGCTGCGCAGGGACCGTGCGGCGCTCGAACTGCGCTGGGACACCCAGGAACTGACGCGCGAGGCACGAGGCGGTGCGGTGTGACCGGTGACCATCAGATGCTGGCGTTGGTGCTGTTCAGTGCCTTCGTCGCGATCACCCTGGGAATCACGACGTGGGTGAGCCGCAGCCGGCATGGTTCGGCGGAGGAGTTCTACGCGGGCGGGCGGCTGTTCTCGCCCATGGAAAATGGTTTTGCCATCGCGGGCGACTACATGTCGGCCGCCTCCTTCCTGGGCATCTCGGGGCTCATCTCCCTCTTCGGCTACGACGGGCTGCTGTACTCGGTGGGCTTTCTCGTGGCCTGGCTCGTCGTGCTGCTCCTCGTGGCCGAACTGGTGCGCAACTGCGGGCGCTTCACGCTTGCCGACGTCATCGCCGCGCGGATGAGCGAACGCCCCGTGCGGATCGCGTCGGGAACGGCCTCGGTCACCGTGTCGATCCTCTACCTGGTGGCGCAGATGGTGGGCGCGGGCAGCCTGGTCGCGCTCCTGCTCGGCGGCACGGGCGAGGCTGCCCAGACGTGGGCGGTGATCGGGGTCGGCGCGCTCATGGTGATCTATGTGTCGCTGGGGGGTATGCGGGCCACCACATGGATCCAGATCGTGAAGGCGGTTCTGCTGCTCGGCGGCACGATCGTGCTCACCGTGCTCGTCCTGGTGCGGTTCCACGGTGATTTCGACCGGCTGCTGCGCACGGCGGCCGAGCGCAGCGGCCACGGGGCCGCGTTCCTGGCGCCCGGCCTGAAGTACGGCGGGGACTGGATCTCACGGTTCGACTTCATGAGCCTGGGGCTCGCACTGGTACTGGGGACGGCGGGCCTGCCGCACATCCTGTCCCGCTTCTACACCGTGCCGACGGCGCGGGCCGCCCGGCGTTCCGTCGTCTGGTCGATCGGACTCATCGGCGGCTTCTACCTCATGACGATCGTCCTCGGCTTCGGCGCGGCGGCGATCGTCGGCCCGGACGCCGTACGCGGCTCCCATGCCTCCGGCAACACGGCGGTACCGCTCCTGGCCCTCGACCTGGGCGGCGGAGCAGGCTCCACGGGCGGGACGGTGCTGTTCGCGATCGTGGCGGCCGTCGCCTTCGCCACGATCCTCGCCGTGGTCGCGGGGATCACGCTCGCCTCCTCGGCGTCGGTGGCCCATGACCTGTACGCGTCCCTGCGACGCAGGCATGTCGCACCGCGCAGCGAGGTGACGGTGGCGCGGATCGCCGCCGTCGGCATCGGTGCGACCGCGATCGGCCTCGGCCTGCTGGCCCGCGATCTCAACGTCGCGTTCCTGGTGGGACTCGCCTTCGCCGTCGCCGCGTCGGCGAATCTGCCGGTCCTGCTGTACTCGCTGTTCTGGCGGGGCTTCACCACCCGCGGTGCCGTCTGGGCGATCTACGGCGGGCTGGTTCCGTCCCTGGTGCTCGTCGTGCTGTCACCCGTGGTCTCGGGCAGCCCCCAGGCGCTCTTCCCGGACGTCGACTTCCAGATCTTCCCGCTCGAGAACCCCGGGCTGGTCTCGATCCCACTGGGCTTCCTCGCCGGCTGGCTCGGCACGGTCACCTCGGCCGAGGTGCCGGACGAGGCCAAGCACGCGGAGACCGAGGTCCGCTCGCTGACGGGTGCGGGGGCCGTCTGAGGTCTTGCCCCGACCGTCGCCGCCCTCCTGGACGGGAAGACCTCAGGGCCTCGCCCGCCGTCCACGGGCCGCGTCCTCAGGCGCGGGTCGCCCACACGTAGCGGTGTTCCGGGCGGCCCGCGTCGCCGTACTTCAGGGTGAGCCGGGCCCTGCCGGTGCGCTCCAGGAGCTTCAGATAACGCTGCGCGGTCTGGCGGCTGACCCCGGTGCGCTCGGCGATCTCCAGGGCGGACAGCGGCCCCTCGGCGTTCATCAGGGACTGGCGCACGAGTTCCGCCGTGGTGGGGGAGTGCCCTTTCGGCAGCCCCGGTTCCGAGGGCGCGGACAGGGCCCCGAAGATGCGGTCGACGTCGGCCTGTTCGGCCTCGACGCGGCTGTCGAGCGTACGGCGCAGCTCCGCGTACGCCTCCAGCTTGCCGCGCAGACCCGCGAAGGTGAACGGCTTGACCAGGTACTGCAGGGCGCCTTGCCGCATCGCCGCCTGCACCGTCGTGACGTCCCGTGCGGCCGTGACCATGATCACGTCGGTCTGGTGACCGCGTCCGCGTATCTCCTGAACGACCTCCAGGCCCGTCCCGTCGGGAAGGTAGTGGTCGAGCAGGATCAGGTCGAGTCGCGGCAACTGCCCCACATGGCGGAGCGCTTCGGCCGCGCTGTGCGCCACGCCGGCGACGTGGAAGCCCGGCACCTTCTCGACGTAGGCCGCGTTGACCCGGGCGACCCTGGTGTCGTCGTCCACGACCAGGACCTCGATCATCGAGCCTCCTCCTCGGCAGTGCTCCGCGCGGACGCGGCCAGGGCGGGTTCCATCTGGGCCTCGGTCAGTGCCTCGGGCAGTACGACGGTGAACTCGGCGCCCCCGCCGTGCGCGTCGCTCACGGAAGCGCGCCCGCCCTGCCGCTCGGCGAGCCTGCGCACCAGGGAGAGGCCGATGCCGCGCTTGCCGTGGGCCGGCGGCTTCTTCGTGGACCAGCCCTCCGTGAAGATCAACTCATGCTGTCCGGCCGGGATTCCCGGCCCCGTGTCCCGTACGCGCAGAACGACGGTGCGGCCCTCGGCGCGCAACTCGACCTCCACGCGCGCGTGGGGAGCGCCCGCCACGGCGTCCAGGGCGTT
This sequence comes from Streptomyces sp. NPDC048734, assembly GCF_043198675.1. NCBI lineage: Bacteria > Bacillati > Actinomycetota > Actinomycetes > Kitasatosporales > Streptomycetaceae > Streptomyces > Streptomyces sp. NPDC048734. The sequence goes on along the minus strand of NZ_JBICUZ010000005.1, from coordinate 402,770 downwards.
GTCCACCAGGTTGCCCACGACGGTCACCAGCCCGCGCGGGTCGACCAGCCGGTCGGGCAGCCGCGTGCCCTCCGAGATCCGCAGCGCCACGCCGCGTTCGGCCGCGACGGTCGCCTTGCCGACCAGCAGGGCGGCGAGCAGCGGATCCCCGATCTTCTCCGTCACCTGCTCGGCCGTCGCCCGGTGGTCGCCGACCACCTCGCCGACGAACTCCACGGCGTCGTCGTACATCTCCAGTTCGAGCAGCCCCAGGAGCGTGTGCATGCGGTTGGCGTGCTCGTGGTCCTGGGCCCGCAGGGCGTCGATCAGCCCGTGCGTGGAATCGAGTTCCCGGCCCAGTTGCTCAAGCTCGGTGCGGTCGCGCAGGGTGGCCACGGCGCCGCCGTCGTCGGTGGGCATCCGGTTGACGACCAGCACGCGCTGGCCGCGGACGGCGATCAGGTCCGTGCCGGTCACCCGGCCGGCCAGGACGTCGGACGTACGGCCCTCACCCAGCGCTTCGTCCGGTGACCGGCCCACTGCCTCGTCCCCGATGCCCAGCAGACGCTGCGCCTCGTCGTTCAGCAGGCGGACGCGGCCGGTCCGGTCCAGCGCCACGACGCCCTCCCGGATGCCGTGCAGCATCGCCTCGCGCTCGGCGAGCAGTGCCGAGATGTCGGAGAACGCCAGGTCCCGGGTCTGTCGCTGAACGCGCCGGGAGATCAGCCAGGCGGCCAGCGCCCCCACGGCGAGCGCGCCTCCCGCGTAGGCGAACAGCCCCGGGATGGCGTGGATCAGCCGGGCGCGCACGCTGTCGTACTCGATGCCGACCGAGACCGCCCCGACGATCTGGCCCGTGCTGTCGCGCAGGGGTACCTTGCCGCGAGCCGAGCGGCCCAGGGTGCCGTCGTCGATCTCCATGACCTCCCGGCCGGCCAGGGCCTCGCTGGGATCCGTCGAGACGTGGCCGCCGACCTCCTGCGGCTCGGTGTGGGACCAGCGGACGCCGCGGAGGTCCATCACCACCACGTACTCGGCCCCGCTCGCCGCACGGATCCGCTCCGCCTCGCGCTGCACCGGCCCGTCGGCCGACGGCTGTGTGCGCCGCAGGTCCTCGGCGATCTGGGGTACGGCGGCGGTGGTCTGCGCGATGGCGAGCGCGCGGCGCATGGCCTGGTCGTCCAGCTGCTCGCCGAGCGGTGCCAGGAACAGCCCGGTCGCGAGCACGGCGACTCCCGCGGCGATCGCCAGCTGCATGAGCAGGACCTGCGAGAAGACGCGCCGGGGCAGGCCGAGGCGCAGGCGGCGGACGGGGGGAGTGGGGCTCATGCCCACGACGGTACGCGGGCGGCCCCGCAGAGCCGTAGGGGTGTGTGGTGTGGATCTCTTGATCGGCTCAAGAGGAAACGGTTCGGCGATCGGTTCACGGCGTGATCGCCCGGTATGGACCGGCCGATCAGCCGACCAGGACCGCGGGCCTCCGTTCCCGCACCGCCACCACGTCCATCCGCGCGGGTGATCCCAGGACCGCTGCCCCGCAGCTCTCCGGGCGGGGCGGCAGGGACGCGCTCTGGGCCACGACGACCCGCCAGTGCCGCCCGTCGACGTGGGTGACGGTCACCTCCCAGCGCGGCGCCTCGCCCTGTGTGCGCACGACGGTGAGGGCCTCCGCCGCGTACTCGCCGGTCGCCCTCCGCACGGCCAGCTCCGCCGCCTGGGCTGGCCGTTCCCAGGCGGAGCTCCCGCGGCAGCCGTCCACGACGATGCGACCCTCCTGGACGCCGTGCAGCACCTCCTTGACGGAGTGGGCCCGAGCGCGGCCGTAGGCGTAGCCGTACGGCAGGACGAGCACGGTCGGCGAGAACCGGTGACCGCCCAGATGGGTGACCTCCCAGACGCCGTCCACGTCCGACGCGGCGAGCTCGGCGGCGAGGGGGCGGCCGAGGAGGGCGCAGCAGCGGTCGCGCTTGCCGTTGGTGCAGACGAGGGCGAGCGGGTCGCCGGTGTGCGGAGTACCACCGAGCGCGGTGCCGAAGGTCCGGTGGTCGCCTCGGCCGAGCGCGGCGAAGTCGAGGTCCAGCAGCCGGCCCGGGTCATCGGTCCTGGCGCTGTGCAGCCACGCCCCGCCGGGCACGGTGTGGGCCGCGTACACCTGGCGCAGGGGAGGGGTGCCGAAGTCGGCGTGAGGTCCGGGGCGGCGGATGAGCGCGACGCGTACGCCGGTGCCCTGCGCGGCGGCCTCCAGGGCGCGGCCCAGCGAGGGATCCAGGTGGCTCGACGTGAGCGCCTTGGCACCCCAGGGGCCGGGCTGCTCCAGGAGCAGCCAGGTGGTCGCCGTGGCCGCGGTCCCCGGCATGGGCTCGTCGAGGTCCCGCGAGACGGTCGTGCACGTACTCACAGAGGTGAGCCTAACCTGACTTGGTGCTCAGTGGCCTCCGGTGGGGCGCGTGTCCCGCGACACGGCACGCGCGCACGTGCCGCTCGATTTCCGGCGCCGCAGCGTCACGGCCGTTCGGCGCGGTGCGGCAGGCCTACTCGGGGATCGGCCGGGGAGGTTTCGGGCCCACATAGACTCCGCTCGGGCGCATGCGCAGGGGACGTTCGCCGTACTCCTCCAGGGCGTGCGCGATCCAGCCCGCCGTCCGGGCGACGGCGAAGACGGTCTCGCCGGCCGACGCCTCCATGCCGCAGGACGCCGTCAGGACCGCCAGCGCGAGGTCGACGTTGGCGTGCAGCGGGGCGTGGCGGGCGGTCGTGTCCACGATGTCGCGGGCGGCGGCCAGCGCCGGCGCCGCCTCGGGGATCTCCGCCAGGCGGGCGAAGAGGACGCGCGCGCGGGGGTCCTCCTGGGCGTAGAGCCGGTGTCCCAGGCCGGGGATGCGGCGACCGGCCCGCAGCTCCTCCGCGATCACGGGGCCTGCAGAGCCCCGGTCGAGCACGTCGAGCACCAGTCGGTGCGCGAGCCCGCTCGCCGCGCCGTGCAGGGGACCCTCGATCACTCCGAGCCCCGCGGTGACGGCCGCGTACGCGTGTGCGTGGGCGCCGGCCGCGACCCGCACCGCGAGCGTCGACGCGGCCAGGTCGTGGTCGGCGAGCAGGGCGAGCGCGGTGTCCAGGAGGTGCAGGGGCGCCTCCGTCGCGGGCTGCCAGCTGAGCCGCCCCCACAGCCGCTGGGCCAGCGAACCGCCGTCCCGGTGGGCGGACAGCTTCGGCGGCAGGGCGGCGACGAGGGTCGGGATGAGGCCGCGGGCGGCGCCGAGCACCGCGTCCGCGGACAGGTCGAAGCGGAGCGGGTCCGCCACCGCGGCGGCGATCGCCGCGACGCGCAGGCGGTCGGTGGGGCCGGTGTGTTCGGGCAGGGCGCCGACCGCGCGGCGGGCGGCCTCGACAGCGGTCTGCGGCGCGGTGAAGGTGGCTCCGTGCCGCATCCGGCCGGTCCAGAGCCATTCGGCGACCTCTTCGTACGAGTGCCGGGCGGCCAGCTCGGTCGCGTCGACGCCCCGGTAGTAGTACCGGTCCTCGTGGATGAGGGTGAGGCGGGTGCGTACGGACAGTTCGGCGCCGACGCCCGGACTTCCTTTGCTCTCCCGCCTGTTGCGCCGCGCGAGGGTCTCGACCTCCTGGGCGTCGAAGGTGCTGCCCCGGCCGCCGGGCACGCGCCGGCTGCCCAGCTGGCCGCGGCTGACGTAGGCGTACACGGTCTCGGGCTTCACACCGAGCAGCTCGGCGGCCTCCTTGGTGGTCAGCCGTCGTTCCGGATGGCCGGGGCCGGGTTCCTGATCGCGCATGGGATCACCGTATCCACAAGACTCATCTATTGATTCAATCAATATTGACACCTCGTTAGTCAACCATGGACAGTCGAATCAAGTTCGAGGAGGAAACCATGTCCGTCAACAGGTACGCAGCCACACCCGTCGAGGTACCGCGGGGGCTCGCCGGTGTCGTCGTCGCCGACACCGAGGTCGGTGACGTCCGGGGACGCGAGGGCTTCTACCACTACCGGCAGTACTCGGCCGTCGACCTCGCCCGCAGCCGCCCGTTCGAGGACGTCTGGCACCTCCTCGTCCACGGCCACCTGCCGGACGCGGGCCGCGCCGCCGCCTTCGCGGCGGAGACCGCCGCTCTGCGAAGGCTCCCCGACCGGGTGGCGGCCGCCCTGCCCGCCGTCGCGGCGGTGGGCGCGGGCGCCGACCCGCTCACCGGCCTGCGGACGGCCCTGTCGCTGCTGGGCGCCGCGAAGGGCTTCCGGCCGGTGTACGACATCGACGCCGACCGGCGCCGGGAGGACACCCTCGCCGCGGCGGCCGCCGTACCCACGCTCCTCACCGCGCTCCACCGGCTGGGCAGGGGCCTCGAGCCCGTCGAGCCGCGCGACGACCTCTCGTACGCGGCGAACTACCTGTACATGTTGACGGGTACCGAGCCGGAGCCGGAGCGGACGCGGGCCGTCGAGCAGTACTTGATCTCCACCATCGACCACGGATTCAACGCGTCCACCTTCACCGCCCGGGTCGTTGCCTCGACGGGCGCGGACGTGGCCGCCTGCCTCGTCGCCGCCGTGGGTGCGCTGTCGGGACCCCTGCACGGCGGCGCCCCCAGCCGCGCGCTGGACACCCTGGACGCGATCGGCACACCCGACCGCATCGACCCGTGGATCCGCGAGAGGGTTCTCGCCGGTGATCGCATCATGGGTTTCGGGCACGCCGTCTACCGGACCGAGGACCCGCGTTCGCGCATGCTCCGCGAGATCGCCCAGAGTTTCGGGGGGCCGCGCGTGGACTTCGCCGTGGAGGTCGAGCGGCAGGTCGAGGCGATCCTCGCCGAGCTGAAGCCGGGCCGGGAACTGCACACGAACGTGGAGTTCTACGCGGGCGTGGTCATGGAGCTGTGCGGGTTGCCCCGCGAGATGTTCACCCCCACCTTCGCGGCGGCCCGCGTCGTGGGCTGGAGCGCCAACATCCTGGAGCAGGCGGAGGACAAGAAGATCATCCGGCCCGCGGCCCGATACGTGGGACCTCGGGCGCCCGTCCCCGTGTCGGCGGCCTGAGCCGGAGCGCGACCGCCCCGGCGGGTGCCCCGCCCCGTGGGTGATTTCCCGGAAGGCGGCCGGAGAACGCGTGTGGCCTGGTGCCGTTCCGGCGCCAGGCCTCATCGGTAGTGATCGAGCAGGGACGGGGTGCCGGGCTGCTCGCCGGGTGACCGCCGGCTCGCCGAGCGGTTGCGTGCGGCCGGGGTGGGAGCGGCGGGACGGGTCTTCGGGTGGACGCGTGCCCGGGCGGTGGGGTCAGGCGTCGGGGATGTCCGCCTTGGCGCGGATCAGGGTCTCCCTGCTCACGACGACGATGCGTTCGTAGTCGGCGCGTGCAGCGTCCGCGGGCAGTTCAGCGTCCAGCGCCTCGGTGGCCTCGGTGCCGATGACGGCGAAGTTGCCGTCACTGAGTTCGAACACGTCGGGGCAGGTCGATCCGGAGGAACTGCCACGGGCGCTGGGGGGCACACCGATGCGGCGCACGATCTTCAAAGCTACCGGTCCTTATGAACGATCAACTCTGGCAGAGTGGTGAACGCCACACGCTACTGGTGCTGGAGAGGCCTCCGTGGCGGCATGGCCGAAAAACACCCCCGTCGTGTCACCGGTGCCGGTGTGTTGACCCGTTCGGAGGGACCGCTCGACGTCAGTCGGCGGGAGGAGTGCCGACGACCCACCATTCGTCCGTGTCGGCTTCGTCGAGGTCCTGGACGAGGCCGTCGACCATGCGGCCCACGCGCGCCTCTTCCGAAGTTTCGTCGAGGGAGGCACGCATGTGCCTCGCCGCCTCCCAGTACTCACGGAAGATCGGGCTCTGGAAGAACTCCCGGAGGGCCGCGTAGAGCTCGTCGCGGTCCACCAGCCCCGCCCGGTAGACGTGGTAGAGGTTGACGTACCAGGCGTTGGCGTAGAAGAACTGGCGGCGCCTCTCTGCCGGAATGTCCTTGTCGTACGTGTCGATGACCTCGGCCAGGGACGGGTCGTCGATCGCCCTGGTCAGCAATTCCCAGTGCATGCGCTGCTGATGTGCCAGGGACTCGCGCCGGATCGCCAGCTCCTCCAGCTCCAGTCGGCGCGCGTGCAGACGGGCCTTCTCCATTCGCCGCTGACGTGCGGCCAACGTCAACCCTGCCGTGGCGACCAGAATCCCTGTCGCCGCCGAGTTGAACCTCCCCGTGATCTTCTTCCGTGTGGCCATGTCAACCCCCGAATCGGGCGGCCGCCCGCCGGTCGTCGAGTGCGGGTCGGCTGACGGGGACCGGCGAGCGATGGGCGGCGCTTGTCACCTCCAGGGTGCCGAGCGGCTCTGATCGGCGGGGGAGGCGGAGAAGAGGCGCACGGAGGGAAGCGAGGGTCGCACACTCCGGCGCCTTGCCCAACATCTGCCCCGCGAGCGCTGCTAACAATCGTTCACTTCGCCGTGGTTCCCCCGGCTCGTATCCTGGCTGCGCATTCCATCCCCGACCGCGCGCCGGGCCGCGAGCCGGTGCACGCGTAGGTGTCAGAGAGGTCGCACGTTGACGCAGAGCCGCACTCCGCAGCAGATCCCGGTCGTCGTACTCGCCGGATTCCTGGGTTCCGGCAAGACGACACTGCTCAACCACCTCCTCCACCGCAGCGGAGGCAGTCGTATCGGCGCGATCGTGAACGACTTCGGCTCCATCGAGATCGACGCCATGGCCGTGGCGGGCGCCCTCGGCGACTCGACCGTCTCCCTCGGCAACGGCTGCCTGTGCTGCGCCGTCGACGCCAGTGAGCTGGACGTGTACCTCGAACGCCTCGCGCGCCCCTCCACCGGCATCGACGTCATCGTCATCGAGGCCAGCGGGCTCGCCGAGCCGGGGGAACTCGTCCGGATGGTCCTCGCCAGCGAGCATCCGGGGATCGTGTACGGCGGGCTCGTCGAGGTCGTCGACGCCGCCGAGTTCGATGAGACCCGCGCCCGGCACCCGGAGATCGACCGGCACCTCGCCCTCGCCGACCTCGTCGTGGTGAACAAGCTCGACCGGACGCCCGACGCCGCCCGCGTCCTGGACCTCGTCCGCTCCCTCACCGACCGGACCGCCGTCGTACCCGCGACCTACGGCCGTATCGACCCCGAGTTCCTCTTCGACTGCCGGCCGGACGAGGAGCGTGTGGGGCAGCTCTCCTTCGACGACCTGCACCGACAGGACGGCGACGGCCACGACGGCGGCGACGGCCACGACGGACAGCAGGCCCACGACCGGCAGGGCGGTCCCGACGGGCCGGAAGGTCACGGCGATCACGCCGGCCACCTGCACACCGCCTACGACAGCGTGTCCTTCGTCTCCGAAGTCCCGCTGGAACCAAGCCGGTTGATGCCGTTTCTCGACAGCCGTCCCGAAGGGCTGTACCGCATCAAGGGGTACGTCGACTTCGGGCCGCACGACCCTGTCAACCGCTATGCCGTGCACGCCGTCGGGCGCTTCCTGCGCTTCTACCCGGAGCCCTGGGGCCCCGCCGAGGAGCGCCGCACCCAGCTCGTCCTCATCGGTTCCGGCATCGAGGCCGCCGCCCTCGCCAAGGAACTGCAGGCCTGCGAGAACGACGCCCCGCACGCCGACGAGCGCGGCATGTGGGGCGTCCTCCGTTACGTCCGGGACTCAGACGACGAGGCGGACGAGACGGTCGAGACGGTCGAGGAGGCCTAGAGCGGCCCGGCCACGACCGACACCGGCTTGCCCAGCGACACGCCCGAGCCGTCCCGGCGCGGGTCGATCTCCGGCAGGTCCACCGGCGTGCCGTTCTTCTGGGCGGCCCGTGCGGGGACGGCACCCGCCCAGGCCAGGGACAGGCAGTCCTCGCCCTTCAGGAACCGCTGGCAGCGCACACCACCGGTCGCCCGCCCCTTGCGCGGGTACTGGTCGAACGGGGTCAGCTTGGCGGTCGTCTGGACGGAGTCGTCCAGGGTGCCGCGCGAGCCCGCGACCGTGAAGACCATCGCGTCGGCCGCCGGGTCCACGGCCGTGAAGGAGATCACCTTCGCGCCGTCCGTCAGCTTGATGCCCGTCATGCCGCCGGCCGGGCGGCCCTGCGGGCGGACCTGCGAGGCCTGGTAGCGCAACAGCTGGGCGTCGTCCGTGATGAAGACCAGGTCCTCCTCGCCGGTGCGCAGATCGACCGCGCCGACGATGCGGTCCCCCTCCTTGAGGGTGATGACCTCCAGCTCGCCCTTGTTGCTCGGATAGTCGGGCACCACACGCTTGACGACACCCTGCTCCGTGCCGAGCGCGATACCGGGGGAGGACTCGTCGAGCGTGGTCAGGCAGACCACCGTCTCGTCACCCTCCAGCGAGACGAACTCCGCCAGCGGCGCGCCGCCCGAGAGGTTCGGCGCGGACGCCGTGTCCGGCAGCTGAGGCAGGTCGACGACGTTGATGCGCAGCAGCCGGCCCGTCGAGGTGACCGCGCCGATCTCCCCGCGCGCGGTGGCCGGCACGGCCGACACGATCACGTCGTGCTTGGTCCGCCGGGCGTCCGGGTCCTCCCCGAAGGGCTCGGCGTTCGCCGTACGGGCCAGCAGACCCGTCGAGGAGAGCAGCACCCGACACGGGTCGTCGGCGACCTGGAGCGGCACGGCGGAGGCCGGCGTGCCCGCCGACTCCAGCAGGACCGTACGACGCTCGGTGCCGAACTTCTTCGCCACCACGGCCAGTTCGGCCGAGACCAGCTTGCGCAGCTCCGCGTCCGACTCCAGGATCCGGGTCAGCTCGGCGATCTCCTCGTTGAGCTTCTCCTTCTCCGCCTCCAGCTCGATCCGGTCGTACCTGGTCAGCCGGCGCAGCGGCGTGTCGAGGATGTACTGCGTCTGGATCTCCGACAGGGAGAAGCGCTCGATCAGGCGCTCCTTGGCCTGCGCGCTGTTGTCGCTGGAGCGGATCAGACGGATGACCTCGTCGATGTCGACGAGCGCCGTGAGCAGGCCCTCGACCAGGTGCAGGCGGTCGCGGCGCTTGGTCCGGCGGAACTCGCTGCGCCGCCTGACGACCTCGAAGCGGTGGTCGAGGTAGACCTCGAGCAGCTCCTTCAGGCCCAGCGTGAGCGGCTGGCCGTCCACCAGCGCCACGTTGTTGATGCCGAAGGACTCCTCCATGGGCGTCAGCTTGTACAGCTGCTCCAGGACCGCCTCCGGCACGAAGCCGTTCTTGATCTCGATGACCAGACGCAGCCCGTGCTCGCGGTCGGTGAGGTCCTTGACGTCGGCGATGCCCTGGATCTTCTTCGAGCCGACCAGGTCCTTGATCTTGGCGATGACCTTCTCGGGACCGACGGCGAAGGGCAGTTCGGTGACGACGAGGCCCTTGCGGCGGGCCGTCACGGTCTCCACCGACACCGTGGCGCGGATCTTGAAGGTGCCGCGGCCCGTCTCGTAGGCGTCCCGGATCCCCGAGAGGCCGACGATCCGCCCGCCGGTGGGCAGGTCCGGGCCCGGGACGTGCTTCATCAGCGTGTCCAGATCCGCGTTCGGGAACCGGATCAGGTGGCGGGCGGCCGAGACGACCTCGCCCAGGTTGTGCGGCGGCATGTTCGTGGCCATGCCGACCGCGATGCCCGAGGAGCCGTTGACCAGGAGGTTCGGGAACGCGGCGGGCAGCGCCACAGGCTCCCGCTCCTGGCCGTCGTAGTTCGGGTTGAAGTCGACCGTGTCCTCGTCGATGGACTCGGTCATCAGGCTCGTCGCCGCGGTCTGACGGCACTCGGTGTACCGCATGGCGGCCGGCGGGTCGTCGTTGCCCAGCGAGCCGAAGTTGCCGTGGCCGTCGACCAGGGGCACGCGCATGGAGAAAGGCTGGGCCATGCGCACCAGGGCGTCGTAGATCGACGCGTCGCCGTGCGGGTGCAGCTTGCCCATGACCTCGCCGACGACCCGCGCGCACTTCACGTAGCCGCGGTCGGGGCGCAGGCCCATCTCGTTCATCTGGTAGACGATCCGGCGGTGTACGGGCTTGAGGCCGTCACGGGCGTCCGGCAGGGCGCGGGAGTAGATGACCGAGTACGCGTACTCGAGGAAGGAGCCCTGCATCTCGTCGACGACGTCGATGTCGAGGATCCGCTCCTCGTACGACTCGTCGGGCGGCGGGGTCTTCGTGCTGCGGCGGGCCATCGCTGCCGGCTCCTCCTGTTTCCTGGTCGCTCGCCTGCGGGGCGCTCACGTCGGTGCCGACGCGCGTCCTGCGGCTCACTCTTGCTGAGGCGTGTGACGGGATCTCCGCGGACCATTGTGGACCGTGGCACCGACAGTGCGTCCCGGGGCCCGGGCGTCGGCGACCGGACCGGCCGGAGAGGCACCTCGTCCACGGCTGTCCGCAGGCTACGCGATCTCGCTCTCGGCGTACGCCGCCCGGGAACTCCACCGCTGCTCCGCACGCTTGCATACAGTGGCAGGACCGGCAGGAAAAACTGGCAGGACCGGCAGGAAAAACGCGGTTTCGACGACCGCGCCCGCGATCGGAAGGACGTACATGCCCAAGGGTCACACGGCCACAGCCCAGGCAGGCTCCGGGGGCCTGACAGCGACCGAGCACCGCCTGGCCAACGGCCTGCGCGTGGTGCTCTCCGAGGATCACCTGACCCCCGTCGCGGCGGTGTGCCTCTGGTACGACGTGGGCTCGCGCCACGAAGTCAAGGGCCGCACCGGCCTTGCTCACCTCTTCGAGCACCTGATGTTCCAGGGCTCCGCGCAGGTCAAGGGCAACGGTCACTTCGAGCTGGTCCAGGGGGCGGGCGGCTCGCTCAACGGCACGACCAGCTTCGAGCGCACCAACTACTTCGAGACCATGCCCACGCACCAGCTGGAACTCGCCCTCTGGCTGGAGGCGGACCGCATGGGCTCGCTGCTGGCCGCGCTGGACGACGAGTCCATGGAGAACCAGCGCGACGTCGTCAAGAACGAACGCCGCCAGCGCTACGACAACGTCCCCTACGGCACGGCGTTCGAGAAGCTGACCGCCCTCGCCTACCCCGAGGGCCACCCCTACCACCACACGCCGATCGGCTCGATGGCCGACCTGGACGCGGCGACGCTGGAGGACGCGCGTGCGTTCTTCCGCACGTACTACGCGCCCAACAACGCCGTGCTGTCGGTCGTCGGCGACATCGACCCGGAGCAGACGCTCGCCTGGATCGAGAAGTACTTCGGCTCCATCCCCGCCCACGACGGCAAGCCCCGGCCCCGTGACGGCTCCCTGCCCGACGTCATCGGCGAGCAGCTGCGCGAGGTCGTGGAGGAGGAGGTCCCGGCCCGCGCCCTGATGGCCGCCTACCGTCTGCCGCAGGACGGCACACGCGCGTGCGACGCGGTCGACCTGGCGCTCACCGTGCTCGGCGGCGGCGAGTCCTCCCGCCTCTACAACCGCCTGGTCCGCCGTGACCGTACGGCCGTGGCCGCCGGCTTCGGCCTGCTGCGCCTGGCCGGGGCGCCCTCCCTGGGCTGGCTGGACGTCAAGACGTCCGGTGACGTCGAGGTGCCCGTCATCGAGACGGCCATCGACGAGGAGCTCGCCCGGTTCGCGGAGGAAGGCCCCACCGACGAGGAGATGGAGCGCGCCCAGGCACAGTTGGAGCGCGAGTGGCTGGACCGTCTCGGCACGGTCGCCGGCCGCGCCGACGAACTGTGCCGGTACGCGGTGCTGTTCGGTGACCCGCAGCTCGCCCTGACCGCCGTCCAACGCGTGCTGGACGTCACCGCGGAGGAGGTCCGGGAGATCGCCCAGGCCCGCCTGCGCCCGGACAACCGCGCCGTACTGGTCTACGAGCCCACCGAGCCCACCGAGAACACCGCCGACGAGGACGAGAACGAGGAGGCGGCCCAGTGACCGAGCTCGCCGCGATGGACTTCCACCCCCAGCCCCGCGCGGGCGAGGCCAGGCCCTGGGCGTTCCCCGCCCCCGAGCGCGGGACGCTCGACAACGGCCTGACCGTCCTGCACTGCCACCGTCCCGGACAGCAGGTCGTCGCCGTCGAGGTCATCCTCGACGCGCCCCTGGACGCGGAACCGGCCGGCCTCGACGGCGTCGCCACGATCATGGCGCGGGCCTTCTCCGAGGGCACCGACAAGCACTCCGCCGAGGAGTTCGCCGCCGAGCTGGAGCGCTGCGGCGCCACCCTCGACGCGCACGCCGACCATCCCGGCGTCCGCCTCAGCCTGGAGGTTCCGGCCTCCCGCCTGGCCAAGGCCCTCGGTCTCGTGGCCGACGCCCTGCGGGCGCCCGCGTTCGCCGACAGCGAGGTCGAGCGCCTCGTCCGCAACCGCCTGGACGAGATCCCGCACGAGCTGGCGAACCCCTCCCGGCGCGCCGCCAAGGAGCTCTCCAAGGAGCTGTTCCCGGCGACCGCGCGCATGTCGCGCCCGCGCCAGGGCACCGCGGAGACCGTCGAGAAGATCGACTCCGCCGCCGTACGCGCCTTCTACGAGAAGCACGTCCGCCCCGCCACGGCCACCGCCGTGGTCGTCGGCGATCTCACCGGAGTCGACCTCGACGCGCTCCTGGGCGACACCCTGGGCGCCTGGACGGGGTCCGCGGCCCAGCCGCGACCGGTGCCTCCGGTGACCGCGGACGACACCGGACGGGTCGTCATCGTGGACCGCCCCGGCGCCGTCCAGACGCAGCTGCTGATCGGCCGCATCGGCGCCGACCGGCACGCGCGCGTGTGGCCCGCGCAGGTGCTCGGCACGTACTGCCTGGGCGGCACCCTCACCTCCCGGCTGGACCGCGTCCTGCGCGAGGAGAAGGGCTACACCTACGGCGTGCGCTCCTTCGGCCAGGTCCTCAGGTCCGCGCCGGACGGCTCGGGCGCGGCGATGCTCGCCATCAGCGGCTCGGTCGACACTCCCAACACCGGTCCCGCGCTGGAGGACCTGTGGAAGGTGCTGCGCACCCTCGCCGAGGGCGGTCTGACCGACGCCGAGCGGGACGTCGCGGTGCAGAACCTCGTCGGAGTGGCGCCCCTGAAGTACGAGACGGCCGCCGCCGTGGCGGGCACGCTGGCCGACCAGGTCGAGCAGCACCTGCCGGACGACTACCAGGCCACGCTGTACCAGCAGCTCGCCGCGACCGGCACCGTGGAGGCCACGGCGGCGGTCGTGAGCGCCTTCCCGGTGGACCGCCTGGTGACGGTCCTCGTCGGTGACGCGGCCGCGATCAAGGCGCCGGTCGAGGCCCTCGGCATCGGTGAGGTGAAGGTCGTCTCCGCGGAGTAGGAACGCGGACCGGCGGCCGTGAGGCCGCGTACAGGAGCCCTGGTGGACGGATGCGTCACCAGGGCTCCCTGATGTCCGAATTGAGGGAAAGGCTGCCTGTCTGCCCTGTGGCATGCGCTACAAAAGCCGCGTTCTGTTTGGGGATCGACGGCCGCCGCGTCTAGTTTCGACCGGGCTGTTCGTCAGGCAGTGCGCCGCGTCCGCGGCACCGGACAGTCATCGCCGAGTCCCCGCACGGCGCGAGCCAGGGGAGCCGGGGACCCAACCACACAGTCCCTGGGGTGAATCGGACGCCCGCGCGAGCCGCGAGGGGGTCCGTAGGAGACCTTCCTGCTCCGAACCCGTCAGCTAACCCGGTAGGCGAGAGGGAAGGAAAGGACCGCTCAACTTCATGGCGTCCACTTGCGCCACCGGGAAGCACCGTCGTCCCAGCAGGATGAAGCGCACCACCGCCCGCGCGGCGGGCATCGCGGCGCTCACCACCACCGGCGTCATCGGCACCGTCGCCTCCAGCCCCGCCCTCGCCGCGGAGAAGGCCGTCGGGCAGACCGGCCTCGTCCCGGTCGTCACCATCGGCGACACGGTCGCCGAGCGGATCGACGACCAGGCCGCCGCGCAGAAGCAGGCCGCCGTGGCGGAGGCCGCGCGCAAGGAGGCCGCCGCCCGGGCCGCGGCGAAGGCCGAGGCGGAACGTGAGGCCCGGGTGCGCGCCGCCCGCGCGGCCGAGCGCGAGCGCCTGAACACCTTCGTCTCGCCGATCAGCGGCTCCCACGTCTCCACCGGCTACCGGTCGGGCGGCTCGCTGTGGTCCTCCGGCAGCCACACCGGCATCGACTTCCACGCCGCCAGCGGCACCCCCGTGCACGCGGTGGGCCTCGGCACCGTCGTCGAGGCCGGCTGGGGCGGCGCCTACGGCAACCAGGTCGTGATCCGGATGAGCGACGGCACGTACACCCAGTACGCCCACCTGTCGTCCATCGGCGTCTCGGTGGGGCAGAAGGTGGTCCCGGGGCAGCGCATCGCCCTGTCCGGCGCCACCGGCAACGTCACCGGCCCGCATCTGCACTTCGAGGTCCGCACCGGCGTGGAGTACGGCTCGGACATCGATCCGGCCGCCTACCTCCGCAAGCACGGCGTGAACATCTGACGACGTACGGCGACAGATCGTACGGCCCCGGCCCGCACGGCCGGGGCTTTCGTCGTTTCCGGGACCGTACTGTCCAAAAAATATCCCTGGATTCCGGCCCGCCATCGGAAATTCCCGCTGATTGCAATAGAGTCACGGAACACACGTCAATCGTCGACGTTTCACGGGGATTAAGGCGGAGGTCCGTCATGCGTATTCCGGCGCACTCGGTGTGCACGGCCATCCGGGACGACATCGTCGCGGGTGTCTACGAGCGCGGCAGCCGCCTCACCGAGGAACTCCTCGCGCGCCGCTACGGCGTCTCGCGCGTCCCCGTCCGGGAGGCGCTGCGCACGCTGGAGGCGGAGGGTTTCGTCGTGACGCGACGGCACGCGGGCGCGTGCGTCGCCGAACCGACCGAGCAGGAGGCCGCCGACCTGCTGGAGATGCGCGTGCTCCTGGAGCCGCTCGGCGCCGCCCGGGCCGCCCAGCGGCGCACCGAGGCCCACCTCAAGGTGCTGCGCGGCCTCGTCAGGCTGGGCCAGGAGCGTGCCAGGCGCGGCAACAGCGAGGACCTGCGCTCCCTGGGGGGCTGGTTCCACGAGACCCTCGCACAGGCCTCCGGCAGCCACGCCCTCACCTCGACGCTCACCCAGCTGCGCCACAAGATCTCCTGGATGTACACGGTGGACGCGTCGGCCACCCCGGTGGAGTCCTGGGCGGAACACGGCGCGATCGTGGACGCGGTGGCGCGCGGCGACGGAGAACGCGCGCGGGCGGTGACGGCGCTGCACACCGAGCGCGCGACCTCCGCGCACCGGCTGCGCTTTCCGGGCGGCGACCGCCGGGACCGTGTGAGGACTTCGCAACACGTCGTCAACATGTCCGGCCTCCGGCATTAACACGAGAGCCGTATACAAAGAAGGTAATTCGACGGAGAGGTATTTCCGTTGCCTTTTTTCGGCGCGCCCTCGTATTTGCGGTGGTGCGCCCTTCGTGTGCCCGTCGCGTGTTCTCCGTGTGCCCTTCGCGGGGCCGGCGGAATATCCGTGACGCGCAGTCGGTGATTTCCGTCGGGCCCACCGGGCCCCCGAAACGGCGGAGCCGCGGCGCCCCGGCCCGGCGGGGGGGGGCGGGGGCGGGGGGGGGGGGCCCCCGCGCCCCCCCGCGGGGGGGGCCCCCCCCCCCCCCCCCCCCGCCCCCATCCCCCCCCGCGGGGGGCGCGGCGGGGGCCCCCCCGGGGGGGCGGCGGGGGGGGGGGGCGGGGGGGGGGGGGGGGCCCCGCCCCCGGGGGCCCCCGGGGGGGGGGGGGGGGGGCGCGCCCCCCCGGCCCCCGCCCCGGCCCGCGCCACGGCGTCGTCCACGGTGGCGGGGCCCGCCGGTCAGAGTCCGAACAGGCTCGGGTCGGAGGCCAGTTCCTTGAAGTGGTCCTGGGGGTCGGCGACCAGCCGCCGGGTCCTCAGGTCCAGCAGGCCGCCCACCCCGGAGAGTTCGGCCGCGACCGTGCCGTCCGTCTTGCGGATGGTCTGCTCGATGCGGAACGTCTTGCCGCCGCCCCACTCGAAGACGCACGTCACGTCGACCTCGTCGCCCGCCAGCAGTTCGCGCCGGTAGCGGATGGTCGTCTCCAGGGCGACGGGTCCGACGCCCCGGCCGATCAGACCGGTCTGGGTGATGCCCGCGGCCCGGAGCAGCGACCAGCGCGCGTGCTCCGCGTAGTTGATGTACACGCTCTGGTTGAGATGGCCCTGCACGTCGGTCTCGTATCCGCGGACGGTGACCCGCACGGAAAACGGCTCGCTCACGGCTTCCCCTTCTCGTCGACGAGCACGGTCGATGCCCTGCCCGCCGATCTTGGCACGCCCGTCACACCCGGCGTGGGGAAGCCAGCAGATAACGCGTCCTGCTCCGGGGGTCGGTGTGCTCGCTCGCCTGCCAGCCCGCCTTCTCCAGGGTCGCCGCGCAGTCCCGCAGCGTCCCGTCGTCCGGCCCGCGCACGGCGACGGCGTCCGGCTGCGGGGTGGCGCGCACCCGGTAGCCGTCGGCCCCCGGTCTGTCGGCCCCCGGTCCGGCGGGCCGGTGGCCGGCCGCCTCCAGCGCGAGCGCGGCGGCCTGCACCAGATGCGTACGCTCCCACCCGCACGGCCGGTCCACCTCCCCGTGCGGGTTGGTCATCCGGCGCAGCTCCAGCAGTCCCTGCCAGGCGCTGCGCACCTCCCGCAGCCGGGCCGGCCCGCCGTCCGGCGGTTCCTCCTCGCCGCCGACCCGCGCGGTGAACACACCGGTCCGCGTACGCGGAGCATCGCCCACGGCGGCGGGTTCCGACTCGGGCTCCTCCTCCCGTATCCGGTGCCCGGCAGGGGTGAGGAAGTGGTCGTGCGGCGGGCGCGGGTGCCGGAAGGCGAGCCCTCGCTCGACCAGGGCGGCCAGCTGGGCCTGCGTGCCCCGCAGGCGCCCGGTGACGGGATCGGCGGCGTCGATGACACGCCGCTGGGCGGCGGTCGGCGGTCGTGTCACGGCGTGCTTCCTCCCGGGCGACGGTACGGCTGTCCCACCGCTGTGAAGGTTACGGCCGGGCACTGACATTGATATCGCCAGGCAGGTTCTGGTGGCCGTGGCTCGGGCACTGACTGACGTCCTGCTGGGCTGTCCAGCCGCCCCGACCGCTGACGCCTGTCGGTCAGGCCCCGTCGGTCAGGCCCCGTCGGTCAGGTGCCCGGCCGGATGTTCCACCCCGCGATCACATGCCGACGGTGCTCCGTGCCCAGCCGGCACAGCGCCCCTGTCGCCAGCTGGAACAGGGCCCCCGCCGACGGCGGCAGGCCGAGCCGACGGGCCGTGAGCACCCGCAGGAAGTGCCCGTGCGCCACCAGCACCACGCACCCCTCCGTGTTGGCGAGCGCCGCGTCCGCCATCGCCAGCACCCGGTCGGCACGCTCCCCGACCTGCTCGGCCGTCTCACCGGGATGCTCGGGCGGCCCGGGCGCCACACCGTCCGTGAACAGGAACCAGCCCGGCCGCTCACGCTGGATCTCGACGGTCGTGACGCCCTCGTACCCGCCGTAGTCCCACTCCTTCAGGTCCGCGTCGACCTGCACCTCGTGCAGCCCGATCAGCTCCGCCGTCTCCCGCGCCCGCTGGAGCGGGCTGGAGAACGCCGCGCCGATCCGGTGCGAGCGGATGAGCGGCACCAGGCGCCGCGCCTCGTCCCGGCCGTGCTCGGTGAGCGGGACGTCCGTCAGTCCGGTGTGCCGGCCGGAGCGCGACCACGCGGTCTCTCCGTGCCGGACCAGGAAAAGATCACCCATGCCGCACAGAGTCGCACAGGCGTGCGCCGGTGCCCCGCACCGCGGCGTGCCGGACTGCCGTGGGCCGTTGGCCGTTGGCCGTGGTCCGCGGATGCCGCGCTCCGCCACCCGCGGTCTCCTACTGCCGGTAACCGCTCAGGAAACGTCCGATGCGCCCGATCGCCGCCTCCAGGTCCTCCGCGTGCGGGAGGGTGAGGATGCGGAAGTGGTCCGGGGTCGGCCAGTTGAAGCCGGTTCCCTGGACCACCTGGATCTTCTCGCGCAGCAGCAGGTCCAGGACGAACTTCTCGTCGTCGTGGATCGGGTGCACCTTGGGGTCGATGCGGGGGAACGCGTACAGGGCGCCCTGGGGTTTCACGCAGGAGACGCCGGGGATCTCGTTGAGCTTCTCCCAGGCGATGTCGCGCTGCTCGCGCAGCCTGCCGCCCGGCGCGGTCAGTTCCAGGACGGACTGGCGGCCGCCGAGCGCGGCCTGGATGGCGTACTGGGCGGGCGCGTTGGCGCACAGCCGCATGGAGGCCAGCATGGTGAGGCCCTCGAGGTAGTCCTTCGCGTGCTGCTTCGGGCCGGTCACGACCAGCCAGCCGGAGCGGAAGCCCGCCACCCGGTACGTCTTCGACAGCCCGCAGAAGGTCAGGACGACCAGGTCGGGGGCGAGTGCCGCGGCCGAGTGGTGCACGGCGTCGTCGTAGAGGATCTGGTCGTAGATCTCGTCGGCGAAGACCATCAGGCCGTGCCGGCGGGCCAGGTCGAGGATGCCCTCGATGATCTCCTTCGGGTAGACCGCGCCGGTGGGGTTGTTGGGGTTGATGATGACGACGGCCTTGGTGCGGTCGGTGATCTTCGACGCCATGTCGTCCAGGTCCGGGTACCAGTCGGCCTGCTCGTCGCAGAGGTAGTGGACCGCCTTGCCGCCCGCGAGCGTGGTGACGGCCGTCCACAGCGGGAAGTCGGGGGCCGGGATCAGGATCTCGTCGCCGTCCTCGACCAGCGCCTGTACGGCCATGGAGACCAGCTCCGAGACGCCGTTGCCGAGCCACACGTCGTCGACGTCGACGTCCAGGCCCCGGTCCTGGTAGCGCTGGGCGACCGCCCGGCGGGCCGGGAGGATGCCGCGCGAGTCCGTGTAGCCGTGGGCCCGCGGGAGCATCCGGATCATGTCCTGGAGGATCTCCTCCGGCGCCTCGAAGCCGAAGACCGCCGGGTTGCCGGTGTTGAGGCGCAGCACGCTGTGCCCCGCCGCCTCCAGCGCGTCGGCGTGCTCGATGACCGGGCCGCGGATCTCGTAACAGACCTCGCTGAGCTTGTTCGACTGCCGGAACTCCATGGACCCCTCCGGTATCTGGTGTTGCTTGGTTTTACCAAGTTCGGGCTTGGAAAGTCCAACGACATGTCTAGACTGCGTCGCATGCCACCTCGCCGAAGCTACGACCAGTACTGTTCCGCCGCCCGTGCCCTCGACGCCGTCGGCGACCGCTGGACCCTGCTGATCGTCCGCGAGCTGCTCGCCGGTCCGCGCCGCTACACCGACCTGCACGCCGACCTGCCCGGCGTGAGCACGGACGTACTCGCGTCGCGGCTGAGGGACATGGAACGCGACGGACTGGCCACCCGGCGCCGGCTGCCGCCGCCCGGCGCGGCGTACGTCTACGAACTCACCGGCCGGGGGCGCGCGTTGCTGCCCGTGCTCCAGGCCCTCGGCGCATGGGGACAGACGGAACTCGGTGAGCGCGGGCCCACCGACGCGATCCGCGCGCACTGGTTCGCACTGCCCCTGCTGCGCGCGCTGGAGGGCGAGGGACTCGTGGAAGTCCGGCTCGAGGAAGGCCACTTCCACCTCTTCGCCGGCGCGACGGAGGGTCCCGTCTACGGTCACGGGGCGGCCCCCGGCGAACCCGACGCCCGGCTCGTCATGGACACCGGCACCTGCACGGCCGTGGCCCAGGGCGAGCTGAGCCTGGTCGAGGCCGTGCGTGCCGGACGCGTCGAGGTGGGCGGCGACGGCACCCTCGCCAAGGAGCTGCGGGAGGCCTGAGGAAACCAGAAGGCCCGCACGGGGCGGGCCTTCTGAAGGGGCGTCAGGCATGCGGCGTCAGACGCCGGGCGGCACTTGTCCCGGTCGTCCCGGACCGCGGGTCAGCGCGTACCCGCCGATTCCGGCGAGCGCGGCCAGCACACCGCCGATCGCGGTCCACACCCAGCGGTCCGACCACCAGCCGGACGACCAGCCGTCGTCCGGCTCGATGCTCGACAGCACGGCGGAGGCCGACGAGTCGTCCTCGTCCTTCGCCGCCGACGTCACGGCGATGCCCGGCACCAGGGGTTCGGCCAGCGAGCCGTCCACCGCCGCCGCGCCGCCGATGTCCTTGGACTCGACCCGCAGTTCGGCGTCGACCGGCAGACCGAGGTCTGCCGTCTTCAGGCCGACGACGGTCAGCCGGACGTAGTACGTGCCGGGCAGCGGGTCGTTCGCCCACGGCTCCGACCAGGCGCGGACCGTGCGCAGGACACAGGCCGGCTCCACCGAGGTGGTGCCGGGGGCGGCGGTGCGGGTCTGCGCGCCGTACTGACAGGCCTGGCGGCGCCGCAGCCCGTCGTACACGTCGACCTGCCAGGTCTGCCCGGCGTGCTCCGCGGGCAGCTTCACCTTCGCCTTCACGGTGGGCCGCTGTCCCGCGTCGGCCGGGAACGACCAGTACAGGTAGTCGCCCGCGGAGCCGCTCGCGGTGGCCGTCTCCCCCTGGTCGACCTCCGTCGCCGTACGGAACGACGTGCCCGCGGTCGTGGGCGCCGAGCCGTCGCCCGAGGGGCTCGCGGACGGCGTGGAGTCGGCGGCGGCCGGAGCGGCCGCGAGGCCGAGCGCCAGCAGGGCCGTGCCCAGGGCGCGCGTGATCCGTACCCGGTTGATCCGAATTCGGTTCATCCGTACCTGGTTCATCCGTACCCGGTCGATCCGCATCAGTTGGTCCTCCAGACCGCGACACGCCAGCGTGACAGCCAGCCCCACAGCAGACCCGCCAGGAAGCCGACCAGCACCAGGGTGCCGAGCAGCCACCAGCCGCGGCCCAGACCGAACGAGGCCACGTCGCTCGCCCGCGACGGCCCGTCGACCACGTCCACGGTCAGCTCCAGCGGCATGCCCGGCGTGGTCTCCACACCGGCGGCCGCCGAGTAGGAGTTGGTCACCTGCACGCACACCGTCTCGGCCGGCGCCTCGTCGTCGTCGCTCTCCGCCTTCGGGTAGCGCAGACCGGTCGAGATGACGTCGGTGCGGCCGTTGCCCGCCGCCTCACCGCGCACGATCTCCCGGCCGTGCACCGTGACCGCCCGCAGCAGCACCCCGTGGTCGGGGTTCATCGCCCGGTCCGCGGACACGCTCACCGAGGCCCGCAGCTCCTTGCCCGGGTCCAGGTCCACGCGGTACCAGCGCTCCTGGCCGAACTCCTCGCGGTCCGTGTACAGGCCCGACTTCAGCGTCGGCGCCTTCGCGCAGGACTCCGCGCCCTGCGTGGCGACCGGCGTCACCACGGGGTCCGCCGCCCGGTCCACCAACTGGTTGACGCGGTCGGTGAGTTCGTCGGTGTGCTCGATCGAGGTGTAGCTGCCGCCGGTGGCCTCGGCGATGCAGCTGAGCTGCCGGCGCATCTTCACGTTCGGCACCAGGCCGAGGGTGTCGATGGTCAGGCCGATGCCCTTGGCCGCTATCTCGCGGGCCACCTCGCACGGGTCGAGCGGGGCGCAGGTGTCCTCGCCGTCACTGATCAGCACGATGCGCTTGGAGCCGGTGCCCCCGTCGAGGTCCTCCGCCGCCTGCAGCAGGGCCGGGCCGATCGGTGTCCAGCCGGTGGGCGTGAGCGTGGCCACCGCGGCCTTGGCCTCGGTGCGGTCCAGCGGTCCCACCGGGTAGAGCTGCGCGGTGTCCTTGCAGCCGGTCTTGCGGTCGTCGCCGGGGTAGTTGGCCCCGAGGGTGCGGATGCCGAGCCGGACCTCCTCGGGGGTCGCGTCCAGCACCTCGTTGAACGCCTGCTTGGCCGCGGCCATCCGCGAGCCGCCGTCGATGTCCTTCGCCCGCATGGAGCCGCTGACGTCGAGAACCAGGTCGACCTTGGGCGCATTGGCTGTGGTCTCGTCGGCCACCGCCCCGGCCGGGAAGGCGAGCCCGGCCGCGAGCGCGGCGAGCAGGGCGCAGACGCCCGCCGCCAGCCGTTGTGTTCTGATCATCGGCGGATCCTATTGATCAGAGGTGTCCCGCTTCAAAACGGGATCAGAACTCGTGACCCGCGAGCGGATTGGGCAGCCGCGCCCACTGGTCCCCGGACACGTCCGGCGACAGCCGCATCAGCGTCAGCGCCTTCACCGGCACCGACTCCTCGCACAGCGCCCGCAGGTCCACCGTGTCCGGCACCTGCGGCACGGCCGCCGCCAGCGCCGCGCCCAGCGCCTCCCCGCTGCCCACGGTGGCCGCCAGCGCGCCCGCGACCAGCGAGCCGAACAGTTTGCGGCGCAGGGCCGGCACGTCGTCCGTCAGGATCCGGGCCGGCAGCTCCGGCGCCGCCACGCCGTGCCGGGCCAGCCGCGCCGGGCTGACCCGGATGTCGGCCAGGTCCCGGTAGACCAGCCGCACCGGCGCCCCCGACGCCGACAGCACCACCAGCAGGTTCTGCCCGTGCGCCTCCAGGGCCACGCCCTGCTCCAGCAGCCGCAGCCCCACGGTCAGGGCGAGCCGGGCGAACTGTGCCGACCAGGCGGGCGAGGACGGCAGTCCGGTGGTGGCGAGGGCGGCCACCGGGACGACGTGCTCGCCCGGCCCGGCGTACACGCCGGGCGACTCCCGCAACACCGCTGCCAGGTCCGGGGAGTTCGCGGTGACCGCCCCGAGCGAGCGGGTCATGTGCAGCAGGCCGTCCGTGCGTTCCGCCAGGCCCTGCGCGAACGCCGACAGGGCCGCCGAGGCGGCGACCGAACCCACCGAGATGTCCCGCACCGACGACGTCAGCCGGGCGCTCAGCGCCGTCTTCACGTGCGGTCCGCCCGGCACCGCGAGCGTGCGCAGCGACATCAGCGGATGCGCGGCGACGCCCTCCGCGCACGACCGCTTCAGCACGTGCGCCGCCTGCCAGGGATGCACGGGGATCAGCAGTCGTCCGCCGTCCCGCAGTCCGGCGGGCCACCCGCCCGACACGAGACACTCGCCGGCCGGGACCGGCAACAACCCCAGCCGCACCGGCGGCGGCCGGTGCTCCGGCCCGTACGCCAGCTGCTCGGCCACCGAGAAGCCCGGCCGCGAACGGCAGTTGGGGTGGTACGGGTGTCCGTCGACCACCCGCTGCTCCCACTCCCAGTCGTGCGCGGGCCACTCGTGCGGGCGGCGCCTCCCCGGCTTCCGGACGGTGGGCTCCTGACCGGCCCGGGACAACGCCAACGACGCCGTACTGTCCGCCAGCTCGGTGGCGAGGCCCTCGCCGTGCGGCACGGCGAGGGCCGTCGTCAGCCGCGCGGGATCGTCGTACGCCGTCCCTTCCAGGTCGACGGCCGTCACCCGGTCCACGGTCGCGTACGGGTCGGAGCGCGGGCCGTGCAGGCGGCGGCCGTCGGCGAGGCGCAGCGTCAGGCCGTCCCGGGACGGCTCCCGGCGCACGACCCACGGCAGCGGCTCGTGCGCGAGCGCCCGCCACAGGCGGGTCAGCACGGCCGCGCGGGCGCCGGGCAGCTCGGCCGCGAACCGCGCACCGAGCGCGGGGCGCACGGCGGCGAGACCGGCGGCCAACTCGGCCTCGGCGGTGGGGGGACGGTGCACGGGCGGGCTCCTCGGGTACGGGTCGGGTACAGGTCGGTACAGGTCGGGCACGAGCAGGACGTCACGGACGGGTCGTGACCCCGGCGATACTGATCGTCTCCGCCCGAAAGAACCGTAAGGAACCAGTGGAACGCGTGGACCTCATCCCCCCGCCCGCCGACCCCGCCGACCCCGCCGACCCCGCGGCGCTCGCAGAGCCCGCCTTGGCCGCCGACGCCGCGGGACCGGGTGTCGACGGCATCGGACGGGGTGTCGGTGTCGCGGGACCGGGTGTCGACGGCACCGGACGGGGTGTCGGTGCTGCCGGACCGGACTCCGGTGCCACCGGACGGGGAACCGGTGCCGCCGCGTCCGGCTCCGGTGCTGCCGGCCGGGGCGTGGACGCCGCCGGACGGGGCGCCGAACCCGTCGGCCCGGATGCCTTCGCCGTCCGGGCCGACGCCCTCGCGGCCGCGCCGCTGCTGAACTGTCTGCTGCGGGAGGTGGCCGAACCGCGGTCCGGGGACGGCGTACGGCAGGTGTACCGGCTGCCCTCCGGCCGCCTGCTGCGGGTGCGCGGCACCCGGCGGCCCGTCGAACCCGAGGTGCGCGCGGACGGCGCCTGGCACCGGCTCGACCACCGCGGCCTGGTCGACCTGGCCGGCACGGAACTGCGCCACCGCACCGGCCTGGCCAACCCCGGGCTGCCCGCCGAGATGCTGGACAGCAGGGACGCCGTCGCCGCGCTCCTCGCCGCACGCGCGCGTGCCACCCCGCCCGAGGACCCCTACCTGCGCTCCGAGCAGTCCCTCCTCACCGGCCATCCGCACCACCCCGCCCCCAAGACGCGCGGCGGCGGCCCACCCGAGAGCTGGCTGCCGTACGCGCCCGAGGCGTACGCCCGCTTCCCGCTGGTGCTGCTGGCGCTGCGCGAGGACACGGTGGTGGAGGAGGGCGACACCACCGCGCTGGACGCCCTCGGCGAGGCCCCGCCCGGCTACCGGCTGCTGCCCGCCCACCCCTGGCAGCTGGACCTCGCCCGTACCGCGTTGGCCCCCGCCTTCGCCGACGGCCGTCTGATCCGGCTCGGCACCACCGCCTTCGACGTGTGGCCCACCGCCGCCGTGCGCACCCTGTACGCACCCGGGCGGGACCTGTTCCTGAAGGTCAGCCTCGACGTGCGCATCACCAACGACGTCCGCCGGCTCTGGCGGCACGACCTGCTGGGGCTGCGCCGGACCGACGCGGCCGTCGGCAAGGCCTTCGAGGCGGCCCGCGGCCCCGCGGCCTGGCTCAGCGACCGTGGGTACCGCACCGCCGGCTTCGCCTTCGAGGAACTCGCCGTGCTGGTCCGCGACGGGCTGCACGCGCACGTGACGCCCGGCGCGACCCCGCTCCTCGCCGCCGGTCTCGTGGAGGGCTTCGAGGGCAGCCCGCTCGCCGCCACGGCCGACCCGGCGCTCTGGTGGGAGGCGTACCTGCGCGCGGTCGTCCCCCCGGCGCTCGCCGCCTTCGCCGACCACGGCGTCGTCCTGGAGGCCCACCTCCAGAACACCCTCGTCGCCGTCGACGCCACCGGACTGCCGGTACAGGCCCTGTTCCGGGACGCCGAGGGCGTCAAGCTGCTGCCCGACGTCGAGCGGGCCGCCGGCTGGGAGCGGCTCGTGTACTGCCTGGTCGTCAACCACCTCACCGAGGTCGCCGCCGCCCTGGCCGAACACCACCCCGGCTTCGACCCCTGGCCCGCCGCCCGCCGCGAGCTGGCCCGCCACGACCTCCCCGAGGTACGCGCCCTCCTCGCGGCGCCCACCCTGCCCGGCAAGACCAACCTGCTGCTGCGCTGGACGGACGCGGACGGCGCCGACGCCCGCTACCTGCCGTTGCCCAACCCGCTGGCCCGCGCATGATCTGAACCGCGCGCCGGCCGATGTGCCGCGCGGGGTGCGCCGCGACGGTTTCGACGCCTCGACGGTTTCGATGCCCTGACGCCTGACGCCTGACGCCTGACGCCTGACGCCTGACGCCTGACGCCTGACGGCTGACGGCTGACGGCTTCGGCGGCCACCGCGTGCTGGGCCGATGTGATGGACGGGGTGCACGTGAGGCACTCGTGAGGTGCCCGTGAGGCACTCGTGAGGGCTCGGCGTTCCGGCAGTCGATATAGTACGGACATGTCCGTGGAAAATAACGGCCCGCTCCCCGGCAGCGGATCGAACCGTCTGCCACTCTCCCGGCAGCGCCGCGGAGTCCTTCAGCACCTGCGCGGCCAGGCCGCCCCCGTGACCGTGACGGCGCTCGCGCAGGTGTGCGCGCTGCACGCCAACACCGTCCGCGAGCACCTGGACGCCCTGGTGGACGACGGTCTCGCCGTACGCGAACGGTCCGCACCCTCGGGGCGCGGCCGTCCCGCCTGGCGCTACCGGGCACGTCCGCCGCAGGGGTCCCCCGCACGGGAGTACGCCGGGCTCGCCGCCGTACTCGCCGCCCAGATCGCCCGCTCCAGCGCCGATCCGCGGGCGGACGCCCTCGCCGCGGGCGAGGAGTGGGGACGCGTCCTGACCGCCGGGCAGGAGCCGACGGCGGATCCCGAAGAAGCGCGGACACGGCTGCTGCACCTTCTCGCGGAGATCGGTTTCGCACCGGAGGCGGACGCCCGGGCGCGCCGGGTCCGGCTGCGCCGCTGCCCCTTCGTCGAGGCGGCCCGCCAACACCCCGGCGTCATCTGCGGCGTTCACGAAGGGCTGGCCCGGGCCGGCCTCGACGCCCTGAGCGGGACGCCCCAGGACGTCGAACTGCTTCCGTTCGCCGAACCCGACGCCTGCCGTCTCCACTTGGACACGGGCACCGCCCCGGGGGACCCGGACGCCGCGCAGCACCCCCACCGGCCCACCACCCCCGAGGAGAACCGGTGACCTCCGGCGCCCCGACCCCTGCCGCCCCGACCCCTGCCGCTCCGAGCCCTGCAGTCCCGACCTCCGCCGCCCGGCGCGCGGGCGCCCGCCGGGCGCCCCTGCTGCTGGCCGCCGGTCTCTGTCTGCTCGCCGGCCTCGACGCCGCCCTCGTCCTGCTCGGACTGCCCGCCCCGGTGACCGGCGACCGGCTGCCGAAGGTCCACGGCGTGCTGCTGGTGCTCGGCTTCGCCGGCACGCTGGTGGCGCTGGAACGCGCGGTCGCCCTGGGCGGCCGCTGGCCGTACCTCGCCCCCGCCGGCCTCGGCGCCGGGGGCCTGTTCCTGCTCACCCCGGTCGACCTGGTCGTCCCGCGGCTGCTGCTCGTCGCCGGTTCCGCCGCCCTGATCGTCCTGTACATCCGCTTCTGGCGCCGGCAGCCGAGTGCCTCCCTGCTCGCGCAGGCCGCGGGCGCCGTGTCGGCGCTCGGCGCGGCACTGCTGTGGCTGGGCGGCCTCGACGTTCCGCGGATGCTGCCCTGGCTGGTCGCGTTCCTCGTCCTGACCATCGCGGGTGAACGGCTGGAACTGGCGCGGGTGGGAGCCCTGACGCCGTCGGCGGAGCAGACCTTCCTGGGCTGTGTCGCTGCCGTCGTCACCGGCGTCGTCACCACCCTCATGTGGCCCGCGACGGGCAGCCTGCTCCTCGGTGCCGGCCTGCTCGCGCTGGTCTCCTGGCTCGTCGTGCACGACGTCGCCCGTCGTCTGCTGCGCTCCACCGGTCTGCCCCGCTTCACCGCGGCGTGCCTGCTCGCCGGGTACACGTGGCTGGGCCTGGCCGGCACCCTGTGGCTGCTGGCCGGACCGGTCACCGACGGCACCCGCTACGACGCGCTGGTGCACGCCGTCTTCCTGGGCTTCGTCATGTCGATGATCATGGCGCACGCCCCGGTGATCCTGCCGGCCGTGCTGCGCCGCCCCCTGCCGTACCACCCGGCGCTCGCGGTGGCGGCCTGGCTGCTGCACCTCTCCCTCGCCCTGCGCGTGGTGATCGGTGATCTCCGCGAGGTCAGAGAGGCGTGGCAGGTCGGCGGGGCGCTCAACATCGCCGCCGTCCTGCTGTTCGTCCTGACGGCGGCGACCACGTCGGTGACCGCCACCCGGCGCGCGTCCGCAGCGGCACGGACCACCGGCTCGCGCAGGAGCGCGGATCCCGGCGTGGTGGCCGTCCGGCCCAGGTCCGCCGATCCCGGTCCGGCCAGCGTCCCGCCCAGGGGCGCCGATCCCGGCGCGGTGGTTGCCCCGCCGAGGGGTGCCGATCCCGGTGCGGCCACCATCACGCCCAGGCCCGCCGACACCGGCGCGGCCACCGCCTCCGCCTCCGCCGACCCGAGGAACCCCCGGTGACCACGCACCTGTCTCCCCCTACGGCGAGCGGACCCGCCCCGCGGCCGCCGGGACGATCACCGCGCGCCCTCTGGCACCTCGGCGTGAACACGATCGTGTTCGCCTGGCTCGCTCTGTTCGCCGCGGCCGCGTCCGCCCATCACTTCCTGCCGCACTCCTCCTGGCTGCTCGTCCACGTGCTGCTGCTCGGGGCGGTCACCAACGCGGTCGTCATCTGGTCGGGGCACTTCGCCGCGTCCGTGCTCCGGCTGCCCGAGGCGAACCGGAGCGCCCCCGCGGCGCTGCGGCTGCTCTGCCTGAACGCCGGAGCCGTCACCGTGACGGTCGGTATGCTCGTCGGGCGGTGGCACGTCGTCCTCGTCGGCGCGGGCCTCGTCGCGGCCGCGGTCGTCGCCCACGCCGTGTGGCTGGTCCGGCTCCTGCGCAGGGCCCTGCCCGGCAGGTTCTCCATGACCGTGCGCTACTACATCGCCGCTTCCGCCCTGCTGCCGACGGGTGCCGCGCTCGGTGTCGTCATGGCCCGCGGCGATCTCGCCGGTGATCTCTCCGACCGGCTGCTGATCGCGCACGAGATGATCAACCTGCTCGGCTGGGTCGGCCTCACCGTCGCCGGAACGCTCGTCACCCTGTGGCCGACGATGCTGCGCACCCGGGTGGCGGACGGCGCGGAACGCGCGGGGCGCACCGCCCTCCCCGTCCTGCTCGCCGGACTCGCCGCGGCCGTCGCCGCCGCACTGCTCGCCCCTCCGCCCCTGGCCGCCCCCGGCGTGGCCGGCTACGCCGCCGGGCTCGTGGTCGCGGGCAGGCCCTGGCTGCGCGAGGCCCGCGCGAAGACGCCGCGCTCCTTCGCCGCATGGGCGGTGGCCGCGGGCTGCCTGTGGCTCGCCGGATCGCTGACGGCCCTGGCCGGCATCCTCGTGTCCACGACGTCCTGGACGACGGTGGCGGAGCGCGTGTCCCTGCTGACCGCGCCGCTCGCCGCCGGCTGGATCGCCCAGGTGCTGCTCGGGGCGCTCAGCTTCCTCGTGCCTGTGGTCCTGGGCGGCGGCCCCGCGGCCGTACGCGCCGCCACCGCGGGACTCGAACGGGCCTGGCCCGCCCGGCTGGCCGTCACCAACGCCGCACTGCTGCTCTGCGTGCTCCCGGTGCCGTCCACGGTCCGGGTGGCGTGCTCGTCGCTGCTGCTGGGGATGCTGCTGTACTTCCTCGTCCTGCTCGTGCTCACGGTCGTCCGCGGCGTGCGGAACCGCCGCAGGGCGGCACGCGGGGACACGGCCCCGGCGTCCGCCCCGGCCCCGGCCCCGGCGTCCGCCCCGGCCCCGGCGTCCGCCGAGGTGTCGGCGGCGCCGCACCGTGTGCTCGGCGGCGCGGCCCTCGGGCTCGCGGTCGTGGTGCTGGCCGTCGCGGCGGGCGGGGCGGTGGACGTGCGTTCGCTGCCCGCCGCGGGCCGGTCCGCCGCCACGACCGCGGACGGCGTCGGCGAGGTGCGGCCGACCGGCCGCACCACCACCGCCGACGTGACGATCCGCGGCATGCGGTTCTCCCCTTCCGCCGTCGACGTGCCCGCGGGGAACCGCCTGGTGGTCCGGCTGCACAACACCGGCACCGACACGCACGACCTGGTGCTGGAGACCGGGGCCCGCACCGACCGACTCAGCCCCGGGGAACGGGACACCCTGGACGCGGGAGTCGTCGGCCGGGACCTCTCGGGCTGGTGCTCGGTGGTCGGGCACCGCCAGACGGGCATGGTCCTCGCGGTACGGGTCACGGGCGCCCGGGCGTCCGACGAGGCCGGCGGCAGCGACGGAGGCGGCGGCACCGGCTCCGGGGAAGGCGGCGGCACCACGCACGACCACGGCGGGGGAGCGTCCGAGGGGACGGGCGAGTCCGCCGCGGAAGCGTTCGACCCGATGGCCGGGCCCGCCGAGGGCTTCGCCGCCCGCGACGCCGAACTGCCGCCCGCGGCAGACGGATCCGGCCCCCGGCTGCACCGGCGGACCTTCACCGTCGAGGAGGCGGAGACCGAGGTCGCGCCCGGCGTGCGGCAGACGCTGTGGACCTTCGACGGGACGGCGCCCGGCCCCGTACTGCGCGGCCGCGTCGGTGACACCTTCGAGATCACCCTCGTCAACGACGGGACGATCGGTCACTCGGTCGACTTCCACGCCGGAGCGCTGGCGCCGGACCGGCCGATGCGCACCATCCAGCCCGGCCGGTCGCTGACGTACCGGTTCAAGGCCACCCGCAGCGGGGTGTGGATGTACCACTGCTCGACCATGCCGATGTCCCTGCACATCGCCAACGGCATGTTCGGCACGGTGATCATCGACCCGCCCGGCCTGCCGGAGGCGGACCGCGAGTACGTGCTGGTCCAGTCCGAGTTCTACCTGGGCGAGCAGAACGGGACGGCCGACGCGGACAAGGTGAACGCCAAGGAGCCCGACATGGTCGCCTTCAACGGGTACGCCAACCAGTACGACCACGACCCGCTGACGGCGAGGACCGGTGAACGCGTGCGGATCTGGGTCCTGGCGGCGGGACCGAACGTGTCCAGCGCCTTCCACGTCGTGGGCGGTCAGTTCGACACCGTCTTCCG
Source organism: Streptomyces sp. NPDC048734 (assembly GCF_043198675.1). Taxonomy (NCBI): domain Bacteria; kingdom Bacillati; phylum Actinomycetota; class Actinomycetes; order Kitasatosporales; family Streptomycetaceae; genus Streptomyces; species Streptomyces sp. NPDC048734. The sequence continues at coordinate 372,438 of NZ_JBICUZ010000005.1, read as the reverse complement.
CGAGGGCGCCTACGATCTGGGACCGGGAGACTCCGAGCGCGGTGGGGCACAGGTCCTCGATCTCGCTCCCGCGTCGGGCGGATTCGTCGAGCTGTCCTTCCCCGAAGCGGGCGACTACCCCTTCGTCACGCACGTCATGACCGACGCGGAACGCGGCGCACACGGCGTCTTCCGCGTGCGCTGACCGGCCGCCGCACCCCCGGGGCGGTGACGATCCGGCCCACGGTGGCCGGGCTCACCGACGCGGATGTGCCCGACGGCTGCGTCCGCCACGATCCGCCGCCGGGCCGCCCTGCCCGCCCACCCCGCCCGGCCACCCCGCCCGGGTGTGCCGCACCCGGCGGCGACGGTCCCCGGGAGACGGGAGACGGGAGACGGGGGACGGGGGACGGGGGACGAGGGACGGGAGAGGAGCAGGCCGCGTCGCCCCCGGCCGGGTGGCTCACGCGCGGGAGCCGGCGGCCTCGGTCGGTCCCGAGGAGAGCCACCGCACCACCGTCTCGGCCCTGTACGGCCTGCCGTCCGGGGCGATGTGCCGCAGGAAGTCCGGATCCTGGCCGATGGTGACGACGGGCGGCTCGACCACGCCCCGCGGGCGGCGCCGTCCGAACCCGACGGCGGCCGGCAGCCCGTTGCACGGACACCGCCGCCCCTCGGTCCGCCCGGCGTCCCCGCTCTTGCGGACGTACGCCGCACGAGGCTCCGCCGGGCAGCGGTAGCCGATGGCGCCACGAGGGGTGCGGTAGGGCGTACGTGGACAGCCGAGGTCGCGGACGCGGGCGCTGGCGTCGCCGACTTCGGGGTCGGCCGGGGTGCCGGGCAGGTCGGCGACCCTGAAGGGGAACGCGGTCGGGGAGGCGGCCGGATCGTTGCTCACCGTCAGCCCGCCGGCCGGTTCACGCAGGCGTGCGGTGGGGCCGGGGTGGTCAGGAGGGCGTCTCGGGGGAGTCGTGCGGTCGGCCGAACAGACTTGTCGGAAAGGCGGCGTTGCGGACCTCGCGCAGACCGGGATGGCGCCGCCGCAGTTGACGCTCCAGGCGCTGGTGCAGCGTGAACCACGAGGCGGGGCAGCCGTGGCAGGCGCCTCCGAGGCGGACGGTGACGATGCCGTCGCGTACGCCGACAAGGCCGATGCTGCCGCCGTGGGACCGGACGAAGTCACCCACCTCCCCGGCGAGCACCTCGCGTACCACGCCGTACAGCAGCGCGTCGTCGTCGCAGGGGGTGCTGCCGCGGGCCGGGACCCATCCGGAGGGGTCGCCGAGAGCGGTGTGCAGCACGCTGCGGACCCTGGCGCCCTCCCGGGACCAGGTGCGGCCCGCACCGAGGCGGGTGACGACGGCCTCGCCCTCCAGGGCGATCTCCGCGAGGGTGCCGTCCGCCATCAGCGCGGCCAGCGGTTCGGGTACCTCGGCGAGCGGGCCGGTGCCGGTGAGGATTCCGGCGGGGATGATCCAGCGCAGCCGGTCGGACCGGCCGGGCACTCGTTGCGGGTGCAGGGGGATCACGGTTCGGGTCACCCGCCCAGCAGGACGGTGACCGTCCGCGCCAGGTAGGCCATCAGCCAGGCCAGCGCGGTCAGATACGCGAAGGCGGTGGCCGGCCATCTCCAGGTGCCGGTCTCCCGGCGCAGAACCGCCACGGTGGCCATGCACTGCAGCGCGTAGACGAAGTAGACCAGCAGCGCGGCGATGGTGGGCGCGGTGAACACCGGTTGTCCGGCGCGGGGCCCGTCGGAGTAGGTCATGGCCCGTAGGGCCTGTGCCGGCTGTTCGGGGTCCTCGGCGGCGGCGACCTGGCCGAGGGTGGCGACGAAGGTCTCGCGGGCTGCCTGGGCGGACAGGACGCCGACGTTGATGCGCCAGTCGAAGCCCAGCGGGTCGAAGACGGGGGCCACCGCCCGGCCCAGGCCGGCGGCGTAGCTGTGGTCGACGGTGTAGGCGGAGACGGCCGTGGGGCTGGTGGTGTCCACGCCCGCCGCCTGCATCTGCGCGGCCGTGTGCAGCGGCAGGTTCAGCAGCAGCCACAGGACGATGCTGGTGGCGACGATGACGGTCGAGCACTTGCGCAGGAAGGCACGTGCGGAGGACCACATCGCCACCAGCACCGCACGCGGGGCGGGCAACCGGTAGGGCGGCAGCTCCATGAAGAACGGCACCGGTCGGCCGTGACGGTCTCCGAGCTTCTTGAACGCCCAGGCGGCCAGCACCGCCGACACGGCGCCGAGCAGGTACAGACCGAACATGACCAGGCCCTGCGCGCCGAACGGTCCGGCCTTCGCGGACGGGTCCACCAGCAGGCCGATGAGCAGCACGTAGACCGGAAGCCGCGCCGAGCAGGTCATCAGGGGCGCGGCCATCATGGTGGCCAGGCGGTCCTTGGCCGAGGGCAGGGTGCGCGTGGCCATGATGCCGGGGATCGCGCAGGCGAACGAGGACAGCAGCGCCACGAAGGCCCGGCCCTCCAGGCCGAAGCGGGCCATCACCCGGTCCATCAGGAACGCCGCCCGCGCCATGTACCCCACTCCCTCCAGCAGGGCCAGGAGCAGGAACAGCAGCACGATCTGCGGGACGAACACCAGCACGCCACCGACCCCGCCGATCAGGGCGTCCCCCAGGAGTCCGGACAGCCACGGATTGCCGACATGGTCGTCCACCTGGGCCGACAGCCACGCGAACAGGGCCGCCACCCGGTCCTGCAGCGAGGCGGCCAGGGTGAAGACGGTCTGGAAGAACAGTGCCATCACCGCGAAGAACACCGCCGTGCCCCAGACCGGATGCAACAGCACTGCGTCGACGCGCTGGGTGATCCGGTGACGCTCGGGGGGCCGGTAGCCGGCATGGGCCAGGACCGATTCCGTCCAGGCGTCCCGCTCCGCCGGGTCCACGGGCGGTGCCACGGCCGGAACCGGCCAGGCGCGCCAGGTGGTGAGCAGCTCGCGCAACCGCGCGATGCCGTGACCGCGGTGGCCGATCACGGGCAGGGCCGGCACGCCGAGCGCCCGGGCGAACGCGTCGAGGTCCAGGCGGCCCTGACGGCGGGCCAGTTCGTCGGTGAAGGTCACCACCACACAGGTCGGCAGTCCGCGGGCCAGGACCTGGGCGACGAACCCCAGGGAACGCCGCAGCGTGGTGGCGTCCGCCACGACCAGCAGCGCGTCCGGCCGCTCCGCGCCCTCCAGCCGGCCGTCCAGCACATCGACGGTGATCCGCTCGTCCGGGCTGACCGGCTCCAGGCCGTAGGTGCCCGGCAGATCCTCGATCACGTGCCGGTGCGGGCCCGTACGGGAGGTCCCGACGAACCGGGACACCGTCACCCCGGGGTAGTTGCCGGTCTTGGCACGCAGGCCCGTCAGGCCGTTGAAGACACTGGTCTTGCCCGAGTTGGGAGCACCGACCAGGGCGATCCGCGGCGCCCCGGCCGGGGTCACGTCCGCGCCCTCTCGGGCGTGGCAGTCCGCGCTCACCGCTGCGCCTCGACGATGTGCACGTACGCGGCCTGCGCCCGGCGCAGACACACCTCGTAGTCCTTGACCCGGTAGAGGACCGGGTCGCGCAGCGGCGCCCGGCGCACCACCTCCACCACCGCGCCCGGGGTGAATCCGAGGTCGTGCAGTCGGCGGACCACGGTGGGCTCACCGTCGGCGACGACTCCGGTCACCGAGGCGCGGGCGCCGGGCGCCAGGTCCGCCAGGGAGCGCGGCAGGGCGTCGACGACGGAGACCCCCGGACCGTCCGCTTCGTCGAACACTCCGTCCGTGCGCCTCATGTGCGTCTCCACCCCGTCGCGCCGGGCACGTCCGCCCGGCAATCGATCGCCGACAAAGGTGAGGCTAGGCTTACCCGCACGGGAAGACCTGGGGCTTGTGACCCCCGAGGCATGGGCCGCTCGGCCCCATCAACCCCGGCCACACGGCCCACAGCGGGAAGGCTGGGTGCTTCACCGGCTGCGGGGCCGAAAAGCTCCATGGAGTTCCGGGGAGTTCCGTGGGCGAGGCTGTGCGGACCGTGGCCGTCCGCAACTCATGGCACACAGGCCGTACGTTGCGTGAGCGTACGGGCGCATTCCGTGGACGGTGCGACGGTTCGTGCGTCACGTTGAGTTTCGTCGGATGTGGGACGGCGAACAGTGCGCGCAGGGAACCGGAGGTGGCCGCGGATGACCGACGGCGGCGTGGTGGAGGACGAGGGTGTGCCGGGCGGCGAGGCGGACCGGGAACCCGGTCCCTCGGACAGCCTGCGGACGTTCGGGGCGGTCATGCAGGCACTGCGCGAGCACGCGGGGTACAGCAGAACCGAGTTCGCGAGCCTGGTGAGTTTCTCCAGGCACACGATGGAGTCGGTGGAGTTGGGGCGGCGGATGCCCGACGTGGCGTGGCCGTGTGCGTAGGGGACTCCAAGGACGTCACGCGCCCGCATTTCGCCGTCGGCCGTGGGGGGTGGGTGCGGTTCGTGGAGTTCGCGACGGAGGCGTGACGTCCCTTCGCGGGTGCCGCCGGTGCGCGACGCCGAGGCGGCGCGGGGATCAGAGGCGTCGGATCACCCGCAGCTTGTCCGTGTGGAGGTCGCTCGGCGTGCCGTCGATGATCGACCTGCCGCCGACGCCGGCCATGGTCGGCCCGTTCGGTGTCTTGCGGCTGGAGACGAAGCGGCGCTCGCCGTGCTGGTCGACGCCCAGGTAGATGCCGGTGTGGGAGACGGCACCGTCGTCGGGACCGTTCCGGAAGAGCAGACCGCCGATCCGCAGGGCGTCGAGCGGGGGCGGCGCGTCGGCGGCCCGGGCGACGACGACGCCGGGGCCGGCCCCGGCCTGCCGCTGCGGCCTGCGCGGCAGGCACGCCGGATGTCCTTCGCCCTCCGGCCGGGGGCGGAGGACGACGGGAGGAAGTCTGTGTCACGCTTGGTTATCGTGCTCGCCTCACGCCCGAGGGGAAGCAAGGGCCGCACCGCCATGGACGGACCGCTGCGAGACAGGAAGACGAGAATGCCGGTCGAAGAGCCGCGGAGCCTCGGACGATGCTGAGAGAGGTCACCGCGACCCGCTACGTCGAACCCCTCCACTCCGGCGGCTCCGTCCCCGGCGTCGTCGAGGCCGACGACCTGGGGACCTACGTCGTGAAGTTCACCGGCTCCGCGCAGGGCCGCAAGGCGCTGGTCGCCGAGGTGGTCGTGGGGGAGCTGGCGCGGGCGCTCGGGCTGCGTTTCCCGGAACTGGTCCTGGTCCACTTCGACCCGGCGATCGCGGGCGGCGAGCCCCACCAGGAGGTACGAGACCTGCACGCCGCCAGCCACGGCCTCAACCTCGGCATGGACCACCTGCCGGGCGCGCGGGACTTCACCCCGGACGTCGCCGAGGTGTTCCCCGTGGACTCCCTGGAGGCCGGCCGGATCGTCTGGCTCGACGCCCTCACGGTCAACGTCGACCGGACCGTGCACAGCTCCAACCTGATGGTGTGGCCCACGCTCGGCACCGTGCCGCCGCGCCTGTGGCTGATCGACCACGGGGCCGCCCTCGTCTTCCACCACCGCTGGGACGGCTCCGACCCGGCGAAGAGGTACGACTTCCGCCACCACGCCCTCGGCCGCTACGCGCCCGACGTCCGGACCGCCGACGCCGAACTGGCGCCGAAGGTGACCGAGGAACTGCTGCGGCGGATCGTGGCCGAGGTCCCGGACGCCTGGCTCCTGGACGAGCCGGCCTTCGCGACCGCCGACGAGGCCAGGACGGCGTACGTGAACCACCTCCACGCGCGCGCACGGGCCTCCGCGGCGTGGCTGCCCACGGACTTCCCCACCGGGGACGAACTCGCCGCCGAGGAGGCCCGGCGGGCGGCGAGGACACGGCAAGGACGGCCGGACTGGCTCAAGCGGGTCCCCGACCTGCACGGCAAGCCGGCCGCGGAACAGGATTGGTCGGTTCACCTCGGATGACGGACACACGGATGGCGGGCACACGGCCCGAGGGGAGCGACCCGCGGCGGATCGAGATCGAGTACTGCACCCAGTGCCGCTGGCTGCCCCGCGCGGCCTGGCTGGCGCAGGAGCTGCTCACCACCTTCGAGGCGGAGCTGACCGAGCTGGCCCTCAGGCCGGGCACGGGCGGGGTCTTCGTCGTCCGGGTCGGCGACGAGGTCGTCTGGGACCGCCGCGAGCAGGGTTTCCCGGAGCCCACCGCGGTCAAGCGGCTCGTCCGCGACCGGGTGGCCCCGGGACGGTCCCTGGGCCACTCGGATAGGCCGGACATGCCGGACAGGGCGGAATGAGCCGTCGGGGGCGTCAGCCCTCCAGCTGCTCGTAGGCCGGCAGGGTGAGGAAGTCGGCGTAGTCCTCGTCCAGGGCGACCGTCAGCAGCAGGTCGTGGGCCTGCCGCCAGTGGCCGGCCGCGAAGGCCTCCTCGCCGATGTCGGCGCGGATCGAGGCCAGTTCGGCGGCGGCGACCTCGCGGGTCAGCTCCGGTGTCACCCGCACCGTCGTGCCGTCGCGCTCGACCTCGACGCCCGCGTTGATCCACTGCCAGATCTGCGAGCGGGAGATCTCGGCCGTGGCCGCGTCCTCCATCAGGTTGAAGATGGCGACCGCGCCCAGCCCGCGCAGCCACGCCTCGATGTAACGGATGCCGACCTGCACGGCGTTGACGAGACCGGTGTACGTCGGGCGCGCCTCCAGCGAGTCGACGGCGATCAGGTCGGCCGCCTCGACACGGACGTCCTCGCGCAGCCGGTCCTTCTGGTGGGGCCGGTCGCCGAGCACCCGGTCGAAGGACTCCATGGCGATCGGCACCAGGTCGGGGTGGGCGACCCAGGAGCCGTCGAAACCGTCGTTCGCCTCCCGGTCCTTGTCGGCCCGGACCTTCTCGAAGGCGACCTTGTTGACCTCGGGGTCCCGGCGGGACGGGATGAAGGCCGCCATCCCGCCGATGGCGTGGGCGCCGCGCTTGTGGCAGGTGCGCACGAGGAGTTCGGTGTAGGCCCGCATGAACGGGGCGGTCATCGTGACGGCGTTGCGGTCCGGCAGCACGAACCTGGCGCCGCCGTCCCGGAAGTTCTTCACGATGGAGAACAGGTAGTCCCAGCGGCCCGCGTTCAACCCCGAGGCGTGGTCGCGGAGTTCGTAGAGGATCTCCTCCATCTCGTACGCGGCGGTGATCGTCTCGATGAGGACGGTCGCGCGCACGGTGCCCCGAGGGATGCCGACGTGGTCCTGCGCGAACACGAACACGTCGTTCCACAGGCGGGCTTCGAGGTGCGACTCGGTCTTCGGGAGGTAGAAGTACGGTCCCCTGCCGAGGTCGAGCAGCCGCCGGGCGTTGTGGAAGAAGTACAGGCCGAAGTCGACGAGGGCGCCGGGGACCGCCCGGCCGTCGACCCGCAGGTGCCGCTCGTCGAGGTGCCAGCCGCGCGGCCGCATGACGACGGTCGCCAGCTCCCCGTCGGGGCGCAGGGCGTACGACTTGCCGGACGCCGGGTCGGTGAAGTCGATGTTCCGGCGGTACGCGTCGATCAGGTTGAGCTGGCCGCCGACGACGTTCTCCCAGGTGGGCGCGGAGGCGTCCTCGAAGTCCGCGAGCCAGACCCGCGCGCCCGAGTTGAGGGCGTTGACGGTCATCCTGCGGTCGGTGGGGCCGGTGATCTCGACGCGGCGGTCCTCCAGCGCGGCGGGTGCGGGGGCCACTGTCCAGGAGTCGTCGGCGCGGATCGCGGCGGTCTCCGGGAGGAAGTCGAGCGTGCAGGTGCGGGCGATCTCGGCGCGGCGCTCCGCACGGCGGGCGAGGAGTTCGTCACGGCGCGGCGTGAACCGGCGGTGCAGTTCGGCCACGAAGGCCAGGGCCGCGTCGGTGAGGACCTCCTCCTGCCGGGGCAGGGGTCCGGCGTCGACGACGGCCGCCGGGGACGGCACGGGTGCGGACATGAGCGGTCACTTCCTTCAGCGAGCCTGGCACCGGGGGCCAGGAGACCCGGGTACGGCGGGGAGCGCTCGGGGAGCGGCCGAACGCCACTGATCGGTGGATACTAGTTTCCTCATCGTGGAAGTTCAATGGTTTGTTGATGTCGAGACCCTCCGGGGCGAGGAGGGCGGCTCTCCGTGCCGCTCTCCGTGCCGCTCCGCGTGCCGCCCTGTTCGCCCGGGTCAGTCGAGGTGGGCCAGATCGTCGACGGTGTCGATGTCGTACGGCCGCGCCACGTCCCCGCACTCCACCAGCCGGATCTCCTCCTCGTGGGCCGTCAGGTAGTCGCGCGCCCCCCGGTCACCGGTCGCGGCCGCCGCGACACCGGCCCAGTGGGCGGCGCCGAGCAGCACGGGATGCCCCCGCCTGCCGTCGTAGGCGGCGGACGCCAGCGACGTCTCGTCCTCGTAGGAGGCGAGCACCCGCGCCAGCGCCCGCTCCCCGACGCCCGGCTGGTCGACCAGGCAGACCAGCGCGGCCCGCGCCCCCGTCCCGGCCAGCGAGTCCAGGCCCGCCCGCAGCGAGCCGCCCATGCCCCGTTCCCACTCCGGATTCACCACCACCACGTACCCGCCGAGCCGTGCCCGCTCCCGTACGGTGTCGGCGGCGGCCCCCAGCACCACGTGCACGCGCGTGCAGCCGGCCGCCCGCAGCGCCTCCGTCGCGTGTTCGACGAGCGGGCGCCCCCGGTGAGTCAACAGCGCTTTCGGGCGTCCGCCGAGGCGCCGCCCCCCGCCCGCGGCGAGGAGCAGCCCGGCGACCTGGGTTTCCGTGTGCGTCATGGGTCCTGCATACCTGACGGGGCGCCGGCCGCGTGGTGTCGCCGGGCTGAATTCCGGCCCCCCGTGTGGCGCGGCGGGCGCCGCGTGGCGTTTACTGGCCCGCGTCCTCGGCACGTCTGACCACCGTCACGAGGACGCTATGTACGGACGCGCGAGAACGTGCGCAGGGGGGAGTCGTGTTGCGGAGCTTGGGGCGGCGGCCGGTGACCGGCAGCGACGGGGATCCGAGGGTGGCGGAACTGCGGACGGCGGTGTCCCGGCTGCGCCGCGAACTCGCCGCGCATCCGGCCGAGTTCCCGGACCGGATCATCGCCGAGGACGAACTCGCCGCGCTCGCCGCGATGACGGCCCACGGCGTCCCGGAGACACCCCGGCTGCGCCGCTCCCTGCTGCTGATCGCGGGTGCGATCGGCTCGGTGAGCGCGCTGGCGCGGGGGTTGTCGGACGTACGGAGCGCGGTGGAGCTGTTCGGGGAGCCGGGGCGCGGGTGAGGGGCCGTCGGGCGGGTGGCCGGCCGGGTGCGGTGACCGGCCCGGTCCGGTGGGCGGTCCGGTGCGGCGGCCGGACCGGCCTGGCGGCCAGGCCTCAGAACGTCGTGCCGCCCGGGTGCGACAGCGCCTCGGACAGTTCCCGGGCCACCTGCTGGAGCACCGGCACGATCCTTTCGGTGGCGGACTCGGTGACGCGGCCGGCCGGGCCGGAGATCGAGACGGCCGCCGCGGTGGGGGAGCCGGGCACCGGGACCGCGAGGCAGCGCACGCCGATCTCCTGCTCGTTGTCGTCCACCGCGTAACCGGTGGCGCGGACCTCCTCCAGGGCCGTCAGGAAGCCCTCCGGGGTGGTGATCGTCCGGTCCGTCGCGGCCGGCATGCCGGTGCGGGCGAGCAGCGCGCGCACCTCGGCGTCGGGCAAGCCCGCGAGCAGGACCTTCCCCACGCCCGTGGAGTGCGGCAGGACGCGACGGCCGACCTCGGTGAACATCCGCATCGAGTGCTTCGACGGCACCTGCGCCACGTACACGACCTCGTCGCCGTCCAGCAGTGCCATGTTGGCCGTCTCGCCGGTCTCCTCGACCAGACGGGCCAGGTGGGGGCGGGCCCAGGTGCCGAGCAGCCGGGCGGAGGACTCGCCGAGACGGATCAGCCGCGGGCCGAGCGCGTAGCGGCGGTTCGGCTGCTGGCGGACGTACCCGCAGGCGACCAGGGTGCGCATCAGCCGGTGGATCGTCGGCAGCGGGAGCCCGCTGCTCGCGGACAGCTCGCTGAGACCGACCTCCCCGCCCGCGTCCGCCATCCGCTCCAGCAGGTCGAAGGCGCGCTCGAGGGACTGGACCCCGCCGCTGCTGGACTTGGCGGAGCCGGTGGCGCTGGACGTCGGCACGGCGCGTTCCTTTCGAAACTGGCGGGAAGGGCTGAAGCCTACCCGGCGGTCGGTCGGCTCCTCGCTGGTGCGGGACGGTGCTCTGTTCGTCGGAATCTTGATTTCGTCATGCGGAAAAGTCCAGAGTGGTGGCGGTGAACGCGCGAGGGGGGAGCGGGCTCTTGACGGCGCGACGGCCGGGAGTGAAGACTCCTTCAACAGAACGTTGAATTTTGTTACGGGGAGGTTGCGCGGGAGTGCGCCCCTGAGCGCGTCCCCGGCCTCCTTCCGTTTCCCGGAAGTGAACGGCGGCAGAGAGGGGTCCGCGTGTCCGACGCCGAACTGGTACTGCGCTCGACGCGTGTCGTCACCGCGGAAGGGACCCGCGCCGCCTCGGTCGCGGTGTCCGCCGGCACGATCACGGCCGTACTCCCGTACGACGCCGCCACACCGCCCGGCGCCCGCCTGGAGGACCTCGGCGACGACGTCCTGCTGCCCGGCCTCGTCGACACGCACGTCCACGTCAACGACCCGGGCCGCACCGAATGGGAGGGCTTCTGGACCGCCACGCGCGCGGCGGCGGCCGGCGGCATCACCACCCTCGTCGACATGCCCCTCAACTCCCTCCCGCCGACCACGACGGTCGAACACCTGCGCACCAAGCGGCAGGTGGCCGCCGACAAGGCGCACGTCGACGTCGGCTTCTGGGGCGGCGCCCTGCCCGGCAACGTCGAGGACCTGCGCCCGCTGCACGACGCCGGGGTCTTCGGCTTCAAGGCCTTCCTCTCGCCGTCCGGCGTGGACGAGTTCCCCCACCTCGACCAGGACGGACTGGCCCGCTCACTGGCCGAGATCGCCGGGTTCGACGGCCTGCTGATCGTGCACGCCGAGGACCCGCACCACCTCGACGCCGCCCCCCGGCAGGGCGGGCCCAGGTACGCCGACTTCCTCGCCGGCCGTCCGCGCGATGCCGAGGACACCGCCGTCGCGAGCCTCGTCGGGCAGGCGAAACGCCTCCACGCGCGCGTGCACGTCCTGCACCTGTCCTCCGGCGCCGCGCTGCCGCTGATCGCCGCCGCGAAGGCCGAGGGCGTGCGTGTCACGGTCGAGACCTGCCCGCACTACCTCACCCTCACCGCCGAGGAAGTGCCCGACGGCGCCAGCGAGTTCAAGTGCTGCCCGCCCATCCGCGAGGCCGCCAACCAGGACCTCCTGTGGCAGGCGCTGGCCGACGGCACCATCGACTGCGTGGTCACCGACCACTCCCCGTCCACCGCCGACCTCAAGACCGGCGACTTCACCACCGCCTGGGGCGGCATCTCCGGCCTGCAGCTCAGCCTCGCCGCCGTCTGGACGGAGGCGAGGCGGCGCGGCCACGGCCTGGAGGACGTGGTCCGCTGGATGTCGACGCGCACGGCGGCACTCGTCGGCCTCGACCGCAAGGGCGCCGTCGAGGCGGGCCGGGACGCCGACTTCGCGGTCCTCGCGCCCGACGAGACGTTCACCGTCGACCCGGCGGCCCTCCAGCACCGCAACCCCGTCACCGCCTACGCCGGCAAGACCCTGCACGGCGTCGTGAGGTCCACCTGGCTGCGCGGCGAACGCATCTTCGCCGACGGCGAGTTCACCGAACCGAAGGGCCGCCTCCTCACCCGCGGTCACTGAAACCGCGGTCACCGAACCCGCGGTCACCGACGTGCCCCGCACCCGCCCGCACGCGGCCGACCCCCGAAAGGAACCCCTGATCACCGTGACGGCGATTCCCGGCTTCACCGGCGACGCGAACCCCTACGGCGGCGGCGACCCCTACGCGGACTACCGCACCGCCGACCTCCCCTTCGCCCACCACGCCGACCTCGCCGACCGGCGGCTCGGCGCCGCCGTCGTCGCCGCCAACGACGAGTTCTTCGCCCAGCGGGAGAACCTGCTGCTGCCCGGACCCGCCGAGTTCGACCCCGGGCACTTCGGGCACAAGGGCAAGATCATGGACGGCTGGGAGACCCGCCGGCGCCGCGGCGGCTGCGCCGAGCACCCGTGGCCGGCGGCCGACGACCACGACTGGGCGCTGGTCCGGCTCGGCGCGCCCGGCGTGATCCGCGGGATCGTCGTCGACACGGCCCACTTCCGCGGCAATTACCCGCAGGCCGTGTCGGTCGAGGGCGCCTCGGTACCGGGCTCGCCGTCGCCCGGCGAACTCCTCGGGGACGACGTCGCCTGGACGACGCTCGTCCCGCGCACCCCCGTCGGCGGCCACGCGGCGAACGGCTTCGCCGTGTCGGTCGAACGGCGCTTCACGCACCTGCGGGTCAACCAGCACCCCGACGGGGGCATCGCCCGCCTCCGCGTGTACGGCGAGGTCGTCCCGGACCCCGAGTGGCTCGCCGTCCTCGGCACCTTCGACGTCGTCGCCCTCGAGAACGGCGGGCAGGCCGAGGACGCCTCCGACCTCTTCTACTCACCGGCCGCCAACACCATCCGGCCGGGACGCTCCCGCAAGATGGACGACGGCTGGGAGACGCGGCGGCGCCGGGACCGGGGCAACGACTGGATCCGGTACCGGCTGGCGGCGCGGGCGGAGATCCGGGCACTGGAGATCGACACGGCGTACCTCAAGGGCAACAGTGCCGGCTGGGCGGCGGTGTCCGTGCGGGACGGTGAGAACGCCGAGAACGGCGAGGAAGGCGACTGGCGGGAGGTCCTCGCGCGCACCCGCCTCCAGCCGGACACGAACCACCGCTTCGTGCTCCCCGCGCCGGTGGTGGGCACCCACGCGCGCGTGGACATCTACCCGGACGGAGGCATCTCGCGCCTGCGCCTCATCGGCTCCCTCACGGAGGACGGCGCGGCGACCCTCCGGGCCAGGCACCAGGAGCTGGGTGGCTGAGCCGGAGGGCGCCGCGCCGTCCGGGGATGTCCCCTCCCGAGGGAGTGCGGGGACGAGGCCGAGGGAGTGCGGGACGAGGCCCGTCCGGGACCGATGCGGGGTCTGCGGCGGCAGCCCCGGGTCCGGTCCGGGGAGGGGCGGCGGGGGATTCCCTTCGTGGGACATCCCCCCGGGGGGCTTACGCCGCGTGACCGCCGTCCACCGCGAACTCCGCCCCCGTCACATAGGCGGCGCCCGCCAGGTGGGCCACCGTCGACGCCACCTCCGCCCCCGTCCCGAACCGCCCCAGCGCCGTCATCGCCGTCTGGCCCGCCGCGTACGGCCCGTCCGCCGGGTTCATGTCCGTGTCGATGGGCCCGGGATGGACGAGGTTCGCGGTGATCCCCCGCGGCCCCAGCTCCCTGGCGAGCCCCTTGGTCAGCCCGACCAGCGCCGACTTGCTCAACGCGTACAGGGTTCCCCCGGGCCCCGGCACCCGCTGGACCACGCAGCTCCCGATCGTGATGATCCGTCCCCCGGCCGTCATCCGCCCTGCGGCCGCCTGCGAGGTCAGGAAGACCCCCCGCACGTTCACCGCGAGCACCCGGTCCACGTCGGCGAGCGACAGGTCCTCCAGCGGACCGAGCACCCCGACCCCCGCGTTGTTCACCAGCACGTCGAGCCCGCCCAGCGCCTCGGCCGCCGCCCCGACCGCGCCCGCGCACTCCGAGGCGTCCGCCGCGTCCGCCCGCAGGGCCACCGCCCGGCGCCCCAGCGCCTCGACGGCCCGTACGACGTCGTCGGCGGCCTCCTTGCCGTTCACGTACGTCAGCGCCACGTCCGCGCCCTCGCGCGCCAGCCGTACCGCCGTCGCCGCGCCGATGCCGCGGCTGCCGCCGGTCACCAGGGCCACCTTGCCGTTCAGTGTCTTGCCCGAAGTCGTCATGGGTCCATTCCAGCGCCGGACGCCCGGCCCCGCTGGCGGCGAACGGACGTCGACCTCGGCCCCGCCGGCGGACGTCGACCTCGGCCCCGCCGGCGGCGGAGGGACGCCGACCGGTGGTGCCCGTCGCCGCAGCCCCGGTCCGCCCGGCTCAGGTTAACTGTCGGAAAACTCATCGCACTTGACGGAAAAATCTTCGAAGTTGTCATTGACATGCCATCGTCTACGCGCGTCATCATGAAGGCATGAGATTCCCCCCACGGATCACTCGCATCGGCGGCACCGCCGCCCTCCTGTCCGCCCTCCTCGTCGGCGGAACCGTCTCCGCCGGACCGGCGAACGCCGCGGCGACCGCGGTCGGCAGCATCTGCTACAGCGACCTGCCCTCGCAGGCGTACACCACGCTGCGGCTGATCGACCAGGGCGGCCCGTTCCCGTACTCGCAGGACGGATCCGTCTTCCAGAACCGGGAAGGCATCCTGCCCTCGAAGTCCTCGGGCTACTACCACGAGTACACGGTCAAGACGCCGGGCTCCTCCACACGCGGCGCGCGGCGCATCGTGACCGGTCAGCAGTACGAGGAGGACTACTACACCGCCGACCACTACGCGAGCTTCGACCTGGTCGACTACGACTGCTGACCGGGCCGGCCCACGGAGAACGGTGCCACCGGCCGGGAGCCCGGACCGCGTTCAGCCGGGCTTTCGGCTCTCCGCGGCGGCGAACAGGGCGAACGCGAGCACCAGCAGTGCCACGCTCGCGTAGACCTCGTGGCCGTCGAGGACGCCGAGCCGCTGCACGAGTCCCCAGCGCAGGTCGGTGAACTCGTGCACCAGGCCGGCGACGCCCTGCACCAGGGCGATGAAGCCGGCTGCCTCCAGTAGTCGTCTCATACCCCAGACCCTCGCCCCGCGGTCCCCCCACACACATCGGCCGCGGGGCGAGACGCCGGCGCCGGAAGGCGGGCGCCGGCGGGGGGCGGTACATCCGCGGTCGGCGACCGGGTCCGCCTTCGGCGGGCCACCGCACGCACCCTCCGGCTGAGTCCGAGTACACCTTCGGTCGGCGGCGCCGCTCCTTTGGTCGCCGTCCGTCCGGCGCAGGTCGCCGATCCCGGCCGGGACGGGGCGGCGCGGCTCCGCGCTGCGTAGATTTGCCGACCATGAGGGGTGACGACCGGCCGGCGCCGACAACGGAGGCAGCGGCCTTCCCGACGCGGCGATGGCTGCTGCCGTCCGCCGTCGCCGCGGAACTGGACCCGGACGGCGGGCCGTTCGCGCGCCCCGGACGGCGGCCCCGGCGCACCGTGCGCGACTGGCTCGTCGACTTCACCTGCTTCGTGCTGGCCGTCGTCCTCGGCCTGCTGGTGGCGGACACGCTCACCGACCAGGAGGACCTCCCGCGTCCCCTCCTCGTCGCCGACCAGTGGCTCGGCGCGCTGTCCTGCGCCGCGGTGTGGCTGCGTCGCCGCCTGCCCGTCGGCCTCGCCGCCGCGACGATCCCCCTCGGCTTCCTCTCCACGACCTCGGCCGGAGCCTGCACGATCGCCCTCTTCACCCTCGCCGTGCACCGGCCCTTCCGGTACGTCGCCTGGATCGGCGGCCTCCAGCTCGCCGTGGTCCCGCTGCTGCTGCGGGTCCGCCCCGACCCCGACCTGGAGTACGGTCCTGCCGTCGTGTGGACGGTGCTGCTCGTCCTCGCGGTCGGCGGCTGGGGCATGCTCGTGCGGTCCAGGCGGCAGCTCATGCTGAGCCTGCGCGACCGGGCCCGGCGCGCGGAGACGGAGGCGCGGCTGCGGGCCGAGCAGGCGCAGCGGCTGGCCCGCGAGGCCATCGCCCGCGAGATGCACGACGTGCTCGCCCACCGGCTGACCCTGCTCAGCGTGCACGCGGGCGCACTGGAGTTCCGGCCGGACGCGCCGCGCGAGGAGATCGTGCGCGCGGCCGGGGTCATCCGCGAGAGCGCCCACGAGGCCCTCCAGGACCTGCGGGAGATCATCGGCGTCCTGCGGGCCGGCGAGCCCGACGACGCCGGCCGCCCCCAGCCGACGCTGGCCGCCCTGGAGGCGCTGGTCGCCGAGTCCCGCGAGGCGGGCATGAGGGTCGTCCTCGACCAGCGGGTCACCGACCCGGCCGCCGTGCCCTCGTCCGTCGGCCGGACCGCCTACCGCATCACCCAGGAGTGCCTCACCAACACCCGCAAGCACGCGCCGGGCGCGGAGGCCGCGGTCACGGTCGCCGGTGCCCCCGGAGAAGGCCTCACGGTCACGGTCCGCAACCCCGCTCCGGAGGGTGACGCCCGGCCCGTCCCCGGCTCGGGCCAGGGCCTGATCGGCCTCACCGAACGCGCGACCCTCACCGGCGGCCGCCTGGAACACGGCCCGCGCCAGGACGGCGGCTTCGAGGTGCGCGCGTGGCTGCCGTGGCCCCGGACCGGGTGACGCGTGACGCTGACCGAGGGCCGGGGGCCGGGCACGCGGGCCGGCACCGGAAGTCCGACCGCCGAAAGGACGGTCGCCGGCGGCTCCGGTCGCCGGCGGCTCCGGTCGCCGGCGGCTCCAGTGGTCGCGGCGCCGATCCCCGGAAGGCCGGTCACCGCCGCGCCGCCGCCTTCGTCGCAGGACTGCCGCCAGGGCCCAACTCACCGGCCCCGGACGTGATTACGTAGGGCTCATGACTGCGATCAGACTCCTCCTCGTCGACGACGACCCCCTGGTACGGGCCGGTCTGTCCCTCATGATGGGCGGCGCCGAGGACATCGAGATCGTCGGTGAGGCCGCCGACGGCGGCGAGGTCGAGGCGCTCGTCGACCGCACCCGCCCCGACGTCGTCCTGATGGACATCCGGATGCCGACGGTGGACGGCCTCACCGCCACCCAGCGGCTGCGCGCCCGTGAGGACGCCCCGCAGGTCGTCGTCCTCACCACCTTCCACGCCGACGAGCACGTGCTGCGCGCCCTGCGCGCGGGCGCCGCCGGGTTCGTCCTCAAGGACACCCCGCCCGCCCAGATCGTCGACGCCGTACGCCGGGTCGCGGCCGGTGACCCCGTCCTGTCGCCCACCGTCACCCGTCGGCTCATGGCCCACGCGGTCGGCACCGCCGCCGACACCCGGCGGGCACGCGCGCGTGAGCGCGTCGCCGCCCTGGGCGAACGGGAGCGCGAGGTCGCGGTCGCCGTCGGGCGCGGCCTGTCCAACGCCGAGGTCGCCGCCGCGCTGTTCATGAGCGTCGCCACCGTCAAGACGCACGTCTCCCGCGTCCTGGCCAAGCTCGACCTCAACAACCGGGTGCAGATCGCCCTGCTGGCGTACGACGCGGGACTGCTGGAGGACGGCGACTGACGCTGACCCGTCGGCACGGCGGTGCGCGGTGGCGCAGGGGGCCGTACCGGCGGTGCCGGGGGAGCAGGAGACCGTACCGGCGGTGCGGTGAGGTGTGGCGCGGCCCGCCGCTGATGTCGCCCGCACCGCGCGTGCTCCGCCGGCACCGCGTGGTCGCCCGTACCGCGTGCTCCCCGCGCCGGGTCGCAGGGCGGCGTACTGCTTCGCGGCGCCGCGCACGCACCGCGCACACGCGCACCGCGCACACCGCGCGCCCCCGCTACGCCCCCGTCGCCGCCGCCGACGAGTCCGGGATCTCCGTCAGCGACACGGCCCGCCGCTCGCGTCGGGACACCTCGCAGGCCTCGGCGATCCGCAGGGCCTGGAGGGCCTCGCGGCCGTCGCAGGGGTTGGCCCGCCCGCCCCGTACGACGTCGACGAAGGCGATCAGCTCCGCCTCGTACGCGGGACCGAAGCGCTCCAGGAAGCCGGTCCACGGCTTGTCGGCCGCCGGCGGCCCGGTCGGTTCGGTGGAGGCGATCGGCGTGCGGTCGTCGAGTCCCACCACGACCTGGTCGAGTTCCCCGGCCAGCTCCATGCGGACGTCGTACCCCGCGCCGTTCAGCCGCGTCGCCGTGGCCGTGGCGAGGGTGCCGTCGTCGAGGGTGAGGACCGCGGCCGCGGTGTCGACGTCCCCCGCGGCGCGGAACATCGCGGGTCCGGCGTCCGATCCGGCGGCGTACACGTCGCTCACCTCGCGCCCGGTCACCCAGCGCAGGACGTCGAAGTCGTTGATCAGCGCGTCCCGGAACAGGCCGCCGGACACCGGTAGCCACGCGGCGGGGGGCGGTGACCGGTCGGAGGTCACCGCGCGCACGGTGTGCAGCCGCCCGAGCCGGCCCGAGCGGACCGCCTCGCGGGCGCCCGTGTACCCGGCGTCGAAGCGGCGCTGGAACCCCATCTGGAGGACCGTTCCGGCGGCCTCCACCTCGGCGATCGCCGCCAGGGTGCCGGCCAGGTCGAGGGCTATCGGCTTCTCGCAGAACACCGGCAGCCCGGAGCGCGCCGCCCGGCCGATCAGTTCGGCGTGGGCCGAGGTCGCCGTGGTGATCACCACCGCGTCCACGCCCCACCGGAAGATCTCCTCGACCCCCGGCGCGGCCGTCTCGCCCAGTCGCAGCGCCAGCTCCGCCGCCCGCGCGGGTTCGGTGTCCGTAAGGATGAGGGATCCGACCTCGCGGTGACGGCTGAGTGTGTTCGCATGAATGGTGCCGATGCGGCCCGTCCCGATGACCCCGATGCGCATGGAATCAAGGTGACGTCGGAGGCGGGGACCTGTCAATGTGTTTGTCCGGACAATCTGACTACACGACTTCCCGTCAACCGGCCGCAGAGCTACGCTCGAGCCCGTGCCGAAACCAGAGGTGGACCCGACCGTGCAGCTCGAACTCCGTGTGGACCGAAGCTCTCCGGTGCCGTTGTACTTCCAGCTGTCCCAGCAGCTGGAGGCGGCGATCGAGCACGGGGCGCTCACCCCGGGCAGCCTGCTGGGCAACGAGATCGAGCTGGCCGCCCGGCTCGGCCTGTCCCGCCCGACCGTCCGTCAGGCCATCCAGTCCCTCGTCGACAAGGGCCTGCTGGTCCGCCGCCGGGGCGTCGGCACCCAGGTCGTGCACAGCCAGGTCAAGCGGCCCCTGGAACTGAGCAGCCTCTACGACGACCTGGAGGCGGCCGGCCAGCGCCCCGCGACGACGGTCCTGGTCAACACCGTCGTGCCCGCGTCCGCCGAGGTCGCCGCCGCGCTCGCGGTGGTCGAGGGCAGCGAGGTGCACCGCGTGGAACGGCTGCGGCTCGCGCACGGGGAGCCGATGGCGTACCTGTCCAACCACATCCCCCCCGGCCTGCTGGACCTGGACACCGCCCAGCTGGAGACCACGGGCCTGTACCGGATGATGCGGGCGGCCGGGATCACCCTGCACAGCGCCCGTCAGTCGATCGGCGCCCGCGCCGCCACCGCCGCCGAGGCCGAGCGCCTCGCCGAGCCGGAGGGCGCCCCGCTGCTCACCATGCGGCGCACCACCTTCGACGACACGGGCCGCGCGGTCGAGTTCGGCGACCACATCTACCGACCCGCCCGCTACTCCTTCGAGTTCCAGCTGCTCGTGCGCCCGTAGCGCGAGCCTTCGCCCGTAGCGCGCGCCTTCCCGAGGGTCGCCCTCGTCGCAATGTCCGGACAATGCGACCGGTGCGCGCTCCCCGGCCGCGCGACGCGTGATCCCCGTGTTCGATACTGGGGCGTTTGCGTCCGGTGAGAGAACGCCGAAGGCGCGCGTACGGCAGCACACGGCAAGAAGGGCACGGCCTCGTGGCACGGTTTGGGACCTGGACAGGGATCGCGATGGCGGGGGTGCTCTGCGTCTCCCTCGCGGGGTGCAGCAGTACCGGGGGAAAGCGTGCCGAGGACGCCCGCAAGGCCGCGGCCGCGCAGGGCCGGGCGGCGGTCGACACCCCCCGCTGGACCTTCGCGATGATCACCCACTCGGGCGACGGCGACACCTTCTGGGACATCGTCCAGAGCGGCGCGAAGCAGGCCGCGGTCAAGGACAACATCAACTTCCTGTACTCCCACGACGACGAGGCCCAGCAGCAGGCGCAACTCGTCGACGCGGCGGTCGACAAGAAGGTCGACGGCATCATCGTCACCCTCGCCAAGCCCGACGCGATGAAGGCCGCCCTCGCCCGTGCCCGCGAGGCCGGCATCCCCGTGATCACGGTGAACTCCGGCTCGGCGGAGTCGAAGGCGTTCGGCGCTCTCACCCACATCGGCCAGGACGAGACGATCGCCGGCGAGGCCGTCGGCGAGGAGCTGAACCGGCGCGGGAAGAAGAAGGCCATCTGCGTCCTGCACGAGCAGGGCAACGTCGGGCACGAGCAGCGCTGCGACGGCGTCGCCAAGACCTTCACCGGCACGGTGACCGACCTCTACGTCACCGGCACCAACATGCCCGACGTGCAGTCGGCCATCGAGGCCAGGCTCCAGGCCGACCCGTCGACCGACGCCGTCGTCACCCTCGGCGCGCCGTTCGCCGACACCGCCGTCAAGGCCCGGCAGGGCGCCGGCAGCAAGGCCGAGATCGACACCTTCGACCTCAACGCCAAGGTGGCCGCGGGCCTGGCGGACGGCACCCTCGGCTTCGCCGTCGACCAGCAGCCGTACCTCCAGGGCTACCAGGCCGTCGACCTGCTGTGGCTGTACAAGTACAACGCCGACGTCCTCGGCGGCGGCGGGCCCGTCCTGACCGGACCGCAGATCATCACGAAGGACCAGGCGGACGAGCTGGCCGCGTACACCGAGCGGGGCACCCGATGAGCGCGCTCACCCCGGACGAACGGCTGCTGCGGGTCTCCCCGCTGCGCAGGCTCCTCGGCCGGCCCGAACTGGGCTCGGTCGTCGGCGCGCTCGCGGTGTTCGTCTTCTTCGCCCTCGCCGCCGACAGCTTCCTGCGCGCGGGCAGCCTCAGCACCGTCCTGTACGCGTCCTCGACCATCGGCATCATGGCCGTCCCGGTCGCGCTGCTGATGATCGGCGGCGAGTTCGACCTCTCGGCCGGCGTGATGGTCACGTCCTCGGCACTGGTGTCGTCGATGTTCAGCTACCAGATGACGGCGAACGTCTGGGTCGGCGTCGGCGTCTCCCTGCTGGTCACCCTGGCCATCGGCGCCTTCAACGGCTTCATGCTCACCCGCACCGGGCTGCCCAGCTTCATCGTCACGCTCGGCACCTTCCTGATGCTGACCGGCATGAACCTCGGCTTCACCAAGCTGATCGACGGCACCGTCTCGACGAAGACCATCGCCGACATGGAGGGCTTCCCGAGCGCCCACGACGTCTTCGCGTCCACCCTGACCATCGGCGACGTCAACGTCAAGATCACGATCCTGTGGTGGTTCGCCCTGGTCGCGGTGGCCACCTGGATCATGCTGCGCACCCGCGCCGGCAACTGGATCCTCGCCGTCGGCGGCAACCAGGACGCCGCCCGCGCGGTCGGCGTGCCCGTCGGGAAGACCAAGATCGGCCTGTACATGGGCGTCGCCCTCGGTGCCTGGATCTCCGGTCAGCACCTGCTGTTCTCGTACGACGTCGTCCAGTCCGGCGAGGGCGTCGGCAACGAGCTGATCTACATCATCGCCGCCGTCATCGGAGGCTGCCTGATCACCGGCGGCTACGGCAGCGCGGCCGGATCGGCGGTCGGCGCGCTCATCTTCGGCATGACGAGCAAGGGCATCGTCTTCGCCGAATGGAACCCCGACTGGTTCAAGTTCTTCCTCGGAGCGATGCTGCTCCTCGCGACCCTGCTCAACGCCTGGGTCCGCAAGCGCGCGGAGGCCACCAAGTGACCCGGACACCGACGACGACACCGGCACCGGCCACCGCACCGGCACGCACCGACAGCCCCACGCCGCTCGTCGAGCTGTCCGACGTCAGCAAGCACCACGGCAGCGTCCGCGCCCTCGAGGGCGTCTCCCTGGAGGTCCACGCCGGCCGCATCATCTGCGTCCTCGGCGACAACGGCGCGGGCAAGTCCACCCTCATCAAGATCATCGCCGGTCTGCACGGGCACGACGGCGGCACCCTGCGCCTCGACGGCGAGGAGACCCGGCTGTCCTCCCCGCGCGAGGCCCTGGACCGCGGCATCGCCACCGTCCACCAGGACCTGGCCGTCGTCCCGCTGATGCCGGTCTGGCGCAACTTCTTCCTCGGCTCGGAACCCCGCAAGGGCACCGGCCCCTTCAAGCGCATGGACGTCGACCTCATGCGCCGCACCACCCACGCCGAACTCCTGCGCATGGGCATCGACCTGCGCGACGTGGACCAGCCCATCGGCACCCTCTCCGGCGGCGAACGCCAGTGCGTCGCCATCGCACGCGCGGTGTACTTCGGCGCGAAGGTCCTGATCCTCGACGAGCCGACGGCCGCCCTGGGCGTCAAGCAGTCCGGCGTGGTCCTGAAATACGTGGCCGCCGCCCGCGACCGGGGCCTGGGCGTCGTGCTGATCACCCACAACCCCCACCACGCCTACCTGGTGGGCGACCGGTTCGTGCTGCTGCGGCGGGGGAGCATGGTGGGAAGCCACACGCGGGACGGGATCACCCTGGAGGAGCTGATCGAGCAGATGGCGGGCGGCAGCGACCTGGACGACCTGCGCCACGAGTTGCGGCGTCCCTGAGGGGCGCGGGGCCGTACCGGTGTGCGGCTCCGCCGCGCGGGCGCGACAGGCCACGACGCGCCTGCTGCCGGCAACGCGCGCACACCCCGCCTCCCGCGTTCGGCACCGCGGGTACCCGTGCGGCACAATCGGCCACGATGAGCACCTACCGCGACCTCACCGCCCCCATCGGCTCCCGCCGAGCCACCGCGCTGCGCACGGTCGGCACCCGCGAGCGCCGCTCCCACCTGACCGCACCCCGGGTGCCCACGGTCGGGATCGACATCGGCGGCACCAAGGTGATGGCGGGCGTCGTCGACGCGGACGGCAACATCCTGGAGAAGGTCCGCACGGAGACCCCGGACAAGTCCAAGAGCCCCAAGGTCGTCGAGGACACGATCGTGGAGCTGGTCCTGGACCTGTCCGACCGGCACGACGTGCACGCGGTCGGCATCGGCGCCGCCGGCTGGGTCGACGCCGACCGCAACCGCGTCCTGTTCGCCCCCCACCTGTCCTGGCGCAACGAGCCGCTGCGCGACCGCATCGCCGGCCGCCTCGCGGTGCCCGTCCTCGTCGACAACGACGCCAACACCGCCGCCTGGGCGGAGTGGCGCTTCGGCGCGGGCCGCGGCGAGGACCACCTCGTCATGATCACCCTCGGGACCGGCATCGGCGGCGCCATCCTGGAGGACGGCCAGGTCAAGCGCGGCAAGTACGGCGTCGCGGGCGAGTTCGGCCACATGCAGGTGGTGCCCGGCGGCCATCGCTGCCCGTGCGGCAACCGCGGCTGCTGGGAGCAGTACAGCTCCGGGAACGCGCTGGTCAGAGAAGCCAAGGAGCTGGCCGCCGCCGACTCCCCGGTGGCGTACGGGATCATCGAGCACGTCAAGGGGCAGATCGGTGACATCACCGGCCCGATGATCACCGAGCTGGCCCGTGAGGGCGACGCCATGTGCGTCGAACTCCTCCAGGACATCGGCCAGTGGCTCGGCGTCGGCATCGCCAACCTGGCCGCCGCCCTCGACCCGTCCTGCTTCGTGATCGGCGGCGGTGTCTCCGCCGCCGACGACCTGCTCATCGGCCCCGCGCGCGACGCGTTCAAGCGGCAGCTCACCGGGCGCGGTTACCGCCCCGAGGCCCGGATCGTCCGCGCCCAGCTCGGCCCGGAGGCCGGCATGGTCGGCGCCGCCGACCTGGCCCGCCTCGTCGCCCGCCGCTTCCGGCGGGCCAACCGGCGCCGCGTCGAGCGCCACGAACGCTTCGAGCGGTTCGCGGAGGCCGCCCGCCGCGCCACCGGGGACACGGCGTGACGTCCGCCCCGTCCCACCGGTCCGCGTCCCCGGACGAACCGTCCCGCCCGCCCGAGACCCGCGGCCACGTGATCCGCCGCCGCGCGCTCACCCTGCTCATCATCGTGCTGCTCATCGGCGTCCCGGCCGGCTACCTGGTGATCTCCGCCAACCAGAGCCGCGACAGCGGCAAGGACAAGGAGGCCAAGTACTCGGCGACCGGACTCACCGAGGCCTGGCCGTCCAAGGTCCAGCAGCGCCTCTACCAGGTGCCGGTCCCGCACCCGTCGAACAAGGTCGCCTACTACGAGACGAACAACTGGCGGACCAGCCGTCTCTACGTCCAGTTCCAGACCACCCACGCGGGCCTGGACGCCTTCCTCGCCGAACTCGGCTACAGCCGGTCCGACCTGGAGAAGGACGACATCACGATCAGCGAGCGCGACCGGAGCATCACCGGCTGGAAGTTCTCCGGACCCGGCTCCCGGCCCGGCGACTACTACGGCTTCGTCCGCAGGCAGAAGGACCCCCAGCCCACCCAGGACGTGGTGGTGAACACCGGCAACCCGATATTCCCCATGGTGTACGTCGTCTCGCGCACCGTCCCCTAGGGTGCCCGGGGTGCCCGGGGTGCCCGGGGTCCCTCCCTCGGACCGGTTGTCAGACCCCGCCCGTAGAGTCGGAGACGACTGGTCCGACACGCGGGCGGGAGGTGGACACTGCGCATGAGCGACACGACCGGGGTCGCCGGGCACCCGGCGCGACTCGTCGGCGCGAGCCTCGCCGCCGTCTTCCTGCCCGCCCCCCTCCCGCGCGAGGGCCGGGTCGCCTTCTGGGACCCGGACGACGGCCCGCTGCCCGGGCCGGCGCACGCCGAGCGCACCGAACTGACCGTCGTCCGCCCGCACGGGACCTCGGTCCGCCGCCTGCAGGCCCCCGCCCTCTCCCTGCCCGTCGAGGTGGCCCTCCCGCTCCTGGTGCGCGCCCGGCACGACCCCGCCGCCCACCCCGCGACCGCCTGCTGGGGCGCCGCCGCCCTGCACGCGCTGCGGCTCACCGCCCGCGGCCGGCTGCTGCCGGGCCTCACCCCGGCCGGCCACGACGCCTGGCGGGCCGGCCCGCTCGAACCGGAGGACGTCGCCCACCTGCGCGCCGTCGCCGCCGCCCTGCCGTACGAGGGCCACGCCGTCCCGCTGCCCGGTCCCGGTCCCCTCCGGCTGCCGCAGCCGGAGGCCCTGATGCGCGCCTTCCTGGACGCCGTCGCCGACACCCTGCCCCGCACCCCCGCCGCGCCCCACGCCTCCGGGAGGCCCTTCGCCGACCGCCGGCCGCAGCGGCTGCCCGGCGCCCGGGACTGGGCGGCCGAGGTCGCCGCAGGCATGGACGCGGGCGTGCGGATCTCCCTGCGCCTGGACCTGTCGGCGTACGACCTGTTCGACGACAACGAAGGAGCCCGGCGCGCCGGAGCCGCCGTCGTCCAGGTGCACAGCCTCGCCGACCCGACCCTGGTGACCGACGCGGCGGCCCTGTGGTCGGGCCGGGCCGACGCCGACTTCGGGCCACGTGCCCGCGTGGACGCCGCCCTGGCCCTGCGGCGCGCCGCCCGGGTCTGGGCGCCCCTCGCCCGCCTCGCCGACCAGGACGCGCAGACCCTCGACGTCCTGGCCCTGTCCGAGGACGAGCTGAGCGACCTCCTCGGCGTGGCCGCTACCCGCCTCGCGGCGGCCGGGGTCGCCGTGCACTGGCCGCGCGACCTCGCCCAGGACCTCGGCGCGGCCGCGGTGGTCCGGCCCGCGCCGGGCTCCGCGACCGACGGCACCGGCTTCTTCGAGAGCGAGGACCTGCTCCAGTTCCGCTGGCAGCTGGCCCTCGGCGGCGACCCCCTCAGCGAGGCCGAGATGGACACCCTCGCCGAGGCCCACCGCCCCGTCGTCCGGCTGCGCGACCAGTGGGTCCTCGTCGACCCCGCCCTGGTCCGCAAGGCCCGCAAGCGCGAACTGGGCCTGCTGGACCCGGTGGACGCCCTCGCCGTCGCCCTCAGCGGCACCGCCGAGGTCGACGGCGAGACCGTGGAGGCGGTCCCCGTCGGCGCGCTCGCCACCCTGCGCGACCGCCTCACCGCCGGCCTCCTCCCCGCCGAGCCGCCCCCCGGCCTCGACGCCACCCTCCGCGACTACCAACTGCGCGGCCTGGCCTGGCTCGACCTCATGACCTCCCTCGGCCTCGGCGGCTGCCTCGCCGACGACATGGGCCTCGGCAAGACGGTCACCCTCATCGCCCTCCACCTGCGCCGGGCCCGCCCCGAACCCACCCTCGTGGTCTGCCCCGCCTCCCTCCTCGGCAACTGGCAGCGGGAGATCACGCGGTTCGCCCCCGGCGTCCCCGTCCGCCGCTTCCACGGCTCCGACCGCACCCTGGACGACCTCACCGGCGGCTTCGTCCTCACCACCTACGGCACCATGCGCTCGGCCGCCGCCACCCTGGCCCGGCAGCCGTGGGGCCTGGTCGTCGCCGACGAGGCGCAGCACGTCAAGAACCCCTTCTCGGCCACCGCGAAGGCACTGCGCACCATCCCCGCCCCCGCCCGCGTGGCCCTCACCGGCACCCCCGTCGAGAACAACCTCTCCGAGCTGTGGGCCCTCCTGGACTGGACGACACCGGGTCTGCTCGGCCCTCTGAAGGCCTTCCGGGCCCGCCACGCGCGCGCGGTGGAGAACGGCGAGGACGAGGAGGCCGTCGAGCGGCTCGCCCGCCTGGTCCGCCCGTTCCTGCTGCGGCGCAAGAAGTCCGACCCCGGCATCGTCCCCGAGCTGCCGCCCAAGACCGAGACCGACCACCCCGTCCCGCTCACCCGCGAACAGGCCGCGCTGTACGAGGCGGTGGTGCGCGAGTCGCTGCACGTCATCGAGACGGCGAACGGCATCGCCCGCCGGGGCCTGGTCCTCAAGCTGCTCGGCGCGCTCAAGCAGATCTGCGACCACCCGGCGCTCTACCTCAAGGAGCAGGCCCCCGCCACCGGCGACGCCCTCGCCGCCCGTTCCGGCAAACTCGCCCTGCTCGACGAGTTGCTGGACACCCTGCTGGCCGAGGACGGCTCGGCCCTGGTCTTCACCCAGTACGTCGGCATGGCCCGGCTGATCACCGCCCACCTGGCCGACCGTG
This sequence comes from Streptomyces sp. NPDC048734, assembly GCF_043198675.1. Lineage (NCBI taxonomy): Bacteria > Bacillati > Actinomycetota > Actinomycetes > Kitasatosporales > Streptomycetaceae > Streptomyces > Streptomyces sp. NPDC048734. The sequence continues at coordinate 345,569 of NZ_JBICUZ010000005.1, read as the reverse complement.
CCGTCCCGGTGGAGCTCCTGCACGGCGGTACGCCGGTGCCCGAGCGCGAGCGCATGGTGGACCGTTTCCAGGACGGTGCGACCCCCGTCCTGGTCCTGTCGCTGAAGGCGGCCGGCACCGGCCTGAACCTCACCCGCGCGGGCCACGTCGTCCACTTCGACCGCTGGTGGAACCCGGCCGTGGAGGAACAGGCCACGGACCGTGCCTACCGCATCGGCCAGACCCAGCCGGTCCAGGTGCACCGCCTCATCACCGAGGGCACCGTCGAGGACCGCATCGCGGAGATGCTCCAGGCCAAACGCGCACTCGCCGACGCGATCCTCGGCTCCGGCGAGTCCGCCCTCACCGAGCTGACGGACCGTGAACTGTCCGACCTGGTCAGGCTGCGGAGGGAGGCGTGATGACGGAGGCGAGCACAAGCGGTCCGGCCGGGGAGACCGGTCCGGCCGAGGCGGTCCGCCGGGCCCTGCGGGCGGCACGGGAGCGCGCGGACGACACGGCACCGGTACCGGCACCCGCACCCGCACCCGCACCCACGGAACCCTCCGAGGCGCGCCCGGACCGGCCGCGGCAGGAGACCGCGCCCGCGGAGTCCGGCGCACGGCGGTCCGAAGGCACCCCGCCCCGCCCGGGGGACGCCGCCCGCGCGGCTCTGCGGCGCGCGGCCGACGCGCCCCGGGCCCGCCAGGAAGCCCCGCGGACCGACGTCCCCCCGGCAGCGGACGTACCCCGGGCTCCCCGCGCACCGCGGGACAGGTCCGGTGCGCGGCCCGGCGACGTGGCCCGGGAGGCACTGCGCGCGGCCCGCGCACAGGCACGGCGGACGCCGCCGGAAACCGGGGAACCGGGAGACGGCACGAGTGCGCGCCGGGCCACCCGCCCCGGCGCGTCCGCGAGCGCCGGGGTGCGCGCCGGTGACCCTGCCGCCGAGGCCCGCGTGCGGGACGTACGGACCTTCGCCGCGGACGCCTTCCGGATGCCGTCGGAAACCGACCCCGCGGCAGCGGCCGGAGCCCCCGGGCCGGCCGGGTCCGCACCCCGGGAGGTCGCTCCGCCCTCCCGGACACCCGCCCCCGCCGCGCGTTCCCTGACCGCCCCCGCCGCCCGTTCCCTGGACGCCCCCGCCGTCCGTTCCGAAGCCGACCCCCGTCCTGATCCCGACCCCCGTCCTGATATCGCCCCCGCCCTCCCTTCCATGGCCGCCCCCGCCCGCGACGGCGATCACCGCCGCACCTTCCCCGCCTTTCCGCCCCGGTCGGCCGGGAAGGGCGGCGGATTCGCCGAGACCTGGTGGGGCGACGCCTGGATCACCGCGCTCGAGGAGGGCGCTCTCGACGCCGAGCGGCTGGCGCGCGGGCGGGGATACGCCGAGCAGGGGCACGTGGACGCCATCACCGTCACGCCCGGCCTGGTCCTGGCGTACGTGCGGGGCAGCCGGGCCCGTCCGTACCGCGTCCAGGTGCGTCTGCGCACCCTCGGGGAGAAGGACTGGGAGCGGTTCCTGGACGCCGCGGTGGAGCGGCCGGGGCTCATCGCCGCGCTGCTCGACAAGGAGATGCCCGAGTCCCTCGCCGACTGCGGCGTGCCGCTGCTCCCCGGCCCGGGCGACCTCGCCCCCCAGTGCAGCTGCCCCGACCGCGGACACCCCTGCAAGCACGTCGCCGCCCTCTGCTACCAGACCGCGCGGCTCCTCGACGCCGACCCGTTCGTCCTGCTCCTGCTGCGCGGCCGGGGCGAACGCGAACTGCTCGACACGCTGTCCCGCCGCAACGCCGCGCGGGCGGCCCGCGCCGCCCAGGAGCAGGAACCGGAACCCGTGCCGGGCATCCGCGCCACCGACGCCCTCGCCGCACGCCGGCTCCCGCCGTTGCCGGCACCCCTGCCCCCGCCGCCGCACCCCGAACAGCCGCCCTCCTACCCCGCCGTGCCGAACGGCCCCGACTCCTTCGCCCTCGACCAGCTCGCCACCGACGCCGCCCTCCGCGCCCACGCGCTGCTGACCACCGGTCACGACGAGATCGGTCAACTGACCCTCTGGCAGGACGCCGTACGACTCGCCGCGGCGCGTCCCGGCTCCGGCCTGACCGCCACCAGCCGCGCCCTCTACGCCTCCCTGGCCTCCGCGGCCGGCCGCACCCCGGGCGAGCTGGCCCGCGCGGTCGCCGCCTGGCGACAGGGCGGCCCGGACGGACTCGCCGTCCTGGAGGACCCCTGGGACCCGCCCGCCGGCCGCTTCGACCGGGCCCGCCCCCTGCTCCGTGCCGCCGACCTCCCCGCGTTCCGCCCCTGGCGCAACCACCTCACCCACCCCTTCGGCCACGTCCAACTCCGCCTCGGCCGCGACGGTTTGTGGTACCCGTACGAATCGGAGCCCGGCCAGGACGACTGGTGGCCACGCGGCACCCCCGACATCGACCCGGTGGGCGCCCTGACCGGCCTGGCCACATGGGCCGACGACCTGTGAACCACGGCCCGGCCCGGTGTCCTTCGAAGACGTGCTCACAAGCCCGGTGCCGGAAGCAGCCGACAGGAAGAAGCTCCGGGAGATCCGCCAAGTGCGCGGCCCGGCCGGTCGGCCCCCGTGCGCTCGCCGTCCGCCGGGGAGACGAACCGCCGTGGGCCGAACGGGGCGGGATCGCCGTCGAAGACCGTGTCCCGGGCGAACACGTGGGCTCCGCCGTCCCGGACAGTGTGGAGAGAGCCCACCAGGCGGTCGTCCTCCCGGGCGCAGACCGGACGAGGCTGTAACGCGCGGCCGTCCCCGTTCGGGACGTGGCGGCCGGAAATCCACCGGGCGGCTGATTCCTTTTCCGAGGAACCGTTCGCGGGCCATGGCCGGAACCCTGCTTTCCTCTTTCTTTGCTCTGCGGTGGACGGGGTCACCTCACGCGACGGCGGTGCCCTCGGGCTCGATCATCTGACCGGGGATCGCCAGGCGCGCCGCACCGAGCATGGTGGTGGTCGGCGCGACGCCCGCGGCGCCCAGACGGCCCGCCGGCACACCGTGGTGCTGGAAGAGCAGGTCGACGTCGGTCGTGCAGACGTTCAGCCGGACGAGGTTCCAGAGGCACATGCCCGCCTCGACGAGCACCGCCTCGATGTTGTCGATGCTCAGAGCCAGTTGTGCCGCCATGTCACCGTCGTGCTCGGGCTTGCCTTCCTTGCTCGTCGCCGTCTGGCCGAGATGTGCCGTCTGGCCGAGACGTACAGGGTGTGCGAGTGCCCGGAGACGACCTCGCCCTGGGCGAGGACGGTGGGACTCCCCGTCGTCCGGTGTCGACCGGGACACGGGCGCGGTGGCCGACGACGGGCAGGCTGCCGGCCCGGTTGTCGCACCGGGCGGGCGCCGGGTTGCGCTGCCCCGGCCGGCAGCGCCGGTCTGTCGTGGGGAGAGGGACGAGAGCCGTCGGACCGGGACCGGCCGTGTGGGATTTCGTGATACGTGAGAAGGTCTGGGGCGTGAGTGAGACACCACCGAACACCCTGCAATACCGCTTTGACGGGCCGGAAGAGGCCCCGGTCCTGATCCTGGGTCCCTCACTGGGCACCACATGGCACATGTGGGACCGGCAGGTTCCCGAACTGGCCCAGCAGTGGCGGATCTTCCGGTTCGACCTGCCCGGTCACGGCGGGGCGCCGGCCTATCCGGCGGGGTCGGTCGGCGACCTCGCCGAGCGGCTGCTCGCCACGCTCGACGCGCTCGGCGTGCAGCGCTTCGGCTACGCGGGTTGTGCGCTCGGCGGCGCGGTCGGTGTGGAGCTGGCGCTGCGTCGCCCCGAGCGGGTCGCCTCGCTCGCGCTGATCGCGGCCTCGCCGCGGTTCGGCACGGCGGACGAGTTCCGGCAGCGAGGGGTGATCGTGCGGACCAACGGTCTCGACCCCATCGCCCGCACCTCGCCCGACCGCTGGTTCACCAGCGGCTTCGCCGCCGCCCAGCCCGCGATCACCGAGTGGGCCGTACAGATGGTGCGCACCACCGACCCCGGCTGCTACATCGCGGCCTGCGAGGCGCTCGCCTCCTTCGACGTGCGGGCCGAACTCGGCATGGTCGGCGTGCCGACGCTGGTCCTCGTCGGCTCGGACGACCAGGTCACCGGCCCCGCCGAGGCCCGCACACTCGTCGCGGGCATCCCGGACGCCCGTCTCGCCGTCGTCCCCGGCGCCTCCCACCTGGTGCCGGTCGAACAGCCCGCCGCCGTCACGGACCTGCTGGTCCGGCACTTCTCCACCGCCTGGCAGCCGGCGTACGAGAACAGCACGGGCCAGACCGCCGTCCCCGGCGTCTCCCTCAGGCCGGTGCAGCCCGTGCCGCCGCAGGCCGCGCCGATCGCCGAGATCGCGCCCGCCCCCGTGGTCGTGCCCTCGCAGGCCATGGGCCGCCCCGACCCCTACGACGCCGGGCTGAAGGTGCGGCGAGAGGTACTCGGAGACGCCCACGTGGACCGGGCGCTGGCGCAGGCCGACGACTTCTCGGGTGACTTCCAGGAGCTGGTCACCCGTTACTCCTGGGGCGAGATCTGGGACCGCCCCGGCCTCGACCGGCGCTCGCGCTCCTGCGTCACCCTGACCGCACTGGTGGCCGGCGGGCACCTCGACGAGCTGGCTGCCCACACCCGTGCCGCCCTGCGCAACGGCCTCACCCCTGACGAGATCAAGGAGGTGCTGCTCCAGACGGCGGTCTACTGCGGCGTACCCGCCGCGAACAGCGCGTTCCGCGTGGCGCAGCAGGTCATCCGGGACGAGACGACGCCCACCGAGTGAGCCGGCCGCCCGACGGCGGCAGGATGGACCCATGACGCCCACCACCCCCGAGACGCCCAGGACTCCCGAGACCACCATGACGCCCCCGGCTCCCATGAAGCTCACGAAGAAGTCGCACGCCTGCGTCCGCCTGGAGAAGGACGGCCGCACCCTCGTCATCGACCCGGGCGGGTTCACCGAGGCGGACGCCGCGCTCGGCGCGGACGCGATCCTCGTCACGCACGAGCACCCCGACCACTTCAGCGAGGAGCGGCTGCGGGCGGCCCTGGAGGCCGACCCGGCCGCCGAGATCTGGACCCTCGAGTCGGTCGCGGAGAAGATCGCGAGCGCCTTCCCGGGACGCGTCCACACCGTCGGTCACGGGGACGCCTTCACCGCGGCGGGCTTCGACGTCCAGGTCCACGGCGAACTGCACGCCGTGATCCACCCGGACCTGCCGCGCGTCACCAACGTCGGCTTCCTGATCGACGGCGGCCGCGTCTTCCACCCCGGCGACGCGCTCACCGTCCCCGACCACCCGGTGGAGACCCTCCTCGCCCCGGTCATGGCCCCCTGGAACAAGATCGCCGAGGTGATCGAGTACGTCAGGGAGGTGAGGCCGCTGCGGGTCTACGACATCCACGACGCCCTCCTCACCGACCTCGCCCGCCCGATCTACGACACCCACCTGGGCAATCTCGGCGGCGCGGACCACCAGCGGCTGGCGTCGGGAGCGTCGGCGCGGATCTGAGCCACGGCGTTGTCGGACCCTGCGGGTAAGTTGTCGTTCATGCGTATCGCGACCTGGAACGTGAACTCGATCACCGCCCGCCTGCCGAGGCTCCTGGCCTGGCTGGAGAGCAGCGGCACCGACGTGCTCTGCCTCCAGGAGGCCAAGGTCGCCGAGGCGCAGTTCCCGTTCGACCAGCTGCGCGAGCTGGGCTACGAGGCGGCGGTCAACGCCACCGGGCGGTGGAACGGCGTGGCGGTGGTCTCCCGGGTCGGCCTCGAGGACGTGGTCAAGGGCCTGCCCGGCGATCCGGGGTACGAGGGCGCCGCCGAGCCCCGCGCGGTCTCCGCGACCTGCGGTCCGGTCCGCGTCTGGTCGGTCTACGTCCCCAACGGCCGGGAGGTGGACCACCCGCACTACGCCTACAAGCTCCAGTGGTTCGAGGCCCTCAGGGCCGCCGTCGCCGGCGACGCGGCAGGCAGCCGCCCCTTCGCCGTGCTGGGCGACTACAACGTGGCGCCGACCGACGACGACGTGTTCGACGTGGCCGCCTTCGAGGGCTCCACCCACGTCACCCCCGCCGAGCGCGCCGCCCTCGCCTCCCTGCGCGCGACGGGCCTCTCCGACGTCGTCCCGCGCCCCCTGAAGTACGACCACCCGTTCACCTACTGGGACTACCGCCAGCTCGGCTTCCCCAAGAACCGCGGCATGCGCATCGACCTGGTCTACGGCAACGCGCCCTTCGCCAAGGCCGTGAAGGACTCCTACGTCGACCGCGAGGAGCGCAAGGGCAAGGGCGCCTCGGACCACGCGCCGGTCGTCGTCGACCTCGACGTGTAGACCCGCGCGCGGGGCCGGTCGGCGAGCGGGAGGGGCGGGCCGGCCCGGGAGCCCCGTGCGACAGCCGGCGCACGTACCGACCCCGTCCTGACGTGGCGACTCCCTCCGCCCGTACCGCCCCCCCCGTAACGCCTCCCCCCCCCCGTGCGTCAGGGCGTCGCGACGGTCGTGAAAGTGCCGCGAGCCGGTCGCTCCACCGCGTGGGCGGGGGAGGGGGCCCGCCCACGCGCGGCCCACGCGCGGCCCACGCGCGGCCCTCCGCGGCCGTCCGCGCGCCTGTGGTGCGCACGCCGGTGCGAATGTCACGCTGGGCGTATGTACATCCCTTTCCTGGGCAGCAGGCGCAAGAAGCACGCCGAGGCGACGCTGACGGCCTCGGACCCCGAAGGGGTCGCCGAACTCCTCTCCGAGTGCGAGCTGCTGCGCACCCTGGCGGAGCGGGAGGGCATCCGGCTCGACGACACCCCGGCCTCGTTGGAGGCGCTCGACCAGCTGCTGCCGCGCTGGCGCGACGACGAGGAGGTCCTGCCCTGGCTGGGCAACGACGCGGGCCTCTACCTCGGCACGGTCATCGTGCGCACCGTCCCCGGCGCCGCCTGGGAGGTCTGGCCCGGCGGCCAGCCCGTCGTACGGCTCGCGTCGGGCCGGGAGTTCGACGTGGTGACCGCCGGACAGGAATGGGCCGTGAACGGCGTCCCGGAGCTGTCCCAGCACTACGGCGAGGTGGCGGAGGTCTGAGGCGCGAGGCGTGGGCGTGCGGCGGGGTGCGGGCGGAGGTCTGCGGCGGGGCTTAAATACGGCTAATGCCCGAAAGGTGCGTGTCGTGTCTGTAGGTCCGTTTTGTCTGGATAGTTTGCGGCAGCACGGGACAGCCGAGAGTGAGTAGGGCTGCGCATGGCCGTCGATCCGTTGATCGAGCTGCGTGACGTCAACAAGTACTTCGGGGAGCTGCATGTCCTCCAGGACATCGACCTCACGGTCGGCAAGGGGGAGGTGGTCGTGGTCATCGGCCCGTCGGGGTCGGGCAAGTCGACGCTCTGCCGGGCGATCAACCGGCTGGAGCCCATCCAGTCCGGCACGATCCTGCTGGACGGCAGACCGTTGCCGACGGAGGGGAGGGAACTGGCGCGGTTGCGTGCCGACGTCGGCATGGTCTTCCAGTCGTTCAACCTGTTCGCGCACAAGACCGTGCTGCAGAACGTGACATTGGGCCAGATCAAGGTCCGCAAGGCCGACAAGGCGAAGGCCGAGGAGAAAGCCCGTGTCCTGCTCGACCGGGTCGGTGTGGCCGATCAGGCCGACAAGTACCCCGCACAGCTCTCCGGTGGCCAGCAGCAGCGGGTGGCGATCGCCCGGGCCCTCGCCATGGAGCCCAAGGCGCTGCTGTTCGACGAGCCGACCTCCGCCCTGGACCCGGAGATGATCAACGAGGTGCTGGAGGTCATGCGGCAGCTCGCCCGGGACGGCATGACGATGGTCGTCGTCACCCACGAGATGGGCTTCGCGCGATCGGCCGCGAACCGGGTGGTGTTCATGGCCGACGGCCGCATCGTCGAGGACCGCAGCCCGGAGGAGTTCTTCACCGATCCGCGCAGCGACCGGGCCAAGGACTTCCTCTCCAAGATCCTCAAGCACTAGGGTCTTTCGTTTGGATCGGGCCGGATCGGGGAGCGGGGTCCGGTGCCGTGCCTCGCAGGGCGGAGGAGGGAGTCGGGCCGGAGCCCTGGCGACCGACGGCAACGCGGCGAGGGGCGGTGCCAGGGCCCGCGACCCCGGCATGATCCAAACGGCAGGCCCCAGGACCGTGCACGCCCGCCACGACCCCCCGGCGGCCCTCGTCTAGGATGGGTCGTTCGTCCGGGCCGTAGGGGCAGCACTCAAGGAGCCATACCCGCCCGGCGCCGGCCGGAGATCACTGTTCGCACAGCGGAATCGACACGTACGACGGGTCGTTCGCCGGCGAGGAGAAGGTCAGCCGCGCGCCGGACGGGTTGTGCTCGTCGGGGAGCGGGTCGACCGCGTCGGCGTCCCACCGCCGGCCGGTGCCCCGCCTGGACGTCGTACGCCGTGGACGACGGCTCCGGTCCGCGCCGAACGGCTTGCCGGCGGCGGGGCTCAGGACGCGCGGTGCGAGGTGCGGGAGGAGGCGGGCTGCGCGGGCAGCGGCGTCTGGGCCGCCCGCGTCACGTCGGCGACCAGTTCCACCACGTCGGGGCCGTACGCCTGGGAGTTGACGACCTTCAGCAGCAGCACGAAGGAGTTGTTCCCGTGCTTGCGGTGCAGGCGCTCGTGGTGGCGGGCCAGGTAGCGGGTCGCGGCCTGGTTGGTGATGGCGCGCTGGCCGCAGAAGAGGAACACCGGCCGCGCGTCACGGCGTTGGGCGGCGGTGAGCCTGGCCAGCAGTACGTACTCGGTGACGCCGGCCTCCATGCGGTGGCGTTCGGTGCCGATCTGGAACGCGCCCCGGTCCGGGCCCGGTTCGGCGTCGACGTTGACCCGCACGCCGGGCAGCATGGCCGACATGTGCGCCAGCATGCGCCGGTTGGAGGCGGGGCCGCCGACGCAGAACTCGGTGCGCTCCCCGAAGCCCTGCTGGGCCGTGTCCTGCGTGACCACCTGGACGTTGGCGCCGCAGTCCTTGACCAGCGCGGACAGCTCCAGGAGCGCGAAGACGTCGAAGCGGTGGACCGCCGGCTCCGAGCTGGCCGGGTCGCGGTTGACGACGAGCAGGCACTCCGAGTTGTCCGGCAGCCCGAAGAAGGCCTGTTTGCGCCGCAGTTTCCGCCGCCAGAGGTAGGTGCGGGCCACCCAGCCGAGCGCGGCACTGATGCCGGCCGCGACCACGCCCAGAACGATGTTGCGCACGTCGTCATTCATGGGCGCGCATAGTAGTGGGGTCCCATGGCCGGAACGTACCCGTGTTCGATGTGTGGCAGTCGTACGACACGGCCCGGAAGAGGGCTGTCGGGGCACCGGTGTTGTGGTTACGCTGCGCGGACGTTCCCGGACTGGAGGTACGGATGCGTCGCTCTGTCGCGCGGAAACTGTCGGCCGCGCGGAAACTGTCGGTCCTGGCGGTTTCGGCCGCCGTGGTCTCGGTGGGGGCGGCGGCGCCACCCGCCGCCGGAAAGCCCGCCGCCGGAAAGCCGGCCGCCGAGAAGGCACCGGTCGAGAAGGTACCCGTCGCCGTGGGCTACGGCGGCGCCGTGGCCAGTGTCGACACGGACGCCTCCGCGGCCGGCATCGAGGTGCTGCGCAAGGGCGGCAACGCGGTCGACGCGGCCGTCGCCACCGCCGCCGCCCTCGGCGTCACCGAGCCCTACTCCGCCGGTATCGGCGGAGGCGGTTACTTCGTCTACTACGACGCCAAGTCCCGTACGGTGCGCACCATCGACGGCCGCGAGACCGCGCCGCTCACCGCCGACGCGAACCTGTTTCTCGAGAACGGCAAACCCCTCGCCTTCGCCGACGCCGTCAGCAGCGGCCTCGCCGTCGGCACCCCGGGCACGCCCGCCACCTGGGCGACGGCCCTCGACCGGTGGGGCAGCAGGAAACTCGGCACACTGCTGAAGCCCGCCGAGCGCCTGGCCCGCGACGGCTTCACCGTCGACGCCACCTTCCGCAGCCAGACCGCCGCCAACGAGACCCGCTTCCGCCACTTCCCCGACACCGCCGAGCTGTTCCTGCCCGGCGGGCAACTCCCGGTCGTCGGCTCCACCTTCAAGAACCCCGATCTCGCCCGCACCTACGCCGAGCTGGGGCGCAAGGGGGCCGGCGCCCTCTACCGGGGCGACATCGCCGAGGACATCGTCGACACCGTCAACAAGCCGCCCGTGGACCCGGCCTCGGGCTGGAACGCCCGGCCCGGCGAGCTGTCCGCGAAGGACCTCGCCGCCTACCGCGCCAAGCTCCAGGCGCCCAGTCGAACCACCTACCGCGGCCTCGGCGTGTACTCCATCGCACCCTCCTCCTCCGGCGGCACGACCGTCGGGGAGGCGCTCAACATCCTGGAGCGCACCGACCTGTCCGCGGCGAGCCAGGACCGGTACCTGCACCGGTTCATCGAGGCCAGCCGCATCGCCTTCGCCGACCGCGGGCGCTGGGTGGGCGACCCCGCCTTCGAGGACGTACCGACCGCGGAACTGCTGTCGCAGCGGTACGCCGACTCGCGAGAGTGCCTGATCAAGGACGACGCGGTGCTGACCAGCCCTCTCGCGCCGGGTGACCCGCGCCACCCGGCGGGCTGCGCCGGCGTCGGCACGGCGGCGCCGACGACGTACGAGGGCGAGAACACCACCCACCTGACGGTCGCCGACAAGTGGGGGAACGTCGTCTCCTACACGCTCACCATCGAGCAGACCGGCGGCAGCGGCATCACCGTCCCCGGCCGCGGTTTCCTCCTCAACAACGAGCTGACGGACTTCTCCTTCGCCCCGGCCAACCCGGCCGTGCACGACCCGAACCTGCCCGGTCCGGGCAAGCGGCCGCGCTCGTCGATCTCGCCGACCATCGTCCTCGACCGGCACCACCGGCCGGTGGTGGCCCTCGGTTCGCCCGGCGGCGCGACCATCATCACCACCGTGCTCCAGACCCTCACCGGGTTCCTCGACCGCGGGCTCCCGCTCGTGGACGCCATCGCGGCACCCCGCGCCAGCCAGCGCAACGCCGCCCAGACGGAACTCGAACCCGGCCTCTACGGCAGCGACCTCGCCGGCCGGCTGCAGGCCATCGGGCACTCGTTCAGGCTCAACCCGGAGATCGGCGCCACGACCGGCGTGCAGCGGCTGCCGAACGGCAAGTGGCTGGCGGCGGCCGAGACCGTGCGGCGGGGCGGCGGCTCGGCGCAGGTGGTGCTGCCGGCGCCGTAGGACGCCGACGGCACCGCGCCGCACGCCGGCCCTCTCGAGGCCGGCGGCCTCACCGGTCGGGAGCGGGCGGCTCGTCGAGGGCCGTACGGAACGCGAGCCGCCCGTCCTCGACGTCGACCGTCACGGAGGCGCCCTCCCGGACCCGCCCGTCGAGCAGCAGCCGCGACAACCGGTTGTCGACCTCGCGCTGGATGGTGCGGCGCAGCGGGCGGGCGCCGTACTCGGGCTGGTGCCCGCGCTCGGCGAGCCAGTCGACGGCGGCGTCGGAGAACCGCACGGTGATGCCCTGCGAGTGCGCCAGCCGGCGGGTCCCCTCCAGCAACAGGTCGGTGATCCGCCGCAGTTGGTCGGTGCTGAGCTGTCGGAAGACGACTATCTCGTCGATGCGGTTGAGGAACTCCGGCCGGAAGTGCTCGCGCAGCGGGCGCATGACCTGCTCCCGGCGCGTCTCCTCGTCGGCCTCCGCACCGCCGGCCCCGAAACCGATGCCGGCGCCGCGCCGCGTGATCACCTCCGAACCCAGGTTGCTGGTCATCACGATCACCGTGTTGGTGAAGTCGACCGTACGGCCCTGGGCGTCGGTCAGCCGCCCGTCGTCGAGGACCTGGAGCAGGATGTTGAAGACGTCCGGATGGGCCTTCTCCACCTCGTCGAGCAGCAGCAGCGCGTACGGGTGCCGGCGCACCGCCTCGGTCAGCTGGCCCGCCTCCTCGTGGCCGACGTAACCGGGCGGGGCGCCCACCAGACGGCTCACGGTGTGCCGCTCCTGGTACTCGCTCATGTCCAGGCGGATCATCCGCTCCTCGCTGCCGAACAGCGCCTCGGCGAGCGCGCGGGCCAGTTCGGTCTTGCCGACGCCGGTCGGGCCGAGGAACAGGAAACTGCCGATGGGCCGGTCCGGGCTCGACAGCCCGGCACGCGAGCGCAGCACCGCGTCCGACACGACCCGTACGGCCTCCTCCTGGCCGATGACCCGCTCGTGCAGATGCTGCTCCAGACCGAGCAGCCGGTCCTTCTCCTCCTGGGTGAGGCTGGCGACGGGGATGCCGGTCTGCCGGGAGACGACCTCGGCGACGGCCTCGGTGGTGACCTCCAGGTGCTGGCCCTCGTCGACCTCGCCGCCCCCGGCCGCGTCCGCCATCCGCTGCTTCAACTCGACGATGCGGTCCCGCAGCCGGGTGGCCTGCTCGTACTGCTCGTCGGCCGCCGCCTGATCCTTGTCACGGGTGAGCTGTTCGACCTCGCGCTCCATGGCGCGCACGTCCGTGCCCTTCCTGCGGGCCCCGAGGCGCACCCGGGCGCCCGCCTGGTCGATGAGGTCGATGGCCTTGTCGGGCAGCCGCCGGTCGGTGAGGTAGCGGTCGGACAGCTCCACGGCCGCCACCAGCGCCTCGTCGGTGTAGCGGACCTGGTGATGGGCCTCGTACCGGTCGCGCAGACCACGCAGGATCTCGATCGCGTCCGCGACCGACGGCTCCGGCACCAGGATCGGCTGGAAACGGCGGGCCAGCGCCGCGTCCTTCTCGATCCGCCGGTACTCCTCCAGCGTCGTCGCGCCCACGATGTGCAGCTCGCCGCGGGCCAGGGCCGGCTTGAGGATGTTGCCCGCGTCCATCGAGCCGGACTCGCCGCCACCGCCCGCACCCACGACCGTGTGCAACTCGTCGATGAACACGATGAGCTGGTCGGAGTGCTCGCGGATCTCGTTCACGATGGCGTTGAGGCGCTCCTCGAAGTCGCCCCGGTAACGGGTGCCGGCCACCACGCCGGTCAGGTCCAGGGCGACGACCCGGCGGTCGGCCAGCACGTCCGGCACGTCACCGTCCGCGATGCGCTGGGCGAGCCCCTCCACGATGGCGGTCTTGCCGACCCCCGCGTCGCCGATCAGCACGGGGTTGTTCTTGCCGCGCCGGGAGAGCACCTCGATCGTCTGCTCGATCTCGTCGTCCCGGCCGATCACGGGGTCTATACGGCCCTGGCTCGCCAGGTCGGTGAGATCCCGGCCGTACTTGTCCAGGGTGGGCGTGGACGTGGGCCGCTGCCGTTCCTGGCGGGACTGCGCGGGCATGGCGTCCGAGGACTCGGACGGGACGGCGGACGGCGCGAAGCGGGCCGCGTTGAGGATGTGCCCGGCCGCGGAGTCCGGGTTCGCGGCGAGCGCGCTCAGCACGTGCTCGGGGCCGATGTAGCCGGCACCGCGCGAGCGCGCCAGGTCGTGGGCGTCCAGCAGGGCCCGCTTGGCGGCCGGCGTCAGCGACAGCGAGGTGGGCGGCGGCACCTCGCCCGGCGGGTGCTGCACGGGGCCCGAGCGCTCGTCGATCTCCGTCGCGAGGGAGTCGGGGTCCGCCCCGGCGCGGCTGAGCAGACTGCGCGTCGGCTCCGCCGTGAGGGCGGCGCGCAACAGGTGCTCGGTGTCCAGATCGCGGCTGCCGTGCTCGGCGGCGTACTGGGCCGCGCCGCGGACCAGTTCCCTGGCCGGCTGGCTGAGGAGCTGGCCGATGTTGATCTGGCGGGGACCGGGGCGGGGCCCGCCGAAGAAGCGGGCCAGGAATTCACCGAAGGGATCCCCCTCCGGGCCGATGTAGCCGCTGGTCATGGCGTTCCGTTTCCATCGACTGCGTTGCCGGTGCCGACGAGTTTTCTGTCCGTGCCGGGCTACACCACGATGACACGTTCCCTTTGGGGCGGCATGTCCGGCATCGTCCTTCGCCCGGTCCGAGGGTCCCGGTCCGAGGACCCCCTGGGGCGGGGTCGGGGCGGCTCGGGGACGGCTTCGGAGTGGCGCGAGACGGCTTCGGGGCGGCTTCGGGGTGGGGGGCGGGTCCGGTTGCCGTTCGGCCGGGACGCGCGGCCCCGTCTCCGTGATCGCCGCCGCGTGTTCCGGGTGGGCGGCCCGGGAGCCGTCACCGGTGCGCAGGGGCCGGCCGTCGGGGGTGGCGGGGGCCTCGTGCGTCCGGCGCCCCACCCCTCCCATCGCGATACCGGTATTAGAATGGCCGCATGGTACGCACCCCGCTGACCCCCGAAGAGCGCGAACGAGGCGAGCGACTCGGCGCACTGCTCCGAGAGGCCCGGGGCGGTCGCAGCATGGCCGTGATCGCCGCGGGCGCCGGCATCTCCGCCGAGACGCTCCGCAAGATCGAGACCGGCCGGGCACCGACTCCGGCCTTCTTCACCGTCGCCGCCCTCGCCCGTGCGCTCGGCCTGTCCATGGACGAACTGGCGGCGCGGTGCGCGCTGGTGGCGGTCCCGCGGGTGGGCGCGGCCGATGCGGGGGACGCGGCGGACACGGTCGGCCGGGTCGGGCGGGTCGCCTGAGCGGTTGCCCGGTGTACGGGAAGCGCTGCGTCAGCCGTCGACTGTCGACGGCTGACGGCTGACAGTCGGCTGACGGTCGGCCGTCACCGGTCGGCGGCGCGGCGGGAGATCGCCGCGTCTTCTCCGAAAACTCCCCGTAGCCGCGCTGTAACACGCATGGTGTTCCCTACGGACCGGAGTGTTCCGGTCGGGCGGGAGCTGAGCGATGACTTTGGATCAACTCCCAGGGCAACTGAGGGAGTTCGCGAACCACCTGGCCGGACTGCTGGCGCGCCTGGACCAGGGCTCCGGCTGGTGCGCGGTCTTCTGGCAGCGCGACCCGGACGGTATGCGTGCCTGCCTCGACGGCCGTGAGGTGCCGCCCTGGGACGTCGTGGAGGCACTCCTCCAGGACCTCGCCGCGCGCTACGGCACCCCCGCCGCAGCCCGGGAGGCGGAACGGGCCCGGCCCCTGCACCTCGCAGCCCTCGCCGCTCAGGACGCCCGCCCCGGGGCCCGCGACGCCCTCCGGGACCGGCTCGACGTCATGCTCCGCGAACAGCGCCACGCCGCCGACCGGCAGGCCGAGCTGGGCCGCCTCCTCGCCGCCGCGACCACCCGCGAGGAGGCCGAGGCCGTCCGCCTCGACCTCGCCTGGGCCCACGACGACCACGAACGGGCCACCGCCCGCTGCGCCGAACTCCGCCGCCGTATGGCCGACGTCGACCGACGCGGTGGGGGCGGTGCCGGTGGTGGCGGTGGCGGCCGGGCCGAGGGCTCCCGGCTCCCGCACTCCCCGGCATCTCCGCACCCCGAGCCGGCCCCGGACGCTTTCGCCGCCCGCGGCCCGGAGGACGCCGGCGCCGACTCCCACGAGGCACCGCCCGTCCACGAGGCACCGTCCGTCCAGGAGCGGGGACGCGCCGAACCGGTCGCCCGCGAGCCCGCCCCGGACGACGCCGCCCCCGCCTCCGTCCCCCGACGGCGGGGGCGCCGCCGGGGCGGTGCGCGGTTCGCCGGGATGGCCGAGGAGGCGGCCGGCCCCGTCGCCGTACCCCCGCCGCCGGGGCACCGTCGCCGGCGCCCGCGCCGCGCACCCGCCGCACCCCGCGCGGTGCCCGGTTCGCCGGGGCCGCCGCGGAGGAACCGCAGCACCGGCCCGAGCCGTCGCCCGGGCCGGTGGACGCGACGGCCCGCAGGGAGACCGCCGAGGCGGTGGAACGGCTGATCCGGCTCCGCGCCGAGGTCCGCAGCGGCGAGGCGCACGTGCTGCTCGTCGAGCTGGCGTACTGGCCCGCCGCCCGCATCCCGCTGCTCGCCGAGGGCCTCCAGCGGTCCGGGCTCACCGCCGACTGGACGACCCTGCTGTGGGAGGCGGCCTCGCTGCCCGCCGACCGGCTCGTCGCCGCGGCGGACGCCCTGGTCGAGGCGGGCCGCACGGCCGACGGCGAGCAGATCCTGCGGCAGGGCGTCGCCCGTCCGGCCGGCGAGATCGGAGAGGCCGTCGCCGCCCTGGCGGCCGAGGGCCGCCGCCGCGAGGTGGACGCGCTGCTGGACGCCTACGTCCGCGTCCGCACCCCCGAGGAGGCGGCCCGCAGTGCCGCCCCCGACCCGCAGCTCCTGGTTCCGCTGCTGCTGGAGGCCGCCCGCGGCGTGTCGGACGAGCGGCACTGGGACCTGGTGCACGCCCTGCGGGTCGCCGGCTTCACGACCTGAGCAGCGGCCCCGCCGGTACGCCGTACGCCCCGTGAGTGACCCACTGGAGTGTGAAACGCGATCGACTCCGCGGGTTAACGACGATGGTCTTGGCAAGCCCGTCCCGGAGGCTTACGTTCGTCCCTCTACAGCCCGTGTCTACGGGCGTAGAGGGCTCTGACGTCTTCCGTCGAAGGAGCAGCTCATGGCCAACGTCGTACGTGCCGCCCTGGTCCAGGCCACCTGGACCGGCGACACCGAGTCCATGGTGGCGAAACACGAGGAGCACGCCCGCGAGGCGGCCCGGCAGGGCGCGCGGATCATCGGTTTCCAGGAAGTCTTCAACGCCCCCTACTTCTGCCAGGTCCAGGAGCCGGAGCACTACCGCTGGGCCGAGCCGGTGCCCGACGGGCCGACCGTGCGTCGCATGCGGGAGCTGGCCCGCGAGACGGGCATGGTGGTCGTCGCCCCGGTCTTCGAGATCGAGCAGTCCGGCTTCTACTACAACACCGCGGCCGTGATCGACGCCGACGGCACCTACCTCGGCAAGTACCGCAAGCACCACATCCCGCAGGTGAAGGGCTTCTGGGAGAAGTACTACTTCAGGCCGGGCAACGTCGGCTGGCCGGTCTTCGACACCGCCGTCGGCAAGGTCGGCGTGTACATCTGCTACGACCGCCACTTCCCCGAGGGCTGGCGCCAGCTCGGCCTGGGCGGCGCCCAGCTGGTCTACAACCCGTCCGCCACCCACCGGGGGCTCTCCGCCCACCTCTGGCAGCTCGAACAGCCCGCGGCCGCCGTGGCCAACGAGTACTTCGTCGCCGCCATCAACCGGGTCGGCGTCGAGGAGTACGGCGACAACGACTTCTACGGCACCTCCTACTTCGTCGACCCGCGCGGACAGTTCGTCGGCGGGACCGCCGGCGACAAGGACGAGGAACTCCTCGTCCGCGACCTCGACCTCGGCCTGATCGACGAGGTGCGGCAGACGTGGGCCTTCTACCGCGACCGCCGCCCCGACGCCTACGAAGGACTGGTGAAGCCGTGAACGACGACCTCCACGCCCGCCACCGCCGGGTACTGCCGGACTGGCTCGCGCTCTACCACGACCGGCCGCTGGAGATCACCCACGGCGAGGGCCGCCACGTGTGGGACGCCGAGGGGAACAGGTACCTCGACTTCTTCGGCGGCATCCTCACGACCATGACCGCGCACGCGCTGCCCGAGGTCACCAAGGCGGTGAGCGAGCAGGCCGGACGGATCATCCACTCCTCCACGCTCTACCTCAACCGCCCGATGGTCGAACTCGCCGAGCGCGTCGCCCGGCTGAGCGGCATCCCGGACGCCCGCGTCTTCTTCACCACCTCCGGCACCGAAGCCAACGACACCGCCCTGCTGCTCGCCACCACCCACCGGCGCAGCAACACGGTCCTGGCGATGCGCAACAGCTACCACGGCCGCTCCTTCAGCGCCGTCGGCATCACCGGCAACCGCGGCTGGTCGCCCACCTCACTGTCCCCGCTCCAGACGCTGTACGTCCACGGAGGCGTGCGCACCCGCGGCCCGTACGCCGCGCTCGACGACGCCGCCTTCATCGCGGCCTGCGTCGAGGACCTGAAGGACCTGCTCGGCCACACCCGGCCGCCCGCCGCCCTGATCGCCGAGCCGGTCCAGGGCGTCGGCGGCTTCACCTCCCCGCCCGACGGACTGTACGCGGCGTTCCGGGAAGTGCTGGACGCACACGGGATCCTGTGGATCGCCGACGAGGTGCAGACCGGCTGGGGCCGTACCGGCGACCACTTCTGGGGCTGGCAGGCACACGACCGCAACGGCCCGCCCGACATCGTGACCTTCGCCAAGGGCATCGGCAACGGCATGTCCGTCGGCGGGGTGATCGCCCGCTCCGAGATCATGAACTGCCTCGACGCCAACAGCATCTCCACCTTCGGCGGCACCCAGGTCACCATGGCCGCAGGCCTCGCCAACCTCACCCACCTGCTGGAGCACGACCTCCAGGGCAACGCCCGGCGGGTCGGCGGACTGCTCATCGAACGGCTGCGGGCCGCCGTCGCCCAGGACCCGGGCGTGCGCGAGGTGCGCGGGCGCGGGCTGATGATCGGGATCGAGCTGACCGAGCCCGGCACCGACCGGGCCGACCCCGACCGGGCCGCCGCCGTCCTGGAGGCCGCCCGCGCCGGGGGCCTGCTGATCGGCAAGGGTGGCGGCCACAGCACCAGCGCCCTGCGCATCGCCCCGCCCCTGTCCCTGACCGTCGCGGAGGCCGAGGAGGGCGCCGCGATCCTCGACAGCGCGCTGAGAAGCACGCGGTAGCGCCCGAGTGGTCGCACCGCAGTGTCCGAGCGGTCGCACCGCAGCGCCCGAACGGTCGCACCGCCGTGTCCGAGCGCACCCGGCAGTGCCTGACGCACCGGCACCGCCCGAGCGCACACAGCGGCGCCTGAGCCAAGGGAACCACGCCATGACCACCACCATCCGGGAGTACCCGGGGCCCGTCGAGCCCCTGGAACCCGCCCTGTCGGTCCGTCAGGTCCTGTCGCTGGAACGCGTGCTGGCCGGGGAGCCCGAGGTGGTGGCCGGCGCGGCCCAGCTCGACCGGCCCGTGCGCTGGGTGCACGTCGCCGAGGCCGCCGACGTCGGCGTGATGCTCAGCGGCGGCGAGATGGTCCTCACCACCGGAGTGCTGCTCGCCGGTGACGAGAACGCGCAGGCCGAGTACATCCGCTCACTGCACCGGGCGGAGGCCGCCGCCGTCGTCCTCGGCCTCGGGCGGGCCTTCCCCGCCGCGCCGGACATGATGCGGCGCGCCGCCGAACGGTGCGGACTGCCCATGGTCGTCCTGCACCGGCCCTTCCCCTTCGCGGAACTCACCGAGGAGGTCCAGGCGCGGCTGGTACGGCGGAAGTTCGCCGCCGTCAGCCTCTCCGAGGCCGTACGTACCGCGCTCACCGCACTCATCACCGCCGGTGCGCCGCTGCAGCACCTGCTCGACGAGATCGCCCACCACACCGGCTGTCCCGTCGTCGTCACCAACCTCGCCCACCGGGTCCTGGCCACCGCGGGGGAGCGGTCCGCGGTCGACGACGTGCTGCGCGACTGGGAACGCATCGCCCGGCAGGCCGGCGGCACCGAGGGCGACGGCTGGATCCGCGCCGAACTGGGCGGACGCGGCGAACGCTGGGGCCAGATCATGCTCTGCGGCTACCGCGGCGACACCGCCGGCGGACGGCTGCTCGCCGACCGGGCCGCCGAGGCCCTCGTCCTGCACCGCATGCTCGGCGGCTCCTCCGCCCACTCCTGGGAGGAGCAGTCCGCGCAGGGCCTCCTCACCGACCTGGTCTCCGGCGTCGTTGCGGCCCGCCAGCTGCTGCCCCGGGCGCGGGCCGCCGGACTGCCGGTCAACCGGCGCACCTTCGTCCCGCTGGTCGTCCGCGACGGCGACCGTGCCCAACTCGAGCGGCTGCTGCGCCTGCTGGGCATGGCCGGACTGGTCGCCGAACTCGCCGACGGCGCCACCGCCGTCCTGCTCAGCCTGGCCCGGGACCAGGACGCCGAGTCGCTCACCGCGCACTTCGCGGCCCGGCTGCGCACCGAGTCCGGGGAGAGCGGCACCGTCGTGGCCGCCGCGGCCCCCCGCATCGTCTGGGACGACGTACCCGCCGGGCTGCGCGAGGCCCGGCACGTCGCCGACGCCGTCGCGGACTCCTCCGCCTTCCTCGAGCTGCCGGCCGTCGTCCGCCTCAAGGACGTTCATCTGCGGGGCCTGATACGGCTGTTGCGGGACGACCCGCACGTGCAGGCCTTCGCCGAACGGGAACTGGACGGGCTGCTGTGCGCGGCCGGTGACGATCTGCTCGCCGTCCTGCGCACCTACCTCGCCACCGGCCGCAACAAGTCCCGCACCGCCCAGCTCCACCACGTGTCACGGCCCGCGCTGTACCGGCGGCTGGAGGCGATCCAGGCACGGCTCGGCGCGGACCTCGACGACTTCGAGCAGGCCGCGTCGGTGCACATCGCCCTCCTCGCGCACGACGCGCAACAGGCATGAGCCGAGCCCGAGCGGTCGGCCCGCCGCCGTCCGCGGACGGCCCGGACGGCGCGGCGCACCACAGAGGGGGAAAGGCCGGCCCGCCCGGCGCGCAACAGCAGTGAAACATGCGACGACCTGGGAGAACGGAGGTGAAACATGCGCCGACGAGGTCGTGACACCGTGGCACGCCGGATGCCCCCGGACGTGACACGGTGCACCTCAAAGCCCGCTTTCGGACTTCCTAGGCTCCTCGCACACCGAGCGACCGGAGGTCCCGATGAGCCAAGTGGTCCGAGCCGCCGTCTTCCAGACCGCGTGGACCGGCGACAAGGAGTCGATGATCCGGGTGCACGAGCAGGCGGTGCGCGACGCGGCCGCCCAGGGTGCCCAAGTCCTTTGTTTCCAGGAGCTGTTCTACGGGCCGTACTTCTGCCAGGTCCAGGACCCGGCGTTCTACGAGTACGCCGAGCGGATTCCCGACGGGCCGATCGTCGAGCGGTTCCGGGCCCTGGCCCGCGAGCACGGCATCGTCCTGGTGCTGCCGATGTACGAGGAGGAACAGCCCGGCGTCCTCTACAACACCGCCGCGGTGATCGACGCCGACGGCTCGTACCTCGGCAAGTACCGCAAGCACCACATCCCGCAGGTGAAGGGCTTCTGGGAGAAGTTCTACTTCCGTCCCGGCAACGTCGGCTGGCCGGTCTTCGACACCGCCGTGGGCAGGATCGGCGTGTACATCTGCTACGACCGCCACTTCCCCGAGGGCTGGCGCGCCCTGGGCCTGGAGGGCGCCGAGATCGTCTTCAACCCGTCCGCCACCTCGCGCGGCCTGTCCGCCTACCTGTGGCAGCTGGAGCAGCCGGCGGCGGCCGTCGCCAACGAGTACTTCGTCGGCGCGATCAACCGGGTCGGCGTCGAGGAACTGGGCGACAACGACTTCTACGGGACCTCGTACTTCGTGGACCCGGAGGCGCAGTTCGTCGGCGAGGTGGCGAGCGACAAGGAGAGCGAACTCGTCGTCCGCGACCTGGACATGGCCAAGCTGCGCGAGGTCCGCGACCGCTGGCAGTTCTACCGGGACCGCCGCCCGGAGGCGTACGGCCCGCTGACCGCCCCCTGACACGGGCGGTTCCCCGCGCCCCGCCGGCCGAGGGGCGCGGGGCGCGGGGAACCGCGTAATCCACCACAGGCGACCCGCAGGCGACCCACAGCAACCGCAGGCGACCCGCAGACGACCAACTACCGCTCCGGAGACGGAATATGAGCAGCCGGAAAATCATCCGCGGCGGTCTCGTCATCACCGCGTCCGACGAGATCCACGCCGACGTCCTGATCGAGGACGGCCGTATCGCCGCCCTCGCCTCCTCCGGCACCCCGGCCGCCGGGGCCTGGACGGCAGAGCGAAGCGGGATGGGGGCACCCCCGCCCGAAGGGTGGGGGGAGGTCATCGACGCCACCGGGAAGTACGTCATCCCGGGCGGGGTCGACGCCCACACCCACATGGAGCTGCCGTTCGGCGGCACCTTCGCCTCCGACACCTTCGAGACCGGCACCCGCGCGGCCGCCTGGGGCGGCACCACGACGATCGTCGACTTCGCCGTGCAGAGCGTCGGCCGCACCCTGCGCGAGGGCCTGGACGCCTGGCACGCCAAGGCCGAGGGCAACTGCGCGATCGACTACGCCTTCCACATGATCGTCTCCGACGTGAACCAGGACACGCTCAAGGAGATGGACCTGCTGGTGGAGGAGGGCGTGACCTCCTTCAAGCAGTTCATGGCGTATCCGGGCGTCTTCTACAGCGACGACGGCCAGATCCTGCGCGCCATGCAGCGCTCCGCCGAGAACGGCGGCCTGATCATGATGCACGCGGAGAACGGCATCGCCATCGACGTCCTGGTCGAGCAGGCCCTCGCCCGCGGCGAGACCGACCCCCGCCACCACGGCGAGGTGCGCAAGGCGCTGCTGGAGGCCGAGGCGACCCACCGGGCCATCAAGCTCGCGCAGGTCGCCGGCGCCCCCCTCTACGTGGTGCACGTGTCGGCGATGGAAGCGGTCGCGGAACTGGCCCGGGCGCGCGACGAGGGGCTGAACGTCTTCGGCGAGACCTGCCCGCAGTACCTGTTCCTGTCCACCGACAACCTCGCCGAACCCGGCTTCGAGGGCGCCAAGTACGTGTGCAGCACGCCCCTGCGCCCCAGGGAGCACCAGGCCAAGCTGTGGCAGGGACTGCGCACCAACGACCTCCAGGTGGTGTCGACGGACCACTGCCCCTTCTGCTTCGTGGGCCAGAAGGAGCTGGGCCGGGGAGACTTCTCCAGGATCCCCAACGGTCTGCCGGGCGTCGAGAACCGCATGGACCTGCTCCACCAGGCCGTCGTCGACGGACACATCTCGCGCCGCCGCTGGATCGAGATCGCCTGCGCCACCCCGGCGCGCATGTTCGGCATGTACCCGAAGAAGGGCACCATCGCCCCGGGCGCCGACGCGGACGTCGTGATCTACGACCCGCACGCGGAGCAGACCGTCTCCGCCGGGACCCACCACATGAACGTCGACTACTCGGCGTACGAGGGCAAGCGGATCACCGGCCGCGTCGAGACGGTCCTCTCGCGGGGCGAGCCCGTCATCACCGAGCGGGAGTACACCGGTCGCGCCGGTCACGGCGCCTACACCCCGCGCTCCACCTGTCAGTACCTCAACTAGGAGTGGTGCCATGGACTTCGGACTCGTCCTGCAGACCGACCCGCCCGCCTCGAAGGTGATCAGCCTGATGCAGCGGGCCGAGCGCAACGGCTTCACCCACGGGTGGACCTTCGACTCGGCCGTGCTCTGGCAGGAGCCGTTCGTGATCTACAGTCAGATCCTGGCCAACACCAGCACGTTGACGGTCGGCCCGATGGTCACCAACCCGGGCACCCGCGCCTGGGAGGTCACCGCCTCCACCTTCGCCACCCTCAACGACATGTTCGGCAACCGCACGGTGTGCGGCATCGGCCGCGGTGACTCCGCGATGCGCGTCGCGGGCCGCAAGCCCAACACCCTCGCCCGCATCAGCGAGGCCATGAAGGTCATCCGTGCCCTCGGCCGCGGCGACGAGGCCGACCTCGGCGGCACGGTGATCAGGTTCCCGTGGATCAGGCCCGGCGCCGAACTCCCCGTCTGGATGGCCGCGTACGGTCCCAAGGCGCTGAAGATGACCGGCGAGGAGGCCGACGGCTTCATCCTCCAGCTCGCCGACCTGTACCTCACCGAGTACATGGTCAAGGCGGTGAAGGACGCCGCCGTCGCCGCCGGCCGCGACCCGGCCGAGGTGAAGGTCTGCGTCGCCGCTCCGGCGTACGTCACCGAGGACGACTCGCCCGAGGCGCTCGCCCACGCCCGCGAGCAGTGCCGCTGGTTCGGCGGGATGGTCGGCAACCACGTGGCCGACCTGGTCTCCAAGTACGGCGAGCACTCCGCCGCCGTACCCGACGAACTCACCGACTACATCAAGGCCCGGGAGGGCTACGACTACTCGCACCACGGTCGCGCCGACAACCCCGACACCCGGTTCGTGCCCGACGAGATCGTCGACCGCTTCTGCGTCGTCGGCCCGGTGGACAAGCACGTCGAGAAGCTGAACGCGCTGCGGGAGCTGGGTGTCGACCAGTTCGCGGTCTACGACATGCACGACGCGCAGGAGGCCACCATCGACGCCTACGGCTCCCGGGTGATCCCCGCCGTCAACGGCTGACCTGCCGCCTAAGGCTGACCCACCGCCGACGGCTGAAGGACGCCGACCCGGTCGCCGGTCCGCCGACTCCCCTCAGAACTCCCCCTTCCCACCGTCCAGGGGAGGGGGCCCAGGGCGCCTTCCCGCGCACCCCCCTCGGTACCGCCCGCACGGCCTCTCCCGTCCCACCTCGTTCGATTGGCCTGCCCATGACCGACACCGCTCCCACGGCCATACCGCCGACCTCCCAAGTCACCCTCGCCGACGGCCGGGTGGAGATCGCCCCTGGTTCGCCGCCGCCCAGCGGCCCCTACGCCAACGAGGACCTGCTGCCGGTCCCCGTCGAGAAGCGCACCTGGACCACGTACAACTTCTCCGCGCTGTGGATCGGCATGGCCCACAACACGGCCTCGTGGACCCTCGCCTCCGGCCTGATCGCCGTCGGCATGGACTGGAAACAGGCGGTGCTCACCATCGCCCTCGCCAACCTGATCGTGCTGGTGCCGATGCTGCTCACCGGGCACGCGGGACCGAAGTACGGCATCCCCTTCCCGGTCTTCGCCCGCGCCTCCTTCGGCATCCGCGGCGCCAACCTCCCCGCCGTCGTCAGGGCGTTGGTGGCGTGCGGCTGGTTCGGCATCCAGACCTGGATCGGCGGCGAGGCGATCTACTTCCTGGCCGGAAAGCTGATCGGCAACGGCTGGAGCGAGGCCGGGGCGTTCGGCGGCCACCCCTGGACGATGTGGCTGTCGTTCACGATCTTCTGGGCGCTCCAGGTCGCGATCATCTACCGGGGCATGGAGACTATCCGCCGCTTCGAGAACTGGGCCGCGCCCTTCGTCCTCGTCGGCGCGCTCGTGATGCTGGTCTGGATGAGCGACAAGGCCGGTGGTTTCGGCCCGCTGCTCGACCAGCCCTCCAAGCTCGGCTGGGGCGGCGACTTCTGGAAGCTCTTCTGGCCGTCCCTCATGGGCATGATCGGCTTCTGGTCGACGCTGTCGCTGAACATCCCCGACTTCACCCGCTACGGCAAGTCGCAGAAGGCGCAGACCTGGGGGCAGGCCCTCGGCCTGCCCACGACCATGACCCTCTTCGCCCTGCTGTCGGTGATGGTCACCTCCGGTTCGCAGGCCGTGTACGGCGAGACCGTCTGGGACCCGGTACAGCTCGCCGCCAGGACGGACAACGCCGTGGGCCTGCTGTTCGCGCTGGTGACCGTGCTGGTGGCGACGCTGTCCGTGAACATCGCGGCCAACCTGGTCTCGCCGGCCTTCGACTTCTCCA
Organism: Streptomyces sp. NPDC048734; assembly: GCF_043198675.1. Lineage (NCBI taxonomy): Bacteria > Bacillati > Actinomycetota > Actinomycetes > Kitasatosporales > Streptomycetaceae > Streptomyces > Streptomyces sp. NPDC048734. The sequence continues at coordinate 320,355 of NZ_JBICUZ010000005.1, read as the reverse complement.
ACATCGCGCCCCGCAGGATCAGTTTCCGCACCGGAGCGCTCGCCACCTGCGTGCTCGGTGTGCTGATCTTCCCGTGGAAGCTGTACTCCGACCCGCAGGGCTACATCTTCACCTGGCTCGGCCTGGTCGGCGGGCTGCTCGGCACGGTCGCCGGCATCCTCATCGCCGACTACTGGATCCTGCGCCGCGGCAAGCTCGACCTGACCGACCTCTACCGCACCGGAGGCCGGTACTGGTACGACGCCGGCTGGAACTGGCGGGCCGTCGTGGCCTTCGCGGTGGGCGGTGTCCTCGCCGTCGGCGGCGCGAGCTTCGAGCCGCTCGTCGACGGGCGGCCCGTCCCGGCACTGGAACCACTGGCGGACTACGGCTGGGCCGTGGGCCTGGGCACCTCGATGGCGCTCTACGTGGTGCTGATGCTGTCGAGGGGACGGGAGAGGACCACCGCGTGAGGCGTGCGTGGTGTGCGACGCAGAACGCGTGACGCGTGACGCGTCAGGAACGGTGGGCGGGGCGGCCGGCGGGTGGGGACCCTCCAGCGCCCTGTTCCGGCCGGGGCTCAGTTCCGGCCAGGACTCAGTTCACCGCGGCGGCCTTCAGCGAGGCGACCGCCTCCTTCGCCGCCTTGATCGCGCCCTTGTTGATCTCGTCCGTGCTCGGAGCCTTCTTCGACTCGAAGTCGCTGCCGTTGTAGGTGACGACGACGAGCGCGTTCGCCACCCGCGCGATGACGGTGCCCTCACGGGTCTGCTGCTTGTCCTCCGTGGTCAGGTTCACCACCGAGTAGCCCTCGTCCCCGAGCCCCGGAACGGCCCCGCCGCCGTTCTTCTCCGTGGTGCGGTCCTCGTACGACGTCGCGGCGGACTCGTCGGACTCCAGCAACTCGAAGGAGACGTCCAGCCAGCGGTAGTCGTAGCCCTTGAGCGCGTTCCAGGAGCAGGTGCGGCGCAGGGAGGTGTCCGTCGACGGGATCTCCTTGCCCGCCGTCTTCGCGGCCGGCACCAGCGAACTCACCGTCTTGGCGGCCACACTCGCGCAGGGCGGGGGAGCGGCGCCGTACGTCTTCGTGACCGCCGTCGAGGACGGGGCGGACGACTCGGACGACTCCGAGGACTCGGAGCGGGACTTCCGCGCGTCCTCGGCCGCGGTCTCCTTCCCGGAGTCGAGCGGACCGGACGACAGCGCCCAGCCCGCGCAGGCGAGCACGATCACCGGAGTCAGTCGCGCGGTGAGGGCGAGCGGCAGGGGGAGAGAACGCACGGCGCGCTTTCGTGGGGACGGCGCGGACGAGGTCCACGACGCGGACGGGGACGTCAGTTTCACACGACTCCCTGTGGGGAGGAAGTGCGAACTCGCTCCGTGGTGGCGCGGTGACAGCGGAGGGGAGGATTTCCGCCACGCCGGGCGGTACGGCCCTCCCGGCCGGGAGCGCGCGGCGATCCCCGGACCGAGCCCGCGGTCCCGGCCGACAGGGCCGCGCCGGCCTCGCAGCCGTTGCCGACCGACGGCTGCCGAGGACGGTCTTCCGCACGTCGTCGGGACCGTCGGACTCCTTCGTCCGGGCGGGCGGGGGCGGAAACCGGCCGGCCGGAACACGCCGTCCGTCGCGGCCGCGAGGACCGGGGGTAGCATCCGGGCGCCGGTCCACCGGTGGCCGCGTCGACGAAGAGGTGAGAAGTGCCGTTCACCACCCGTCCCACCCTCCAGGGCACCTTCGGCATGGTGTCCTCCACCCACTGGCTGGCCTCCCAGTCGGCGATGGCCGTCCTGGAGGACGGCGGCAACGCCTACGACGCCGCCGTGGCCGGTGCCTTCGTGCTGCACGTCGTCGAACCCCACCTCAACGGTCCCGCCGGGGAGGTGCCGATCCTGCTCGCCCCCGCGGGCGGCGAGGTGCGGGTGCTGTGCGGGCAGGGCACCGCCCCGGCCGGCGCGACCGTCGCCCACTACCGGGGTCTCGGTCTGGACCTCGTCCCCGGCACGGGCCCCCTCGCGGCGGCCGTGCCCGGCGCCTTCGACGCCTGGATGCTCCTGCTCCGCGACCACGGCACCAAGTCCCTCGACGACGTCCTGAAGTACGCCGTCGGCTACGCCGAGCACGGGCACGCGCCCGTGGAGAACGTCGGCGCGACCGTCGAGACCGTACGCGAACTGTTCGAGACCGAGTGGACGTCCTCCGCGGAGGTCTACCTGCCCGGCGGCCGGGCGCCCCGCCCCGGCCGGCTGCTGCGCAACCCCGCGCTCGCCGCCACCTGGAAGCGGCTGCTCGCCGAGACGGCCGGCGCCGGGGAGCGGACGGCCCGCATCGACGCCGCGCGGGAGGTCTGGCGGAGCGGGTTCATCGCCGAGGCCCTCGTCCGGCAGGCCGGACGCCCCACCCTGGACACCAGCGGCGGGCACCACGCCGGCACGCTCACGGCCGCCGACCTGGCCGGCTGGTCCGCGGCCTACGAGGCGCCGGTGACGTACGACTGGAACGGCTGGACCGTCTGCAAGGCGGGCCCCTGGAGCCAGGGCCCGGCCTTCCTCCAGCAACTCGCCCTCCTCCCGGCGGAGCTGCCCGCCCACGGCTCCGCCGACTACGTCCACCTCCTCGTGGAGGGCTGCAAACTCGCCATGGCCGACCGCGAGGCCTGGTACGGCGACGCGGCCGAGGTCCCGCTGGACGAGCTGCTCTCGGCCCCGTACAACGCCGGCCGGCGCGCGCTGGTCGGCGACAGGGCGTCGTACGAGCTGCGGCCGGGCCGCCCCGGCGGACGCGAGCCCCGGCTGAGCGCCCACGCGCGCGTGGTGACCACGGACGAGCCCGGGGCCGGTCCCGCGGGCGCCGGCGAGCCGACCGTCGCGAAGCGCCCGGCCCCGCCGGTGCCGGGGGAGCCCGACACCGCCGCGGACGGGGCCACCCGCGGCGACACCTGCCACCTCGACGTCGTCGACCGCTGGGGCAACATGGTCGCCGCCACGCCCAGCGGCGGCTGGCTCCAGTCCAACCCGGTCGTGCCCGAACTGGGCTTCCCGCTCGGCACCCGGCTGCAGATGACCTGGCTGGAGGAGGGCCTGCCGAACTCCCTCACCCCCGGCCGCCGCCCCCGCACCACCCTCACGCCCTCGATCGCGCTGCGCGACGGCGTCCCGGTCCTGGCCTTCGGCACCCCGGGCGGAGACCAGCAGGACCAGTGGCAGCTGCACTTCTTCCTGGCCGTGGTCCTGCGCGCGCGGGTGCGTGGCGGCCTGGACCTCCAGGGCGCGATCGACGCCCCGAACTGGCACACCGACGCCTTCCCGGGCTCCTTCTACCCCCGCGGCATGCGGCCGGGCAGCCTGACCGTGGAGTCCCGCATGCCGCGGCCCGTGGTCGAGGACCTCCGCGGACGCGGCCACGACGTGACCGTCGCCGACCCGTGGTCCGAGGGCCGGCTGTGCGCCGTCGCCCGGGACCCGGGGACGGGAGTCCTGTCGGCGGCGGCGAACCCACGGGGGATGCAGGGGTACGCGGTGGGACGCTGAGCCGGGAGCCGGGAGCCGGGAGCCGGGAGCCGGGAGCCGGGAGCCGGGAGCCGGGAGTCGGGAGTCGGGAGAGGGGAGCCGGGAGAGGGCCGGGGCCTGCGACCAGGGGCCTGAGGCCGGGCCCCAACTCCTCTTCATCCCGATTCCACCGGGTGTGCACCGGCGCGGCGGGGATTGTCAGTGGGGCGTGTTCTCATGGAGGCATGATCGGAGACACGGAAACCATCGACGAGTTTCTCGCCCGCCACGCCGCTGACGTGCAGGACGCGGTCCGCAAGGCCGCCGCCGCGGAGATCCTGCCGCGCTTCCGGCAGCTCGCCGCGCACGAGGTGGACCAGAAGACCGGGCCGCACGACCTGGTCACGGACGCCGACCGCAATGCCGAGCTGTACCTCACCGAGGCCCTCGGTGCCCTGCTGCCCGGCTCGGTCGTCGTCGGCGAGGAAGCGGTGCACGCCAACCCCGCCGTCTACGAGGCGATACGGGGCGACGCCCCGGTCTGGATCGTCGACCCGGTCGACGGCACCCGGCAGTTCGTGCACGGCGACGACGGCTTCTGCACCCTGGTCGCACTCGCCCGGCACGGCGTCGTGCACGCCTCCTGGACGTACGCCGCCGCCCGCGACCAGCTGGCCACCGCCGTGCGCGGCGGCGGCGCCTTCCTGGACGGTGAGCGGCTGTTCGCCGGCCCGCCCGCACCCGGCCGCGACCTCACGGTGGCGACCTCGCACCCCGACTACACCACCGACGACCAGAAGCGCGCCCTGCTCGGCCTGTGGACGGACGGCGTCGCCCCGCGCGCCTGTGGCTCGGCGGGCCTGGAGTACCTCGCCGTGGCCCGGGGCGAGTTGGACGCCACGGCCTTCTCCTGGGAAGCGGCCTGGGACCACGCGGCCGGACTGCTGCTGGTCGAGGAGGCGGGCGGCGCCCATCTCACCCTCGACGGCGGACCGTTCAGGATCACGGGCGGCAACTCCCTGCCGTTCACGGCCGCCCGGGATGCGGCGACGGCCCGGCGGGTGACCGGCCTGCTGTCCGGGCCCCGCCCCTGACCCCCTGTCCCCCGACTCTCCGGCCCCCGCCCCCTGACCTCGGGCTCCGGCCGGGACTGCGTCCGCGTCGGCGGCGGCCCACACCCACGTTCCACCGCGCCGCCGACGCCGTCGTATCCCCGGCATATCCTGATCCCGGAGGCCGCCGGCTGACGAAGGGGTCCAAGTGTCGTCGATGCTCGATGTCGTCGTGGTGGGAGCGGGGCCGAACGGCCTCACGGCCGCCGCGGAGCTGGCCCGCCGCGGCTTCTCCGTGGCCCTCTTCGAGGCGAAGGACACGGTGGGCGGCGGCGCCCGCACCGAGGAACTCACCCTCCCCGGCTTCCGCCACGACCCGTGCTCCGCCGCACACCCCCTCGGCATCAACTCGCCCGCGTTCCGCGCCCTGCCCCTGGAGCGGTACGGCCTCGAATGGCTCCACTCCGAGCTGGCCATGGCGCACCCCTTCCCCGACGGCAGCGCGGCCGTGCTGTCCCGCTCGGTCGCCGAGACGGCCGCTTCCTTCGGCCCCCGCGACGCGGGCGCGTACCGCAGGCTCGTCGAGCCGTTCCTGCCCCGGTGGGACGTCCTGGTCCGGGACTTCATGTCGCTGCCGCTGACGGCACTGCCCCGCGATCCCGTCACCCTCGCCCGTTTCGGCACGGTCGGCCTGGCCCCGTCCACCTGGCTGACCCGCCGCTTCCACGACGAGAAGGCCAGGACCCTCTTCGCCGGACTCGTCGCCCACGTCATGGCCCCCCTCGGCGGCCTCGCCACCGGCGCGGTCGGCCTGGTCTTCGCGCTCGCCGCGCACGCCCGCGGCTGGCCGGTGGCCCGCGGCGGTTCCCAGGCCATCTCGGACGCCCTGGCCGCCTACCTGAGGGACCTCGGCGGCGCCATCCACACCGACTACGAGGTCAAGCGCCTCGACGACCTGCCCCCGGCCCGCGCCTACGTCTTCGACACCTCGCCCACCGCCCTGGCCCGCATCGCCGGCCTCGGCCGCTTCTACGAGCGCTACCGGTACGGCGCCGGCGTCTACAAGATCGACTACGCGCTCGACGGCCCGGTCCCCTGGACCGCCGAGGAGGCCCACCGCGCCACCACGGTCCAGATCGGCGCGGACAGCGCGGAGATCGGCGCCGCCCTGCGCGCCGCCTCCCGGGAGGGCCGCCCCCCGCGGAAGCCCTTCATGATCACGGTGCAGCCCGGTGTCGTGGACCCCACCCGCGCCCCGGCCGGCAAGCAGGTCTTCTGGGCCTACGCCCATGTGCCCAACGGCTGGACCGGTGACCTCACCGACACGATGGAACGCCAGCTGGAGCGCTTCGCGCCGGGATTCCGCGACCGCGTCCTGGCCCGAGCGGTCGCCGGCCCCGCCGAACTCGCCGCCCGCAACGCCAACTACGTCGGCGGCGACATCGGCTCCGGCGCGGCGTCCGGCCTCCAGCTCCTGCTGCGTCCCAGACTCTCCCTGTCCCCGTACTCCACCCCGCACCCGGCCGTCTTCATCTGCTCCTCGGCGACCCCGCCCGGCCCCGGCGTCCACGGCATGTCGGGCCACAACGCGGCCAAGGCGGTCTGGCGCAGGCTGCGGCAGCAGCCGTAGCGTCGTGGCAACCGCGTCGTGGCAACCGCGCCGCAGTCCCCGCCTTCGCAGTCCCCGCCTTCGCGGAGAGAGGCCGACCCGCCATGACCGCCGTCACCTTCGTCCGGGGCGATATCACCACCCAGTCCGTGGACGCCGTCGTCAACGCCGCCAACTCCTCACTGCTGGGCGGCGGCGGGGTCGACGGCGCCATCCACCGTCGCGGCGGGCCCGCCGTCCTGGAGGAGTGCCGCAGGTTCCGCGCCGGACACCTGGGCAAGGGACTGCCCACCGGCCAGGCCGTCGCCACCACCGCCGGCCGGCTTCCCGCCCGCTGGGTGATCCACACGGTCGGCCCCCGCTACAGCGCCGAGGAGGACCGCTCGGAGCTGCTGGCCTCCTGCTACCGCGAGTCCCTGCGCGTCGCCGGCGAACTAGGCGCCCGCACCGTCGCCTTCCCGGCCGTCTCCGCCGGCATCTACGGCTGGCCCGTGGAGGACGCCGCACGGATCGCGGTGGAGACCGTACGGGCGACGCCGACGGCGGTGGAGGAGGTCAGGTTCGTCCTCTTCGACGAACAGGCGTACACGGCGTTCGCCGAGCAGATCCGGTGACGACGGCTGTGGCCGTTCACCCGTTCACCCGTTCATCCGTTCGTGCCGAGCGGCATGCGCAGCTCGGCACGAACGGGGTGACTTCCCGGGTGCACGGTCACCAGTTCGTGCCGATCGACGACACCCGGATGTTCAGTAGCTCCTGAACCATGTGGGAGGGAGAGACGGCCTGCTGCAGGTCCTGCACGAGGCGCAGCCACATCTGGAGAAGGTATTCCATGGTGATGAAGCGGGCTTGCGTGCCCTGTTCCTCCAGCACCGTCCGCGCGGCGGGGTCGACTCCACGCACGATGACCCGCGCGGGTCTTCCGGCTACGGATTTGGCGCCCTCGGCAGTGAGGGAGAACTGCTTCGGCACCAGGACCTCGACACTGGCCCCGGTTTCCGGAGCCGTCCAGACGGACATGGCGAACGAGCCTACGACCTCCGTCTCCGTGGCCTCGACGCCCATGTCGCGCACCGTCTCGCAGAGCCGGTTCAGGTAGTCCTTCGCCGTTTCCGTTTCGTCCAGGTCGTGGGCCAGCTCGGCGAACGTCTCACCTTCGGTGCCCGGAATGATCTCTCCGGCCATCTCGACGCCGACCCGTTCCATCTGCTTGCGCTCGTCCTCCACCCGACTCTCGATGATGCTCCTGACGGCCTCGCGCTCCTGTTCACCGAGCACTTTGCTCAGAGCGTCGGCATCCACCAGCGCGGAAAGCGGCTGGAACTCCTTTCCGTCGGCGAGTTTGGCCAGCCGCTCGCGGTGGAGCGAGGGTATGCGCATCTTCGACACCAGCGAGAGCCACGTCGGCAGCCCCGACTCGACGCGCTGCGCCAGAGCCTGTACGCGGAAGGAGTGGTCGACCCCGTCCTCACTCACGCAGAGTTCGGCGGCCGCCCTCAGATACCCCGCGACCTGCTCGCAGAGCTGCTCGACATCTGCGTAGTACAGCTTCACCGATGGAGCCCTGTTCTTGCCGCGGTCCGGCGGCTCCGACGACTGGACCACTCCTCCGATCCGCTTCGCCATCTCCTCGAAGGGCACCCCGTTCAGCCACTCCCACGCGACGACCGCCCGGAGCAGCGCGTTGGCGTCCTCCATCGACAACGCGTCCTCGTCTATGCCGAGGAGCTGACGCAGTTCCTCGGAGATCACCTGGTTGCCTTCGCTGAGCAGGCGTTCGGGCACGGCAGGTCCCTTCGCCGCGATGTACCGCAGGCAGAAGTACCGTTTCGTGGGTGCCTCGGGTGTGTCCTGGGGCAGGCTGTGCGCCAGCAGAAGGGTGAGGACCCCGCCCTTCAGCGAGGGCATGTGATTGCTGGTGGGCAGTCCCGGGAGGGCCACCCAGGCGGTGACCCGCTGCACGGAGCGCGCCTTGAAAGCGTGCCACAGCAGGTCGAGGTGTCCCGTGTTCTGGATCGCGAGATGCGCGAGGTGCTGCAGTTCGGCGGCGTCGTCGAGCTCCAGCCCGGACTGTCCGAGGGCCTGTCCCAGAGGGGACAGGGAGATCACCTCCTCGCCGCTGCGGTAGCCCTCGCCCTCACTGAAGACGAGCAGGTTCCGCGCCTGCAGTTCGCGCAGGACGACCTCCGCCTCGGGGACCTCCGGCGAGTCGGGCTCGTAAGAGATGAGCAGCCCGGAAAGGATCTCCGACACCCGGTCGAGCCACTGCCGCCGGGTGAGCCCACCGCGCCCCTGGCAGAGGACCTGGAGCACGAGACCACTGATCTGGAGGGCGTCGCGGAACTGTGAGCGCACCTTGAGCGAACGGTCCTCGCTGGCGACGAACCGCTGGTAGATGCCCTCTTCGGTGGTGAGAGCCCGCAAACTCTCCGGGCTCAGGCCGTCGATGTCCTGAAGATCCCGGTCGGACGGCACGAGGATGTAGAACGTACCGCGTTGCGCTGTCACCGTCCTGTCGAGCCGTCGTCCCGCGCGACCGCCCTTGTTGTCCAGATCGGCGGCGGGCAGGATGCGCTTCATGCGGCTGGACCCCTCGCCCGACCAGCCGGCCACGCTCGTGGCGATGACGATGTCGGCCGGCAGGTTCAACCCCACGGCGAGAGTGTCCGTGGCGACGATCACTCTCAGCAGTCCGTCCGGCCTTCTGAACTCGTCTTCCACCTGACGCCGCAGGGGCGGCGCCAGCGCCGCGGTGTGGAAGGCGACGCCGTGCCGCAGACCGCGCATGACCTGGTCCTGCAGCGGCAGATCCGAGTTCTTCAGCTTCTCGTACAAACGGTCCTCGATGTCCCTGGCATGTGACTCCGGTCCGTGATACCGACCGCTCTGCCAGGGGGAACCACGCCTGCCGATCTGCTTCCGATCGCCGGTGCCCTGAAGCAGATCCTGGATGGCCAGGGCCAGACTCTGCGCGATGGTCCGGCCCGGAACGAAGATGATGACCCTCTTGTCCGGATCCTCCGACAAGGTCCGTGCGACCAGTGCGGCCGCCAGCGGGGCGGTGGACAGGCGAGTCCCGGGGAGGCCTTCGAAGCGCAGCGCCAGCGTGTCGGCATGCTCGGCCCGGATCCGGCCCAGCTCGTGCTCCTCCTCGTACGGAGCCTTGGGCGGCTGGACCTTGCCCGGCATGCTCAGCAGATGAGCCTCTTCCTGGACCAGCCACTTTCGTGGGCCGACCACGAAGGTGTCCAGCGGCACCGGCCGTACGTTGGTGAAGTGTCTGCGCAGTGTGCGGTCGTTGCCCAGCCATCGCTCCAGGGTCTCTCCGGCTTCCGGGGAGAGCGCGGCCGAAAGTCCCAGGAGGGCGGGTTGTTCGTCCCGGGGCAGCATTTTCACCAGGGTGAGCAGGGCTTCGAGTTTGGCGGCCCGTTCGCTTCGTTCCACGAGCATCTGGAGTTCGTCCACCACGAGGAGGGCGCTGCGGCGCAGCGGCATCAGCCGGTGCACCAGGTACACGCCGAGCTTCTCGTAGATGGCCAGGGCGACATCGTACGAACCCGAGCCGACCGGCCGGTCGTTCTCCGGGTAGTCCCGGGAGGCCGGGAACACGCGCAGTTTCCTCATGTCGGGGTCACCGCGCTGCAACACCTGCCATTCGGCGTGTTCCTGAGTCACCAGGGCCTTGATGGGCAGGAGCATCATGGAGGCCTTGCCCGAGTTCACGGCCATGGTCATACCGAACCGGGCCAGTGTCGTCTTGCCGCTGTTGGTGACGGCGTAGATGAGGCCGACGCCCTTCTGGTCGACGATCTCCCGGCACAGAATGAGCAGTTGCTGCTGGAATTCGGACAGATCGGCCCACGGGCCAAGCCGGTCCTCCCAGCCTTCCAGCAAGGCGTGCGTCAGGTCCGGGCGGTCGCCGACCGGCAGCAGTTCGGCGTAGCCGTGGACCGTTGGTGCCAGGGGAACCGAAGCGGCCCGGTCCGCCGGGTCGGCCGTGTCGCCGAGAGACTCCACGAGGAGAGGCTCCACGAGGAGAGGACTCTCGGGGCCGCCCAGTCTGGCGAAGACCGGCTGGTGATTGGCCTGCTGGTCGTGGTGCGCTCGGTTGGCGAGATCCCGCCAGGCCAGCATGACGGTTCCCGACTCGGCCCGCTCGCGGACGTGCTCCCAAAAGTCGGCGTTGCTGGCCGCGGCCGGGGGTAATTCCTTGGCCGGGAAACGCAGATCCCGCAAGAATCTGTTTCTCGCGAGGGGTTCCAGATACGCGGCACTCAGCCCTTCGCGCAGTTCGTCCCAGTCCTCCTGTGATATGTCCCAGATTCTGGAGGCCGTCGCTCCATGACCGGGGACCGCTTGGCCTCCGGGGGGCTCGGACGGGTCGTTGAGCGGCATGGAAACTCCTCTGCGGGACGTGCGTGACGCGTCTGGCCGGCCGAGGGCGGGACCGCATCGGCGGGCCGGACGGTCATGGCGTGCGGGGCAGGACGACGAGCCCTGTCTGGATGCTGCGGCACATGGCTGCCTGGTTGACGGTGTCCTGTGCCGCGAAGCGCGCCGCCGAAGCGAAGTCCTGTGCATCGGACGTCGGTGACAGCGTGGCGAGTTCGCGGTAGAGGGCGGTGGTGAAGAGGACGGAGCACTCGGCGTCCAGCTTCCCCCGATGGGCGATGACGACATCGGCGTGCGGCGTGAAGAGCTGGGCCATGGGCTCGCTGTCGCAGGACCGCAGGACCAGCGCGCGAAGGCGGTGCCCGCGGTGTTCGGCGGCAAGCCCCAGGGTTCCGGCCAGATCGTCCGCGGCCAGGTGATGTGCCTCGCCGTTCCCGTCCTCCAGGATCAGGGTCTCCTCCGTCCCGTGGCAGGCGAGGTGCAGCACATGAGGCAGAACGGAGCGGATCGCGGCCAGATCGGCAGCGCCCGCAGCCGGGAAAAGCCGGATGTCCAGGCGGTCGCGTGCTTCCCTGGCTGCCTCCCGCAGGTCGGCTCCGGCCCTGTTGGCGCCGTACCGGGCGGGTTCGGCGCCGAGCACCATCACCCGCAGGCGCGCTCCAGGTCGACCTGCCGGATTTCCCGCTTCCGTCAGGGACGAGGCGTCCTCGGATCGCCTTGCGGCGGCTTCGGCGAACAGGGGGTGAAAGGGGTGCTCGGCATGTGCCCTGGCCAGGATGCGGGTACGTCCTTCGGCCATTACCCCCTTCTCCAGCTCGGCGGAGATCTGGTCCCAGAATTCGCCCATGGTGATGGCCCCGGCGGGAATCGCCCAAGCGGGATAGCCGACGGAGCGCAGCATCAGCTGCGCTCGTACGGCCGTGCGGTAGACATCCGCCAGGGCCCGCACCTCATCCTGGCGCAGGGGGGCGCAATGTGTGTCGGTGCCACCGTTCGGGGAGACGGATCTGCTGCCTCCGGCAGCGCTCGTACCGGCGTCGGCGGGCATCACAGGAAGGCTTTCAGGTGCAGCGGGTCGGGCAGTTCCCTGCTGAACCGGCGGAGCAGCGGTGCCTCGACCCCGGCTCTCACCGTGCACCTCAACTGTGTCTCGGCGCCGGCTCCGGATCGTACGACGAGGCAGAGCGGGTAGGCGCCGGACAGTTCCGTCGCCGTGGTCGGCCTGAAATCCCAGGCCGGGGTCGATCCGCCGACGTGAAGCGCTTGGACGAGAGGCTGGTTCGTGGTGTAGCCGACCGACCGGCTCACCTCCCCGAGGGAGGCGTCCGCACCGAGCAGGGAGAGCTGGGGTCCAAGGCGCCGTACCCGTTCGATCTGGACGGGGTCGGTCAACCGGACCGGGTCCATCGCGTGCGCGACGGGCTTCGGCCCCCAGCTGGAGGTGAGGTCGAGCGCGACATTGGCGAACTTCAGCTTGGGGCCGCGAGACTGGGGGACGAAGGTGACCGAAAGCCGTACCAGGTAGTAGTCGTAGAGAGCGGCCTGTTCCCGCGCGTAGAGGGCGAGGTCCTGATCCGCGGCGAGTTCTGTCGGGGTCAGCCGGACCGCATGCGGTCCGGCGAGCCGGATGCGGCCTGCGAGCGCGTCCGGCTCGCCCGGGCCCGAGGGCGACGGTTCCTCGCCGCGCACCGGGTCGTCGGCTGTCAGGACGATGTCGTGCGTCGTCAACAGCGGATCAGCCAGCTCGATCATCAGCGCCCCTCCGGGGAACGGGAGTGTGTCGGCGGACCGCGGAGCCATGGCTCCGGCCTGTGCGACGACGCTGATGACCTTTCTCCGTGTTGCCCCGCGAGTCCCCCAATTGGGAAAGATAGCGCCGACAGGCCATGAAAGGGATGTGTTTGAGCGGAGAAAGTCAGGCCGCGGAGGATGACGTACCGTTCGCCGTTCGCCGTTCGCCGTTCGCCGTTCGCCGTTCGCCGTTCGCCGTTCGCCGTTCGCCGGACGCCGGACGCCGGACCCGGGTTCCGGCGGGACGGGCGTGGCCGTCCCGGTGTCCGCTCACATCCGGCCACCCTGCGCTGTGCGCCGGGATTAACCCCCGGCGGCCGGTCCGGGAGACACCTGTGTAATGCGCGGTTCGTACCGTCGAAGAAGGCTCGCGGTGGCTCTCACCAGGCCGAACGCCAGGAAGAGCGGCTTGCACCAGGCCGATCGCCGGAAAGAAGGAGGGCGCCCGTGGCCGTGCCGGACCCGCGGACCGACAGCACGACGAAGGTGCGCACGGTCTGCTCGTACTGCGGCGTCGGCTGCGGCCTGGTCCTCGACGTGGGCCGCGGACCGGACGGACGCCGTACGGTCCTGAAGGCGTCCGGCGACAAGGAGCACCCGGCGAACCGCGGCCGGCTGTGCACCAAGGGCGCCACCACCGCCGACCTGCTCGCCGCGCCGGGCCGGCTCACCACCGCCCTGGTCCGCCCGGCCCGCGGCGAGGAACCCGAGCCGACGCCCGTCGACGCGGCCGTCGTCGAGACGGCACGCCGGCTGCGCGCCGTCGTCGACGAGCACGGCCCCGACGCGGTCGCCCTCTACGTCTCCGGCCAGATGAGCCTCGAGGCGCAGTACCTCGCGAACAAGCTGGTCAAGGGGTACCTGCGCAGCAACCGGATCGAGTCCAACTCGCGGCTGTGCATGGCCAGCGCGGGGACCGGCTACAAGCTGTCCCTCGGCGCGGACGGTCCCCCGGGCTCCTACGAGGACCTCGACCGGGCGGACGTCTTCCTCGTCATCGGCTCCAACATGGCCGACTGCCACCCGATCCTCTTCCTGCGGATGATGGACCGGGTCAAGGCGGGCGCGAAACTGATCGTCGTCGACCCGCGCCGCACCGCCACCGCCGCCAGGGCCGACCTGTTCCTCCAGGTCAGGCCGGGTACCGACCTCGCCCTGCTCAACGGCCTCCTGCACCTCCTGCACGAGAACGGGCACACCGACCCCGCCTTCATCGCCGCGCACACCGAGGGCTGGGAGGCGATGCCGGAGTTCCTCGCCGACTACCCGCCCGCCACCGTCTCCGGCATCACCGGCATCCCCGAGGCCGACCTGCGCGAGGCGGCCCGGCTGATCGGCGAGGCGGGGGAGTGGACCAGCTGCTGGACGATGGGCCTCAACCAGTCCACGCACGGCACCTGGAACACCAACGCCCTGGTCAACCTCCACCTCGCCACCGGCAGGATCTGCCGTCCCGGCAGCGGCCCGTTCTCCCTCACCGGCCAGCCCAACGCCATGGGCGGCCGGGAGATGGGTTACATGGGCCCCGGCCTGCCCGGACAGCGGTCCGTGCTCGTCGACGCCGACCGGGCCTTCGCCGAGGACGTGTGGGGGCTGGAACCCGGCACGATCCGCGCCGACGGCGTCGGCAAGGGCACCGTCGAGATGTTCCGGAAGATGGCCGCGGGCGAGATCAAGGCCTGCTGGATCATCTGCACCAACCCCGTCGCCTCCGTCGCCAACCGCCGCACGGTCATCGAGGGCCTGGAGGCCGCCGAGTTCGTCGTCGCGCAGGACGTCTTCTCCGAGACGGAGACCAACGCCTACGCCGACGTCGTCCTGCCCGCCGCGCTGTGGACCGAGTCCGAGGGCGTCCTCGTCAACAGCGAACGCAACCTCACCCTCGCCCGTCCCGCCGCCGACCCGCCCGGCGAGGCCACGGCCGACTGGCGGCTGATCGCGGCCGTGGCCCGCGCCATGGGCTACGAGAGCGGCTTCTCCTACGACAGCGCGGAGCAGATCTTCGAGGAGATCAAGCGCTTCCACAACCCGCAGACCGGTTACGACCTGCGCGGCGTGACGTACGAGCGGCTGCGCGCCACCCCCGTGCAGTGGCCGGCCGCCGCCGACGGCCCCCACCGCAACCCCGTCCGGTACGTCGACGAGGACGGCTCGCCCACCTTTCCCACCCCCGGCGGCCGTGCGGTCTTCCACGCCCGCCCGCACGTCCAGCCCGCCGAGATGCCGGACGACGACTATCCGTTCGTCCTCAACACCGGCCGCCTCCAGCACCAGTGGCACACCCTGACCAAGACGGCGAAGGTGGCCAAGCTCAACAAGCTCGATCCGGGCCCGTTCGTCGAGGTGCACCCCGAGGACGCGGCCGGGCTCGGGGTGGCCGACGGCGACTCGGTGGAGGTCGCCTCGCGGCGCGGCCGGGCCGTGCTGCCCGCCGTCGTCACCGACCGGGTGCTGCCCGGCTCCTGCTTCGCGCCCTTCCACTGGAACGACCTGTTCGGCGAGTACCTCAGCGTCAACGCCGTGACCGGCGACGCCGTCGACCCGCTGTCCTTCCAGCCGGAGCTGAAGGTGTGCGCGGTGTCGCTGAGCCGGGTGTCGACGCCGGTGAGCGTGCGGGCGCCCGGCAGCCGTCCCGCGCCCCCGCCGGCCGTCGGGCCGACCGCGGCCCGGCCCGCCACCGTGCCCTCCGCCACCGTGCCCTCCGCCACTGCGTCCCCCGTCACCGCGGCCCTTGTCGCACCACCCGGCTCCCCGCCCGGCTCCGCGGCCGCCGCGTTCGGTCTGGAGCCCGTCCCGCCGCCGGTCCTGACCGAGCCGGAGCGGCGGTACCTGGTCGGGTTCCTCGCGGGGATCCCGGCCGGCGCCCCCGGCGTACCGGTGCTGCCGCCGGACGCGCCCTTCAGCCCGGACCACGCCCTCTGGGTCAACGGCACCCTGGCCGGGATGTACTCCCGCACCCACGCGGGTCCCGGCACCCACCCGGTCGCCGGCGCCGTGCCGCAGCGGCCGGCGGGGCGCCGCGTGGTGATCCTGTGGGCCTCGCAGACGGGCAACGCCGAGGAGGTCGCCGCCGCCACCGCCGACCGGCTCGCCGCGGGCGGCCATACCCCCGCCCTCGTCGCCATGGACGAGGCCGACCCCGCCGCCCTGCCCTCCGACGCCGATCTCCTGCTGATCACCAGCACCTTCGGCGACGGCGACGCCCCCGACAACGGCGCCGGCTTCTGGGACGGCCTGGCCGGCCTGGACGCCGGCCGCCTGACCGGCCACCGTTACGCCGTCCTCGCCCTCGGGGACTCCTCCTACGACGACTTCTGCGGACACGGACGCCGGCTCGACCACCGCATGGACGAGCTGGGCGCCGTACGGCTGGCGCCCCGCACCGACTGCGAACCGGACTACGAGCCGCAGGCCGACGCCTGGCTGGACCAGGTGCTCACCGCGCTCAAGGAGGCCGAACCCGGGGGAGCGGCAGGGACCGAGGAGGCGGCACGGCCCGCACCGCCGACCGGGCTCCTCACCCAGGCCCCACCGGTCCCACCAGTGCCATCAGCCCTACAGCTCCCATCAGCCCTACAGGTCTCATCGACCCCACAGGTCCCATCGACCGCGCCGTCCCCGCCCGTCCCCGTCGCCGCCGCACGCCGCTCCGGGCGCCCCGCGCCCGTGACCGCCCGTCTGGTCGGCAACCGGTTGCTGAGCCGGCCGGGTTCCGGCAAGGAGGTGCGCCGCTTCACCTTCGACACCCGCGACAGCGAGACCCCCCTCGTCTACGAGGTCGGCGACGCCCTCGGCGTACGTCCCCTCAACTCGCCCGGCCTGGTCGCGGAATGGCTGTCCGTCACCGGCCTCGACGCACACGCGCGGGTACGGCTGAACGGTGTGGGCGAGGTCGCCCTCGACGAGGCCCTGCTGCGCCACCTCGACATCACCCGGATCACCCCCGCCCTGCTGCGGTTCACCGCCGACCGCGTCCGCGACCCCCGCGAGCTGCGCAAGCTGCTGCGCCCGGACAACAAGGACGAGCTGGCGAAGTGGTCCTGGGGGCGGCAGGCCGTCGACGTGGTCGCCGAGTTCCGGGTACGGGCCGGGGCGCAGGACTGGGCCGAGGTGCTGGGACGGCTCCAGCCACGCCTGTACTCCATCTCGTCGAGTCCGCTCACCGACCCCCGCCTCGTCTCGCTCACCGTCTCCGTCGTGCGGTACGAGAACCTGGCCGGCCACCCCCGGCAGGGTGTCTGTTCGCCCTTCCTGGCCGACGCCGCGCCGGGCACCGAGGTGTCGGTGCACGTGCAGCGCTCACCGCACTTCCGGCCGCCCGCCGATCCGGCGACCCCGATGGTGATGGTGGGGCCCGGCACCGGCGTGGCGCCGTTCGTCGGCTTCCTCGAGGAGCGCCGGGCGCGCGGCCACCGGGCCCCCAACTGGCTGTTCTTCGGCGAGCAGCGCCGGGCCACCGACTTCTCCTACGAGGAGGAACTCACCGCCCTGCTCGCCGACGGCACCCTGGAACGCCTGGACACCGCTTTCTCGCGCGACCAGCGCGCCAAGATCTACGTGCAGGACCGGATGCGCGAGCACGGCTCCCAGCTGTGGGCCTGGCTGCGGGACGGCGCCCACTTCTACGTCTGCGGGGACGCCTCCCGCATGGCCAGGGACGTCGACGAGGCCCTGCGGGACATCGCCGTCGTCCACGGCGGCCTGGGGGAGCCGGAGGCGGCGGCCTACGTCAAGCAGCTGGCCGCCGACAAACGGTACGTACGCGACGTGTACTGACGGCCGGTCACGCACGGTGATGTCCGTCAAGTCGCGTTGCGCCGAGTTGAGTTGATATTCAGCCAATATCGGCGCGTCCCTGTTCGTTTTTTCAACACCGACGGACAAGATCTGACGCACCCTCCGTCCCGTGCAGCCGCACGGGTCGCCCCGAGGAAGGTCATGGTCATGTCGCACCCGCACGTGTCGTCCATGGACCGGCCGGACCGCCCCCCGCGGGTGGCCGTCAGCCGTCGTCGTCTCCTCGAGGGATCGGCCGCCGTGCTCGGCGCGCTCGCCCTCTCCGCCCTCGCCGTCGGCCGCCGCGCAGCCGCCGCGGAGACGACCCCGGAGTGGAACGGCCGAATCGACGTCTTCCGGCTCGGCACCGAACCGCCCCACACCACCCTCATGCCGTACGCGGACCTCGCCCAGGCCCTCGCCGCCGACCGCACCCGCTCCCCCTACCGGATCAGCCTCGACGGGACCTGGAGGTTCGCCTACGCCGACCGCCCCGACGACCGCGACGCCGACTTCCACCGCACCGACCTCGACGACAGCTCCTGGGGCACCGTCCCCGTGCCGTCGGTCTGGCAGCTGCACGGGTACGACCGCCCGATCTACGTCAACATCACCTACCCGTACTGGGGACCCAACGGCCACGGCGAGAACCCGCAGCCGCCTGCCGCGCCCACCCGCCACAACCCCGTCGGCCAGTACCGGCGCACCTTCACCGTGCCGGCCGACTGGGCCGGGCGGCGGACGTTCCTGCACTTCGAAGGGGTCAAGTCCGCGCACTACGTGTGGATCAACGGCCGTCTCGTCGGCTACCACGAGGACTCCTTCACCCCCGCCGAGTACGACGTCACCGACCACCTGAAGCCCGGCACCAACCAGATCGCCGTCGAGGTCTACCGCTACTCCGACGGCGACTGGCTGGAGGACCAGGACATGATCCGGCTGAGCGGCATCTTCCGCTCGGTCTACCTGTTCTCCACCCCGGCCGTCCACCTGCGCGACTTCAAGCTGGACACCCCGCTCGGCGCCGACCACACCACCGCCGAGCTGGCGGTGACGGCGAGCGTGCGGGACTACGCGGGCGGATCCGGTGGACGGTACACCGTCGACACCCTCCTGTACGACGCCGACGGCCACCCCGTCTGGTCCCGCCCGCTCCGGCAGGCCGTCGACCTCGAACCCGGCGGCGAGGCGACCGTACGGGCCGCGAGGGCCGTCCCCTCACCCCGCCTCTGGTCCGCCGAGGACCCCTACCTCCACACCGCAGTCCTGCGCCTGCGCGACCCCGCGGGAAAGGTGATCGAGACCCTCTCCCACCGGGTCGGACTGCGGGAGTTCGCCCTCAGGGACGGGCTGATGCGCATCAACGGCCGCCCCGTCTCCTTCCGCGGCACCAACCGGCACGAGATGCACCCCGCCCGCGGCACCGCCCTCACCCGCGCCGACATGATCGAGGACATCAGGATCATCAAGCGGCTGAACATGAACTCGGTCCGCACCTCGCACTACCCGAACAACCCGCAGTGGTACGAACTCGCCGACCAGTACGGCCTCTACCTCGTCGACGAGACCAACCTCGAGACCCACGGCATCCGCGCCGAGTACCCCGGCGACCACCCCGACTGGACGGCCGCCTGCGTGGCCCGCGCCCAGAACATGGTCCACCGCGACAAGAACCACGCCTCGGTCGTCATCTGGTCCCTCGGCAACGAGGCCGGCGGCGGCAGCACCTTCACCGCCATGCACGACTGGATCCGCTCCTACGACCCCACCCGCGTCATCCAGTACGAGGGCGACGACCGCCCCGGCATCAGTGACATCCGCTCCGAGATGTACGACAGTCCCCAACGCGTCGAACAGCGCGCGAAGGACACCGCCGACACCCGGCCGTACGTCATGATCGAGTACAGCCACTCGATGGGGAACTCCACCGGGAACTTCAAGAAGTACTGGGACCTCGTCCGCCGCCACGACGTCCTCCAGGGCGGCTGGATCTGGGACTTCGCCGACCAGTCCCTCCACTGGCCCACGCCGGCGCGCACGTTGTTCACCGAGAGCGGCCCCGCCCGGCTCCGCGGTGAACTCATGGCGGCCGGCGGCACCTTCGACCGCGCCCGGGGCGTCTCCGGAGCCACCGTCTTCGCCCGCGACCCCGGCCTCGACCTCACCGGCTCCCTCACCCTGGAGGCCTGCGTCACCCCCCGCTTCACCGGCTACCACCAGCCGATCATCGCCAAGGGCGACACCCAGTACGCCCTGAAGCAGAACGACCGGACCCTGGAGTTCTTCATCCACGGCGGTGGTCAGTGGATCACCGCCAATTGGACCGTCCCCGACGACTGGACCGGCCGCGAACACCACATCGCGGGCGTCTTCGACGCGGACGCCGGCACCCTCACCCTGTACGTCGACGGCGTGGTACGGGCCACCCGCGCCACCACCCGCCGCCCGAGCGGCAACACCGCGCCCCTCGCACTCGGCAACGACACCGACAACCACACACGCGAGTTCAGCGGCAGCATCCGCCGGGCCCGCGTCTACGCCCGCGCCCTGACCGCGGCCGAACTCGCCGACGACGAACGCGGTCCCGGTGACGACGGCGTGCGGTTCTGGTTCGACGCGGCGACCGTCGCCGTCGACGAGGAGCAGCCGCGCGAGAAGACCTTCCTCGCCTACGGCGGCGACTGGGGCGACCTGCCCAACGACGGCGCCTTCGTCGCCGACGGCCTCGTCACCGCCGACCGCCGCCACACCGGCAAGGCCGCCGAGGTCAAACGCGTCCACCAGGCCGTCGGCGTGGCAGCGGTGCCCGGCGGCGGTCCCGGCGCGGTCACGCTGACCAACGAGCACCTCTTCACCAACCTCCGTGCTTTCGACGGAAGATGGTCACTCGTCACCGACGGGAAGGTCACCCGGAAGGGCCGGCTGACCCGCGGCCAGCTCGACGTGCCGCCGCTGACCCGCAAGGACATCACCGTCCCCCTGGAGCTGCCCAACGCCCCGGCGCCCGGCAGCGAGCACTTCCTCGAACTGTCCTTCACCCTCCGGGAGTCCACCCCCTGGGCCGAGGCCGGCTTCGAGGTGGCGCGGCAGCAACTCCCCCTGGACGCCGGCAGCCCGGCCGTCACCCCCGTCCCCCTCCGCAGCGTGCCCGCCCTCACCCACGAGGACGGCGACACGACGGTCACCGTCACCGGCCGGGACTTCTCCGTCGCCGTCGACAAGCGCACCGGCGTCATCACCTCCTACGAGGCGGGCGGCGTCCCCCTCGTCACCTCGGGGCCGACGCCCAACTTCTGGCGGGCGCCCACCGACAACGACCACGGGAACGGCCAGCACACCCGCAACCGCACCTGGCGCGACGCGGGCACCCTCCGCACGGTCACCGGCGTGAGCGTGCGCGCCCTGCGCGACCGGGCCGTGCGGATCGAGGTCACCGGCACCCTGCCGACCACGACCCCGTCGTCGTACACCACCACCTACACCGTGTTCGGGAACGCCGAGATCAAGGTCGACCACACCCTGCGTCCGGGCGCCGCGGACCTGCCGTACATCCCGGAGGTCGGGAGCATCCTGTTCCTGCCGGCCCGCCTGGAGCACGTGCACTACTACGGCCGAGGCCCCGAGGAGAACCACTGGGACCGCAACGACGGCACCGACGTGGGCCTGCACTCCGGGACCGTGACCGGCCAGTGGACGCCGTACATCCGCCCGCAGGAGAACGGCAACAGGACCGACGTGCGCTGGATCGCCCTCACCGACCGCGACGGCGCCGGCCTGCTCGCCACCGGCGAACCCCTGCTGGAGGTCAACGCCTCCCACTTCACGCCCGAGGACCTCTCGGTCGGCGCCCGCCACGACTACCAGCTCACCCCGCGCCCCGAGGTCGTCCTGCGCCTGAGCCACCGGCAGATGGGCGTCGGCGGTGACAACAGCTGGGGCGCGCACACCCACGACGAGTACAAGCTGTTCGCCGACCGCGACTACGCGTACACCTACCGGCTTCGTCCGCTGGGCCGCGTCGCGGACGCCACGGCGGCCTCGCGCCGGCCGACGGCGACGGAGTAGGCGCGCCACCCGCACCCACGGCGGAGAGGGCCTGCCGGAGCCGTCCCCGGCGGGCCCTCCCCACAGCGATCTCGGACACGCCGCGACGACCTCTGTGGCGGCGGGCGCGGGGGAGCGGAACAATCCACCACGGAACGGATGAGCCGAGCGAGGAAGAGGAACGTCCCATGGTGGAGCAGGACGAGCACTTCGATGTCGTCGTACTCGGCGCCGGGCCCGGCGGCTACGTCGCCGCGGTGCGCGCCGCCCAGCTGGGCAAACGCGTCGCCGTCGTGGAGGAGAAGTACTGGGGCGGCGTCTGCCTGAACGTGGGCTGCATCCCGACCAAGGCCCTCCTGCGCAACGCCGAGCTCGCGCACATCTTCACCCGTGAGGCGAAGACCTTCGGGATCAAGGTCGACGGAGAGGTCTCCTTCGACTACGGAGAGGCCTACCGCCGCAGCCGCAAGGTCGCCGACGGCCGCGTCAAGGGCGTCCACTTCCTCATGAAGAAGAACAAGATCACCGAGTACGACGGCCGGGGCACCTTCCTCGACCCGCACACGCTCCAGGTGAGCGGTTACGACGGCGAGACCCGCACCCTCGGGTTCACGGACTGCGTCATCGCCACCGGCGCCACCCCGAAGCTGCTGCCCGGCACCAAGCGCAGCGCCCGGGTGGTGACGTACGAGGAGCAGATCCTCACCGAGGACCTCCCGCAGTCGATCGTCATCGCGGGAGCCGGCGCGATCGGCATCGAGTTCGCCTACGTCCTGCACCACTACGGCGTGAAGGTCACGATCGTCGAGTTCCTGGACCGGATGGCGCCGCTGGAGGACGCCGAGGTCTCCGCCGAACTGGCCAAGCAGTACCGCCGGCTGGGCATCGACGTGCTCACCTCGACGCGCGTCGAGGCGATCGACGAGTCCGGCCCGCGGGTCCGGGTCACCGTCACCGGCAAGGACGGCGCCCAGCAGGTCCTGGAGACCGACAAGGTCCTCCAGGCCATCGGCTTCGCCCCGAACGTGACCGGTTACGGCCTGGAGAACACCGGCGTGACGGTCACCGAGCGCGGCGCCGTCGACGTGGACGGCCGCTGCCGCACCTCGGTCCCGCACATCTACGCCATCGGTGACGTCACCGCCAAGCTGATGCTCGCGCACGCGGCCGAGGCGATGGGCGTCGTCGCCGCCGAGACCCTCGCCGGCGCGGAGACCATGGAACTCGACTACGCGATGATCCCCCGCGCCACCTTCTGCCAGCCCCAGATCGCCAGCTTCGGCCACACCGAGGCCCAGGCCCGCGACCTCGGGTACGACGTCAAGGTCGCCAAGTTCCCCTTCACCGCCAACGGCAAGTCGCACGGGCTCGGCGACACCACCGGTTTCGTGAAACTGATCAGCGACGCCAAGTACGGCGAGCTGCTCGGCGGCCACCTCATCGGCCCCGACGTCACCGAACTGCTGCCCGAGCTGACCCTGGCCCAGCAGTGGGACCTCACCGTCCACGAGGTCGCCCGCAACGTCCACGCCCACCCCACCCTGAGCGAGGCCGTCAAGGAGGCCGTGCACGGCCTGGCCGGACACATGATCAACATGTGAGAAGGGCGGCGGGCCCGTTCACCCGGACGGCCCCGCCGCGCTCGCCCCCGCCGTCGGCCCACGGTGTCCTGGCAACCGGCGGACCGCGCCGACGGACCGCGCCGACGGACCGCTCCGGCGGATCACGGAGGGCGCCATGGCGGACGGTGGCACCCGTCGGGAGACACGGGCCGCTCAGGCCGCTCGGGCGGCGCGGACGGCACAGCTGGTTCGGGCGGCGCGGGTGACACAGGCGGTTCGCGCGGCCCGGACGGCCCGGGCTCGGCGGTGCGGCGGGTTCCGGGTCACTCGGAGGTGTCGCTGATGCCCAGGCGCAGGTGCTCCACGTGGTAGACGGCCTGGTCGAGGAGTTCGGCGACGTGGTGGTCGTGCAGTGCGTAGACGACCGAACGGCCGTGCCGCTCGCCGACCACGAGGCCCAGGTTGCGCAGCAGCCGCAGCTGGTGCGAACACGCGGACTGCTCCATGCCCACCGCGGCGGCCAACTCCGTGGCGGGGAGCGGGCCTTCGCGCAGGCGCGCGAGGATCAGCAGCCGCGAGGGGGTGGAGAGGGCCTGGAGGGTGGTGGCCACCTTCGCCACGTTGTCCGCGTCCAGGCGCACGCGCTCGGTGGCTGTGGTGGTGACGGCTCCATGACCCATGCCGGTATCTTACCCGCCTGGCATGAACGAATGAATGAGTCTTCATGTGTTCCTGTATGGTGGGGCGAGTGTCCACGTTGTCGAACGCCCTCGCCTCTCCCACCGCCGCCGCGGGCCCGGCGGCACCACGCCGCCGCACCCGCCTCCTCGCCCTTCCGGAGGCCCGCTGGGCCCTCGCGGCCACGGTCGCCTTCCTGGCCGGCCTGGGCTTCGACGTCGGCGGCGCACCGTCGTGGGTGTACGGAACCCTGTACGCGGTCGCCTATGCGGCCGGCGGCTGGGAACCGGCCCTCGAAGGGCTGCGGGCCCTGCGCGGGAAGACCCTCGACGTCGACCTGCTGATGATCGTCGCCGCGCTCGGCGCGGCCGCGATCGGGCAGGTCTTCGACGGAGCCCTGCTGATCGTCATCTTCGCCACCTCCGGCGCCCTGGAGGCGCTGGCCACCGCCCGCACCGCCGACTCCGTCCGCGGCCTCCTCGACCTGGCCCCGGACACCGCCACCCGCCTCACCGACGACGGGGAGGAAACCGTCCCGGCCGCCGAACTCCGCGTCGGCGACCTGCTGCTGGTCCGCCCCGGCGAACGCATCGGCGGCGACGGCCGCGTCGTCGACGGGGTCAGCGAGGCCGACCAGGCGACCGTCACCGGCGAACCCCTGCCGGTGGTCAAGCGTCCCGGCGACGACGTCTTCGCCGGTACCCTCAACGGCACCGGCGTCCTCCGCGTCCGCGTCGAACGCGACCCCGCCGACTCCGTCATCGCCCGCATCGTCACCCTCGTCGAGGAGGCCTCCCGCACCAAGGCGCCGACGCAGCTGTTCATCGAGAAGATCGAGCAGCGCTACGCCGTCGCCGTCGTGGCCGCCACCCTCGCCGTCTTCGCCCTGCCGCTCGCCTTCGGCGCGGACCTCACGGACGCCCTGCTCCGCGCGATGACCTTCATGATCGTCGCGTCGCCGTGCGCGGTCGTCCTGGCCACCATGCCGCCGCTGCTGTCCGCCATCGCCACCGCCGGCCGGCACGGCGTCCTGGTCAAGTCCGCCGTCGCCATGGAACGCCTCGGCGAGATCGACACCGCCGCCCTCGACAAGACGGGCACCCTCACCGAGGGGGCACCCGAGGTCACCGACGTGCGCCCGCTGCCGGGCTCCGGCCTCGACGCCGACGCCCTCCTCGCCCTGGCCGCGGCCGCCGAGCACCCCAGCGAACACCCCCTGGCGCGGGCGGTCGTGGGAGCGGCACGCGCTCGCGGGCTGCGGATCGCCCCGGCGCGGGAATTCGTGGCGACTCCGGGACGCGGGGTCAGCGCGGTGGTGGAAGGGCGTGTGGTGAAGGTGGGCAGGGTGGGGGACCCAGGTGACCACACGCGCGGTGCGGACGGTGTGCGGGATGCCGCGGACCGCGTGCGGGATCCTGACGACCGTACGCACGGGGTCGACGGCGTGCAGGATTCCGCCGGCGCGCTGCCCGCCGCCGCCCACCCCCGTCCCCGCTCCCACCCCTCGGCCGGCACCACCGTCCTCGTCACCCGCGACGCCGTCCCCGTGGGCACCCTCGTCCTGACCGACCGCCTCCGCCCCGCCGCCCCGGCCGCCACCGCCGCCCTCGCCGGGCTCACCGGCACCACCCCGGTCCTCCTCACCGGCGACAGCGCACCCGCCGCCGCCCGGGTCGCCGAGGCCACCGGCATCACGGACGTCCGGGCGGACCTCCTTCCCGAGGACAAGGTGAACGCCGTCCGCAGCCTCCAGCTCGCCGGCCGCAAGGTGCTGTTCGTCGGTGACGGGGTCAACGACGCGCCCGCGCTGGCCGCCGCCCACTCGGGTCTCGCGATGGGCCGGGCGGGCTCCGACCTCGCGCTGGAGACGGCCGACGCCGTCGTGGTCCGCGACGACCTCACGGCCGTACCGGCGGTCGTACGGCTCTCGCGGACCGCGCGCCGGCTGGTGCTGCAGAACCTGGTGATCGCCGGCACGTTCATCACCGGCCTCGTCCTGTGGGACCTCCTCGGCCACCTCCCGTTGCCGCTCGGCGTGGCCGGTCACGAGGGGTCGACCGTGCTGGTCGGGCTCAACGGACTGCGGCTGCTGCGGGAGCGCGCCTGGCAGGGGTGACCGGCGAGAGCGCAGTACACGCGAGGCTGATGTCGGATTCTCGCCAGCACGTGACGATCCGGTGGCCGATGCTGGACGCATGCTGAACGGGATGTACACCGACCGGGAGCGCTGTGTGCGCGCCGTGCGGTCCAAGGACGCGCGGTTCGACGGCTGGTTCTTCACCGCGGTACTGACCACCGGCATCTACTGCCGCCCGAGCTGCCCGGTGGTGGCGCCGAAACCGGAGAACATGGTGTTCCACGCGAGCGCCGCCGCCTGTCAGCAGGCCGGGTTCCGGGCCTGCAAGCGCTGCCGGCCCGACACCAGCCCCGGCTCCCCGGAGTGGAACCGGCGCGCCGACCTCGTGGCCCGCGCCGTGCGGCTGATCGCCGACGGTGTGGTCGACCGCGAGGGCGTGCCCGGCCTCGCGGGCCGCCTCGGCTACAGCACCCGCCAGGTCGAGCGCCAGCTCCTCGCGGAACTCGGCGCGGGCCCCCTCGCGCTGGCCCGCGCCCAGCGGGCCCAGACCGCCCGACTTCTCGTGGAGTCCACCGAACTGTCCATGGCCGACGTGGCGTTCGCGGCGGGCTTCGCCTCCGTCCGCGCGTTCAACGACACCGTGCGCGAGGTCTTCGCCCTCTCCCCGACCGAGCTGCGCGCCCGTGCCCTGAAGCGGAACGACGCCACCACGGCGGCCCTCCGCACCCCGACACCCCCCTCCCCGGCACCGGCCGCCCCCGCCACCCTCCAGCTCCGCCTGCCGTTCCGTGCCCCCCTCAACCCCGACAACCTCTTCGGGCACCTCGCGGCGACCGCCGTGCCGGGCGTCGAGGAGTGGCGGGACGGGGCGTACCGGCGCACGCTGCGGCTGCCGTACGGGCACGGCATCGTGGGGCTCGCCCCGCGCCCCGACCACATCGCCTGCCGGCTCACCCTCAGCGACCTGCGGGATCTCACCGTCGCCATCAGCCGCTGCCGGCGGATGCTCGACCTGGACGCCGACCCCGTGGCCGTCGACGAGCAGTTGCGGACCGACCCGCTGCTCGCCCCGCTGGTGGACAAGGCGCCGGGCCGCCGTGTCCCGCGCACCGTGGACGAGGCGGAGTTCGCCGTGCGCGCGGTCCTCGGTCAGCAGGTGTCCACGGCGGCGGCCCGCACCCACGCGGCCCGTCTGGTCACCGCGCACGGCGACGCCGTCGACGACCCGGAGGGCGGCCTCACCCACCTCTTCCCGACGCCCGAGGCGCTCGCCGCCCTCGACCCCGCCTCCCTGGCGATGCCCCGCACCCGCCGTACGACGTTCACCACCCTCGTCGCCCAACTCGCCGACGGCAGGCTGCGCCTGGGAGTGGAGTCCGACTGGGCCCAGGCCCGTGACCGGCTGCTGTCGCTGCCCGGTTTCGGTCCCTGGACGGTCGACGTCATCGCGATGCGCGCGCTCGGCGACCCCGACGCCTTCCTCCCCACCGATCTCGGAATCCGGCGCGCGGCCGAGGAGCTGGGCCTGCCGTCCACTCCGGCGGCGCTGACCGCCCGCGCGGCTGCGTGGCGCCCCTGGCGGGCGTACGCCGTCCAGTACCTGTGGGCGACCGGCAGCCACCCGGTCAACCACCTGCCGGCCTGAGCACGTTCACGAAGGGACGCACCTTGAAGCGGCACACCGTCATCGACAGCCCGTACGGACCTCTCACGCTCGTCGCCGACGACGGCGTCCTGTGCGGCCTCTACATGACCGACCAGCGCCACCGCCCGGTCGAGGAGAGCTTCGGCTCCCGCGACGACGCCGTCTTCGGCGCTGCCGAGGAACAGCTGGAGGCCTATTTCGCGGGCGAGTCCAAGGATTTCACCCTCCCGCTCAGGCTGCACGGCACACCGTTCCAGCGCACGGTCTGGGAGGCCCTGCGGCAGATCCCCTACGGCGAGACCCGCACCTACGGCGAACTCGCCGAGGCCCTCGGCCGCCCGACCGCCTCCCGGGCCGTGGGCCTCGCCAACGGCCGCAACCCGGTCGGCATCATCGTCCCCTGCCATCGTGTCGTCGGCGCGAACGGCAGCCTCACCGGTTACGGCGGCGGCCTGGAACGCAAGCGGCGGCTGCTGGACCTCGAGAGCGGAAGGGGCGCGGCGGCGCTGTTCTAGCCGTTCTTGCGGTACGACCCGCCGCACGGCTCCGGGCGGATCCCGCGAGCCCGACCCGCAGCCATTGTTGTTCATGAGTCTGAACAACAACCACATGCACGACCGTTGACGCGCTCATGGCAAGCGCTTACCTTCCAGGAACAAGTGATTTCATCGCCCGCGCACCGGGCCCGGTCGTCCGCCGTGTTCAACCCGTCGAACCAGTCGTATGGTCGCACCGGGCCCGCCGCGGGGCAAAGGGGTCAGCGAACCCTCGTCGGTAGAGCCGCAACCACCTGGAGAGAGAACGATGCAACGGAGACCCGTCATCGCGTGCGTCGGCCTGCTGGCCGGCACCCTCGTCGCGTTGTCCGGCAACACGGCGCAGGCAGCGTCCACCCGCTACGAGGCGGAGACCTCGCCCGCGGTCTGCACCGGCACCATCGACTCCGACTGGGCCGGCTACTCCGGCAGCGGATTCTGCAACGCCACCAACGCGGTCGGCGCGTCGGCGCAGTTCACCGTGAACGCCTCCGCCGCCGGCACGGCGACGCTCGGCGTCCGCTTCGCCAACGGGACCACCGCCGCCCGGCCCGCCACCCTCACGGTGAACGGCTCGTCGGCCACCACGGTCTCCTTCGAGAGCACCGGCACCTGGGGCGCGTGGACGACGAAGACACTGTCGGTGCCGGTGACCGCGGGCAGCAACATCATCCGGTTCAGCCCCACCACGGCCGCCGGGCTGCCCAACATCGACCACCTCGACGCCGAGACCGGCGGCACCACCACCCCGCCGCCCTCGGCGACCGTCCTCTACGTGGCGCCCGGCGGCACCGACGGCGCCGCCGGCACCCAGACGGCGCCCACCACGCTCACCTCGGCGATCAGCCGCATCACCCCCGGCGGCACCATCTACCTGCGCGGCGGAACGTACAGCCACGCCCAGACGGTCACCATCCCGGCGGGCAACAACGGCACCGCCGCCGACCGCACCGAACTCCTCGCCCACCCCGGTGAGACGCCGGTCCTGAACTTCTCCGCCCAGACCGAGGACCCCGCCAACCGCGGCCTCGCCGTCAACGGGTCGTACTGGCACATCAAGGGGATCGTCGTCGAACGTGCCGGGGACAACGGCATCTTCGTCGGCGGCAGCAACAACGTCATCGAGCGCACGGTGACCCGCTTCAACCGCGACACCGGCCTGCAGCTCTCCCGGATGCTGTCCAGCACCCCCAGCAGCCAGTGGCCGTCGAACAACCTCGTCCTGAGTGCGGAGTCGCACGACAACGCCGACTCCGACGGCGAGGACGCCGACGGCTTCGCCGCCAAGCTCACCAGCGGTCCCGGCAACGTCTTCCGCCACGCCGTGGCCCACCACAACATCGACGACGGCTGGGACCTCTACACCAAGTCGGACACCGGCCCGATCGGCCCCGTGACCATCGAGGACTCCCTCGCCCACGACAACGGCACCCTCAGCGACGGCTCCCAGGCCGGCAACGGCGACCGCAACGGATACAAGCTCGGCGGCGAGGACATCGCGGTCGACCACGTCGTCCGGCGCAGCATCGCCTACCACAACGGCAAGCACGGCTTCACCTACAACAGCAACCCCGGCTCCATGACGGTGTCGGACAACATCAGCATCGACAACGCCCAGCGCAACTTCAACTTCGATGCCGGCACCTCGGTGTTCCGAGGCAACACCTCCTGCCGCAGCGGCAGCGGCACCAACGACCGGATCATCGGCAGCGCCGACAGCACCAACCAGTTCTGGTCCGGCACGAACGGCTCCCGCTGCTCGTCCTACTCCGGGGCCCTGCACTGGTCCTACGCCCCGGACGGCCGACTGGTCGTCACCTTCGGCGGCAACTAGGCCGTACGGCAGGAGACCGGCCCGCGCATACGGCCCACTCCGACGCTCCGACGCTCCGACGCCCCGACGGCCTGCACCGGTCGCCGGGGCGTCACCGTGGGCGGGGCAGGCCTCTCAGGAGCCGTTCCCGACGGCCAGTTCGCGCAGCACCTCGGGCAGGGCGGGGGATCCGGGGCCCGCGAACGGATACCGGGCGGCCTCGGCCGGTGCTACCGTCCGGCCATGGCCAAGGTCGATGTCTCCCTCCCCGCCGATCTCGTCGTCGAGGTCATGGTGCTCACCGGCGTGGGCAGTCCCCAGGACGCCGTCGAACTCGTGGTGCGCGACTACATCGAGCGCGGTCACCGCACCGAGGCGCGGACCGCCACCCGCGACGAGGCGCTGCGCACGGTGGACATCAAGCCGCGTGACGTGGAGGGCTGAGGCCCCCACGGGTGCCCCGGCACCCCCCGAGAGGCACCTCGCGGAACCCGCGGAACCCGTGGGTCCGACCGTCACACCACCCGCCGGCCGTTCTCCAGCTCCGCCGTCCCCGAGCCGTCGGCCAGGACGTCCAGCGCGGCCAGCACCCGGTGGCCCAGGGTGCCCAGGAGGTGGTCGGTGATCTCCTCGCGCGGTACCAGCCGCCAGGACAGCAGCTCCTCCGCCTGGAGGCGGATCGCCTTGAGGTCCTCCTCGTCGAGGACTCCGCCGTCGTACACGTACGCCACCACCGGTGGCCGGCCCGGAGCCTGCACCCAGTCCACGGCGAGCAGCCGTCCCGGCTCGCGGTCGAGGCCGATCTCCTCCAGCGTCTCGCGGCGCGCGCCCCGGCGCGGGGTCTCGCCGTCGTCGGACTCGATCGTGCCGCCCGGAAGCACCCACCCGGCACGGTAGTTGGGCTCGACCAGCAGCACCCGCCCCCGCCCGTCCCGGAAGATCGTGGCGGCGCCGGCCAGGACGCGGGGCAGCGAGGCGATGTACGCGGCGTAGTCAGTGGTGGTCATCCCCGAAGGGTATCCAGCCCTCGTGCCCGCCGACGCCGCGCGCGGAAGCGGGGGACCGGCCCGTTCACGGGACGTCCGCCCCCACCAGCCGCAGTGTGCGCCCCGCGAGCTCGCTGATCCGCACCCCGTCGAAGCCGAACACGGCACTGCGCACGGTGTCCTCCAGCGGCTCCGTCCACTGGGCGGGGATCGCGGCCGCCCCGGTCAGCACCCCGGCCACGGAACCTGCCGTCGCCCCGTTCGAGTCGGTGTCCAGGCCGCCGCGCACGGTGAGGGCGATGGTGCGGGTGAAGTCCCCGTCGCCGTACAGCAGCCCGGCGGTGAGGACGGCGGCGTTCGGGACCGTGTGGATCCAGCCCAGGCCCGCCGTCTCCTCCGCCACCGTGTCGAGCGTGTCCTCCCAGCTCAGGCGGGTGCCGTGGAGGGAGGTGACCCGGCGCACGGCTCGGGCGAGACGGCTGCTCGCCGGGATCACCGCCAGCGCCTCGTCCACGGCGTGCCGCACCGACGGCGCGGTGAACGCGGCCGACACCAGCGCCGCCGCCCACATCGCGCCGTAGACCCCGTTGCCGGTGTGCGACAGCACCGCGTCCCGGCGGGCCAGCGCGGCGGCGCGGCGGGGGAGGCCCGGGCTGGTCCACCCGTGGATGTCGGCGCGGATCAGGGCGCCGATCCACTCCTGGTACGGGTTGTCGTACGTCGCCGTCAGCGGCGGCTTCAGCCCGTTCGCGAGATTGCGGTAGGCCGCGCGCTCCGCGGTGAACGTCTGGAGGTACGGCAGCCGCAGCAGCCACAGATCGCCGACCTGCTCGGTGCTGAAGCCGAAGCCGTGCGTCTCCAGGAGGTCCAGGCCGAGGACGGCGTAGTCGACGTCGTCGTCGCGGCAGCTGCCGTGGACGCGGCCGCGGACGCACCGGCGCCACTCGGGGCGCAGCGGCGGCCCGTCGTGGTCGGGGGCCGGTTCGGGCAGGTAGTCGGTGAGCGGCAGGGCGCCCGCCCGCCGCAGATAGCGGTCGATGCGGTCGCGCGTCCACAGGTCGCCCTGCTCGACCGGCTTGCCCAGCATGTTCCCGGCGATGCGGCCCAGCCAGCCCCCGAGGACGCGGTCGGCGAGTCCGGGCCCGTTGCCCACAGCGGTCATGCTTCCGGTCTACCCGATCCCGCGACCCGCCGCGCCCGCGCGCGCCGCCCGTCCGCGACCGGCCCGCAGGGGCAGGGGGGCCGTGGACGGTGTCGTCGTGGCTGTTCACGGCCCGGACACGGCATGACGGCGGAGGCGTCCGCCGGTTAAGGTCGCAGCGGCGCGACTGGCCCCGATGCGCGTGGGCCCGGGAGAGCAAGGGGATGGAAGTGGCGGACGCTGGAGCGCGGGGCACTCGCAGGGTGCTCGTGGCCGCGGACAAGTTCAAGGGCTCGCTGACGGCCGTGGAGGTCGCCGAGCGGGTGACGGCCGGACTGCGCCGGGCCCTGCCGGAGGTCGAGGTCGAGGCCCTGCCGGTCGCCGACGGCGGCGACGGCACGGTCGCCGCGGCGGTCGCGGCCGGGTTCGAACGCCGGGAGGTACGGGTCGCCGGTCCCCTCGGGCAGGAGGTCACCGCCGCGTTCGCGCTGCGCGGCGACACCGCCGTGGTGGAGATGGCCGAGGCGAGCGGACTGCAACGGCTGCCGGCCGGCGTGTTCGCCCCGCTGACGGCCTCCACGTACGGCTCGGGCGAGCTGCTGCGGGCCGCGCTGGACGCGGGGGTGCGCACGATCGTGTTCGGGGTCGGCGGCAGCGCCACCACGGACGGCGGCGCGGGCATGCTGTCCGCGCTGGGCGCCCGCTTCCTGACCGCGGACGGCGAGCCCGTCACGCCGGGCGGCGGCGGCCTCGCGGACCTGGCGAGCGCGGACCTCTCCGGCCTCGACCCGCGCCTCGCCTCCGTGGAGCTGGTCCTGGCCAGCGACGTCGACAATCCGCTGACCGGCCCCAAGGGCGCCCCGGCGGTCTACGGCCCGCAGAAGGGCGCCTCGCCGGACGACGTGGCGGTGCTGGACTCGGCGCTCGCGCACTACGCCCAGGTGCTGGAGACCTCGGTCGGGCCGCGCGCGGCCGAGTACGCCGCCGCGCCGGGAGCGGGCGCCGCGGGCGGCGTCGGGTACGGCTCCCTGCTGCTGGGCGCCCGGTTCCGGGCCGGCATCGAGGTCATGCTCGACGTGCTGGGGTTCGCGCCGGCGCTGGAGCGGGCCGAGCTGGTGATCACGGGCGAGGGATCCCTCGACGAGCAGACCCTGCACGGCAAGGCGCCGGCCGGGGTCGCCGCGGCCGCCCGCGCGGCCGGCAAGGAGGTCGTCGCGGTGTGCGGCCGCCTGGCGCTGCCGCCGGAGGCCCTGGGCCGGGCCGGCATCCGGCGGGCCTATCCGCTCACGGACGCCGAGCCGGACGTCGCCACGTGCATCGCGGAGGCCGGCCCGATCCTCGAGCGGGTCGCGGAGCGGATCGGCCGGGACTTCCTGACCTGAGCCGGCCGGCCTGCCCTGGCCTGCCTGGCTCGCCTGCCCTGCCCTGCCCGGCTTGGCCGCCCCGTCCTGACCAGCTAGTGCCGCGACGGGCGACGTTCGCCCCGTCGCGACGCCCGGCACGCTCCCCCGGAGGGGGGACCCCCACTCGCCGCACCGGCCGAAGACTTGAGCACGCCCAGTACGAGGGCCTCCGGCCGGCACCCCCCCAGCCTCCGGCCGGGGGTACCCCCGGGCACGCACCGGCCGCCGCTCCTTCACGGGCGAACGTCGCCCGCCACGGCACCAGTCAGCCACTCCCGCACAGCGGAGGAACCTCAGCTTGGTCCGGCCCGGCCCGGCTCGGCTTGGTCCGGCCCGGCCCGGCCCGGCTCGGTCCCGCCCGGCCCGGCTCGGCCCGGTCCCGCCCGGCCCGGCTCGGCCCGGTCCCGCCCGGCCCGGCTCGGTCCCGCCCGGCCCGGCTCGGCTCGGCCCGGTCCCGCCCAGCTCGGCTCGGCCCGGCCCGCCCGGTCCGGTCTGTCATGAGGTGGGGAGGCGGGGCCTGGCCGGGCGCGGTGCGGATGCCCTCGGACGCCGAAACGGGTGTGGCCCGGACCTCGAAGGTCCGGGCCACACCCGTTGGCGGGGAGAGGGCTACGGCAGCTGTGCCGCACGCGCCTCGCGCCGGTTGCCGCGGAAGTTGTTCACCCGGCGGGCCGTGGCGAACAGCGGGATGACCGCGCCCATGACCAGCTGGAGCGCGCAACCCGTCTGGAGCAGCAGCTGGCCACCGGGGGCGTCGAAGGCCCAGGCGGTCAGCAGACCCATCGACAGCACGATCCAGACGAGCACCGCCCCGGCCAGGCGGCCGCGCGGCTTCGGGTACTCGACCCTGCTCACCATCAGCCAGGCGGTGCCCAGAATGGCGAGGAGCGTCGCCACGAAGGGCAGCTCCAGTAGCACGATCGACACGACCGTCAGCGCTCCGAACGGTGACGGCATGCCCTGGAACATGCCGTTCGTCGGCGTCACACAGGAGAAGCGCGCGAGTCTGAGCACCACCGCCAGCAGGACGACGATCGCCCCGACCGCGGCCACTCGCTGGTAGGCGTCGTCCGCCACCATGCCGTAGACGAGGACGAAGTATGCCGGTGCCAGGCCGAAGCTGATCAGGTCGGAGAGGTTGTCCAGCTCCGCGCCCATCGGCGACGAGCGCAGCTTGCGCGCGACCAGGCCGTCGAACAGGTCGAAGACCGCCGCGCACAGCATCAGGATGACCGCCGTGGCCGCGCTGTTGCGCGCCATGCCGGATTCCTGGCTGTCGGTGAGGTGCGGGATGAGGATGCCGGTGGTGGTGAAGTACACCGCCATGAATCCGCACGTGGCGTTGCCGAGGGTGAGGGTGTCGGCTATCGACAGGCGGAGGGAGAGGGGCATCTCCTCCTCTTCGTCCACCTCGTCGGCCTCGGGCACCCAGCCACCCTGGGTCTCCGGGTCAATCACGGTCAATGCGAGTCACCCCCGCCACGGTCTTCTGTCCCACCTCGACCGCGACGTCCACGCCCTCGGGCAGGTAGATGTCGACGCGGGAGCCGAAGCGGATCAGGCCGATCCGCTCGCCCTGCTCGACCTTCGTGCCCTCGGGGATGTAGGGGACGATGCGGCGCGCGACGGCTCCGGCGATCTGGATCATCTCGATGTCACCGAGTTCGGTGTCGAAGTGCCAGACGACGCGCTCGTTGTTCTCGCTCTCCTTGTTGAAGGCCGGCACGAACCCGCCCGGGATGTGCTCGACCGACGTCACCGTGCCGGCCAGCGGGGCGCGGTTGACGTGGACGTTGAGCGGGCTCATGAAGATCGCGACCCGGGTCCGTCCGTCCTTCCACGGCATGATGCTCTGCACCACACCGTCGGCGGGGGAGATGACCCTGCCGGACGCGATCTCGCGCTCGGGGTCGCGGAAGAACCACAGCATGCCCGCCGCGAGAGCGGTGGCGGGCACGGCGACGGCCTTGGCGACACCCGAGCGGCGGGCGCGGACCAGGCTGACGGCGGCGGTGGCGACGGTCGGGAGGAGCCACGGCGATGCTCCGCGCGCAAGGCGTACGCCGGCCAGGCTGTCGCGAGGTGCAGAGGTTTGGCTGTGGGGCATGGATGACCTTCGTAGCGAATGATGCCGCGCTTCGACAGGGGGACGGCGGCTTTCCCGCGATCGTAGCGGTTCGGGGCCGTAACTGGGTAAGCCAGGAAGCCGAGTCGACGGCGTGGGGTGGTTGACGGGGTGTGATCTTCTTCTCGAAGAAAACACCCCCAACCGGACATCTAGCCCTGGAATCGATACTCTTCGAGCAGTCTGCGCCCGATGATCATCTTCTGGATCTCGGCCGTGCCTTCACCGATGAGCAGCATCGGGGCCTCCCGGTAGAGGCGCTCGATCTCGTACTCCTTGGAGAAGCCGTAGCCGCCGTGGATCCGGAAGGCGTCCTCCACGACCTCCTTGCAGTACTCGGAGGCGAGGTACTTCGCCATCCCTGCCTCGAGGTCGTTTCGTTCCCCGGAGTCCTTTTTGCGTGCGGCGTTCACCATCATGGCATGGGCGGCCTCGACCTTGGTAGCCATCTCGGCCAGTTTGAACTGGATGGCCTGGTGCTGGGCGATCGCCTTGCCGAAGGTGTGCCGCTGCTGGGCGTAGCCCACACCCAGCTCGAAGGCACGCTGGGCGACGCCGCAGCCACGCGCGGCGACGTTGACGCGGCCGACCTCCACGCCGTCCATCATTTGGTAAAAACCGCGGCCGGTGACCCCGCCGAGCACCCGGTCCGCGGGAACGCGCAGGCCGTCCATGATCAGCTCGGTGGTGTCGACGCCCTTGTAGCCCATCTTGTCGATCTTGCCCGGGATGGTCAGGCCCGGGCGGACCTCGCCGAAGCCCGGCTCCTTCTCCACCAGGAAGGTCGTCATCGACTTGTGGGGCGCGGTCCCCTCGGGGTGTCCTTCGTCACTTCGCACGAGAACGGCCACCAGCGACGACGTACCGCCGTTCGTCAGCCACATCTTCTGGCCGTCGAGGACGTACTCCTCGCCGTCCCGCACCGCCTTCGACGTGATCGCCGACACGTCGGAGCCGAGACCCGGCTCCGACATCGAGAACGCGCCCCGGATGTCGCCGGCCGCCATCCGCGGCAGGAAGTGGTCCTTCTGCTCCCGGGTGCCGTGCTGCTTGAGCATGTACGCCACGATGAAGTGCGTGTTGATGATGCCGGAGACGGACATCCAGCCGCGGGCGATCTCCTCGACGCACAGGGCGTAGGTGAGGAGCGACTCGCCCAGGCCCCCGTACTCCTCGGGGATCATCAGGCCGAACAGCCCCAGCTCCTTCAGGCCGTCCACGATCGCCTGCGGGTACTCGTCGCGGTGCTCCAGCTCGGTGGCGACCGGGAGGATCTCCTTGTCCACGAAGTCGCGGACGGTCGCGAGGATCTCCTGCTGGACGTCGGTCAGACCGGCGGTCTGGGCGAGACGGGCCATGGCTTACTTCTCCTGCTCCTTGAGCTGGGGGCGGCCCGGCTGCTCGCCGCCGCGCTCCTTGATGTACGTCTCCGTGGGCACCATGACCTTGCGGCGGAACACGCAGACCAGCGTGCCGTCCTGCTTGTAGCCCTTGGTCTCGACGTGGACGATCCCGCGGTCGTTCTTCGACTTCGACGGCCACTTGTCGAGCACGGTCGTCTCGCCGTAGATCGTGTCTCCGTGGAAGGTCGGCGCCACGTGCCGCAGCGACTCGATCTCCAGGTTGGCGATCGCCTTGCCGGAGACGTCCGGCACGGACATGCCGAGCAGCAGTGAGTAGACGTAGTTCCCGACGACGACGTTCTTGCCGAAGTCCGTCGTCTTCTCCGCATAGTTCGTGTCCATGTGGAGCGGGTGGTGGTTCATGGTGAGGAGGCAGAACAGGTGGTCGTCGTACTCCGTGACCGTCTTCCCGGGCCAGTGCTTGTAGACCGCCCCGACCTCGAACTCCTCGTAGGTGCGTCCGAACTGCATCGCGCTCAGCCCTCCGGGATCTCGAACTTGCTGGTGCGCTGCATGCCCGCCGCGCGGCCCTTGCCGGAGACGACCAGGGCCATCTTGCGGCTGGCCTCGTCGATCATCTCGTCGCCGAGCATCGCGGAGCCCTTCTTGCCGCCCGCCTCGGACGTGTAGTAGTCGTACGCGTCCAGGATCAGCTCGGCGTGGTCGTAGTCCTCCTGGGACGGCGAGAAGATCTCGTTGGACGCCTCGACCTGACCCGGGTGCAGCACCCACTTGCCGTCGAAGCCGAGCGCGGCGGCGCGCCGGGCGACCTCGCGGTAGCCGTCGACGTTGCGGATCTGGAGGTAGGGGCCGTCGATGGCCTGGAGGTCGTTGGCGCGGGCGGCCATCAGGATCTTCATCAGGATGTAGTGGTAGGCGTCCGCCGGGTAGCCGGGCGGCTGCTCGCCCACGACCAGCGACTTCATGTTGATCGACGCCATGAAGTCGGCCGGGCCGAAGATGATCGTCTCGATGCGCGGGGAGGCCTGCGCGATCTCGTTGACGTTGTTGAGACCCTGGGCGTTCTCGATCTGTGCCTCGATGCCGATCCGGCCGACCTCGAAGCCCATCGTCTTCTCGATCTGCGTCAGCAGCAGGTCGAGGGCGACGACCTGCTGGGCGTTCTGCACCTTCGGCAGCATGATGCAGTCGAGGTTCTCACCCGCGCCCTCGACGACCGTGACGACGTCGCGGTACGTCCACTCGGTCGTCCAGTCGTTGACGCGCACGACCCGGGTCTTCCCCGTCCAGTCGCCCTCGTTGAGGAACTTGACGATGGTGTGCCGCGCCTCGGGCTTGGCGAGCGGCGCGCACGCGTCCTCCAGGTCGAGGAAGACCTGGTCCGCCGGGAGGCCCTGCGCCTTCTCCAGGAAGCGGGGGTTGCTGCCCGGAACCGCGAGGCACGAGCGTCGGGGACGCAGACGGTTGACAGTCATGCGGGGACCTCCAGGGGGTCGAGCTTGTTCGCTTTGCGGATCTCGTCGACGATGCGGCCGATGATTCCGGTGATGTCGAAGTCCTTCGGGGTGAAGACCGCGGCCACGCCGGCAGCCCTGAGCTGTTCGGCGTCCCCGTTCGGGATGATGCCACCGGCGATCACCGGGATGTCTGTGGCACCGGCCACACGCAGCCGTTCGAGGACGTCGGGCACCAGCTGGGCGTGCGATCCGGACAGGATCGACAGGCCGACCGCGTGCACGTCCTCGGCGACCGCCGCGTCCACGATCTGCTCGGGCGTCAGCCGGATGCCCTGGTAGACCACCTCGAAGCCGGCGTCGCGCGCGCGCACGGCGATCTGCTCGGCGCCGTTGGAGTGCCCGTCCAGGCCCGGCTTGCCGACCAGGAAGCGCAGCTTGCCGACGCCCATGTCCTTCGCGGTCACCTCGACCCTGCGGCGGACGTCGGACATGGCCGAGCCCTCCTCGGCCGGCACCGCGACCGGAGCCGACGACACACCGGTCGGGGCACGGAACTCGCCGAACACCTCGCGCAGCGCCCCGGCCCACTCGCCGGTCGTGACACCGGCGCGGGCGCACTCCAGCGTGGCCTCCATGAGGTTGCCGGTGCCCTTGGCGGCCTCCTTCAGCCTCTCCAGCGCCTTGCACGGGCGCGGATGGTTGAAAGGCGGCTGGTAGCGCGTGTCGCGCCAGTTCCGCAGGGAGGCGACGACCCGGGCCTCGACCGCCGGGTCGACCGTCTGGATCGCCGTGTCGAGATCGGCGGTCAGCGGGTTCGGCTCGGTCGTCTCGAAGACGTTGACGCCGACGATCTTCTCCTGGCCGGACTCGATGCGGCCCCTGCGCTCGGCGTGCGAGGACACCAGCTGCGACTTGAGGTAGCCGGACTCGACGGCGGCCATCGCACCGCCCATCTCCTGGATCCGCTCGATCTCGGTGAGCGACTCCTCGACCAGCTCGCCCACCTTCGCCTCGATCACCTTCGAGCCCTCGAAGATGTCGTCGTACTCCAGCAGGTCGCTCTCGTAGGCCAGCACCTGCTGCATGCGCAGCGACCACTGCTGGTCCCAGGGGCGGGGCAGGCCCAGCGCCTCGTTCCAGGCCGGCAGCTGCACGGCACGCGCGCGTGCGTCCTTGGACAGGGTCACGGCCAGCATCTCCAGCACGATCCGCTGGACGTTGTTCTCCGGCTGCGCCTCGGTCAGTCCGAGGGAGTTGACCTGGACGCCGTAGCGGAAGCGGCGGTGCTTGGGGTCCTCGATGCCGTACCGCTCGCGCGTGACGCGGTCCCAGATGCGGCCGAAGGCGCGCATCTTGCACATCTCCTCGACGAAGCGGACGCCCGCGTTGACGAAGAAGGAGATGCGGCCGACGACGTCGCCCATGCGCTCCCGCGGCACCTGGCCGCTGTCGCGGACCGCGTCCAGCACGGCGATCGCCGTCGACATCGCGTACGCGATCTCCTGGACCGGCGTGGCGCCCGCCTCCTGCAGGTGGTAGCTGCAGATGTTGATCGGGTTCCACTTCGGCATGTGGGAGACCGTGTACGCGATCATGTCGGTCGTCAGGCGGAGCGAGGGTCCCGGCGGGAACACGTGCGTGCCGCGGGACAGGTACTCCTTGACGATGTCGTTCTGGGTAGTGCCCTGGAGCCTGGTGATGTCCGCACCCTGCTCCTCGGCGACGACCTGGTAGAGCGCCAGCAGCCACATGGCGGTGGCGTTGATGGTCATCGAGGTGTTCATCTGCTCCAGGGGGATGTCCTGGAACAGCCGGCGCATGTCACCGAGGTGGGCCACCGGCACGCCGACCCGGCCGACCTCGCCGCGGGCGAGGACGTGGTCGGAGTCGTAGCCGGTCTGCGTCGGCAGGTCGAACGCCACCGACAGGCCCGTCTGGCCCTTGGCGAGGTTGCGCCGGTACAGCTCGTTGGACGCCTCCGCCGTGGAGTGACCGGCGTACGTGCGCATGAGCCACGGCCGGTCCTTCTGACGCTCAGTCATCTGTGACCTCAGACGTTCCGGAAGCGGTTGATGGCGTCGACGTGCTGGGCGCGCTTCTCCGCGTCGCGCACGCCCAGGCCCTCCTCGGGGGCCAGGCACAGCACGCCGACCTTGCCCTGGTGGAGGTTGCGGTGCACGTCGTAGGCGGCCTGGCCGGTCTCCTCCAGGGAGTAGACCTTCGACAGGGTCGGGTGGATCTTGCCCTTGGCGATGAGGCGGTTGGCCTCCCAGGCCTCGCGGTAGTTCGCGAAGTGCGAGCCGATGATCCGCTTCAGCGACATCCACAGGTAGCGGTTGTCGTACTCGTGCATGTAGCCCGAGGTCGAGGCGCAGGTGGTGATGGTGCCGCCCTTGCGGGTGACGTAGACGCTCGCGCCGAAGGTCTCGCGGCCGGGGTGCTCGAAGACGATGTCGATGTCCTCGCCGCCGGTCAGTTCGCGGATGCGCTTGCCGAAGCGCTTCCACTCCTTCGGGTCCTGGGTGTGCTCGTCCTTCCAGAACCGGTAGTCCTCGGCGTTGCGGTCGATGATCGCCTCGGCGCCCATCGCCCGGCAGATGTCCGCCTTCTGGGGGCTGCTCACCACACAGATCGGGTTGGCGCCACCGGCCAGCGCGAACTGCGTGGCGTAGGAGCCGAGTCCGCCGCTGGCGCCCCAGATCAGGACGTTGTCGCCCTGCTTCATGCCGGCGCCGTTGCGCGAGACGAGCTGCCGGTAGGCGGTGGAGTTGACCAGGCCCGGGGCGGCGGCCTCCTCCCAGCTGAGGTGGTCCGGCTTGGGCATCAGCTGGTTGGACTTGACCAGCGCGATCTCGGCGAGGCCGCCGAAGTTGGTCTCGAAGCCCCAGATGCGCTGCTCGGGGTCGAGCATCGTGTCGTTGTGGCCGTCGCTGGACTCCAGCTCGACCGACAGGCAGTGCGCGACGACCTCGTCACCGGGCTTCCAGGAGTTGACGCCGGGACCGGTGCGCAGGACGACGCCCGCGAGGTCGGAGCCGATGACGTGGTACGGCAGGTCGTGGCGCTTGGTCAGCTCGCTGAGCCGGCCGTAGCGCTCCAGGAAGCCGAACGTCGACAGCGGCTCGAAGATCGACGTCCACACGGAGTTGTAGTTGACCGAGGAGGCCATCACGGCCACCAGGGCCTCGCCCGGGCCGAGTTCCGGCACCGGCACGTCGTCCAGGTGGATCGACTTGCGGGGGTCCTTGTCGCGGGTGGCGAGCCCCGCGAACATCTCCGTCTCGTCCTTGTGCACGGTGATCGCGCGGTACGACTCGGGGAGCGGCAGGGCGGCGAAGTCGTCCGGGGTCGAGTCCGGCGACTGGATCGCGTCCAGGATGTCCTTCACGGTCACGGTGTTGCCTCCGGCGGTGAGCGCCCTGAGGGAGGGGCGCCGATGGTTACGTCGGTGCTGCTGAGGGTGGGTAGGGGTGTGCCGTCGGTTCGGCGGGTGGTGCTGTGCGGCGGCGCTTTGTGGCGCGGGAGGTTGCCTGTGACGCAGGCGTCCGGGCGCGCGAGCCGGGGTCCCCCCGGCCGGTGGGGCGCTGGGGGAGAGCTTGCGGGGACAGCCGACGTACGAAAGGTCTCTGCACGCCGGCCGCCCGGACACCTTCAACGTATGACACCGCGTGTCACCTCGCAAGGCACTGAGTGCCAGAACTTCATCTCAGATGAAATCTTTACGTAACAAATGAGCGATGATCGATCGAACGGGCTCGGAAATCCGCGGGAAAAGGTGCCCTGACATGCCAAAACGGCCACCCCGTGGGGTGGCCGTCGTCACAGCGTCATGGGCTCGTGAGGAGTGGTTCAGCGCTCCTTGAGCGCCTGCTCGATGGTCCGCATGACCTCGTGCAGCGGGGCGTCGGTGCGGGCGACCGTCACCAGGACCTCACCCTGCTCGGAGACCGCCGCGGCGGCCGGACGCGCCCCGGCGGTGCCGCGCCCGGCGCCGATGCCGGTGCCGAACGTCTTCCGCACGATCCCGAAGGCGTGGTCGAGCTGGGCCTCGACGTCGCCCTGGCCGCCGGCCCGCAGCCAGCGCCGCAGGACGTGGTTGTGGGCGGTGACCACCGCGGAGGCGGCGACCTCGGCCAGCAGCGGGTCGTCGTTGGCGTCGTCGTCGTGGGCGTGCTCGTCGAAGTGACCCAGCAGGTAACGGGTGAACAGGCGCTCGTAGCGCGCCACCGACGCGATCTCCGCCTCGCGCAGGGTGGGCACCTCGCGGGTGAGCTTGTAGCGGGCGACCGAGATCTCCGGCCGGGCCGCGTACATCCTCATCACTTCCTTGATGCCGCGGCACACCGTGTCGAGCGGGTGCTCGTGCGCGGGAGCCGCGTTCAGCACCGCCTCGGCACGGATCAGGGTGTCGTCGTGATCGGGGAAGATCGCCTCTTCCTTGGAGCGGAAGTGGCGGAAGAAGGTGCGGCGGGCGACCCCGGCCGCGGCCGCGATCTCGTCGACGGTGGTGGCCTCGTACCCCTTGGTCGCGAACAGCTCCATCGCGGCAGCCGCCAGTTCTCGGCGCATCTTGAGCCGCTGGGCCGCCGCGCGGGAGCCGGCGGCACTCTCCGGCGCGTCGGGCGTGGCTGGTGTACGTGAGGACCTGGCGGGCTGGGACATGCCCTGAACGTACTGCATGTGCGCAGCTCGGCGCGCGTGTCCGGCCCCTCCCCCGCCCCACGCGGGCGGGGGAGGGGCCGCCGGTCCGAGCAGCCCGCCCCAGTCCTCACCGGCCCTGAACCGGTCGCCGACGCCGTCAGCGGCGGGCATGTTCGCGGAAGCCACGGCCCGTCTTGCGGCCGAGGCAGCCCGCGGCCACCAGGTGCTCCAGGAGCGGCGCCGGGGCCAGCCCCGGGTCGCGGAACTCGCGGTGCAGGACCTTCTCGATCGCCAGCGACACGTCCAGTCCGACGACGTCCAGCAGCTCGAAGGGGCCCATCGGGTAGCCGCCGCCCAGCTTCATCGCCGCGTCGATGTCGTCGAGCGAGGCGTAGTGCTCCTGCACCATCTTGATCGCGTTGTTGAGGTACGGGAACAGCAGGGCGTTGACGATGAAGCCCGCCCGGTCGCCGCAGTCCACGGCGTGCTTCCCGATCCTGCCGCAGACCTCGTGGACCGTCGCGTGGACGTCCTCGGCCGTCAGCACCGTGCGGACGACCTCGACCAGCTTCATCGCGGGCGCCGGGTTGAAGAAGTGCATGCCGATCACGTCCTGCGGACGCGAGGTGGCGCGGGCCAGCGCGACGACCGGCAGTGAGGAGGTGGTCGTGGCCAGCACCGCGCCCGGCCTGCACACCTTGTCCAGCGCCGCGAACAGCTGCCGCTTGACGTCCAGGTCCTCGGCGACCGCCTCGACGGCCAGGTCGACGTCGGCGAAGGCGTCGTAGGAGCCGGCCGGGGTGATCCGCTCCAGCGTCTGCGCGGCGGCCTCGGCGGTGAGCCGGCCCTTGTCCACGGAACGCGCGAGGGACTTGCCGATCCGGGCCTTCGCCGTCTGCGCCTTCTCCTCGCTGCGGGCGGCCAGGACGACGTCGTGGCCCGCCTTCGCGAACACCTCGGCGATGCCGGAGGCCATCGTGCCCGAGCCGGCGACACCGACGCGGCGCACCGGACGGCCGGGGGTGCCGGACGCGCCGGCGACGGGCGTCAGGGCGTCCGGCACGACGGTCGCGCTGCCGGGGGCGTCGTAGGTGTAGAAGCCGCGGCCCGACTTGCGGCCGGTCAGGCCCGCCTCGCCGAGCTGCTTGAGGATCGGCGCGGGGGCGTGCAGCCGGTCGTGGGACTCGGCGTACATGGCCTCCAGGACCGTGCGCGCGGTGTCGACGCCG
The DNA here is from genome assembly GCF_043198675.1 of Streptomyces sp. NPDC048734. Taxonomy (NCBI): domain Bacteria; kingdom Bacillati; phylum Actinomycetota; class Actinomycetes; order Kitasatosporales; family Streptomycetaceae; genus Streptomyces; species Streptomyces sp. NPDC048734. Next base: position 276,569 of record NZ_JBICUZ010000005.1, on the reverse strand, counting down.
ATCAGGTCGAGCAGCGCGAGCGGGCCCATCGGCAGACCGCAGCCGAGCCGCATCGCGGCGTCGATGTCCTCGCGGGAGGCGTACTTCGCCTCGTACATCGCGGCGGCCTGGTTCAGGTAGCCGAACAGCAGCCCGTCCGCGACGAAACCGGGGCGGTCCCCGACCGCCACCGGCTCCTTGCCCAGGTCGAGGGCGAGGTCGGTGACCGCGGCGACGGCGGCCGGGGCGGTCAGCACCGAGGAGACGACCTCCACCAGCTTCATCGCCGGCGCCGGGTTGAAGAAGTGCAGGCCGAGCACCCGCTCGGGGCGCGCGGAGTCGGCGGCGAGCCGGGTGACGGACAACGCGTTGGTGCCGGTCGCCAGGATCGCCTCGGGCCGCACGATCCCGTCCAGCTCCCGGAAGATCTGCTGCTTGATCTCGTACGACTCCGGCGCCACCTCGATCACCAGGTCGGCGTCGGCCACCGCCGCGAGGTCGGTGGAGGTGCGGATCCGGGCGAGGACGTCGGCGCGCTCCTGACCGGTGAGCCGGCCGCGCTCCACGGCGCGGGCGGTGGCGGCCTCCAGGGCGGCGAGCGACCGCGCGGCCTGGGCCTCGCTGACGTCGATGCCGATCACGGTGCGGCCGGCCTTGGCCAGGACCTCGGCGATGCCGGTGCCCATGGTGCCGAGACCGACGACGGCGATCGTCCGCAGGTCGGAGAGGGGGGCGGGGGACAGGGGAGTGGCCATGGCGGGACTCCAGGAATGAGGGTGACGACTGGAAGCGGCCCCGGGTGCGCCCGGCGGCCCCGAAGGGCGGTCCGGACGCACCGGGGGTGCGTGAAGAGGAGTGCTCGGTGCGGGTGTTGCCGGGCTGCGAGCGCACACGCCCGGGACCGTCACGGCGGACGTGCACACGTCCGGGGAACGGTGATGACCGACCGGCCCTGTCCCGTGGCCGGGTCGTGCGAAGCGGCACCTGGGGTGCCGAACCGACTCCGCCGCGGCGGCTGCGTCACCAGGCCGTCGCGAACGGGGGTGCGAGTGGGTAACTCGCTCGTATGAGCTTAACCGGTGGGTAACGAGCGCGCCAGCCCCTCATGTTTGTGATGTACGTCCCGACGCCGACGCCACCGTTCTAGGCTCGGCTCCATGGACGAAGAGTTGCGATCGCTCACGGAGCGCTTACGGCAGGAGTCGGGAGGGGCCGCCGCCTTCGAGGAGTTGGCGGCGACCGGGGACCACGACGCGCTCGCGGAGATGCTCACCGCCGCCGGACAGCCCCTGTGGGCGAGGGAACTGGCCGCGTTCCGCCTCGGACTGGCCGGGGACCGGCGCGCCTTCGAGGCCCTCGTCCTCTTCCTGAACCACCGCGATCCGCCCCGCTGCGCCTCCGCCGCCCACGCCCTGGCACGCCTGGGCGACCCGCGCACCGCCAGGGCGGCGGCCGCCCTCGCGACCAACGAACTGCGCGTCGCCTACGCCCTGCACCCCGTCCGGCTCCTGGTGGAGCTGCGCGCACCCGAGGCGGTGCCCGCGCTGATCACCACGCTGCGGCGGCGGCTGCGCCCGCACGACCCGTACCGGCGGGTCGCCCTCGCGTGCGTCGACGGCCTGGGCGACCTGGGCGACGACCGCGCCCGCCCCGTGCTCGACGACGCCCTCGCCCACCCCCTCCTCGCGGAGGCGGCGGTACGGGCGCTGGCCCGCATCCCCCGGCAGCGGTGAGCGGCGGGGTGCCGGGCCAGGGCGCCGCGGCGACCGGGCACGGGAGTCTCGGCTGCGGGCTCCCGGAGGCGGTCCGGGGGCTCACCGAGCCGTCGGGGCGTGCGGGAACCGGCGCGGCTGCGGGGTTGCTGCCGGGCCGTGGGCCTGCCGTGCCGCAGGCTTGCCGGGCCGCGGCCCGCTGGTCTGCCCGACCGTCGGCCCAGGGGATCTGCCGGGCCCCGGGCCGGACGGGGCGCCGGCCGCGCTGCCGGCCGTGGGCGGCCGGGCCGTCGGGCCGCCGACGTGTCAGGCCGTCAGGAGGCGGGTGTAGCGGACCTCCGGTACCTGCGCGCCTGCCACCTCGGAGGGTTCCTCCGTGCCGTCCGCCCGAAAGCCCGCGCGCTCGTAGAAGCGGCGGGCCGGGGTGTTGTCCCTGAGCACCCACAGGTGCATGCGGCGGTGGCCGGCGGCCGTGCTCCGCCGTACCGACTCGGCCAGGAGCGCTCCTCCGATGCCGCCGCCGACGCGGGCCGGGTCGACGTAGATCGCGTACAACTCGGCTTCCTCGGTGCGCACTTCACCCTCGCGGTAGGCGCCGTGCGCGGCCCAGCCCAGCACCTCGCCGGCCCGCTCCGCGACCAGGTTCACCACACCGCCGTCGCCGCGCGTGAACCAGCCGCGGCGCCGCTCGGCGTCCTCGGTCACGCTGAGGGCGTCGAGGTGGGACTGGGGCATCAGGCCCCGGTAGGCGCTCTGCCAGCCGCGGACGCGGATCTCCGAGACGCGGTCGCAGTCGCCGAGGATCATCTCGCGCACCCGCAGGGCCGTCATGTGCCGACCACCGCGAACGCCTCGATCTCCATCAGGAACTCCGGCCGGACGAGCGCGGCCACCTGCACGGCCGAGGCGGCCGGCAGCCGGTCGTCGGACATGTGCGCGGCGCGGGCCTCGCGGACCGCCGGCATGTGCGCCATGTCGGTGACGAAGTAGGTGAGTTTGACGACGTCGTCGAAGCCCGCCCCGGCGGCGGCCAGACAGCGCCGCAGGTTCTCGAAGACCTGACGGGCCTGGGCCCGCGGATCGCCCTCGCCGACCAGGTGGCCGTCCTCGTCCAGGGGGAGCTGACCGGAGACGGCCACGAAACGGCCGGTGCCCAGTACGACGTGCGTGTACTGGGCTGCGGCGGCGACGCCGTCGGGGGCGGGAATCCTGGTCAGCTCACTCATGCGTCCATGGTGGACCACGGGTGCGACAACGCCCCCGACGGGGTCACCGCCGACGGTGCGTCAGCCGCGGAAGCCGAGCAGCCCGTGCAGCGTCGTACCGTGCGCCGTGCCCGAGCCGACCTTCGCGCTCAGCGGCTTCGGGGCGGGCAGCGCCTCGCACACCGCGTCGGCCCCACCGGTCCCGCGCGGCACCGTGCCGTCGGTCAGGTAGGCCGCCAGGTGCTTGTCCAGGCAGGTGTTCCCGCTCAGCGTGATGCCGTGGTTGCCGCCGCCCTCCTCGACGACGAGGCTGGATCCGCCGAGCAGGGCGTGCATCATCGCGCCACCCTCGTACGGGGTGGCCGCGTCGTCCGTCGCCTGGAACAGCAGCGCCGGCGACAGTCGGCCGTTCGCGACGTCCACCGGCCCCCGCGAGCGGGTCGGCCAGAACGCGCACGGCGCGTTGTACCAGGCGTTGCTCCAGGTCATGAACGGCGCCTTCCGGTGGGCCGCCCAGTTGTCGGAGCGCCACTTCTCCCAGTCGCGCGGCCAGCGGGCGTCGCGGCACTGCACCGCCGTGTAGACGCTGTAGCCGTTGCCCCCGGCGGCGTCGACCGCGCCGAAGTCCTCGTACGCCTCGATCAGCGGATCGGCGTCGCGGTCGTTGGCGTACGCGGCGAACGCGTCGGCCAGGTAAGGCCAGTAGCCGTCGTAGTAACCGCCCGGCAGGAAGGTGTCCTCCAGTTCGGCGGCCCCCACCTTGCCGCCCGCCGGCTTCACCGCCAGCGCGGCCCGCACGGCGTACCACTTCGCCTCGACGCGGTCCGGGTCGGTGCCGAGCCGGTAGGTGGCGTCGTGCCGTGCGATCCACGCCATCAGGGCACGGTGGCGGTCGTCGAAGGCCTGGTCCTGCGTGAGGTTGTTGTCGTACCAGACGCCGGTGGGGTCGACGATCGAGTCGAGGACCAGGCGCCGCACCCGCTCCGGGTACAGCTTGGCGTAGACCGCGCCGAGGTAGGTGCCGTACGAGTAACCGAAGTAGTTCAGCTCCGGCGCGCCGACGGCCCGGCGGATCGCGTCCATGTCCCGGACCGCGCTCAGGGTGTCCATGTGCGGCAGCACGCGCGCGTACTTCTTCCCGCAGTCCTCGGCGAAGGCCTTCACCCGCGCGAGGTTGGCGCGCTCGATCCCGTCGGTGGACGGGACGGAGTCCGGGCGCACCGGGGCGAAGTGCCCCGGCCGGCAGTTCAGGGCCGGCGTGCTCCGGCCCACCCCGCGCGGGTCGAAGCCGATGACGTCGTACTGCGCGGCCACCTTCTTCGGCAGCGACGACGCGACGAATCCGGCGAGCGTCAGTCCGCTGCCGCCGGGCCCGCCCGGATTGACGAGCAGCGGCCCCTGGTACGCCCTGGCGGTGTGCGGCACCCGGGACAGCGCGAGCGTGATCTGCTCCCCGCCCGGGTCGGCGTGGTCGAGCGGCACCTTCAGGGACGCGCACTGCAGCGTCGGGTGGTCGGTGGTGCCGCACTTCTCCCAGGCGGGTCCGGCCGCCGGCGCGGCCCGTGCGGCGGGCGACGGGATCGCGTCGGCGGGCACGGCGGTCAACGCCCCGGCCACGACGGCGGCGGCACCGCACAGCGCTGCTGCGCGTTTCCTCATGGGGTCCTCCCAGGACGGAGGTCGACGGACCGCGTGGATCACGGTCCTCGGCGCATCGTCCCGGAGTCGGCGCCCGGAAGAACCTGTTCTGCCGATACTTGACCCGATTGGGCCGCCGGTTGCCCACGAACGCGCTCGTGGCGGCCAGGTCCGACCCGGTCCGACCCGGTCTGGTCAGGTCCGACCTGGTCTGGCCGCGGCGGGCCCCGTCACCGGCCCCGTCACCGGCCCGGGCGGCCGGACCCGGCGGGACGTCCCCGCGTCCGGCGGCACCGGACGCGCAGGAGAGCGCGTGTTCCCATGACCGTGCGGGGATGCTTTCCGACCGGCCCGCGACCGCTTGCGCACCCCCGATTTGGGCGGCCGGGTACCGGGGTGGTTGGCTTGCCCCGATCCGAGGAACCACCGAGCAACAAGGACCTGGAGGAACCCCATGGCGCAGGTCGAGGCCACCACCGAGCGGGTCGTCGCGGCGGCCCCTGACACGGTGTTCGACACGATCGCCGACTACAGCGGCACGCGCGGGAAGCTGCTGCCCGGGCAGTTCAGCGAGTACGAGGTGCGCGAGGGCGGCGACGGGGAGGGCACCCTCGTCCACTGGAGGCTCCAGGCCACCAGCAAGCGCGTCCGCGACTGCCTCCTGGAGGTCACCGAGCCCACCGACGGCGAGCTGGTCGAGAAGGACCGCAACTCCTCCATGGTCACCGTCTGGCGGGTCACCCCGGCAGGGGAGGGCAGGTCCCGCGTCGTCGTGACCACCACCTGGACCGGCGCGGGCGGCATCGGCGGCTTCTTCGAGAGGACCTTCGCCCCCAAGGGCCTCGGCCGGATCTACGACGCGATCCTCGCCAACCTCGCCACCGAGGTCGAGAAGTAGCACACCGCCGGTCAGGGGTCCGACGGATCCCGACCGTTGCTCCCCCTCACCGGTTCGGGTGGTTCTCCCTTCGGACCGGTTCGGTGCCGTAACTCGTCGCGCTTGCTCGGAGTTGTCGCTTCACGCGGGACTTGTGCGGCAGGTGCGACGAGGGGAGCGGCAGGTGGGTGGGACCACTGCGGTGCAGGAAGACCTGCACGACGGGGCGCGGAGCGCACCGGCGGCGGCACCTCCACCCCCCGCCGCGCCCGCGGCCGTCCGGCGCGCCGGACCGAGCCCCCGCCAGGTGCGGCTGGTCTTCTTCGCGCTGATGCTCGCGCTGCTCCTCGCGGCGCTGGAGCAGATGATCGTCGCCACCGCACTGCCGAAGATCGTCGGAGAACTGCACGGCCTGGACAGGATGTCGTGGGCGATCACCGCCTACCTGCTCACCGCCACCGTCGGCCTGCCTGTCTACGGCAAGCTCGGCGACCTCCTAGGCCGCAAGGGCGTCTTCCAGTTCGCGATCGTCGTCTTCGTCGTCGGCTCCGCGCTGGCCGGACGGGCCCGCACCATGGACCAGCTGATCGCCTTCCGCGCCGTGCAGGGCGTCGGCGCCGGCGGGCTCATGATCGGCGTACAGGCGATCATCGCGGACATCGTGCCGCCCCGGCAGCGCGCCCGTTTCATGGGCCTCATCGGCGCCGCCTTCGGCCTCGCCTCCGTCGCGGGACCGCTGCTCGGCGGCTACTTCACCGACCACCTGTCCTGGCGCTGGTGCTTCTACATCAACGTCCCCTTCGGTGTGCTCACCCTCGCCGTCGTCGCCGTCGTCCTCGAACTGCCCAAGCCGCGCACCAGGCCCCGCTTCGACGCGCTCGGCACCTTGCTGCTCGCCGCCGCCTCCACCTGCCTGGTCCTGCTGACCAGTTGGGGCGGCACCGAGCACGCCTGGGACTCGCGCATCGTCCTGTCCCTCGGCGCGGGCGCCGCCCTGGCCACCGCCCTCTTCCTGGTCGCCGAGCGCTTCGCCGCCGAACCCCTCATCCCACTGCGGCTGTTCCGCGACTCCGTCTTCACCCTGACCAGCCTCGTGGGGCTGGTGACCGGTGTCGCCCTCTTCGGGGCCGCCGGCTATCTGCCGACCTTCCTCCAGATGGTCGACGGCGCCTCCGCCACCGAGTCCGGGCTGCTCATGCTGCCCATGATGGGCGGCATCGTCGTCACCTCGGTCGTCTCGGGACAGCTCATCACCCACACCGGCCGCTACCGGACGTACCCCGTCCTCGGCGGCGCCCTCGCCGTGCTCGGCATGTGGCTGCTGTCCCGGCTCGAGGCCGACACGCCCCGGCTGCACTACAGCCTCTGGATGGCGGTCCTCGGCGCCGGCATCGGGCTGGTGATGCCCGTCCTCGTCCTCGCCGTGCAGAACTCCGTGCGCCCCGCCGACCTCGGCACCGCCACCAGCGCCCACAACTACTTCCGTCAGATCGGCGGCAGCGTCGGCGCCGCCGTCTTCGGCACCCTCCTCGCGAACCGGCTCACCGACTCCCTGCGCGAGCGCCTCCCCGACGGCGGGGACGCCGGTGCCGGCCTCCCCGACCCCGAGTCGATCACCCCGCAGCTCGTCCACACCCTGCCCCCGGCGCTGCGCGACGCCTACATCGGCGCGTACGCCGACGCCATGCCGAGGATCTTCCTGTACCTGGTGCCGGTGCTCGTCCTCGGCCTCGTCCTCGCCTTCTTCCTCAAGGAGAAACCGCTGGTGTCCCACCACGCCACCGAAACGGAGCCCGCCCCCGTGAACGCCACCGTCCCGCAGGCCCGCGCCGCGTACACCGCGGGCATCCCCGTCTGCGGCACGGTGCAGCACCCCGACGGAACCGCCGTGCCGCGCGCCGCGCTCACCCTCATCGACGTGGCCGGACAGCAGATCGGGCGCGGCGCCAGCGGCGAGGACGGACGGTACGCGCTGGCCACGCCCGGCTCCGGGTCGTACGTCCTGATCGCCGCCGCCGGCGGGCACCAGCCGCAGGCGGTCTCCGTGACCGTCGGTGAGCGCCCCGTCGAGCTGGACGTCGTCCTCGGCGGTGCCGGACGCCTCGCCGGTGCCGTCGTCACCGCCGACGGCACGCCCGTGCGGGACGCCGCCGTCACCCTCACCAACGTCCACGGCGAGGTCGTCGCCAGTACCCGCAGCGGGCGCGAGGGCGGGTACGTCATCACCGAGCTGGTGGCCGGCGAGTACACCCTCGCCGCCAGCGCCCCCGCCTTCCGCCCCGCCGCGCTGCCGGTCACCGTGCAGGCCTCGCGGGAGACCCGCCAGGACGTCGAACTCGCCGGTGGCGCCGTGCTGCGCGGCACGGTCCGGGCCACCGCCGGGAGGCCCGTCGAGGACGCGCGCGTGACGCTCCTGGACGCCGCGGGCAACGTGGTGGACACCCTCACCACCGGCCCCGACGGAACCTTCCGCTTCGTCGACCTGTCCTCCGGCGAGTACACCGTCATCGCCGCGGGTTACCCGCCGGTCGCCACCGTGCTGCAAGTGGCCGGCGGCGGCCGCACGGAGCGTGATCTGCAACTGGGCCACGAGGACTGAGAGAGCCCCGGGAGGCCCGCTACCCAGGCGCTTCCCCGGTGAAACCAATTCCAGAATTGCCGCACATCCCGAGCGGTGCGCGCCGTACGGTGGGGACTGCGGGGGAGATCATGTGCAGCTCTGGGGAGAGAGGGTCTGGGCCATGGACCGTGGCACCGAGAGGGACACACCTCCCAGCCGCGGAGCGGGGAGCGGCGCGCCACCCGGGGTCGCGGACGCCGGACGCATCCCGCTCGCCGTGGTCGTCGTCGACCGGGCCGGCCTCGTCTCGCACTGGAGCAGCGGCGCCCGCCGGCTGTTCGGCGTCCCCAGGGAAGAGGCGATCGGCGAGCCCGCCATCGACCTGCTGCCCGTCTCGGGCGCCCTCCCCGACATCGACGACCACCTGCCGTACGACGACCACCTGCCGTACGACGACCACGCGCCCTGTGACGGCCTCGGACCCGGGCCGGGGAACTCCCTCGACCGCGGGCTGGGTTACCCGGCCGCCGGGCGGGCCCGGCTGACCGTGCCCGAGCGGAGCGGGGCGGAGCCCCGGCCCGCGGGGTGGGAAAGGCCCCGCGTCGACGTGCTGTGGTGGGCGTACCCCCTGGCCGGACCGGGCAGCGAGCGGCTGCTGGTGCTGGCCGCCGACGCCGAGGGCCTGCACCGGCCCGACCGGGACGACGGCCCGCGCGTCGAGCGCATCGCGCCCGGCTTCGCCCTGCACACCGACTTCCCCGGCGCCGAGGACCTCGCACGCAGGCTCCCCGAGATCCTGCCCAGCATGAGCGTCGACGAGAGCGCCCGCATCGTCTCCCAGGTCCTCGAACTGGGTTATCCCGTCCTGGAGTTCAGCCAGAACGACCGGGTGCCCGTCACCCCCGACTGGGGAGTCGCGCGACGCGTCGAGCGCAGAGCCCGCCGCGAGCGGGCCGCCCGTGCCGCAGTCGCCGGCCGGACCGCGCCCGAGGACCCCGACGACGAGGGCGAGGACCTCGAGCACGCCGCCGTCCGCGAGCGCCTGGAGTTCCTCAACGAGGTCAGTGGGAGGATCGGCACCTCCCTCGACCTGTCCCGCACCATCGGCGAGGTCAGCAGGGCCGTCGTACCGCGCTTCACCGACGTAGCCTGCACCTATCTGCGCGAACAGGTGCTCGCCGGCGAGGAGTTCCCCGACGGCGTGCCGGACACCACGACCATGTGGCACCGGGTCGCCCTGGAGCACACCGACGAACCCGGCCGCTGGGACGACGTGGTGCCCGTCGGCGAGGCCATGCCCTTTCCGGAGCAGACCCCGTTCTTCCAGTGCATGACCAGCGGCGAACCCGTCCTCGTCCCGCGCATCGGCGAACAGCTGGGCCACGCCGTCGCCTCGCAGTTCGACAAGCGCGACCTCCGGCCCCTGATCACGGGCCGTTCGATGCTCGTCGTCCCGCTGAAGGCCCGCCATGTCGTCCTCGGCTTCATGGTCCTGCTGCGCCACCCCGAGCGCGCCGAGTTCAACGACATGGACCGGGTCACCGGCGCCGAACTCGCCGCCCGCGCGGGCCTGGTGCTGGACAACGCGCGCATGTACACCTACCAGGAGAGCGTCGCCGAGACCCTCCAGGACAGCATGCTGCCGCACATACCGCCACGGATGGCCGGCTGCGACATCGCCACCCGCTATCTGCCCGGCACCCTGCTGGGGCGGGTCGGTGGCGACTGGTTCGACTCCGTGAAACTCCCCGGCGCCCGCACCGCGCTCGTCGTCGGCGACGTGATGGGCCACGGTCTCCACTCCGCCGCCAAGATGGGCCAGTTGCGCACGGCCGTACAGACCATGGCGGCGCTGGACCTGCCGCCCGCGCAACTCCTGCGCAACCTCGACGACCTGGCCCGGCGCCTCGGCGACACCTACCTCGCCACCTGCCTGTACGCCGTCTACGACCCGATCGCGAGCGAGCTGCACCTCGCCAACGCGGGCCACGTCCCGCCCGTGCTGGTGCGCGCCGGCGACGGCCGCAGCGAACTGCTCGACCTGCCCACCGGCGCCCCCGTCGGCGTCGGCGGAGTGCCCTTCGAGGCGGTACGGGTGCGCGTGGCCCCCGGTGACCGCCTCGTGATGTGCACCGACGGACTCGTCGAGATGCGCGGCGAGGACATCGGCGTGGGCCTGGCGGCGCTGTGCGAGTCCGCCGCCCACCCGGCCGCCTCGATGGACGACGCCTGCGACACCATCATCCGCGCCCTCGCCGCGACGTTCTCGAAGGCGGGCCGGGGCAGCCGCAAGGACGACGTGGCGCTCCTGATGGCCCGGCTCAACGGCATCGGGCCCGGCGACGTCGCCGAGTGGACCCTCCGCCTCGACCCCGCCCAGGTCGGCCGGGCCCGCGCCGCGGTCCGCGAACAGCTCCACGACTGGCGGCTCGCGCAACTGGCCGACCCGGCCGAGCTGATGGTCAGCGAGGTGGTGACCAACGCCGTGCGGCACGCGCACGGACGGCCGGTCACCCTGCGGCTGGTGCGCGGCGAGACGCTGCTGTGCGAGGTCGACGACGACGACCACGGGCTGCCGACCCTGCTGAGCGCGGGACCCGACGACGAGTCAGGGCGCGGGCTGCGGGTGGTGAGCACGCTGGCCCGGGAATGGGGCGCCAGCCGGACCGCCGCGGGCAAGTCGGTCTGGTTCGAACTGCCCCTCCCCGGGCGCTGACCGGCGTTCCTCCGGTGCACGGGTCCGGCGGCCCGGCCGGTGCGGTGCGACGGGTGCCGCACGGGACCCCTCGAGCGCGGGGGCGGGGCGATGTCCGTCGAGCGCGGGGGCGGTGTCCGCACCCGGGGCCGAGGCCCGGGGCGCGGCGGGCTTCGGCGACGGACCGTTAAGCTCGGGGGGGCTTGAGGGAGAGGACGGACGCGGGCATGAAGATCCTGATCAGCGCCGACATGGAGGGCGCCACCGGCGTCACCTGGCCCGCCGACGTGCTGCCGGGGACGCCGCAGTGGGAGCGCTGCCGGGCGCTGTTCACCTCCGACGTCAACGCGGCCGTCCTCGGGTTCTTCGACGGCGGTGCCGACGACGTCCTGATCAACGAGGCGCACTGGACGATGCGCAACCTGCTCCTGGAGCGGCTCGACGAGCGGGCGCAGTTGCTCACCGGGCGGCACAAGGCGCTGTCCATGGTGGAGGGCGTCCAGTACGGAGACGTCGACGGCGTCGCGTTCGTCGGCTACCACGCCGGCGCCGGCGAGGAGGGAGTCCTCGCCCACACCTACCTCGCCAACTCCATCACCGGGGTGTGGCTGAACGGCGTACGGGCCGGCGAGGGGCTGCTGAACGCGCGGGTCGTCGCCGAGTACGGGGTGCCGGTCGTGCTGGTCACCGGTGACGACGTGGCCTGCGAGGACGCGCTCGGGTACGCGCCCGAGGCGCTGAAGGTCGCCGTCAAGGACCACGTGTCGCGGTACGCGGCGGTGTGCCGGACCCCGGCCAGGACCGCCGCCGACATCCGGGCCGCGGCGAAGGAGGCCGCCCGGCTGGCGGTGCGCCGGGAGCCGGTGGACGCGGGACCGTTCACCGTCGCCGTGGAGTTCGACGCCGAGCACCTGGCCATGGCCGCGACCGTGGTGCCGGGCGTGGCGCGGACCGCGGAGCGCAGGGTCGCCTACACCAGCGGCACCATGTACGAGGGCATTCGCACGTTCAAGGCGGTCACGACGGTCGTCTCGGCCGCGGTGGAGGAGCAGTATGGCTGACGGGCAGGCGAGGGACGAGGTCGTGCGGTTCACCTCGGACCTCATCCGGATCGACACGACCAACCGGGGCGGCGGGGACTGCCGGGAGCGGCCCGCGGCCGAGTACGCGGCCGAACAGCTCGCCGGGGCGGGCCTGGAGCCGACGCTGCTGGAGCGCACGCCGGGCCGTACCAACGTGGTCGCCCGCATCGAGGGCGCCGACCCGTCCGCGGACGCCCTGCTCGTCCACGGGCACCTGGACGTGGTGCCGGCCGAGCCCGCGGACTGGCGCGTGCACCCCTTCTCCGGGGAGGTGCGCGACGGCGTCGTGTGGGGGCGCGGCGCCGTCGACATGAAGAACATGGACGCGATGATCCTCGCCGTCGTCCGGTCCTGGGCCCGCGAGGGCGTCCGGCCCCGGCGCGATCTCGTCGTCGCCTTCACCGCGGACGAGGAGGCCAGCGCCGAGGACGGTTCCGGGTTCCTCGCGGACCGCCACCCCCACCTCTTCGAAGGCTGCACGGAGGGCGTCGGTGAGTCGGGCGCGTTCACCTTCCACGACGGCACCGGACGCGAGATCTACCCCGTCGCGGCCGGCGAACGCGGCACCGGCTGGCTGAAGCTGACCGCGCGCGGACGCGCGGGACACGGCTCCAAGGTCAACCGGGAGAACGCGGTGACCCGGCTGGCCGCCGCCGTCACCCGCATCGGCGAACACGAGTGGCCGCTGCGGCTCACCCCCACCGTGACGGCCGCGCTCACCGAGATCGCCGCCCTCTACGGCATCGAGGCCGACCTGGACGACGTGGACGGCCTGCTGGAGAAGATCGGTCCGGCGGCGAGCCTGGTCGAGGCGACCGTCCGCAACAGCGCCAACCCGACCATGCTGGACGCCGGTTACAAGATCAACGTGATTCCGGGGGAGGCGGTGGCGTACGTCGACGGACGCTATCTCGCGGGCTTCGAGGACGAGTTCCGCGCCACCCTCGACGCGCTGACCGGGCCCGACGTGAGCTGGGAGTTCGAGCACCGCGAGGTCGCCCTCCAGGCGCCGGTGGACTCGCCGACGTACGCCAGGATGCGGGCGGCCGTCGAGGAGTTCGCGCCGCAGGGGCACGTGGTGCCGTACTGCATGTCCGGCGGCACGGACGCCAAGCAGTTCTCGCGGCTCGGGATCACCGGCTACGGCTTCGCCCCGCTGAAGCTGCCGGAGGGCCTCGACTACCAGGCCCTCTTCCACGGTGTCGACGAACGGGTCCCCGTCGAGGCGCTGCACTTCGGCGTCGACGTCCTCGACCGCTTCCTGCGCACGGCCTAGAGGAGCGAGACGTGCGGAACCTGTCGTACGGCGCCTGGCCCTTCCCCCTCGACGCGCGCCTCGCCGCCGCGCACGCCGGGCGTCCCGAGTACGTCGGTTTCGTCGGCGACGAGGTGTGGTGGACGGCCCCCCGGCCCGCCGAGGGCGGTCGGCGCACACTGGTGCGACGGCGGGCCGACGGCACCGAGGAGCCGGTCCTGCCCGCGCCGCGGCACGTGCGCAGCAGGATCCACGGGTACGACGGACAGCCCTGGGCGGGCCGGGTGCCGCACGCCTACCTCGCCTTCGAGGGCGAGCACGGCTTCCGGCGGGCCGAGACGGTGGCGCGCGCCCTGGAGGCCGAACCGTCCCCGCACGCACAGGTGTTCGGGTCGAGTGTGTCCGGCATCCCCACCCTGGAGCTGGCCCCGTGAAGGAACTCGTGCGGCCGCCCCGGCTCGCCCCCGGTGCCCGGGTGGCGGTCGTCGCGCCCAGCGGACCCGTCGCCGAGGAACGGCTCCAGGCCGGCCTCGACCTGTTGCGCGGCTGGGACCTCGACCCGTTCGCCGCACCCCATGTCCTGGACGTGCACGGCGCGCTGCCCCACCTGGCCGGCACCGACGCCGACCGGGCCGCCGACCTCCAGCGCGCATGGTGCGACCCGTCCGTCGACGCGGTGATCTGCGCGCGCGGCGGGTACGGCGCCCAGCGCATGGTCGACCTGCTCGACTGGGAGGCCATGCGGGCCGCCGGACCGAAGGTGTTCCTCGGCTTCAGCGACAGCACCACCCTGCACGAGGCGTTCGCCGTCCGCCTCGGCCTGGTCACGCTGTACGGCCCCGTCGCCGCCGGCATCGACTTCGTGAAGAACGCCCGCGCCCGGGAACACCTCAGGGCCACCCTGTTCGCCCCGGAGACCGTCCGCACCCTCACCTCCACCGGCACCGCCCTCGCTCCCGGCCGGGCCCGCGGCGTCACCCTCGGCGGCTGCCTCACCCTCCTCGCCACCGGGTACGGCACCCCGCACACCCGCTCCGGCGCCCGCGGCGGACTGCTGCTCCTGGAGGACGTCGGGGAACGGCCGTACCGCGTCGACCGGACGCTCACCCACCTCCTGCGGACCGGCTGGCTCGACGGTGTCGCCGGGATCGCGCTGGGCTCCTGGGCGCAGTGCGGCCCTTACGAGGAACTGCGGCCCGTGCTGGCCGACCGGCTCGGCGGGCTCGGCGTGCCGGTCGTCGAGGAACTCGGCTTCGGCCACTGCGACGGCGCGCTGACGGTGCCCTTCGGGGTCGCCGCCGAACTCGACGCGGACACCGGCACGCTCACCCTCGCCGCGCCCGCCCTGAGCTGAGCCCCGGACCGGGCCCGTCACCCGCGAGGGCCACCGCCGGCCGGGGCGGGTGGCCGGGACGTCACCCGGCGGGCCACCGCCGGCCGGAGCGGGTGGCGGAGCGGGGGGGGGCGGACGTCACCCGCGGGCAGTCCTCCGCCGCGCGGGAGGGCACCGGCGGGCCCACCCTGGTCGTATGAGTCCGAAGACCTCCGAGAGCGGCGGGAAGACCAGCGGGACGGGTGGCGGGACGGGTGGCGCGCCGGCGCCCACCAGGATCACCGTCCTGGCGTTCGCCCTCCTCGCACTGATCTTCATCTTCGAGAACACCGGCGCCACCCGGATCAGGCTGCTGGTCCCCGAGGCGACGGTGACGGTGCCGCTGTGGACGGCGATGCTCGCCACCGGGGCCGTCGGCGCGCTGTGCGGCGCGTACGCCGTCAGACGGCGCGACTGACCCGACGGCGCGACTGACCCGACGGCGCGACTGACCGCGCCGTACGCTGGCCCGATGCCGCACACCACGTCCCGCCACCTCGCCGAGGGCCCCCGCGTGGGCATACGCCACTTCTCCCACGCCGACGCGGACGAGTTCACGGCCCGGGTCCGCGAGAGCGCGGACCTGCACCGTCCGTGGCTGTTCCCGCCGGCCACCACCGAGGCCTACGGGGCCTACGCGGGACGGCTCATCGAGGACCCGACGAAGGCCGGGTTCCTCGTGTGCACCCTGGACGACGGGGCCGTCGC
This sequence comes from Streptomyces sp. NPDC048734, assembly GCF_043198675.1. Taxonomy (NCBI): domain Bacteria; kingdom Bacillati; phylum Actinomycetota; class Actinomycetes; order Kitasatosporales; family Streptomycetaceae; genus Streptomyces; species Streptomyces sp. NPDC048734. The sequence continues at coordinate 261,486 of NZ_JBICUZ010000005.1, read as the reverse complement.
CGGGTTCATCAACATCAACAACATCGTCGGGGGCGGCTTCCAGTGCGGTGCGCTCGGCTACGGCGCCTTCGCGCACGCCGCCGGGCGCGGACTGATGCGCGAGGGGCTCGACCTCGTGGTGGCCCACGCCTTCGGGCCGATGCGACTGCACCGGCTGGAGATCAACGTGCAGCCCGGGAACGCCGCCTCGATCGCCCTCGCGCGGGCCTGCGGGTTCCGGCTGGAGGGCTTCTCCCCGAAGATGATCCACATCGACGGGGACTGGCGCGACCACGAGCGGTGGGCGCTCACCGCCGAGATGCGCTCCCCGCGCTCCCCGGCTGACCTGCGTTCCCCGGGTGGCCCGCCTTCCCCCGGGACCGCCCGCCCTTCCGGTTGATCTTCATCGTGTCCAGGTCCGTGACCGTCGACTTCAGACCGGTGAAGCCGTAGCCCAGCTCCCGCAGCGTCGTCTCGGCGCGCTCCTCGGCGAGCGCGCCCGCCATCTCCTCGCCGTCCGCCGCGTCCGAGACCACCACGTAACGCAGCGAGAAGTGCTTCAGCGGCGACGGCTCGTACGTCAGGGAGCCCTCCTCGGTGAACCGCATGCTCGTCAGGCCGTGCCCGGAGACCTCGGCGATCAGCCGGGCGCGCGCCGCCTCCGTCAGACCGTCCCAGGTGCCCCGGACGATGACCCGGTAGGTGTGCCGCTCGGCCGTCTGCTCGCTCACCGCGTCCGCTCCTTCGTGTCCCGCGTGTTCCGTGGGAAAGCCGTTGAACGCCCGACTGTACGTCGGCGCGGAGGCCGGGCGTGCGGAATTTCGTGGTGCTCGACGCCCCTTCCGACCTGGGGCCGCGCCCGCCCTCGGCACCGTGCCCGGCTGCCACAAGCTCGCGGGCGCCCTGCGCGACCACCGGATCGTGCGGTTCCTCGGCGTCCGCGACGAGTTCGCCGACGAAACCGCCGAACTCGCGGCCCTGGGGATGCCCGTCGTCACCGCCTTCGGCCGCTCCTGAACCATCCCCGTCGCCCGTCGCCCGTCGCCCGTCTCACGCCGGGCGGCGGTCCACGTACTCGTACACCGTGCCGTCCGGATGCCGCACGATCAGGTTGCGGCCCGCCGGGGTCGCCAGAGGCCCCGCGATGATGTCCGCGCCCAGCTCGTCCAGCGTCCGGTGCGCCTGGTCGACGTCCGTCACGGCGATCGTCGCGGCGACCTTGCGCAGCACCTCCAGTTCGGCCGCGGGCCCGCTCATCAGCAGGAAGCAGCCGACCGCGGCGACCCGCACGCCACCGCGCTCGAAGCGCATCGCCGGGGCGCCCGAGAGACGCTCGTAGAAGGGGACGGCGGCTTCCAGATCGTCCACGCAGACACGCAGGGTGGCTCCCAGAATGTTCATGCGCGAAAGCCTAGTTGGGCCGGACGGACCGCGGAGATCCCTTCACCCGATCCCCTCGGCGGCCCCCGCCGGACCCGCGCGCACCCGCCCCGCACCGCGTTACCGGCCGGAGGCGCCGGGTACCCGGGACGCATGGAGCGCATCGATCACCTGGAGCATCTGGACAAGCACCTCGTCGACGAGCTGGCGCAGGTGGCACGCGAGACCATCCGCGAGGAACTGCGCGAACAGACCCGCAAGCAGCGCCGCAGGGCCACGCTGTACGCCGCCTCCGGCGCGCTCGCCCTGTACGCGGGAGCCGCCGTCGCGCTGGCCGTGGGCCTCGCCCTCGACATCGGGCTGCCCGACTGGGCCGCCGCACTGATCACCGCGGCCCTCCTCGGCGTGCTGGCCTACGTCCTGCGCGGCGCCGCCCGCCCGCACCCGGTCCACCACGGCACGGCCCCGTCCGCACGGCCGGGGCCCGTCGCACCGCCCACGGGGGCGGCCGCCGGCATGGGCACGCCCTACCCGCCGATGCCGCCCACCGCGCCCAGCGTGGGCGTTCCCGCGCCGGGCGAGGCGCAGCGGCCCGGCGGCATCGACCCCGAGACGCCCCACCACCGGGCCTGACAGCCCCACCCCGGGCCTGACACCCGATGCGGCCGCGCGGCCGGACCCGTCGTGCCGACCGGGGCCGGCGTGGGCCGGGCCGCGGTGGTGGCCTTCGCCGCGCGCGGCGACCAGGTCCGCGGGGCCGAACTCCCCGCAGCACCGGCAGCACAGGAAACAGCCGTACTCGGGCACGGGAGGGGCACCTCCTCCGGGGTGCGGCGGGTGGGCGGTCGCGCCCCGGGTCGCCCCGCGCCGGGGTGACCCGGACCCCCGTGAGGACCCGCGGACGTTTGGCGGGCCTGCCCGGGGGGACGCGGAAACCCCCGTACGACACACTTCCCCGCGGCCCCGACGGCGCGGGGCCACCGGAGGCGAACGTGAGTCGACCCCGCATCGTGATCGTCGGAGCCGGCTTCGCCGGATACCGCACGGCCCGCACCCTCGCGCGGGCGGCCCGCGGCCGGGCCGACATCACCCTGCTGAACCCGACCGACTACTTCCTCTACCTGCCCCTGCTGCCCCAGGTGGCCGCCGGCATCCTCGAACCGCGCCGGGTCACCGTCTCCCTCGCCGGCACCCTGCCGGACGTGCGGCTGGTGCTCGGCGAGGCCGGCCGCATCGACCTCGACGGGCGCACCGTGCACTACACCGGCCCCGAGGGCGAGACGGGCGCCCTCGGCTACGACCGGCTGGTGCTGGCCGCCGGCAGCGTCAACAAGCTGCTGCCCATCCCCGGCGTCGCCGAGCACGCGCACGGCTTCCGCGGCCTGCCCGAGGCGCTCTACCTGCGCGACCACGTGACCCGGCAGGTCGAACTGGCCTCCTCCGCCGACGACGCGGCGCTCTGCACGGCCCGCTGCACGTTCGTGGTGGTCGGCGCCGGCTACACCGGTACCGAAGTCGCCGCCCACGGGCAGCTGTTCACCGACGCGCTGGTGCGCGCCCATCCCCTGCGCAAGGGCATGCGGCCGCGCTGGCTGCTGCTCGACGTCGCCGACCGTGTCCTGCCCGAACTCGACGAACGGCTCTCCGTCACCGCCGACCGGGTGCTGCGCGAACGGGGTGTCGACGTGCGGATGGGAACCTCAGTGAAGGAGGCCACTCCGGACGGAGTCCTGCTCACCGACGGCGAGTTCGTCGACACCCGCACCCTCGTGTGGTGCGTGGGCGTACGGCCCGATCCCCTCGCGGAGTCCCTCGGGCTGCCCATGGAGCGGGGGCGGCTCCTCGTCGAGCCGACCCTGCGCGTGCCGGGCAGGCCCGAGGTGTTCGCCTGCGGTGACGCCGCCGCCGTACCCGATCTGGAGAAGCCGGGGGCGTACACGCCGATGACGGCACAGCACGCCTGGCGGCAGGGCAAGGTCGCCGCGCACAACATCGCCGCCTCGCTCACCGGGCGCGAGCTGCGGCCCTACCGGCACAAGGACATGGGCTTCGTCGTCGACCTCGGCGGGGTCAAGGCCGCCGCCAACCCGCTGGGCGTCCCGCTGTCGGGGCTGCCGGCCGGCGTGGTCACCCGCGGCTACCACCTGGCCGCCATGCCCGGCAACCGCGTGCGCGTCGCGGCCGACTGGCTGCTGGACGCCGTACTGCCGCGCCAGGCCGTCCAGTTGGGCCTCGTCCGGTCCTGGTCGGTGCCCCTGGACACGGCCTCGCCGGAACTGGCACGGACGCCGGACGGGCGCGAACGGCAGCGGGACGCGACGTCCGCGGCCGGGGTCCCAGCGGCCGGTGTCCCCGTGACCGGCGGGCAGAAGGCCCTGGGCGGAGGCGGCGGTGACGACACCTCCCGGACGATCACCTCACCGACCCCCGAGCCGGTGAAGAACGAGCCGGCCAGGAACCGCCCGGCACCGGAACCGGCGAAGAACCAGCCGGGCGGTGAGCCGGCGAAGAACCAGCCGGGCGGTGAGCCCGCCGAGAACCGGCCCGCTTCCGGGCCCGCCGGTGACCAGCTACGTCCCCTCCCCCGAGAAGGAGAGCAGTAACCCGATGGACACCGCCGAACTCACTGAGCTCGCACAGCAGTTGCGCGTGGACAGTGTCCGCGCCTCCGACGCCGCGGGGTCCGGGCATCCGACCTCCTCGATGTCCGCCGCGGACCTGATGGCCGTCCTGCTGGCGAACCACCTCCGCTACGACTTCGACCGCCCCGCGCACCCGGCCAACGACCGTTTCGTCCTCTCCAAGGGCCACGCCTCCCCGCTGCTGTACGCGGCGTACAAGGCGGCCGGCGCCATCGACGACGAGGAACTCCTCACCTTCCGCGCACTCGGCAGCCGCCTCGAAGGACACCCCACCCCGCAGCGCCTGCCCTGGGTCGAGACGGCCACCGGCTCCCTCGGCCAGGGGCTGCCGGTGGGCGTGGGCATCGCCCTCGCGGGCAAGCGGCTGGACCACTCGGACCACCGGGTGTGGGTGCTGTGCGGGGACAGCGAGATGGCCGAGGGCTCGGTGTGGGAGGCCGCCGAGCACGCGGGCCACGAACACCTGGACAACCTCACGGTGATCGTCGACGTCAACCGGCTCGGCCAGCGCGGTCCCACCCGGCACGGCCACGACCTCCACTCCTACGCCCGCCGCTTCCAGGCCTTCGACTGGCACACCGTCGAGGTGGACGGGCACGACGTGGACGCCGTCGACCGCGCCTACGGCGAGGCGGTCTCCACCAAGGGACAGCCCACCGCGATCCTCGCCCGCACCCTGAAGGGCCGGGGCGTCGAGGCGGTCCAGGACCGCGAGGGGCTGCACGGCAAACCGCTGCCGGACGCCGACGAGGCGATCGCGGAACTCGGCGGGATCCGCGACCTGCGCGTCGAGGTGCACGAGCCGCCCGCCACCCGCATGCTGCACTCGGTGCCCACCGGCCGTCTCGACCTGCCCCGCTGGGAGAAGGGCGACCCCGAGAAGGGCGTCGCCACCCGTGACGCCTTCGGGCAGGCCCTCGCCGCCCTCGGCGCGGCCCGCGGCGACGTCGTCGCCCTCGACGGGGAGGTCGGCGACTCCACCCGCACCGAGTTCTTCGCCAAGGAGCACCCCGACCGCTTCTTCGAGTGCTACATCGCCGAGCAGCAGCTCGTCGCCACCGCGGTCGGCATGGCCACCCGCGGCTGGGTGCCCTTCGCCTCCACGTTCGCGGCCTTCCTGACCCGGGCGCACGACTTCGTGCGCATGGCGTCCGTCAGCGGCGCCGGGATCAACCTGGTCGGCTCGCACGCCGGGGTGGCCATCGGCCAGGACGGGCCCTCGCAGATGGGTCTGGAGGACCTGGCGATGTTCCGGGCCGTGCACGGCTCCACGGTCCTGTACCCGTGCGACGCCAACCAGACCGCCCGACTGGTCGCCGCCATGGCCGGGCTCGACGGCATCCGCTACCTGCGCACCTCGCGCGGCGAGAGCCCGGTGGTCTACGGGCCCGACGAGGAGTTCCCGGTCGGCGGCAGCAAGGTGCTGCGCTCCTCCGGCGACGACCGGCTGACCGTCGTCGCGGCCGGCGTGACCGTGCACGAGGCGCTGAAGGCCGCCGACGCCCTCGACGCCGAGGGCATCCCGGTCCGGGTGATCGACCTGTACTCCGTCAAGCCCGTCGACCGGGAAACCCTGCGGCGGGCCGCCGAGGAGACCGGCTGCCTGGTGACCGTGGAGGACCACCACGAGGAGGGCGGGCTCGGTGACGCGGTCCTCGACGCCTTCACCGACGGGCGCCCGGTGCCCCGCCTCGTGCGGCTCGCCGTGCGGACGATGCCGGGTTCGGCGAGCCCCGGGGAGCAACTGCACGCGGCGGGCATCGACGCCGAGTCGATCGCCGCCTCCGCCCGGCTGCTGGTGGAGACGGCGGTCGTCCCGTGAGCGACGGCGGTCGGTCCCGCAAGGACGGCGGTCGGTCCCGCAACGACGGCGGTCGGTCCCGCAACGACGGCGGTCCTTCCCGGAGCGACGGCCGTCGTCCGGACGGTGACGGCGGTCGCCCCGAGGGTGACGGTCGCCGCCCCGAGGGCGACGGCGGTCGTCCCGAGGACGACGACGTCCGCCGGGTGCGGGCCGGACGCCGCACCGTCGAGGTCCACCGGCCGGGCAAGGTGCTCTTCCCGGCCGGTGCCGACGGCGAGGAACACACCAAGGGCGACCTGGTGGAGTACTACCGGTCGGTGGCCCCGTTCATGCTGCCGCAGCTGCGCGGCCGGCCGCTGATGCTGGAACGGCATCCGGACGGCGTCGACGGCCCCCGGTTCATGCAGAAGAACACCCCCGGGCACTACCCGCAGTGGATCACCCGGGCGCGGGTCGGCAAGGAGGACGGCACCGTCCTGCACATCGTCTGCGACGACACCGCCACCCTCGTGTTCCCCGCCGACCAGGCCTGCCTCACCTTCCACCGCTGGTTGTCACGGGCCGACCGCCCCGACCGCCCCGACCTGATGATCTTCGACCTGGACCCCTCCGGCGACGACTTCGCCGCCGTGCGGGAGGCGGCCCGGTGGCTGGGCGACCTGCTCGACGAGGTGCGGCTGCCCTCCGCCCTGATGACCACCGGCTCGCGCGGACTGCACGTCGTCGTCCCCCTGGACGGACGGCACGGCTTCGACGAGGTGCGCGCCTTCGCGCGGGACGCCGCCGAGCTGCTCGCCGCCGGGCACCCGGAGCAGCTGACCACCGCCGCCCGCAAGAAGGACCGGGGCGAGCGGCTCTACCTCGACGTGCAGCGCAACGGCTACGCCCAGACCGCCGTCGCCCCCTTCACCGTGCGCGCCCGTCCCGGCGCCCCCGTCGCCGTGCCCATCGGCTGGGACCAGCTCGACGACCCCGGTCTCGGGCCCCGCCGCTGGACCGTCGCCGACGCCCTCGAGCAGGCCCGGACCCGGCCGTGGTCCGGGACGAGCGGCGCCGGGCGTGCCCTGGGGCCCGCCCGACGCCGCCTCGACGCGCTGCGTGCCTGATGCACGTACCGCCGGTGTACAGGGCGTCCCGTGACCGGCGCAGACGCGTGTGCTCCTGAAGGTTTGGCCATGGTCCTTCCGGCCACACGGAAGGAAGAGGTGGCCATGTCCAACACAAAGAACACGGCAGACACACAGGCTTCACGAAACACGCGGACTTCGCGGAGACCCCCGAAGGGCGGTTCCCCGACCGACGACCGGAAAGAGGGCGAGGACGACACCGTGACGGACGACCGGCCGAAGCCCATGGAGGTACTGCGCCAGGCGCGGGCCCAGCTTGCCGAGCTGACCGGCATGACCGCCGAGAGCGTCTCGTCCTTCTCGCAGACCGAGGACGGCTGGTCCCTGGAGGTCGAGGTCCTCGAACTCGAGCGGGTGCCCGACACCATGAGCCTCATGGGCAGCTACGAGGTCGAACTCGACCCGGAGGGCCAGTTGACCGGCTACCGCCGCGTCCGCCGTTACGAGCGCGGGCGGGCCGACGCACGGCCCGGTGGCCGGTAGGCCGTTCGCCCGTCGAACGGCCCGGCCCCACAACCATTCATCACACACAAGGAGGTGCGGTCGGCATGACCGTGGTCCCGGCACAACAGTCCGGTGGCGGAGGCGGCTCCAGCGGCCTCTACGACGTCCTGGAACTCGTCCTCGACAGGGGGCTCGTCATCGACGCCTTCGTGCGGGTTTCTCTGGTCGGCATCGAGATCCTGAAGATCGACATACGGGTCGTCGTGGCCAGCGTCGACACCTACCTGCGGTTCGCCGAGGCGTGCAACCGCCTCGACCTGGAGGCGGGCCCGCGCAAGAGCCCCGGTCTGCCCGAGATCGTCGGCGACGTCACCGAGTCCGGCGCGCGCGGCAAGTCCAAGGGGGCGCTGTCCGGCGCCGCCGAGACCATCTCCGGCGCCTTCAAGCAGGCCCGTGAGGAAGGCGAGACCGAGTCCAGGCCGCGCACGCGCAAGTCGACGTCCGCCCGCCGGAAGGAGGAGCAGGAGTGACCACCTACGTCTACGGCATCACCGCCGCTTCGCACCCCGCCCTCCCGGAGGGTCTGAGCGGGGTGGGAGAGCCCCCGCTGCCGGTACGGGTGCTGCACGCGGGTGATCTCGCGGCCGTCGTCAGTGACGCCCCCGAGAACCTCCGGCCCAAGCGCCGCGATCTCCTCGCCCACCAGACCGTCCTCGGCGAGGCGGGAGCGGAGGGGTGCGTGCTGCCCATGCGGTTCGGCAGCGTCGCCCCCGACGACGACGCGGTCACCGGCGTCCTGACCGAGCGTGCCGAGCACTACCTGGAGCGGCTGCGGGCCCTCGAGAACAAGGTCGAGTACAACATCAAGGCCTCCCACGTCGAGGATGCCGTACTGCACCAGGTGATGGCGGACAGCCCCGAGCTGCGCGCGATGGCCGAGGCGAACCGGCAGGCCGGCGGCGGCTCGTACGAGCAGAAGATCCAGCTCGGCGAGATGGTGGCGGCCGCGGTCAAGGCCCGCGAGGCCGAGGACGCGGCCGAGGTCCGGCGGGTCCTGGAACCCCTCGCGGCGAGCGTCGAGCCGGGCCCCGAGTCCACCGGCTGGCTCGCCAACATCTCGTTCCTGGTGGACCGCGACGAGGCCGCGCGCTTCCTGGAGGCGGCGGACGGACTGCGCGAGAGCCGCCCCCACCTGGAGGTGCGGGTGAACGGTCCGCTGCCGCCGTACAGCTTCGTCGAGCCCGGCCCCGCGGAGCCCGCCGTACCGGCGGCCGGCTAGCGGGGTCACACAAGCGAAGGAGCAGGGAGATGGGCCTGATCTCGGAGGTGCTGCTGTTGCCGTTCGCCCCGGTGCGCGGCAGCGGCTGGGTGATCCAGCAGGTCGTTCAGGAGGCCGAGCGGATCTATTACGACCCCGCCACGGTTCGGGCCGAACTCTCCCGTCTCGAGGAGCAGTTGGAGGACGGGTCGATCACGGAGGAGGAGTTCGACCGGATGGAGGACGAACTCCTCGACCGGCTGGACACAGCCATGCGCAGGAGTACGGGAACCGACGACGGGACAGCACGATGAACCGAGTGGGACTGGGCCTCGCGGTAGGGGCCGGATACCTCCTGGGACGTAGCAAGAAGATGAAACTGGCGCTCGCCGTCGGCTCGATGGTCGCGGGCAAGAAGCTGAACCTGACCCCGCGCGGCGTGGCCGACCTGGTGTCCCAGCAGCTCAAGGACAACCCGCAGTTCAAGGAGATCACCGAACAGCTCCGCGGAGAACTGCGCGGTGTCGGCAAGGCCGCCTCGGGTGCGATGGTCGAGCGGCAGATGAGCGCCCTCGCCGACCGGCTGCACAGCCGTACGAACCGGGTCCGCGACGAACTCGACGGCGTCGTCCCCGACGCGCCGGGCGGGAAGTCGCGGGACGAGGCGGACGACGGCGACGAGGACGAGTACGAGGAGCCCGAGTCCGCGCGCGACGAGGACGAGGACTACGAAGAGGCCGACGAGGACGCCGAGGACCGGGCCGACGAGGACGAGGACGCCGAGGACCGGGCCGACGAGGACGAGGAGGAGCCCGAGGAGGAGGAGCCGGAGGAGGAGCCCGAGGAGGAGGAGCCCGAGGAGGAGGAGCCGCCGCGCAGGAAGGCGGCTGCCAAGAAGCCCGCCGCGAAGAAGGCACCGGCCAAGAAGGCACCGGCCAAGAAGGCCCCGGCGAAGAAGACCGCGGCGAAGAAGGCACCGGCCAAGAAGGCGCCGGCCAAGAAGGCGTCCGCGCGCGGGGCGGCCTCGCAGAAGAGCGCCGGCTCGGCCCGCAAGACGGCCGCGAAGACCACGTCGCGGACCCGGCGGTCGAAGGGAGGCGGTGAGTGATGGCCGAGACACTGGGATCGGCGAAGTCCGCGGCCGGCGAGGCGACGGACAAGACGGGTGGCAACCCCCTGACGGACCTCGCGCAGAGCGAGGCCGCCGACCGGCTCAAGGCGGAGGCGCAGGAGTACCTCGCCGCGCAGACCCAGCGCGTGCTGGCCGGCGTCGGCCGCAAGCTCGGCGAGACCACCGGCAAGCTCAACGACATCGCCGAGGGCAAGAGCCCCGGTCTGGCCAAGATGGCCCTCGACGGAGGCCGCAAGCTGGCCGAGGGCAAGAGCCCGATGCGCACCGCGATGGAAGTCGGCGCCTCGAACATCAAGGACAAGGTGACCGGCGCCTTCAAGAAGCTCGGCGGCGGCAAGGGCAAGCGCAAGGGCGGGTCGGGCTCCAAGCCCACCGTCATCATGGAGCAGATCGACGTCGGCGTGCCGCTGCGCACCGCCTACGACCAGTGGACCAAGTACCAGGACTTCAGCACCTTCGCCAAGGGCGTCAAGAGCGCGAGCCGCGGTGACGACACCACCAGCGACTGGCAGCTGAAGGTCTTCTGGTCCAACCGGAGCTGGAAGGCGAAGACCACCGAGCAGGTCCCGGACGACCGGATCTCCTGGACGTCCGAGGGCGCCAAGGGCACCACCAAGGGCGTCGTCTCCTTCCACGAGATCGCCGAGAACCTCACCCGCGTCGTGCTGGTCATGGAGTACTACCCGACGGGCCTTTTCGAGAAGACCGGCAACATCTGGCGCGCCCAGGGCCGCCGTGCCCGCCTCGACCTGAAGAACTTCGCACGCTTCATCACCCTCAAGGGGGAGGCGGAGGACGGCTGGCGCGGTGAGATCCGTGACGGCGAGGTCGTCCGCTCCCACGAGGACGCCCTGGCCGAGGAGGAGAAAGAGGCAGAGGAGTCCGAAGAGTCCGAGGAGGACGAGGAGTCCGAGGAGCCGGAGGGGTCCGGGGAGTCGGAGGAGTCGGAGGAGGCCGAGGGCGAGTACGACGAGGACGAGCCGGAGGCGGAGTACGACGAGGAGCCCGAGGGCGAGTACGAGGAGGACGAGGAGGAGGGTGAGCCCGAGGCCGAGGCCGAGGACGAAGAGTACGACGAGGACGAGGAGGGCGAGCCCGAGGCCGAGGCCGACGAGTACGACGAGGAAGACGAGGAAGACGAGGAAGAGGCCCCGCAGGACGAGGACAGGAGGAGCCGTCGATGAGCATGCCGAGCCGGATGCCGGAACCGTACGGCCAGGGCGGCGGCGCCAACCTCGCGGACATCCTGGAACGCGTCCTCGACAAGGGCATCGTCATCGCCGGTGACATCCGGATCAACCTGCTCGACATCGAACTGCTCACGATCAAGCTCCGCCTCATCGTCGCCTCGGTCGACAAGGCCAAGGAGATGGGCATCGACTGGTGGGAGGACGACCCGGCGCTGTCCACCCGTGCCAGACGCGACCAACTCACCAAGGAGAACGCCGAGTTGCGTGAACGACTGGCTCGCCTGGAGGAACTGGAGCCGGGCCGTGCCCGCACCAGGGAGGAGTCCTCATGACCGGACTGCGGTACGTGTACGCCGTCTGCCGGCCGGCTGGCGCGCCCCTGCAGGCCGAGCTGACGGGTGTGGCGGGCGCACCGGCCAAGATGCTGCACCACCACGGTCTGATCGCCGTCGTCAGCGACGTGCCCGCACAGGACTTCGCCGAGGAACCGCTCCGCGCCCACCTGGAGGACCTGGACTGGCTGGCCGCGACCGCGCGCGGCCACCAGCAGGTGATCGACGCGCTCACCGCGGTCACCACGCCCCTGCCCCTGCGGCTCGCCACCGTCTTCCGCGACGACAGCGGCGTCCGCGTGATGATGGAGGAACGCGAGGAGTTCTTCCGGCGCACCCTGGACCGGCTGGAGGGGCGCGTGGAATGGGGCGTGAAGGTCTACGTCGAGCCCACGGGGGAGGAGACCGCCGGCCCGGAAGCCGCGGCGGCGAAGCCCACCTCGGGCCGCGACTACCTCCTTCAGCGGCGCAGGAAGGCGAGGGCGCAGGAGGACACCTGGCAGCGGGCGGAACGGTTCGCCGGCCGGCTGCACTCCCTGCTCTCGGAACACGCGGACGCGGCCCGCCTCCACGCACCGCAGAACTCCGCCCTCTCCCGGTCCTCGGGACAGAACGTGCTGAATGCCGCCTATCTCGTGCCCCGCACGGAATCCGAGGAATTCGTGGAACTCGTGGACCGCACGAAGGACGAGGAACCCGGAATGCGCGTCGAGCTCACGGGACCGTGGGCGGCGTATTCCTTCGTGGATCCCCCGGCGGACGAGGGCGCGCAGGACCCTGCGCGGGGCGCGGGCGAGGGGAGCGCCGGGAGCGCGGGGGAGGCGGGCTCATGACCGTCGTGGAGCGCCGCGAGATCGCCCTCGTCGACCTGCTCGACCGGCTGCTGGCCGGCGGGGTCGTCATCAAGGGCGACATCACCTTGCGGATCGCGGACGTCGACCTGGTCCGCATCGACCTGAACGCGCTGATCAGCTCCGTGAACGAGAACGTCCCGTCGCCCTGGGAGGAGCTTTCGTGACCACGCCGAGCAAGCGTCATGTCGATCTCGAGCCCGACACGGTCGAGCGGGATCTGATCAAGCTCGTCCTCACCGTCGTCGAGCTGCTGCGTCAGCTGATGGAACGGCAGGCGGTGCGCCGCTTCGACCAGGGCGACCTGTCCGAGGAGCAGGAGGAGCGGATCGGGCTCACGCTGATGCTGCTCGACGACCGGATGGCGGAACTGCGCGACCGCTACGGCCTGCGGCCCGAGGACCTGAATCTGGACCTCGGGCCGCTCGGACCGCTGCTGCCCCGGGAATGAGGCGCCCGACGGAATGCCGTCCGACGGAAGGAACGCCGTCCGACGAACGCCGCCCGAGGGGGCGCCGGTGAGACGCTCCCGGGGCTAATTCACCACCTGTACCAACGACCCCGGCCCCCACTCGCGGTGGTACCGCGCATCAGGAACCCCAGGAGCCAGAGAACGAGAACCGCGATCGCGATCCACCAGAGCACCTCCACCGCGAATCCGGCACCGAAAAGAATCAGCACCAGAAGCAGTACCAGCAGGATGGGAACCATAGCTTCGACCTCCTGCGGCCCGAGTTTCCCCGAATACGCGATTCAGGCGTCCTTTTTGCACAGAATTTCCCCGTGCAGAACGGCGAACCAGCCGTCCTCCTGCCGTCCCCATTCCCGCCAGGCCTCGGACACGGCCCTCAGTCGCCCGGCGTCGGCGTGGCCGCCCTCGACGGCCCGCTCCGCGTAGGCGGAGGCCAGGGTGCGGTCGGCCCACAGGCCGCTCCACCAGGCCCGCTCCTCGGCGGTGCCGAAGGTCCAGGTGGCGGAGGTGGCCGTGACGTCCGTGAAGCCCGCCTCACGGGCCCAGGCCTTCAGCCGGCGTCCGGCGTCGGGTTCCCCGCCGTTGGCGCGGGCCACTGCGCGGTAGAGGTCCAGCCAGTCGTCCATCCCGGCCGAGGCCGGGTACCAGGTCATGGCCGCGTAGTCCGAGTCGCGGACGGCGACGTACCCGCCGGGTCTGGTGACGCGCCGCATCTCGCGCAGCGCCCGCACGGGGTCGCCGACGTGCTGGAGCACCTGATGCGCGTGGACCACGCAGAACGTGTCGTCCGGGTGGTCGAGGGCGTGGACGTCGGCGACCGTGAAGTCGACGTTGGTCAGGCCGCGGTCGGCGGCCGTGGCCCGTGCCTGCTCCAGGACGCCGGGCGCCCGGTCGGCGCCGGTGACGTGGCCGTCGGGGACGAGGGCGGCCAGGTCGGCGGTGATGGTGCCCGGACCACAGCCGATGTCCAGGATCCTCATGTGCGGCTTCAGTGAACCGAGCAGGTACGCCGCCGAGTTGGCGGCGGTCCGCCAGGTGTGCGACCGCAGTACCGACTCGTGGTGTCCGTGCGTGTAGACGGCGGTCTCCCGCGCTCCCGGCATGGCTCAGCCCCTTCTTCACGGCCCGGTCCCCGGGCCCGGTGGAGCCCGGGGGCTGATGTGCGCCACCGTACGCCTGCGGCCGTATGCTGAGACAGTTCGTTCCGAAGAATGGACTGACGGTTCGTCAGCCAAGTGCGGTGGGACCGGGATCCGGCCCCCGGGCGGGCGGATGCCCTCGGCGGCCCGCGGGTACCCTGCAGGGACCGATCCCCGCGCGAGGCGGCACGGCACCGGAAGGTGAGCGCATGCGTCTGCTCCTGGTCCGCCACGGTGAGACCCCCACCAACGTGAAGCGCCTGCTGGACACCGCCGTCCCCGGCCCCGGCCTCACGGCGCTCGGCGAACGGCAGGCCGCCGCCCTGCCCGATGCCCTCGCCGACGAGGACATCGACGCCCTGTACGTCTCCACCCTCGTGCGCACCCGCCTCACCGCCGCGCCGCTGGCCGCCGCCCGCGGCCTGGACGTCCGCGAGCGCGACGGCATCCGGGAGATCTCCGCGGGCGACCTCGAACTCCTGCCGGGCGAGTCCGGGCAGGGCGAGCCGTACCTGCGCACGGTGTTCGCCTGGGCGGCCGGCGACCTGGGGCTGCGCATGCCGGGCGGCGAGAGCGGCGCCGAGTTCCTGGAGCGCTACGACGCCGTGGTCGCCGAGGCCGCCGCGACCGGCGCCCGCTGCGTCGCCCTGGTCAGCCACGGGGCCGCGATCCGCGCCTGGACGGCGGCCCGCGCCCGCAACGTGGACGTGCCGTTCGCCGCCGCCCGCCGGCTCGCCAACACCGGCGTGATCGTCCTCGACGGCACCCCCTCCGCCGGGTTCGAGGCCCTGACCTGGGCGGGCGCGACCGTGGCACCCGCGGGCGAGGGCGGACCGGCCGGCGAGCCGCTCGGCGCGGCCGGATGACCTCCCGGCCTGCGGGGACCGCGCCGGCGAGACGTCGATAAGGGTTTGCCGCATCCGGCGGGCGCCCCGCAGAATGCACCCTCATGGGACATCTGGAAGCCGCGCACCTCGAGTACCACCTCCCCGACGGGAGGGCGTTGCTCGGCGACGTGTCCTTCCGGGTGGGCGAAGGGGCCGTCGTGGCCCTGGTGGGGCCCAACGGCGCGGGCAAGACGACCCTGCTGCGGCTGATCTCCGGCGAGCTGAAACCGCACGGCGGCACCGTCACCGTCGGCGGCGGGCTCGGCGTGATGCGCCAGTTCGTGGGCTCCGTACGGGACGAGACGACCGTACGGGACCTGCTGGTGTCGGTGTCCTCGCCGCGCATCCGGGAGGCCGCGAAGGCCGTCGACGAGGCGGAGCACGCGATCATGACCGTGGACGACGAGGCCGCGCAGATGAGCTACGCGCAGGCCCTGTCCGACTGGGCCGAGGCGCACGGGTACGAGGCCGAGACGTTGTGGGACATGTGCACCACGGCCGCCCTCGGCGTGCCCTACGACAAGGCCCAGTTCCGTCAGGTGCGCACCCTGTCCGGCGGCGAGCAGAAGCGGCTGGTGCTGGAGGCGCTGCTGCGCGGCACCGACGAGGTGCTTCTGCTCGACGAGCCCGACAACTACCTCGACGTGCCCGGCAAGCGGTGGCTGGAGGAGCGGCTGAAGGAGACCCGCAAGACGGTCCTGTTCGTCTCCCACGACCGCGAACTCCTCTCCCGGGCCGCAGAGAAGATCGTCTCCGTGGAGCCGGGACCGGCCGGCGCCGACGCCTGGGTGCACGGCGGCGGCTTCGCCACCTACCACGAGGCCCGGCGCGAACGCTTCGCCCGCTTCGAGGAACTGCGCCGCCGCTGGGACGAGAAGCACGCCCAGCTGAAGAAGCTGGTGCTGAACCTGCGGCAGGCGGCCTCCGTCAGCCACGAGATGGCCTCCCGCTACGCGGCCGCGCAGACCCGCCTGCGCAAGTTCGAGGAGGCGGGCCCGCCGCCCGAGCCGCCGCGCGAGCAGGACATCACCATGCGCCTCAAGGGCGGCCGCACCGGCGTGCGGGCCGTCACCTGCAAGGGGCTCGAACTGACCGGCCTGATGAAACCCTTCGACCTGGAGGTCTTCTACGGCGAGCGGGTCGCCGTCCTCGGCTCCAACGGCTCCGGCAAGTCGCACTTCCTGCGCCTGCTGGCCGGCGACACCGTGGCGCACACGGGGGAGTGGAAGCTGGGGGCGCGGGTCGTCCCCGGTCACTTCGCGCAGACCCACGCCCACCCGGGACTGCTGGGCCGCACGCTCCTGGACATCCTGTGGCAGGAGCACTCCCAGGACCGCGGCGCGGCCATGTCCCGGCTGCGCCGCTACGAGCTGACCCAGCAGGCCGAGCAGGCCTTCGAGCGGCTGTCCGGCGGGCAGCAGGCCCGCTTCCAGATCCTGCTGCTGGAGCTGGAGGGCGTCACCGCCCTGCTCCTCGACGAGCCGACCGACAACCTCGACCTGGAGTCCGCCGAGGCGCTCCAGGAAGGGCTGGAGGCCTTCGAGGGCACGGTCCTGGCCGTCACCCACGACCGCTGGTTCGCCCGCTCCTTCGACCGCTACCTGGTCTTCGGCAGCGACGGCCGGGTCCGCGAGACCCCGGAGCCGGTGTGGGACGAGCGCCGCGTGGAGCGCGTCCGGTAGCGGCCGGGGTGGCCGGGATGGCCGGGGGTCCTCACGCCCGGCGCGTCGGGGCTCCGCGGCCGCCCGCGGCGAGGTGCGGCCGGTGGGGCGGGCTCCCCGCGTGCCGGGAGGTGCCGGCGCAGCCGGAGGCCCGGGAGCCGGATTGTTCGTACAGTGGACTCAAGGACGCGAGATCCATGGCCCCTCCCCGATGCCGGCCGGACGTCCGTGCCGCGCGGGCGGGTACCCGGACCCCATGGACGCACACGACGAGTGGGGTACCACGATGACCGGAGTCGACCCCGACCGGCTGGACGACCAGCAGCTCATGAAAGAGCTGGAGACGATCCACCGCACCCGCCACGACACCCTGCTGTACGGCTCGAACGACGCCCTGCGCGCCCACAACGACCGGATGGCGAAGCTGGAGGGCGAGTACCTGCGCCGCAACCCGCGCCGCTTCGTCTCGCCCGGCCGCACCCGCGACGGCGCCAGGGACCGCGCCGGCCGGGCCGACGGCACCGACCGCACGGGCACGCCCGTCGGCAAGTGGGGTCCCGGCACGGCGAACGGCCCCGGCCGGGTCTGAACCCCGCCGGAGCCGTTCGCCCACCGGCCTCCCGGCCCGCGGGAGCCCCTCAGGCGGCTTCCCGCGCGAACACGTCCAGGTAGGTCTCGCAGAACGCCTTCAGATCGTCCGGCTTGCGGCTGGTCACCAGCTTGTTCGGACCGTGGTCGCAGACCTTGACCTGCTCGTCGACCCAGTCGCCGCCGGCGTTGCGGATGTCGGTCCGCAGGCTCGGCCAGGAGGTCAGCACCCGGCCGCGCACGACGTCCGCCTCGACCAGCGTCCACGGGGCGTGACAGATCGCGGCGACCGGCCGGCCCTGCTCGAAGAACGCCCTGACGAACGCCACCGCCTCCCCGTCGGTGCGCAGGAGGTCGGGGTTCGCGACCCCGCCCGGCAGGACCAGGCCGCCGAAGGAGTCCGCCGAGGCCTCGCCGGCCACCTCGTCGACGGGGAAGGTGTCCGCCTTGTCGAGATGGTTGAAGGCCTGGACCTCACCCGGCTCGGTCGACACCAGCACGGGCTCGTGTCCCGCGTCCACCGCCGCCTGCCAGGGGTCGGTCAGCTCCACCTGCTCGACGCCCTCGGGGGCCGTCAGAAACGCGATGCGCATGATCGTTCAACGTCCTTTCTGGTGTTTCCCGGTGTGTGCGCTCAGGCCCTGCCCTGCTCAGGACCTGGTCAGGGTCTCGGGCCCTGCGCCGGTCAGGACCTGGTCAGGGTCTCGGCCAGCTCCTGCACGGTGGCGTAGCGCTGCTTGTGCGGCAGCCGCCGTACCGCCTCGACGAGCGCGTCCGGCGCGTTCTTGCGGCGCAAGGTCCCCGCCAGTTCCTGGGGGCCGGCGGGGAACGAGCTGCGGCCCAGGAAGCGGGCCAGCTCCAGCCGTACCGTCGCCAGCGACGCCCGCGCGTCCCCCGGCACCACCGGACCGCCCCAGACCTGCGGATCGTCCTCCGCGGACGGCTCGGGGTCGTGCCACTCCTCGGAGCGCGTGGGGTGCCCGGACCTCAACAGGCCCCGCAGCTCGTGCTTCATCTCGTCGTCCCGGTGGACACTCAGCCGGTCGCTGCCTCGCTGCATGTCTCCCTCCACTTCCTCGGGTGCGGCCCTCCGCGTACCCGAGGGGCCGGAACCGACACGGGGTCCCGCCGCCGAAGTCGTGGACGCGGGGAGCCGGGCATCTCGCGGACGCGCGGGTCCCCGCCGATCGGCCGGTGCCGCGACCGGCTGCGTGAACGGGTGCCGCCGAGGGACGCGGCCCGAAGAGAGGGAGCACAGGGGCTCCGCACCCGTCACCCGATCGGGTGCGGCCGTCCCGCCAATGGACCGCGGCCACGGGCGGTGGCGGACCGCGCGGGCTGTGATGGCCGGGAGGCACGGACACGTGCCTCGCAGCCGTCGGCGAAGGAGCCGTCCCATGCGCCCCACCGCCCGTGTCCTGTCCGTCGCCGCCCTGGCCGGTGCCGTGCTGGCCGGCGTCGCCCCGGCCGCGTCCGCGGACCCGGCGGCGGAGATCAGCCCGGCCACGGCCGCTCCGGGGGGCAGCGTCACCGTCACCGTCACCTGCGACCCCCTCGGCGCGCCCGCCCCCCGGACCATCGACGCCGCCTCGGACGCCTTCGAGGAAGGCACCGTCAAGCTCACCCTGGAGCCCGGCGGTGACGAGCTGACGGGTCCCGCCTACCGGGGCACCGCCCGGATCGCCCCGGCCGGGGACCTCGACGTACCGGCCGACGCGGTCGGCACGGACTCCGCCTGGACCGTCGACGGCACCTGCCCGGCACCACCCGGCGGCCAGGGCGGTCCGTGGAGCGCCACCTACGACGTCCCCCGCGCGAGCGGCGGTGGCGCGGGCGGCGGTGAGACGGGCGGTGGCGCGGGTGGCGGTGAGACGGGCGGTGGCGCGGGTGGCGGTGAGACGGGCGGCGGCGCGGGGCCGAGCGCCCCGAGCTGCGCGCCCGCGCACCCCACGGCCTGCGCCCCAGCCACGCCCCCGTCGTGCGCCGCCGGCCACCCCGCCCCCTGCCCCACCCGCCCCGCGCCCCAGCCCTGCCCCACCTCCCGCGACACAGCGCCGCACGGCACAGCGCCGCACGACCCCGCCTCCCACGACCCCGCCTCCCACGACCCCGCGTCGCACGGTGCCGCCTGCCCCGGCGCCGCCGTCCAGCACGGCGTACGCGCCGGCACCGGCGGCACCTTCACCGACTCCGTCCCCGCCCTGGTCGCAGGTGCCCTGCTCATCGCCGGCGCACTCGGCGCGGCCGTCCACCGGCTGCGCCGCCGGGACCGTACGGCGGGCCTCTGACCCCGCCCGGCCCGCGGCGTGACCGGCGCGACCCCGGCCCGCTGCCATGGGGCGACGGCACACGGGGTACTCGGCACCCGAGGGCCCGCCCGGCCCCGGACACCCCGTCCCGCACCACCGGGCACGCGGACGAAGTCCCGCCGCCGTACGACGAGTCCGGCGGCCGGCGGCGGCACAGGGCGCAGGGCACCAGGCACCGACGGCGCGGAGGACGGCATGCGGGGCACGGAACCGGAAGGACACGGCCCCGTCCGCTTCGGGCCGGAGCTGCCCGCGGACGGCCTGCCCGTGCTGCCCGACCTCGCCGCCGTCCTCGCCGCGGCCGCCGAACGCCCCGAGGGCGAACCCGTCGGCGGCGGCCGCGCCCTCCTGGAGGCCGCCTGCGGCTACTGGGAACGCCGCGGCACCCCCACCGGGCCGGACCGGGTCCTGGCGGGACCCGGCGCCCCCGCACTGCTGGTCGCCCTGACCGCCGCCCTCGGCGGCGACGTCCTGGTGCCGAGGCCCTGTGCGGCCTGGTGGGCGCCGTACGCCCGGCTGCTGGGGCGGCCCGTCTTCCACGTGCCCACCCCCGCCGAGTGCGGCGGCGTCCCCGACCCCTACGCCCTCCTGGAGACCGTGCGCCGGGTCCGCGCCGAGGGCGGCGACCCGCGACTGCTGGTGCTGTCCGTCGCCGACGACCCCACCGCCACCGTCGCCCCGCCCGAGGTGCTGCACGAGGCCGTGGAGGCCGCCGCCGGCGAGGGCCTGCACCTGATCAGCGACGAGACCTGGCGCGACACCCTGCACGTCCCGCACGAGACCGTCCTGGTCAGCCCCGCCGAGATGCTGCCGGACCGGGTCACCGTCGTCAGCGACCTCGCGGGCGCCCTGCTGCCCACCGGCTGGCCCGCCGCCGTCGCCCGCCTCCCCGCCACGGCCACCGGGGACGACCTCCACGCGCGCGTGCTCGACGTCCTCACCGCGCTCGACGCGCGCGTCGCGGCCCCCGTCGCCGCGGCCGCCGCCTTCGCGCTGACCGAACCCGAGCCCGTCACCAGGCGCGTCGGCACCGCCGTACGCCTGCACGCGCGCGTGGCCGCCGCCGCGCACGGCGCCGTCGTCGCCGCGGGCGCCCTCGCGCTGCCGCCACGCGCCGGCCGCCACCTGTACGTCGACCTCGGGCCGCTGCGCGAGGAGTCGGCCGCCCGGGGCATCGACGACGCCCAGGACCTGGAGGACCTCCTCACCGCCCGGCTCGGCATGCCCGCACCGGGCGGCCACCGCTTCGGCGACGACCTCGGCGCGCTGCGCGTACGGCTCTCCACGGGCATGCTGCTCGGCGGAACGCACGCGCAGCGCACGGAATGCCTCATGTCGCCCAGCCCGTTGGAACTGCCACACGTGCAACGTGCGTTGACCCATCTCAGGTCGGTCCTCGACGACCTCCGTGACGACGCTCAGCGATGGGAGCCTCCTCGATGACGCAGCAGTCCGAGTCGACCACCCCCACGCCCGTGCGGGACACCGGCACCCCGCCGGTCGAGTCCCCCGTGACCTCTCCGGTCCCGCCGCTCGCCGAGCCGCGCCCGCTGGGCGAACCCCGGACGTGGCCGCGCACCTTCCACGACCGGCTGACCGCCCCGCTGCCCGGCCTCAGGGCCCTCGCCCGCTTCGCCCGCGAAGGCGCCGTGCGGCCCGGGAGGGAAGGTCTCGCCGACATCGCGCGGCTGCCCTTCGAGCCCGGCCCGCTGCCCCGCGTCGACACCCGCACCGTCGCCGTCACCTGGGCGGGACACGCCAGTTGGGTGGTGCGGATCGGCGGGCTGACCGTCCTGACCGACCCGGTCTGGTCCCGCCGCATCATCGGCACCCCGGCCCGCGTCACCCCCGTCGGCGTCCCCTGGGAAAACCTGCCGCCCGTCGACGCCGTCGTCATCAGCCACAACCACTACGACCACCTCGACGCCCCCACCCTGCGCCGACTCCCGCGCGACACCCCGGTGTTCGTGCCCGCCGGGCTCGGCCGCTGGTTCCGGCGCCGCCGGTTCGTCCGCGTCACCGAGCTGGACTGGTGGGAGGCGGCCGAACTGTCCGGCGTGCGCTTCGACTTCGTACCGGCCCACCACTGGTCCAAGCGCGGCCTCACCGACACCTGCCGCACCCTGTGGGGCGGCTGGGTGCTCACCGACCCCGACGGACGCCGCGTCCACTTCGCGGGCGACACGGGCTACGGCCACTGGTTCTCCCGCATCGGACAGCGCTACCCCGGAATAGACCTCGCGCTGCTGCCCATCGGCGCCTACGACCCACGCTGGTGGCTCAGCGACGTCCACTGCGACCCGGAGGAGGCGGTACGGGCGGCACGCGACCTGGGGGCACGCCGGATGGCACCCATGCACTGGGGCACCTTCGTCCTCTCCGCCGAACCCGTCCTCGAACCCCTCACCCGCGTCCGCGCCGCCTGGGAGAAGGCCGGCCTGCCCCGCGAGGACCTGTGGGACCTGCCGGTGGGGGGCTCACGCGTGCTGTGACGCCGCGCTCGGCCTGGACGGGGACGAGGCACGGGGGACGGGCACGAGGGCGAGAGGGCCGGCGGGCGCGGCTCAGGGGCGTGCGCGTGGTGTGCCCCGGACACACGGGAGCCGCGCGACCGGTCGCCCCGACCGACCCGCCACCTGCGGCGCATGGCGCATCCGCCACCTGCGGCGCACGGAGCGGTGTGCGGCCCGCAGCGCATGGAGCGGTGTGCGGCCTGCGGCGACGCGCCCCGCCGCGCTCACCCCGTCGACCGCTCCCGCAGCCTGCGCCACAGGCCCGGTACCGCGCTGACGGCCAGGGTCAGGGCGACCGCCGCCACGACGCCCTCCCACGGCTCGGGGAACAGGGAACCGCCGAGGATGCCGATCAACTGGTAGGTCACCGCCCACGCCAGGCAGGCCGGCAGGTCGCCCCGCGCGAACCGGCGCAGCGGCCAGTCGGCCATCAGGCAGGCCAGCATCACCGGGATGCGGCCCGCGGGCACCAGCCGGGACAGCACGAGTACGGCCGTGCTGTGGTCGGAGAGCTTCTCCTGGGCCTGCGCGAGCCGCTCCTCCGGCGCCCGCGAGCGGATCGCCGCCAGCCAGCGCGAGCCGTTCTTCGACCGCATCCCGCGCCGCCCCAGCCAGTACAGCCCGACGTCCCCGCAGAACGCGGCCAGCGACGCCGTCACGAACACCAGGGCCAGCGAGAACGGCGCCGTCTGGTGGAAGGCGACCACGGCCGCCGAACTCACCAGCGCCCCCGTCGGCACCACCGGCACCAGCGCGCCGATCAGCACCAGCAGGAACAGCGACGGGTAGCCGAACGCCTGCTGCGTGGACTCCGTCGGTATGACCGTCGGGACGGCGGCCAACGGCGTCATCGCGCGACCTCGGGGCGCACGCTCTCCCCGTGCCCGAGCCGGTGCACCGCCACGTCCGGCGCGCGCGCGGCCGCCAGGCGCACGAACTCCTCGCCCGGCGCGTGGAATTCATGGGGGCGCACGGCGTCCATGCCGATCGGCCAGTACGTGCCGTAGTGCACCGGCACCGCGCTGCGCGGCGCCAGCCGGGCCAGCGCCTCCGCGGCCCGGCCCGCGTCCAGGTGCCCCTCCCCGAGGTACGGCCCCCAGCCGCCCACCGGCAGCAGCGCCACGTCGACCGGCCCGACCTCCTCGGCCATCGACTCGAACAGGCCGGTGTCCCCGGCGAAGTACGTCCGCGCCTCGCCCTCCACGACGTACCCGAGCGCGGGGGAGTGATGCCGGCCGACCGGCAGCCGCCGCCCGTCGTGCCGCGCGGGCACGACCCGTACGCGCAGGTCACCGACGGTGCTCTCGTCACCCGGCGCCACCTCGGTCAGCCGCAGGTGGCCCAGGCGCCGCAGGCCCGGGACGGCGCGCGGCGCGCCCCGGGGCACCAGCAGGCGCGTGCCCGGCGCGAGGCGCGCCAGCGAGGGGATGTGCAGATGATCGGAGTGCAGGTGCGACACGAGCGCCACGTCCGCGCGCCAGGCGTCGGGCGGGGGCGGCGCCCCTCGGCGCCGGCGCAGGTGCGCGAGCCGGCGGGCGAACAGGGGATCGGTCAGCACACGGACGTCCGAATCCGTGATCGTGCAGGTGGCGTGACCCCACCACGTGATCTCCACCGGCACCTCTTTGCCCCCTTCGCGCGACTCCCCCGAAGCCTACGGGCAGGAGTAGGGTCGGCGGCGAAACCCGGAGGTGAGGGGGACGCCATGGGACCGGTGCGGGTCACGGCGATCGCGAGTCTGACGCCGCTGGAGGAATTGGACGCCGATCCCTTCCTGGTGGATTCCCGCGGCCAGCACGCTATGTGCGCGCGGTGGGCCGCGGAACGGGGCTACGTCGTCAGCCGCGAGCTGCTGGTGCGCGGACTGCGGCCGGACCACTGCGTGCTGTGGGACGGGGTCAGGTCCGGCGTCGACCTCTTCGTCGCGCCCAGCCGGCGGGTCCTGGAGAGCGCCCTGTCGTCCGTGGACGAGTTCGCCGAGGAGTGCGCGCGGCGGGGGGTGCGGGTGGAGACGGTGGGCGTCGCCGAACCCGCCTACGACGCGCAGATGAAGGCGCGGGTGCACCGGCGGCTGTCGATGCCGACGGCCGGGTACGACGGGCGCTGACCGCCTGCACGGTGCCCTCCGCGGGGCGGACCCGCACGGCGGTGCCGCCCGATCCCCTTCGGGACCTCCCCGCCCCGCACGGCGGCGTGTCCCCGCGCCCCCTTCGGGACGGCCCCGCCGCCCGTCCGTGTGACAGGGTGGTGGGGCACAGGGCCGCACCGACGACGGCCCGGGACGTGAGGTGTACGGGGCGTGGGTCAGGGGCGTTGGCGGCGGGCCGTCAGTCAGGCCGGGCGGAGCGTCGCGGTGTGGGGCGTCTCCACCGTCACGATGCTGGTGCTCGCGGGCATCCTGCCGGACTTCCGGCTCCAGTCGCCCGACGGGGACAGCGCCACCACCATCGCCGTCACCGCGGCCGTCGGGGCGGGCGTCTTCGGTGTGCTGTCGGCGCTCGCCTGGCCGCTGCTGGTCCGGCTGCTGCTGCTGGTGCCCGCGCTCGTCCTCGGCCTGCTGGTGTTCTTCCTCAACGGCTCGCTGCTGCTGCTGGCCCTGCGGCTCAACCCGTCGGGCCAGAGTGAGGCCGCCCCCGAGACCGCCGTCATCGTCGCCGCCGTGATGTCCGCCGTCGCCTCCGCCACCGGCGGCGCCCTCGCCGTCCGCGACGACGAGGCCTACCGGCGCCGCCTGTACCGCCTCGCGGACCGCCGCCGCGGCGGCGGCCCCGTCTGCCCCACCACCCACGGCACCGTCTTCATCCAGCTGGACGGCGTCGGCCACGACGTGCTGGAGGCGGCCGCGGGCAAGGGCCTGATGCCGACCGTCGCCAGATGGCTGGGCGCCGGGCCGGGCGCGGCGGCCCGTCCCACCCACCGCCTCACCCCGTGGCGCACCGACTGGTCCAGCCAGACCGGCGCCAGCCAGCTCGGCATCCTGCACGGCAGCAACTTCGACGTGCCCGCCTTCCGCTGGTACGAGAAGGACAGCGGCGAGGTGATGGTCTGCAACCGCCCCTCCAGCGCCGCCGAACTCCAGCGCCGCGCGGTGGAACGCACCGGCGACGGCGGGCTGCTCTCCGCCGACGGCGCCAGCCGCGGCAACCTCTTCGGCGGCGGCGCCGGCGAACAGGCCCTCGTGCTGTCCGTCGCCACCCGCCGCAGCTCCGCGACCCGCTCCCGGTCCGGGTACTTCGCCTACTTCTCCGACCCCGCCAACGCCGTCCGCACCGCCCTGTCCTTCGTGGCGGAGGCCGGCCGGGAGATCGGCCAGTCCACCCGCGCCCGGCTGCGCGGGCAGCGGCCGAGGGTGGCCCGCGGCGGCCTGTACCCGTTCATCCGTGCCTTCGCGACCGTCGTCGAGCGGGACGTCGTCGTCGCCGCCGTGACGGGCGACATGCTGGCCGGCCGCAGCGCCGTCTACGCCGACCTGGTCGCCTACGACGAGGTGGCCCACCACTCCGGGCCGCTCGGCCGCGACACCGAGCAGGTCCTCGCCCGCCTCGACCGCTCGCTGGCTCTCATCGAGAACGTCGCCGAGCACGCCCCGCGGCCGTACCGCATCGTCGTCCTGTCCGACCACGGACAGAGCCCCGGCGAGACCTTCCGCGCCCGCTACGGCCTCACCCTCGCCGACCTGGTCCGGGCCGGCTGCGGGCTGCCCGTGCCGCGCCGGGCGCGGCGCACCCACAGCGGCGCCGAGGCCCGCGCGGCCGTCCGGGCCGCACTGCACCGGCCCGTCGAGGAGGGCGGTGAACAGCACCGCCCGGCCCCCCGCTCGGAGCCGATCGTGCTCGCCTCCGGCAACCTCGGCCTGGTCTCCTTCCCCGACGTGCCGCACCGGATGAGCATGGAGGAGATCGACGCCCGCCACCCCGCCCTGCTCACCACGCTCGCCAACCACCCCGGCATCGGCTTCCTCCTGGTCCGCAGCGAGCGGCACGGCGGAGTGGTGCTCGGCGCGTACGGCGCCCAGATCCCCGTCGGCCGGCTCGACGAGGATCCCGGCCCGCTGGCCGGGTTCGGGCCGGGGGCCGTCGACGCCGTGCGCCGCACCCATTCCTTCCCGCACACCGCCGACATCATGGTCAACTCCTTCCACGACCCCGCCGACGGCGAGGTCCTCGCCTTCGAGGAGCAGATCGGCTCCCACGGCGGCCTCGGCGGCGCCCAGTCGAAACCGTTCCTGCTGTCCCCGCTCGCCCTGTCCGCGCCGGTCGAGGACGGCGCCGACCTGACCGGCGCCGAGCAGGTCCACCGCGTCCTGCGCCGCTGGCTGCGCGAATCGGACGGGCCCCAGGTGCCGCTGCAGACCGCCCGGGAGGAGCGGGCCGCCTGAAAAACCGGCCTGTGCGCGCCGCGGGACGGCGGGCTGCGCCGCCCACCCACCGCGCGGCGGGGGCGCCGGCCGCCGTTCCCCGGGGCCGGTCTTCCGGGTGCGGTGAACGGGAGTGTGATCGGATGGGCACGGAAACCCGTCGTACGGGAAAACCATGCGAAAGGAAGAACCGTGGCCACCACGCGCTCCGCACACACCGTCTGGGAAGGCAGCCTGATCGAGGGGAACGGGGTCGTCACCTTCGACTCCTCCGGTGCCATCGACGAGCAGCCCGTGACGTGGGCCGCCCGCACCCAGGAGGCGAACGGAAAGACCAGCCCCGAGGAGTTGATCGCCGCCGCCCACTCCAGCTGCTTCTCCATGGCCTTCTCGCACGCCCTGGCCGGTGCCGGCACCCCGCCCACCAAGCTGGTCACCTCCGCCGACGTCACCTTCCAGCCGGGCGAGGGCATCACGGGCATCCACCTCACCGTGGAGGGCACCGTGCCGGGTCTCGACAGCGACGCGTTCGTCGCCGCCGCCGAGCAGGCCAAGGTCAACTGCCCGGTCTCGCAGGCCCTGAAGGCCGTACCGATCACCCTGTCCGCGAAGCTCGCCTGAGCCGCCGGACACCCGGCCGGTCGCGCCGACCGCACGACCGGCCGGGTCCCGGGGGCCGGCGTATCGACCGTGTCCGCCGCATCCGCCGCGCCTGCCGCGCCCGCCGCGTTCGCCCGTCCGTGAGGAGGAGGCATGACACGACCCGCCGTCTCCGCCCACCGCGGCGGCAGCGAGCACCGTACGGCCGCCACCATCGAGGCCTACGAGGACGCGCTCTCCTCGGGCGCCGAGTACGCCGAGTTCGACGTCCGGCGCACCGCCGACGGCGTGTTCGTCGTCCACCACGACCCGCGCGCCGCGGGCACCGGGCCCCCGCTGTCCCGCCTCACCTATGCCGAGCTGTGCGCGCGCACCGGACACGCCGTCCCCCTCGCCGAGGAGGTCATGACGCTGGTCGCGGGCAGGCTGATCGGACATCTGGACCTGAAGGAGACGGGCCACGAGCGGGAGTTGATCGACCTCGCCGTGACACTGCTCGGCCGGGACGGGTTCGTCGCCACCACGCTGGAGGACCGTTCCGTCGCCGCGATCACCCGCGGCTTTCCCGGCGTGCGCACCGCCCTGTCACTGGGACGGGACCGCCGGGAGGTCGCGGCGGTCCGGCTGGCCGGGACCCGAGCGAGCGAACTGTTCCCCACCCGGCGGCTGCGGGCCTGTGGAGCCCACGGCGTCGCCGTCCACCAGCGGCTGGCCCGCGCCACCGTACTGCGCGGGGCGGCCCGAGGGGGCCTGTTCACCCTGGTGTGGACGGTCAACGACGACGCCGGACTGCGGACCTTCCTCGCCGACCCCCGGGTGGACGTGCTGGTCACCGACCGGCCGTGGCACGCGGTCCGGCTGCGCGGCGAACCACGCCGTGACCTTCCGGCGGCCGGCCCGCCCCGGTGAACCCGCGACAGCCGCCCGTGCCCACCGGGCGTCGCCCGTCGCCTGTCGTCGGTTGTCCGGATGCAGTCATCCGTCTACCGCCTACGGTCTGCCGTACACAGTCGGCAGTGTGGCGCACACGGCGTTCAGGACCGACGCGTACGGTGTGCCGAAGCCGGTGAGCCGGGAGCGCAGCCGTTCCAGACCGGCGCGGTGCCCGGTGAGCAGGCCGGTGTCGCCGGTGCGGGCGGCGAACTCCAGGACCGCCGGCAGGAAGTCGGACGGTTCCTCACCGGTGAACTCCAGCCCGTGCCGCCGGTAGGAGTCCTCGAAGCGGGCCGGGGAGACACCGCCGCACGGGTCGCTCTCGTCGTACCACCGGCTCAGGCGCAGACTGTGCCGGTCCTCGGAGTCGAAGACCCGCACGTAGTGCTCCGCCAGCTCGGCCCGTGGCGTGACGGCCGCGTGGTCGGTGAACTCCCGCAGGGGCGGGGCCGCTTCGCGCAGCAGGGGCAGCCTCGCGTACAGATCGTGGTCGGGGTACGTCAGGCAGAGCGCGGCCGCCTGGTAGAGCACGGCGTCCGAGGGCATCACGCCTCCTTCACGGGGCGCACGCGCGGCACGGCCGAGGCCGGTGCCGCTGCCGCGCCCGGCGGTTCGAGGTGCCGTGGGCCGGCGGGCGGTCTCCGCGTGTCGGTGGTCACAGGGCGCTCCCTCTTGTTCACCCCTGTCCCGAACCTAGGGGCGGGCGGGGGAGCGGACCCGTTCACGGCGCCCGTACGGGTCACCCGCGTGGCGTCCGGGACCGCGCACCCCGGCGCCCGACGGCGGCGCCCGGTGGCCTCAGGGCTTGCGGGCCACCCCCGCGTACACCGGCACGATGCCGTCCGCCTGCAGGGCGACGTCCTCCGGGTCGGGCCGCCAGCCGGACACCGGGATCACGCCCGGACCCAGCAGCTCCAGGCCCTCGAAGAAGCGGGAGAACTCCGTCAGCGAGCGGGGGTGGAAGGGGGTGCCGCTGCGCCGGAAATGGTTCGCGGCGTTCTCGATCGCCTCCGGGTTCAGGTCGGGGGTGACCTGGGAGAGGATCAGGTGGCTGCCGGGTGCGAGCGCGTCGACGTACCGCTTCAGCAGCCCGTACACGTCGTCGCCCGCCGGGTCCTCGCCCAGGTAGTGGGTCAGCGCGACCAGGGACAGCGACACCGGCCGGTCGAGGTCCAGGAAGGCGGCCGCCCGGTGCAGCAGGGTGTCGACGTCACGGACGTCGGCGTGCACGTACTCGGTGGCGCCCTCGGCCGAGCCGTGCAGCAGCGCCTGGGCGTGCCGCAGCACGATCGGGTCGTTGTCCGCGTAGACGACCCGCGACTCGGGGGCGACACTCTGTGCCACCTGGTGCAGGTTGGGCTCGGTGGGGATGCCCGTGCCGATGTCCAGGAACTGGCGGACGCCGGCCTCGGCGACCGTGCGCACGGCCCGCTGCATGAACCGGCGGTTGGCGCGCGCCCCGCGTAACACCGTGCCGTCCACGGCGAGGATCCTGCGGGCCAGTTCCTCGTCCACGGGGTAGTTGTCCTTGCCGCCCAGCCACCAGTCGTACACCCGTGCCGGATGCGGCCTGCTGGTGTCGACGTGGACGGTGGCCTCGGGCTCGGATCCGGTCATGCGCGGTCTTCTCCTGGTGACTGGTGACTGGTGACTGGTGACTGGTGACTGGTTAGTGATGAGTGACGAGTGGCGCCTGGTGAGGGGAACGAGCGGGAACGGTCGGAAGGCCGGCGTCAGCGGTGGTGCCGGGCTCGGCGGGCCGGGGTCAGAACTCGCCGCGGACGTCACGCAGCAGCTTCCTCGTGTGCTCCGCCGATGCGGCGTGCGTCGTCATGTGGTCGAGGACCTCCAGGTGCGCGGAGACCTCCCTGCGCGAGTCCAGGTACAGAGCGCCGGACAGGTACTCGGTGACGACCATGTCGGGCAGTTCGGGTTCGGCGAACCGGAACAGTGAGAACGGCGCGGACGTCCCCGAGTGCGGACCGCTCGCGAACTCCGCGACCTGCAGGGTGATCCGGTCGCGCTCCACCAGCTCCAGCAGCTTGTCGACCTGCTCGTACATGACGTCGGCGTCGACGCTGACCGGCCGGCGCAGTACCGTTTCGTCCATCACGACCCACAGGTGGGGCGGATTGGTTCCCTCGAGCAGCCGCTGCCGGGCCAGGCGCAGCGACACGTGCCGCTCGATGGCCTCCGGGCTGGTCCGGCCGACGGTCCCGGCCTCCAGCACGGCTCGCGCGTACCGCTCCGTCTGCAACAGGCCGGGCACGAAGTGGGGTTCGTAGGACCGGATGAGGCGGGCCGCGCCCTCCAGGCTCACGTACAGGCTGAACCATTCCGGCAGGACGTCGTGGAACCGCTGCCACCAGCCGGGCCGGTTCGCCTCCTCGGCGAGCGTGACGAAGGTGCCGGTCTCCGCCTCGTCCACCCCGTAGGTCTCCAACAGCACCTGTACGTAAGGGATCTTCAGGGAGACTTCGGCCGTCTCCATGCGCCGCACGGTCGCGGGTGCCACCCGCAGTGCGCGGGCCGCCTCCTCACGGCTGAGGCCCGCCGCCTCGCGCAGCTCCTGCAGCCGTCTGCCGAGCACCACCTGGCCCACGGTGGGTGCCGGCCGCCTTTCACTCACGCCACGTCTCCCCTACGTGTCGAAGCACGCCGGTCAGTGTGTCATGTTCCGGCTGCGCTCCGACAGGGACGACGAGATCACCTCACATCCGACGTCCACTCAGGCAACCAGCGAATGCAGGTACTTGACGGTCGCCGGGTCGGCCGGCAGCAGTGTCTCGATGGCCAGCTCGGCGACCGTCACGTCCATCGGGGTATTGAACGTGGAGATCGACGAGATGAACGACAGCGTCCGGCCCTCGTGCTCGATCAGCATCGGCAGCGCGAAGTACGGTACGGCATCGACGGGTTCGGCCTCCGGGGAGGTTTCCGAGGAGGGTTCCGGGACCGGGTAGGCGGCGACCTCCTCGTACAGCGTCCGCAACGGTGTGGAGCGGTGCAGGGCGATCTGCCGCTCCATCTGGGCCAGCAGATGCCCGCGCCACTGGGGCAGGTTGCGGATGCGTGGCGCGAGGCCCTCCGGGTGCAGCGTCAGTCGCATGGCGTTGAGCGGCGGCGCGAGCAGCGACTCCGGAAGATCCGCCAGCAGCATGGTGATGCCGCGGTTGGCGGCCAGCACGTTGTACGTCGCGTCCACCACCAGCGCCGGATACGGCTCGTAGCCCTGGATCAGGCGCTCCACGCCGGCCCGCAGCGCGTCCAGCGCCGGATCGTCCAGCGGGGTCTCGCGGTAGCGGGGAGCGTAACCGGCGGACACGAGAAGGGCGTTGCGCTCGCGCACGGGCACGTCCAGGTGCTCGGCCAGCCGCAGCACCATCTCCTCGCTCGGCCGGGAACGGCCCGTCTCCACGAAGCTGATGTGCCGGGCCGAGGAGTCCGCGCGCAGCGCCAGTTCCAGCTGGCTGACCTTGCGTCGCTCCCGCCAGGCCCGCAGCAGGGGGCCGACACCTCGGTCGGCGGAGGCGGCGGGGCCCGTGGCGCCGGTCGCGAGAAGAGTCATACGGACGACCGTAGCGGAGAGCCGACCGGTCGACAGCGCCGCGCGGACCGCGGCGGCCGGAGAACAGGACCTCGCGAATCCCGCGCGCGCCGGGCCCGGGGATTGCCGGCCCGAACCGGTGGGAACCCTTCCGGCCAGGGCCGGCACGGCCGTCCTGTGCCAGGCTGGACGGGTGTCCGACGCCCACCCCGGGGAAGGGAGCCAGCCATGGCCGTCGCACCGCTGTCGCAGAAGGAGATCGACGACCGGCTCACGGAGCTGCCCGGCTGGTCCCACGACAAGGGCCGGCTCACCCGCTCCTACGAGCTGGCCTCCCATTTCGCGGCGACCGCGCTGGTCGTCCACGTGGCCCAGGTCCAGGAGGAGCTGAACCACCACTCCGAGCTGACCCTCGGCTACCGCACGGTGTCCCTCGCGGTGAACACCCACAGCGCGGGCGGCGCCGTCACCGACCTCGACTTCGAGCTGGCCCGCCGGGTGCGGGACCTGGCCCCGGCGCACGGCGCGCACTGAGACGCGCGGCGGACGGGACGGGGCCCACGTGCTGGACTACGACGAGGAAGCCGCACGCTACGACGCCGCACGCGGCGGCGAGCCCCGGGCGGCGGCCGCCGCGGAAGCCGTCCTGGCCCTGCTGCCGGAGGGGACGCGCGGCCTGCTCGACGTCGCCTGCGGCACCGGCATCGTCACGCGCAGGCTCGCCGGACGCGACGGCCTGCGGGTGACCGGCGTCGACCTCGCCGCGGGGATGGTCCGCCAGGCCGCCGTACGTCTGCCGGGTGCCGTCGTGCGCGCCGACAGCCGCCGACTGCCCTTCCGTAGCGGGGAGTTCGACGCCGTCAGCAGTGTGTGGCTGCTGCACCTCGCGCCGACCGAAGCGGACGCGCGGGCGATCGTCGCCGAGTGCGCGCGGGTGCTGCGGCCCGGCGGCGTGTACGTCACCACCGTCGACAAGGCCGCCTCGCACAACGTGGGCAGCGACATCGACGCCGTCCTCGCCTCCCGCCCGCCCCGCGCGGCCCGCGACGGGGCGTCGCTCGTCGACTCGTACGCCGCCGACCGCGGCCTCGTCCCCGCGGGCCGGGGCCGCTTCCCCGGCCGGGGCCAGGGCCGCAGCCCGCGCCGCACCGTCGCCGACCTGCGACGCGGCTGGTTCGTCACCCTGCCGCCGGGCGAGCCGGTCACGGAGACGTTCGCCGCACGCCTGGCCGCGCTGCCCGACCAGGACCGGCCCCGCCCCGACCCCTGGTTCACGCTGAAGGCGTACCGGAAGCCGGGGACGCCGGCCGACGCGTGAAGCCGTGCTCCAGCCGGTCGGCCGGGCGTCCTGCGCCGCCAGCCGTGTGTTCCCCGCCGTCGGCCGGGTGTCCTGCGCCGCCAGCCGTGTGTTCCCCGCCGTTGGCCGGGTGTCCTCCGCCGTCGGTCGGGAACGCCCGCTCCCGCGGGCCCCCGGCACCGACGGCTTGACCGGAGCCACCGTTCCCGTCGGGTCCGCGGCGCGCGCCCACGACGAGTCCGTCCGGCCCGGAGCGGACCCGGAGGTGCTCGGGCCGAGCCGGCCCGCGGGGCGTGCCCCGTCCGGGCCGTGACCGCGCCGGCCGGGCGCTGCGGCGACTTTCCGACGAGCCGCCCGACGATCCCGGCAACCCCCGGCCCGTCGGCGGCGACTGGGAGACGGAACCCGTCCGTCCTCCCGGAGGTACCTCTCGTGCAGCACCCCCACCCGCACACGCCCGAGCCGCAGCCACCGCTGCGTCCCCCCACCCACCGCAGGCGGCGCAGGAGCGCCGTCCTCGCCGCGGCGATCGCCGTGGCCGCACTCGTCGGCGCCGGACTCACCACGCTCACCCATGGCAGCGCCGAAGCGGCCACCGCCCGCCAGGTCGAGAAGCTCGACCGGGGAGTCGTCAGCGTGCACACCGGCAGCGGCAACCTGGTCAGCTGGCGCTGGCTCGGCACCGACCCGGGTGACGTCTCCTTCAACGTCTACCGGGCCGGCACGAAGGTCAACACGACCCCGGTCACCGGCTCCACGAACTTCTTCCACTCCGGCGCCCCGGCCCAGGCCGACTACACGGTCCGCGCGGTCGTCGGCGGCGTCGAACAGGCCGACTCCGTCCACGCCGTCCAACTGCGCACCGGCTACAAGGACGTTCCGCTCACCCCGCCCGCCGGCGGCACCACCCCCGACGGGGTGGCCTACACCTACGAGGCCAACGACGCCTCCGTCGGCGACCTCGACGGTGACGGCGCCCTGGAGTTCGTCCTCAAGTGGTCCCCGACCAACGCCAAGGACAACTCGCAGTCCGGCTACACCGGCAACACGGTCATCGACGCCGTCAAGCTCGACGGCACCCGCCTGTGGCGCGTCGACCTGGGCCGCAACATCCGCTCCGGCGCCCACTACACGCAGTTCCAGGTGTACGACTACGACGGCGACGGCAAGGCCGAGGTCGCCATGAAGACCGCCGACGGCACCAAGGACGGTACCGGCGCGGTCATCGGCAACGCCGGCGCCGACCACCGCAACTCCAGCGGCTACGTGCTGTCCGGCCCCGAGTTCCTCACCATGTTCAACGGGCAGACCGGCAAGGCCATGGGCACGGTCGACTACGTGCCCGCCCGCGGCACCGTCTCCTCCTGGGGCGACTCCTACGGCAACCGCGTCGACCGCTTCCTCGCCGGCACGGCCTACCTGGACGGCACCCGCCCCTCGCTCGTCATGGCCCGCGGCTACTACACCCGTACCGTGATCGCGGCCTGGGACTGGCGGGGCGGCGCCTTCACCCGCCGCTGGACCTTCGACACCAACTCCTCCACCAACTCCGGCAAGGGCTACGACGGTCAGGGCAACCACGCCCTGTCGGTCGCCGACGTCGACGCCGACGGCAAGGACGAGATCGTCTACGGCGCGATGACCGTCGACGACAACGGAAGCGGCCTGTGGACGACCAAGCTCGGCCACGGCGACGCGGCCCACCTCGGCGACCTCGTGCCGTCCAGGCCCGGACTGGAGTACTTCAAGGTCTCCGAGGACAGCAGCAAGCCGGGCTCCTGGATGGCGGACGCCCGCACCGGCCAGATCCTCTGGCAGACGGCCTCCGGCGCGGACAACGGCCGCGGAGTCGCCGCCGACGTCTACGCCGGCAGTGCGGGTGCCGAGGCCTGGTCCGCCTCCGACACCACCCTGCGCTCGGCGACCGGTGCCTCCCTCGGCCGCGAGCCGTCCAGCGTCAACTTCGTCACCTGGTGGGACGGCGACCCCGTCCGTGAACTCCTCGACGGCACCCGCATCGACAAGTACGGCACCTCCGGCGACACCCGCCTGCTGACCGCCTCCGGCGTCCACTCCAACAACGGCACCAAGTCCACCCCGTCCCTGTCCGGGGACATCCTCGGCGACTGGCGCGAGGAGGTGGTCTGGCCGACGACGGACAACAAGGCCCTGCGGATCTACTCGACGCCGGTCGAGACCAGCACCAAGATCACCACCCTGCTGCACGACACCCAGTACCGCACGGCCCTGGCCTGGCAAAATACTGCGTACAACCAGCCGCCGCACCCGAGCTTCTTCATCGGCAACGGGATGGCGACGGCACTGCGGCCCACGGTCTACACGCCCTGACCGGTCCGGCGCGAAGGGCGCGTGCCGCTCGCGGCACGCGCCCCACCGGTCCGGTGACCGCTCGGTCCACCTCGGCGCGGCTCAGTTCACCGCGCAGGTCTGCTCGCCCAGCTTGAAGGCGGCCGGTTTCGCGTTCGTGCCCGACCAGCTGCCCGTGAAGCCGAAGCCCACCGAGGAGCCCGCCGCCACGGTGCCGTTCCAGCCGACGTTCTTCGCGGTCACCGACGCACCCGACTGGGTGTACTCGGCGTTCCACAGCTGGGAGACCGTCTGACCGCCGGTGAAGGCCCAGTTCAGGGACCACCCCGACCAGACGCTCGGCCCCGTGTTGGTGAGCTTCACGTCCGCCTGGAAGCCCCCGGACCACTGGTTGGTGACGGTGTACGTCACCGCGCAGGCGCCCGTCGGCGTCGGGTCCGTGCCGCCGCCCCCGTCGCCCCCGCCCGCAGGGTCCGAGGTGTCGCCGTAGATCACGCCCCGGCCGTTCGTCGCGACGTAGACGCGGCCGTAGACCCGCGGGTCACCCGTGATCGCGGCGCCCGTCCAACCCCACTGGTGGGCGTCGTCGTTGATCCGCGTCCAGCTCGCGCCCTGGTCCGTGGAGCGGAAGATGCCGCGTACCCCGGCGATCTTCGCGCTGGTGTACAACGTCTGGTACGAGGCGCCCGCGGCGGCCTTGCCGAAGCCGATCGTGTCGGCCTGCTCGACGCCGGGCAGCTTGGTGAAGCTCGCACCGCCGTCCGTCGAGTGCCACAGCCCGTACGCCCCGTCGCTCGCCCCGCCGGCCAGCCAGATGTCGCCCTTGATGCCGGGAACCGCCTGGAACCGTACGCTGTCCCCGCTGGGCAGACCGGTCGCCGGGGACGCGGTGAAGGTCGCGCCGCCGTCCGAACTGACGTAGAACCTGCCCGACTTGAAGCCGTAGAACGTCCTGGCGTCGACGCGGTCGGACTCCACGACCGCGCCGGCAGGGATACCGCTCGACGCCGACCAGGAGGTGCCGAAGCCCGTCGTGTGGTGCACCCCGGCGCCCGCCGGGCTCCACACGAAGCGGCTGCCGTCCGCCGCCGCGGCCACCGTCCCGCCACCGCTCACTCCTGAAGGGTCGGTGCCCGCGAACCAGTTGGCGCCGTTGTCCGTGGAGAACGCCACGTGCGGGCCCGAGTCGAGGTTGCCGGTCCGCACGACCGTGTTCGGGTTGGTCCCGGCGAAGTCCAGGCTCGTGGTGGTGGTGAAGTTCGGCGAGGTGAACATCATCGACGGGACCTTGGTCAGGTCGGTGTGCCGGAAGCCGCCGATGTCGCCGAGCGCGCTGAGCAGCGGGGCGCCGGCCGGGGGAGAGGCGAGGTCGTTGACCGCGGTCTCCTCCAGTCCCTGCACCATCGGCTTGATGGTGAACGTGCCGCCGGAGTCCCACTCGGTGAGGTTCTCCGTGCCGTAGACCGTCGCGCCCGTGCCGTACATCATCCGGTTCGAGTCGAAGGGGTCGATCTCCATCGACTCCGTCATCCAGCCCAGCTTCGGGGTCTGCTCGGGCGGTGACGGGTCGGCCCCCCAGGTCAGCCAGGGCGAGGAGGAGACGTCCATCGTGTACCGGTTCTCGCGGTTCGGATACGACGTGTAGTCCCACGCCTTCGTCCAGGTGCCGCCGCTGTCGGTGGACCGGAAGATCTGGGTGTCCGGCCACCAGGAGCTGTAGGCGGTCGCCATCACCGTGCCGGGGCGCTGCCGGTCGAGCGTCAGCCCGCTGAAGCCGTAGTAGGTGTCGGCCTCGGCGACCGGGCTGATGTCGGTCCAGGTCCCGGTCGCCGTCGTGTACCGGTACAGCCGGCCCTTGCCGCCGTCGTACGGGCCCCCCTTGTCGCTGTAAGCGAGGTACAACTGACCGTTGACGGTGTCCAGTACACCCTTGTGTGCCAGGTGTCCCGTCGGCTGTCCGGCCAGCCGCGACCAGGTGGCGCCCGCGTCCGTGGAGCGGTACACCGCGTTGTCCGTGTCCGCGACCCCGACGTAGATCGTCTTCGTGGCGCTGCCCGACGTGCCCGTCGACTCGTCGAAGGTGACCCAGACGATGCCCTGGTTGTCGGAGGCGTAGCCGCTCGTGTCGCTCGGATCCTGTACGTAGTTCCCGACGTTGGGGAAGTTCGCCACCTGCGACCAGGTGACGCCCGAGTCCGTCGACCGCCACAGCCCCTTGCCGCTCGGCGCGCCCAGGTACAGCACGCTGTTGCGGTTCGGGTCGACGGCGAGGCGTTCGCCCATGCCCCGGCCGGGCATGTTGCCGCCGAGCTTGAACGGCAGGTCCGTCCGCTGCCAGCTCGCGCCCCGGTCCGCCGAGCGCATCACCGCCCCGTTGCCCGGATCCCAGCTGTTGGTGTACGTGCCGACGGCCGCGTACACCCGGTTCGGGTCGACGGAGTCGGAGGCCAGGCTCACCACGCCCGTGTGCCCCCACCTCTCCCAGCCGACCGAGTCCAGCAGCGGCGTCCAGGTCTTGCTGCTCTGCTGCCAGCGGTAGGCCCCGCCGATGTCGGTGCGGGCGTAGGCGAGGTTCTTCTCCTTGCGGTTGAAGACGATGCCCGGGACGAAACCGCCGCCGTCGATCCGGGCGTTCTTCCAGGTGTACGACTCCGCCGCCAGGGTGGTCCGCGGAGCGCTGTCGGCGGCGAGCGCGGGCGGGCTGCCGGCGAGCAGGCCGGCCGCGAGTGCCAGCGCGGCCGTCAGGACACGGGTTCTTCGCACAGTGGGGTCCTTCCTCGAGAAGCCATGTCAAGGAATGTGCGGGGACGTGAGGGGACGTGCGGGGACGTGCGGGAGGGGCACGGGAACGTGCCGGGGCCGTGTGGGGAGGCCGGATGCGACGACCGGGCGGTCCCCTTGTGCGGGTGGGGACCGCCCGGCGCGGTACGCGGAGCCTTAGCGGGGGCTTATTCGAGAAGCTCCGCGTACGAGCCCATGGCCATGGCGATGTCCGCCTGGGCCCAGAACCGGTGGTACGTGAACACGGGCGCGGCTCCGCCCGCGAGGTAGCTCTCGATCTTCGACCAGGACGGGTCGCTCTTGTAGAAGGACCTGATCGAGTCGAAGGTCGAGGAGGCGCTGATCGCGTCGCCGTTCGGCATGGTGCCGGTCCAGCCGCTCGGGACGTACACGGCGTCGTCGAAGCGGTTGTAGTCGGTGCGGGTCTCGGGGACCGCGATGCCGAGGGCGTCCTGGTTGTTGTTCCACATGCCGTCCAGCAGGGCCTTGGCGGTCGCCTTCGCCTCCGCGTCACCGGACTTGGCGGCGTAGTACGTCAGGGTCCTGGCGTACGCGGCGGCCACGCCGACGTCGTTGGTGTAGTCGGCGACGGTGACGTGGAGTCCCGTGTTGGCACCGGGGCTCGCGGCGTTCCAGGTGTCGGGCTGGCCCGACCACTGGAGGGTGGAGGGGATCAGGAACGTGCCGTCCGGGTTGACCGTCGTCTCGGACAGGGCCCAGTCGACCCACTTGTCCAGGACGGCCTTGGCCTTGGCGTCACCCGACTGCTGGTAGTACTCGGCGACCCGCTCCATCGACCACGCCTGGAAGCCGAACCACTGGTTGGACGGCGGGTCGTGGTAGACGGGCTTCTCGTCGTAGTACATGCCGTAGAAGGTCGACTTGCCGGCCGGGGGAGTCGCGTAGCGGCCCGCCCAGCTGTTGGTCGCACCGCCCGCGATGGCGCCTTCGCTGGACTGGAGCCACCGGTAGAACTCCACTTGCCGGGTCAGGGACTTGGCCCAGTCCGCCTGTCCCGTGGCCGACTTGGGCTTGAGGTCGGCGTAGCTGCTGAGCGCGTAGGCGGCCAGGGGGTTCTGGTAGCCGCCGTGCGCGTGGCTCGAACCGATGCGCCAGGCCCAGCCGGCGCTGGTGTCGGTGGCGCCGCCCCACGCGTAGTACCAGGACAGCAGGTAGTGCGAGGAGTCCTTGCCGGTGCCCGCCGGGCAGGTGGACGGACCCGCGCAGTTGCCGACCTTCTTGAAGTACTTGTCGTACATCGCGTACCGCAGGTAGTCGCCCATCTTCGCCGCCTTGGCGACGGTGGCCGAGACCTGGCTGCCCTTGCCCTGCTGCTCCGCCCAGACGTCCGCCCAGTAGGCGGCCTGCACGGCGCGCGCGTCGGCGTCCGGGGCGTTGGTGAACTTCCACTGCTTGGCGTAGGAGGAGTCACCGGTGAACAGGTCCAGATAGCCGTTCTTCCCGCCGTACTTGAAGGCGTCGCAGGTCGGCTGCGGCACCGTCTCCCACACCGACTCCTGCGCGCCGCGCTGGAAGGTGTTGATGTACGACGGGCCGGTGTCGGTCGGACCGGCCTCGCACTTGCCGGGGGAGTTGCCGTAGCCGTAGACATTGTCGACGTCCTGGAGCCAGTGCATGGCGTAGACGTCGTCCGTGCCGTAAGCGGTCTTCAGTTCACCGGCGATCGGATCCGGTCCCACCGACACCGCGGCGTCCAGCTTCGCCGGATACTCGTCGGGCGTGTCCAGTTCCGGCGCGTAGGTCGCCGGCTTGGACGCGTTGTAGAAGGAGTTCGTCGGCTGGTCGGCGTGGGTGGGGATCATGTACTTCTCCATGATCTCCCAGGCGCCGTTGAACTTGGTCCAGTCGCCCGTGACCTTGCCGTACATCGCCTGCAGCCAGAGCAGGTAGCTGTACGCCTCCGACGTGGTCTCGTGCCCGTGGTCCGGGGCCTCGACGATCAGCGTCTCCACCGAGTGGTACGGGATCCCCTCGGGGGAGAAGTAGCCGTTCGCCGGGTTGGTGATCTTCCCGTACAGCTCCAGGAAGCGCGCGTCGTACGCCTTGGTGGCGGCGATCTGGGTGACCGTGACCGCGGCCTTGGCGTGCCCGTTCGCCGTCGACTCGAAGGTCGCCGCGCCCGTGCCGGAGCCGCTGCCCGTGATGGTCACCTTCTGCGCGGTGTTCCAGTTCGACGGGGTGAAGGTCAGGCTCGCGCCACCGGTCACCGTGAGTCCCGTGTTGCCGCTCGCCCGGGCGGTCGTCACGGTCACGTCGGCCGACGGCTGGGTGGAGAGCCGCAGCTCGTACGTCCCCGTCTTGCCCTGCTGGACGGCGAGCTGGGTCGTGGAGGCCACCACGGCCGGCCCCGAGGCGACCGTGATGCCGACCGGCGTGGACGACGCGGAGGCACCCAGGCTGTCGTAGGCCTTCGCCACCAGCGAATGACTGCCCACGGTCAAGCCAGAGGCCGACAGCGAGTACGGCGCGCTGGTGTCCGTGCCGAGCAGGGTCGTGTCGTCGTAGAACTCGACCTTGGAGACGGTCGCGCCGTCCGCGGCGGCCGCGGTGGCCGCGAGCGGCACCGCGTCACCCTGGGTGTAGACCGCGCCCGCGGCCGGGCTGGTCAGCACGGTGATCGGCGGCTGGTGGGCGCCGGTGCACGGGGTGCCGTTGACCGAGAAAGTCGTGGGAGCGGCGTTGCCGCCGCTGTAGGTGAACTGCGCCCCGGTGCCGACCGCCGCGCCGGCGGCGACCGTCCCGTTGTAGGAGGCGTTGGTCACCGTGATCTGCTTGCCCGACTGCGACCAGCTGCCGTTCCAGCCGTTGGTCAGCTTCTGGTCGCCGGTGTAGGCGTACGTCAGGGTCCAGCCGTTGATCGGGTCCGTGCCGCGGTTGGTGAGGGTGAGATCCGCGGTGAAGCCGGATCCCCAGTCGTTCGTCTTGTAGTCGACGCTGCACTGAAGTGCCGCGGCTTGGGCCGGAGTTGTGTTCGTGCCCAACATGGCCAGGGGGAGCGCGAGGGCCGCCACGACGGCGGTCCACAGTCGCCGCGCCGTGCGGCGCCTGCGTGAGGGATCCATGGTGCCGGTTCCTCCTTGCGGCTCGGAGAAGGGGGGAGGAGCAACAAGCCTTGAACCAGTGGGAGCGCTCCCATAGTGGGGACGTGGCGGGGGGCGGTCAAGGTGCTTGAAGAGTCGAAAATGTTCGACACGTGAGGTTGAGAGAAAGTCAGCAACCCTCTGTTCTTTGCCGACACTTGGCGCTAGCTTCGTTGGCACCAGTGGGAGCGGTTCCATCAGTCGACGCGTCCGTACCGACGTGCCCGAGCTGTGAGGACTCGCTCATGCGACACCCCCCGCGTTCAGTACTTTTAGCCGTCGCCGGCGCGGTAGCCCTCGCCCCGGGCGCCACGCCGCCGGTCGTGTATGCAGGATCCGGTCGACGCCGTACGGTCGGCCGGCGCCGGCCACGCGATCCTCGCCGACGGGATCGCCTGCTCCGACGACCTCGGCCAGTGGCTGACGTACGAGCCGGCCGAGCCCACGGGCGACCTCGCCGCCCGGCAGGTGTACAACTCCAACTCCCGGGCCGACGAGGGCCGCTGGAACTCCCCACTCGCCCCCGCCGCCGACCGGGCTCCGCCGGTGGCGGGAAGACCGGCGAGAACACCCGCTCGCGCGGATTCGTCGACCGGGTCATGAAGCGGTTCGACGACCGCGGACTGCCGTACCCGGGCTGGACCTGGAACACCCGGGACTGCTCCACCGGTCCGTCCCCGATCTCGCACCACGACGGGACACCCACCGCGTACGGCATCGGGCCGCGTGATCGTCCGCGCGCCCTGAACGGCTGACCCCGGCACCGCCCCACGACCACGACCCCTCACGACCACGACCTCTAGGGAAAAGCGCGCCACCCCACACTCGCAACCGAGAAGGAATACCGCACTCATGAGCCGTAGCAGAACTGCGATACTCGCCGCGCTGGCGCTGGTCGCCGGTGCCTCCGGGACGGCGCTCGCCGTCGTCCCCGGTGACGCCGGCATCGCCGCCGTGCCGTGCACCGTGGACTACAAGGTGCAGAACGACTGGGGCACCGGCTTCACCGCCAACGTGACCATCACCAACAACTCTGCCGCCAAGTCGAGTTGGGCCGTGAAGTGGTCGTACGCCGGGAACCAGAAGGTCACCAGCGCCTGGAGCGCGAAGCTCACCCAGTCCGGTACGGCCGTCACCGCCGCCAACGAGAGCTACAACGGCACGCTGGCGACGGGCGCTTCCACCAGCTTCGGGTTCCAGGGCACCTACAGCGGCAGTAACGCGCTCCCGACGACGTTCACCCTCGACGGCGTCACCTGCAACGTCGACGGCGGCGGCCCCACCGACCCCGGCCCGACCGATCCCGGCACCCCCGGCACCAGGGTCGACAACCCCTACGCCGGCGCCAAGGTGTACGTGAACCCCGAGTGGTCGGCGAACGCCGCGGCCGAACCCGGCGGCAGCCGCGTCTCCAACCAGCCCACCGGCGTCTGGCTCGACCGCATCGCCGCGATCAACGGCGCCAACGGCAAGATGGGCCTGCGCGCCCACCTCGACGAGGCGCTGAAGCAGAAGGGCTCCGGCGAACTCGTCGTCCAGTTCGTCATCTACAACCTGCCCGGACGTGACTGCGCGGCCCTCGCCTCCAACGGCGAGCTGGGCCCGACGGAGATCGACAAGTACAAGACGCAGTACATCGACCCGATCAAGGCCATCCTCGCCGACTCCAAGTACGCCGGGCTGCGCATCGTCACCACCATCGAGATCGACTCGCTGCCCAACCTCGTCACCAACACCGGCAGCCGACCCACGGCCACCCCGCAGTGCGACGTGATGAAGGCCAACGGCAACTACCAGAAGGGCGTCGGCTACGCCCTGAACAAGCTCGGTGACGTGCCCAACGTCTACAACTACATCGACGCCGGGCACCACGGCTGGATCGGCTGGGACGACAACTTCGCCCCCAGCGCCGCCCTCTTCAAGGAGGCGGCGACCACCGAGGGCGCCACCGTCAACGACGTCCACGGCTTCATCACCAACACGGCCAACTACAGCGCCCTGAAGGAGAACAACTTCACCATCAACGACAACGTGGCCGGCAAGTCGGTCCGCGAGTCGAAGTGGGTCGACTGGAACCGCTACGTCGACGAGCTGTCCTTCGCCCAGGCCTTCCGCAACCAGCTGGTCACCACCGGCTTCAACTCCACCATCGGCATGCTGATCGACACCTCCCGCAACGGCTGGGGCGGCACCGCCCGGCCCGCCGGACCGGGCGCCACGACCAGCGTGGACACCTACGTCGACGGCGGCCGCTACGACCGCCGCCTCAACACCGGCAACTGGTGCAACCAGTCCGGTGCCGGCCTCGGCGAACGCCCGCAGGCCGCCCCGGCGGCCGGGATCGACGCCTACGTCTGGATGAAGCCGCCGGGCGAGTCCGACGGCTCCAGCAGCGCCATCCCGAACGACGAGGGCAAGGGCTTCGACCGGATGTGCGACCCGACGTACACGGGCAACCCGCGCAACAACAACAACATGTCGGGCGCCCTGCCGAACGCGCCGGTCTCCGGGCACTGGTTCTCCGCCCAGTTCCAGCAGCTGATGCAGAACGCCTACCCGCCGCTGCCGTAACCGCGTGACCCGCCGGGGGCGCACCATCCGGCCCCCGGCGCGGTACCGGCCGCTCCCGTCCACCGGGAGCGGCCGGTCGGTGTTCTCCGGGTTTCCCGGGAATCCGGTTGCCGGTTTTTTGCCGTCCCGGCAACAGAGATGGCCTCCGACCGGTGCGTCGACGCACGCTGTCGGCACCACGGACGAGAGGCTGACCACCATGGCGCACGAACAGCACGAACAGAACGAACAGAACGACGGCTCAGGGCACGGGCATGGGCATGGGCACGGGCACGGCAACGGCACCGAGATCGACTGGGCCGAGATGGCCCCGCACCTGGAGGCCCAGGCCGAGCTGTTCATGCCCCTGTACGAGAAGGCCCTGTCCTGGCTCGGGAAGGAGGTGACCGAACCGGGGCTGATCGTCGACGCGGGCAGCGGCCCCGGTGTGGTGTCCTGCCTCTTCGCCGAGGTGTTCCCCGGTGCACGGGTCATGGCCGTCGACGGCTCCGGACCGCTCCTGGAGCGGGCACAGGCACGGGCCGGCCGACTCGGACACGCCGACCGCTTCGGCACGCTGACCGGAGAGCTGCCCGGAGTCCTGGACGAGTTGGACTACCCCGCCGACCTGATCTGGGCCGGCCGCAGTCTGCACCACCTGGGCGACCAGCGCGCCGCCCTCGCCGCGTTCGCCGAGCGGCTGGCGCCCGGCGGCACGCTGGCGATCATGGAGGGCGGTCTGCCGAGCCGGTTCCTGCCGCGCGACCTCGGATTCGGCCGCCCGGGCCTGGAGGCACGGCTCGACGCGCTGGAGGCGGAGTGGTTCGCCCGGATGCGTGCCGACCTGCCCGGAGCCGTCGAGGAGACCGAGGACTGGGCCGCGCTGCTGAGCGCCGCGGGCCTGAAGCACACCCGCACCCGCAGCTTCCTGCTCGACCTGCCGGCACCGGCCTCCGACCGGGCCCGCGCCTACATCGCCGCCTCCCTGGACCGGCTCCGGGACGTCTTCGGCGACACGCTCGACGCGGACGACCGGGCTGTGCTCGACCGGCTGCTCGATCCGCAGGACCCGGCGGGCGTGCACCACCGGCCGGACGTGTTCGTGCTGGCCGCCCACTCGGTGCACACCGCGGTCAAGCCGGTCTAGTGGAGACCCCGTTCCGGGACGGCTACGGCAGCCTGCCGCCCGGGCGTCTGCTGACCGTCGACCAGACCGCCGACTCCGTGGTGCGGGCGATCCGCCGGCCCGGTCAACACCGTCGTCAGGGAGTCGACGTACGCCCGCTCGGACAGCCCGACTGACGCGCCGGAGGGCGCCCCTCGACTACAGGGACGCCCTCCGGCGCGTGCGGGCCGCGGGCCCGGCCGGTGCGGGCCCGGCCGGTGCGGCTCAGCCGATGTCGAACGTGGCCGGGTCGGGACCGATGCGCCGGTCCTCGTTCAGCGCGCTGATCGCGGCCAGGTCCTCGGTGTCCAGGCTGAAGTCGAACACCTCGATGTTCTCCTCGATCCGCGACGGCGTCACGGACTTCGGGATCACGATGTTGCCGATCTGGAGGTGCCAGCGCAGCACGACCTGGGCCGGGGTGCGCTCGTGCTTGCGGGCGATGGCGACGATCGCCGGCACCTCCAGGAGCCCCTTGCCCTGGCCCAGCGGGG
This sequence comes from Streptomyces sp. NPDC048734, assembly GCF_043198675.1. Classification (NCBI taxonomy): domain Bacteria; kingdom Bacillati; phylum Actinomycetota; class Actinomycetes; order Kitasatosporales; family Streptomycetaceae; genus Streptomyces; species Streptomyces sp. NPDC048734. Next base: position 216,625 of record NZ_JBICUZ010000005.1, on the reverse strand, counting down.
ACCAGGCCTCGGTGGCGATGCCCCGCTCCGCGTGGAACTCCCGCGCGGCGTGCTGCTGCAGGTGCGGGTGCAGCTCGATCTGGTTGACCGCGGGGATGACCGAGGTCTCGGCGATCAGCTGCTCCAGGTGCTCCGGCAGGAAGTTCGACACGCCGATGGCCCGCGTGCGGCCGTCCGCGAGGAGCTTCTCGAACGCCTTGTAGGTGTCGACGTAGGAACCGCGGGCCGGCAGCGGCCAGTGGATCAGGTACAGGTCGACGTAGTCGAGGCCCAGCTTCTCCAGCGAGACGTCGAACGCGCGGAGCGTCGCGTCGTACCCCTGGTCGCTGTTCCAGAGCTTGGTGGTGACGAAGAGGTCCTCGCGGGCCACGCCCGAGGCGGCGAGTGCCTTGCCGGTGCCCTCCTCGTTGCCGTAGATCGCCGCTGTGTCGATGCTGCGGTACCCGGCCTCCAGCGCGGTGGCCACCGCCTGCTCGGCCTCGTCGTCCGGCACCTGCCACACGCCGAAGCCCAGCTGGGGCATCTCGACGCCGTTGTTCAGGATGATCGGGGGGACCTTGCTGCTCACGAGCTCTTGATCCTTCGGTTGTCCGTCAAGTGGTACTCCCATGGTCAACGATCACGGGGCGTCATGCATTCCTGACCCCGGAATCCGTCGGCCGGGGATCACGTCCGGTACAGCGCGTCGACCTCGTCGGCGTACGTGTTCTCGATCGCCCTGCGCTTCAGCTTCAGGGACGGGGTCAGCAGGCCGTGCTCCTCGGTGAACGGCTGGGCGAGGATGCGGAAGGTGCGGATCGACTCGGCCTGCGAGACCAGCGTGTTCGCCGTCACCACGGCCCGGCGCACCTCCGCCTCCAGGTCCGGGTCGTTCACCAGTTCGGCTGGTGCCGGCTGCGGTCTGCCGCGCATCTGGAGCCAGTGTTCGACGGCCTCCTGGTCGAGGGTGACCAGGGCGGCGACGAACGGCCGGTCGTTGCCGACGACGATGCACTGGCTCACCAGCGGGTGGTCCCGCACACGTTCCTCCAGCAGGCCCGGTGAAACGCTTTTGCCGCTGGAGGTGACGAGGATCTCCTTCTTGCGGCCGGTGATGGTGAGGTAGCCGTCCTCGTCGAGGGAACCCAGGTCGCCGGTGGCGAGCCAGCCGTCCCGCAGGGCCTCGCCGGTGGCCTTGGGGTTGTTGAGGTAGCCCTGGAAGACGTTGTCGCCGCGCAGCCAGATCTCGCCGTCGTCCGCGATGCGCACCGTCATGCCGGGGATGGCCTGGCCGACGGTGCCGTAGCGGGTGCGTCCGGGCGGGTTGGCGGTGGCGGCCGCGGTGGTCTCGGTCAGGCCGTAGCCCTCGTAGATCTGCACGCCCGCGCCGGCGAAGAACAGGCCGAGCCTGCGGTCCATCGCCGAGCCGCCGGACATGGCGTGCCGGACCCGGCCGCCCATGGCCGCGCGCACCTTGGAGTAGACGAGCTTGTCGAACAGCTGGTGCTGCACGCGCAGCCCCGCCGTGGGGCCCGGACCGATGCCCCACGCCTTCGCCTCGACGGCCTCCGCGTGGTTCACCGCCACCTCGACGGCCTTCTCGAACGCCCCGCCCCTGCCCTCCCGCTCGGCCTTGCGGCGTGCCGCGTCGAAGACCTTCTCGAATATGTAGGGCACGGCGAGGAAGAACGTCGGCCGGAACGCGGCCAGGTCGGGCAGCAGGGCGGAGGCCTGCAGCTGGGGCTGGTGGCCGAAGCGGACCCGGCCGCGGATCGCGGCGATCTGCACCATCCGGCCGAAGACGTGCGCGAGCGGCAGGAACAGCAGGGTCGCCGCCTCGTCGCCCTTGCGGGAGTGGAACACCGGTTCCCAGCGCTCGACGACGGTGTCCGCCTCGAACATGAAGTTGCCGTGCGAGACGACACAGCCCTTGGGACGGCCGGTCGTCCCCGACGTGTAGATGACCGTCGCGGTCGACTCGGGGGTCACCGCCTCCCGGTGCCGGTGCACCACCTCGTCCTCGACGGAGGCGCCGGCGTCGTACAGCTCCTGCACGCACCCGGCGTCGAGCTGCCACAGCCGGCGCAGCCGGGGGAGTCGGTCGATGACGGTGGCGATGGTCATCGCGTGGTCCTCGTGCTCGACGACCGCGGCGGTGACCTCGGAGTCGTACAGCATCCAGAAGCACTGCTCGGCCGAGGAGGTCGAGTAGACGGGGACGACCTGCGCGCCGATGGTCCACAGGGCGTAGTCGAAGAGGGTCCACTCGTAGCGGGTGCGGGACATGATCGCCACGCGGTCGCCGAACCGGACGCCCTCGGCGAGGAGTCCCTTGGCGAGGGCGAGGACCTCGTCGCGGAACTCGGCGGAGGTCACGTCCCGCCAGTCGCCCCGCTCGTCCTTGCGGCCCAGCGCGACGTGCCGCGGGTCGTCCTGGGCGTGCTCGAAGACGACGTCGGCCAGACCGCCCACCGGCGGCGCCGACGCCAACGGAGGGTTGGTGAACTCGCGCAAACCCCGCACCCCGCCTCTCATGGCCGCACAGCGCCGTGAAAGCTACCCCACGCCCGCGCGGCAGGGGAGGGGGCCGGAGAGCGGGCGATGCTCTCGTCCGCGCTGGTCGGTGCGGGAAAATGGGCCCACATGCGGAAGGGTCGGACAGGGAACTGACGGAAGAGTAAGTTCCGGTCCCGTAATCTCCACCGGATCTGCCCGGCCCGCTCACGCCGCCGTGGCCGGCCCCTTCCGCATCGTTGCCGTTGCCGTTGCCGTTGCCGTTGCCGTTGCCGTTGCCGTTGCCGTTGCCGTTGCCGTCGCCGTCGCCGTCGCCGTCGCCCGCGACGCGGCGGGCCCGTACGCCTACCTCGGCGGACCCCTCGGACGGCTGGAGGGCGTCCGGCACGCGGAGGCGACGCCCTTCCCGCGCAGGGTCGGGCAGCTCACCCACCGGCGCCCGGCCCGTTGGACCGGCCCACCCGGGCCGGTCCCTCAGCGGGGCTCGTCCGGCCGGTCCGCGGTCGCCGGACGGGGGCCGCGCCGGTGCAGGCGGTCGCCGCCCGCCAGGATCGCCGCCGCCAGGGCGTCCGCCGCCCCCTGCGCCGCCGTCCGCCGCCGCCCGTGCACCAGGACGAACTCCACCCGGCCCAGTTCGGGCAGGCCCGCCCGCTCCGGGACCCGCACCAGGCCCGGCGGGATCAGACCCCGCGAGTGCGCCATGACGCCCAGGCCCGCCCGGGCCGCCGCGATGAGCCCGTTCAGGCTGCCGCTCGTGCACACGATCCGCCACGCCCGCCCCTGCCGCTCCAGCGCCTCCAGGGCCAGGGCGCGGGTGATCCCCGGCGGCGGGAAGACGATCAGCGGCACCGGCCGGTCCGGGTGCAGCCGCAGCCGGTCCGCGCCGATCCACACCAGCTCGTCGTGCCGGACCAGTTCGCCGTGCGGATCCGCGGGACGCCGCTTGGCCAGCACCAGGTCCAGCTTCCCGGCCGCGAGCTGCTCGTGCAGCGTGCCGGACAGCTCCACCGTCAGCTCCAGGTCGACCTCCGGGTGGTCGTGCCGGAAGCCCTCCAGGATCTCCGGCAACCGCGTCAGCACGAAGTCCTCGGACGCGCCGAAGCGCAGCCGGCCCCGCAGCCTCGTTCCCGTGAAGAACGCCGTCGCCTGCTCGTGCACCTCCAGGATCCGGCGGGCGAAACCCAGCATCGCCTCGCCGTCCTCGGTCAGCTCCACCGAGTGCGTGTCCCGAGTGAACAGCGTCCGCCCCGCGGCGTCCTCCAGGCGGCGCACGTGCTGGCTGACGGTCGACTGGCGCAGCCCCAGCCGCCGGGCGGCCTGCGTGAAACTCAGGGTCTGGGCGACCGCCAGGAAGGTGCGCAGCTGAGACGGCTCGTACACACCGGTCACCGTACCGGTCATCACGCCGCGCGATCACAGTGAGAGCGGTGTACCGGATTCCCGATCACGGGGCCGGGGAGGACGATGGACAGGGGCCCTCCCGCCCCACGGCACCCGTACGAACGAGCAAGTGGAGCACCGTGAAACGCCTGCGCCGGCCGAGCCGGATGCCGATCGACCCGTACATCCTGCTGCTGCTCGGGACGGTCGGCCTCGCGGCGCTCCTGCCGGCCCGCGGCGCCGCCGCCGACGTGGCCTCCGGCTCCTCCACGGCCGCGATCGCCTTCCTGTTCTTCCTGTACGGCGCCCGCCTGTCCACCCGGGAGGCGCTCGACGGACTCAGGCACTGGCGCCTGCACGTCACCGTCCTCGCCTGCACCTTCGTGATCTTCCCGCTGCTCGGCACGGCCACCCGGGGCCTCGTCCCGGTGGTCCTCACGCAGCCCCTCCAGCAAGGGCTGCTGTTCCTGACCCTGGTCCCGTCGACCATCCAGTCCTCGATCGCCTTCACCTCGATCGCCCGCGGCAACGTGCCCGCCGCGATCTGCGCCGGCTCCTTCTCCTCCCTGGTCGGCATCGTCGTGACACCGCTGCTCGCGGCCGCCCTGCTCGGCAACAGCGGCGGCGGCTTCTCCGCGGACTCCGTCGTCGGGATCGTGCTGCAACTGCTCGTGCCCTTCGTGGCGGGACAGGTGATGCGCCGCTGGATCGGCGGGTTCGTCGCCCGGCACCGGAAGGTCCTCGGTTACGTCGACCGCGGCTCGATCCTCCTCGTCGTCTACACCGCGTTCAGCGAGGGCATGGTCCAGGGCATCTGGCACCAGGTCGGCCCGGCCCGGCTCGCCGCCCTGCTGGCCGTCGAGGCCGTCCTGCTCGCCGTGATGCTCGCGCTGACCTGGTACGGGGCGAAGGCGCTGCGGTTCGACCGCGCGGACCGGATCGCGATCCAGTTCGCCGGGTCCAAGAAGTCCCTGGCCTCCGGCCTGCCCATGGCGAGCGTCCTGTTCGGCGCGCACGCCTCCCTCGCCGTGCTGCCGCTGATGCTGTTCCACCAGATGCAGCTCATGGTCTGCGCGGTCATCGCCAAACGCCGCTCGCACGACCCGGAGGCGGAGGCCGGCCCGGAGGCCGAGGCGGGGGCGGAGACAGCGACGGGGGCGGAGACAGCGGAGGGGGAGGCCGACGCCGTGGCGGCGGCCCCGGCGTCACACTCACCGGCCACCGACCCGGGGACGGACCGGCGATGAGGCGGGACACCGCGCACCCGGAGGCGGCGCGCGGTCGGAGCGGGACCGCTGCGGCGCAGGGAGCGCGGAGAGCGCAGGAGGTACGGAGAGCGCAGGGGGTACGGGGTGCGCTCCCCGCCGGCCGGGGCCCCGCCGCCGTGCCGCGGGCGGCCGCACCGGGACTCCCGTCCGGGGCCGGCCGGGCTCACGGGCTCGGGCCGGGCGAGGGACCCTAGCCCCGCGCGGCCGCGGTCCGCAGGGCTATGCGGTCCTCGCCCGCGTACACGTTCATGGAACTGCCCCGCAGGAAGCCCACCAGCGTCAGTCCCGTCTCCGCCGCCAGGTCCACCGCGAGGGAGGACGGCGCCGACACCGCCGCGAGTACCGGGATGCCCGCCATCACGGCCTTCTGGGCCAGCTCGAAGGAGGCCCGGCCCGACACGAGCAGGATCGCCCGGGACAACGGCAGGCCGCCGTTCTGGAGGGCGCGGCCGACCAGCTTGTCGACCGCGTTGTGCCGGCCGACGTCCTCGCGGACGTCCAGCAGCTCGCCGTCCTCGGAGAACAGGGCCGCCGCGTGCAGGCCGCCGGTGCTGTCGAAGACGCGCTGGGACGCGCGCAGCCGGTCGGGGAGGGCGGCGAGGAGTTCCGGCGCGACGCGGAGCGGCGGTGTGTCGGCGACGGGCCAGCGGGTCGTCGTGCGCACCGCGTCCAGGCTGGCCTTGCCGCACAGGCCGCAGGACGAGGTCGTGTAGACGTTCCGTTCGAGGGTGATGTCGGGGACGGTGACGCCGGGTGCGGTCCGTACGTCGACGACGTTGTACGTGTTCGACCCGTCCACCGTCGCCCCGGCGCAGTAGACGATGTTCTGCAGATCGGATCCCTCCGCCAGGACGCCTTCGCTGACCAGGAACCCGGCGGCCAGGGCGAAGTCGTCGCCGGGCGTGCGCATGGTGATGGCGAGGGGGCGGCCGTTGAGCCGGATCTCCAGCGGCTCCTCCGCGACCAGCGTGTCCGGGCGGCTGGAGACCGCTCCGTCGCGGATGCGGAGCACCTTGCGTCGTTCGGTGACTCGTCCCATGTCGTCAGCCCCGGTTCTGTACGTGTCTGTACGTGCTGGCGGCCGAAACGGCCCTTGATGCGGAAGTCGCCGCGGGTCACCGGTCCGTCGTGCCGCGAGGTGACCTTCACGATCTCATTGTCCTGCACGTGCGGCCCCGGCTCGCGGCCCGCACCGCGGCACGCGCACACCGTCGTCAGGGGATAGCGGGAAGCCGACAAGCCCGCTGCGGGTTTCCTGTCGCTTCACGTGCCCGCGTACCCGTGAGTCACTGATCAGACTGGTGGATCCCGCTACCCAAGGCAACGAGGGGGACCCCCCAATGAACGGCTCGCGCATCACCGCCGTCGGTCACTACCAGCCCGCCAAGGTACTCACCAACGAGGACCTGGCGGAACTGGTCGACACCAATGACGAGTGGATCAGGAGCCGGGTGGGCATCCGCACGCGCCACATCGCCGGCCCCGACGAGCCGGTGGACGAGTTGGCCGGGCACGCCGCCGCCAAGGCGCTCGCGGCGGCCGGTCTCACCCCCGCGGACATCGACCTGGTCCTGGTCGCCACCTCCACCGCCGTGGACCGCTCGCCGAACATGGCCGCCCGGGTCGCCGCCCGGCTCGGCATCCCCGGGCCGGCCGTGCTGGACGTCAACGTGGTGTGTGCCGGATTCACCCACACGCTCGCCACCGCCGACCACACGATCCGCGCGGGCGCCGCGACCCGCGCGCTGGTCATCGGCGCCGACAAGATGTCCGAGGTGACCGACTGGACCGACCGCACCACCTGCGTCCTCGTCGGCGACGGAGCGGGCGCCGCCGTGGTGGAGGCCTGCCCCGTCGGGACCGAGCCCGGGATCGGGCCGGTGCTGTGGGGGTCGGTGCCCGAGATGGGGCACGCCGTGCGCATCGAGGGACAGCCGGCCCGGTTCGCGCAGGAGGGGCAGAGCGTCTACCGGTGGGCCACCACCCGGCTGCCGTCGCTCGCCCGTGAGGCCTGCGAGCGGGCCGGCCTCGCCCCGGAGGACCTGGCCGCCGTCGTGCTGCACCAGGCGAACCTGCGCATCATCGAGCCCCTCGCGGCGAAGATCGGCGCCGTCAACGCCGTGGTCGCGCGCGATGTCACCGAATCGGGCAACACCTCGGCGGCGAGCATCCCGCTCGCCTTCTCCAAGCTGGTGGAGCGTGGCGCGATCTCCAGCGGGGATCCGGTCCTGCTGTTCGGGTTCGGCGGCAACCTGTCGTACGCGGGGCAGGTCGTACGCTGCCCGTGACGGGCGGTGTCGCGGATCCGGGCGGCGGCGTGTCGCGGATTCGGGCGACGGCGTGTCGCGGATCCGGGCGGCGTGACGCGGCCGGCCCCGCCCGGCTCTGCCCACAGTGATCCGCGGACTGTGGACGAAGAACAACGGACCACTGGCTTTCCGGCTGTCGGCCCCGTCGCCCGGCGCTGCCCAGGAGGGGGGACGGAGCCCGCCAGGGAGCCGTAGCCGGGCGCCCGCGCCCCGCCTGCGCCCGCACCCGCGCTCACACCCGCGCCCCGACGGCACCCGCGCCTGCGCCCGAGCCTGCGCCCACACCCGCGCCCCGACGGCACCCGGAGCTGCCTCGAGCCCGCGCCAGGACCGGCCCCGCTGCCGCCACCCCTGCCTCCGCGTCCCCCTCCTGCCTCCCTGCCTCCGCGCACCCGTGTCCTGCGGGCCCTCGGCGCGCCGCAGAGCACTCCTTTGTCCAGTGAGTGGAGAAAGTTGACGGCAATCCGTGCACGACTTCTTCCCCCTCCCGGCGACCGCTGCTACGTTCCCCTCGAAAGCAGGACACCAGGCGGCCGATCGAGGCGGGGAGGGGTTCGTGAGACGCATGACGGCACGACCCGCGAACGCGCATCAGGCCCGGTTGCTGCGACTGCTGCGCGACGGAGGTCCCAACTCCCGTGCACAGCTCGGCGATCAGGTCGACCTCTCGCGGTCCAAGCTGGCCGTGGAGGTGGACCGGCTGCTGGAGACGGGGCTGGTCGTGGCCGACGGGCTCGCCGCCTCGCGCGGCGGCCGCCGTTCGCACAACGTCCGGCTCAATCCCCAACTCCGTTTCCTGGGCGTGGACATCGGCGCGACCTCGGTCGACGTCGCCGTCACCAACGCCGAACTGGAGACGCTCGGACACCTCAACCAGCCCCTTGACGTACGTGAGGGACCGGTCGCGGTCTTCGAGCAAGTGCTCGCCATGGCGGCGAAGTTGAAGGCGACGGGACTCGCCGAGGGCTTCGACGGCGCAGGCATCGGCGTTCCCGGCCCGGTCCGCTTCCCCGAAGGCGTGCCGGTCGCGCCGCCGATCATGCCGGGCTGGGACGGCTTCCCCGTGCGGGAGGCGCTCAGCCAGGAACTCGGCTGCCCGGTCATGGTCGACAACGACGTGAACCTCATGGCGATGGGGGAGCAGCACGCGGGCGTCGCCCGCACCGTCGCCGACTTCCTGTGCGTCAAGATCGGCACCGGCATCGGCTGCGGCATCGTCGTCGGCGGCCAGGTCTACCGCGGCACCACCGGCAGCGCGGGCGACATCGGGCACATCCAGGCGGTGCCCGACGGCCGGCCCTGCGCCTGCGGGAACCGTGGTTGCCTGGAGGCCCACTTCAGCGGCGCGGCCCTGGCCCGTGACGCCATGGAAGCGGCCCAGCAGGGCCTGTCGGCTGAACTCGCGGCACGGCTGGAGACGAACGGCGGCCTCACCGCCGTCGACGTCGCCGCCGCGGCAGCCGCGGGCGACGCCACCGCCCTCGACCTGATCCGCGAGGGCGGCGACCGGGTCGGTCAGGTCATCGCCGGACTCGTCTCGTTCTTCAACCCCGGCCTGGTCGTGATCGGCGGCGGGGTGACCGGCCTCGGCCACACCCTGCTGGCCGCCATCCGTACCCAGGTCTACCGCCAGTCGCTGCCCCTGGCGACCGGCAATCTGCCCATCGTCCTGGGCGAGTTGGGCCCCACCGCCGGAGTGATCGGCGCGGCCCGCCTCATCAGCGACCACCTGTTCTCACCCGCGTAGCCACTCCGTTCGTACCGGCCGTCCGCCTCAGTCATCCGACGAACCCGCCAGCCCGCTTCGTACGGCACCACCGGCACAGCGTCCTGCCCCGTCTCGCCCTCCCCTGCCCCGCGCCACCTCAAGAGCGCCCGATTCCTGGCGTTCTGCCCTGACTCCGGCCCGCACGCCCGCCGAGGGGAATCCACATGGCACCAGAACCACCGCTGCTCAGCATGTCCGGCATCACCAAGTCGTTCCCCGGCGTCCGGGCCCTGGACGGCGTCGACCTCGACGTCCAGGCCGGTGAAGTGCACTGCCTGCTCGGCCAGAACGGGGCCGGCAAGTCCACCCTCATCAAGGTGCTGGCCGGTGCCCACCAGCCCGACGGCGGGACCATCCGCTGGCGGGGCGAACCGGTCACCCTGCGCTCGCCGATCGCCGCCATGCGCCTCGGCATCGCCACCATCTACCAGGAACTCGACCTGGTGGAGCACCTGTCGGTGGCGGAGAACGTCCACCTCGGCCACGAACCCACCGCCGCGGGATTCGTCGTCCGCACCAGGACGGCCCGTCGGGCGACGGAGACCCTGCTGCGGCGGCTCGGGCACGCGGAGATCGATCCGGCCGCTCTGGTCGGGGAGTTGTCCGCGGCCCAGCAGCAGGTCGTCTCCATGGCGCGGGCCCTCTCCCACGACGTCCGGCTGATCGTCATGGACGAACCGTCCGCCGCCCTCGACCCGGACGAGGTCGACAACCTCTTCCGCATCGTCGGTGACCTGACCGCGGACGGGGTGGCCGTCGTCCACATCTCCCACCGCCTGGAGGAGATCCGCCGTATCGGCGACCGGGTCACGGTGCTCAAGGACGGCCGGGCGGTGGCCGGCGGGCTGCCCGCGAAGTCGACACCCACCCGCGAGGTCGTCGCGCTGATGACGGGCCGCGACGTCGAGTACGTCTTCCCCGAGCGGCCCGCGGCCGGCGTGCCGGCGACGCGCGGGAAGCCCCTGCTGGAGGTGCGCGGGCTGGCCAGGGAGGGTGAGTTCGAACCGTTCGACCTCGACCTGCGGCCGGGGGAGATCGTCGGACTCGCCGGGCTGGTCGGCTCCGGCCGCTCCGAGATCCTGGAGACGGTCTACGGGGCCCGCCGGCCCACGGCCGGTCGCGTCGTGGTGGACGGAAAGCCGTTGCGGCCGGGCAGTGTGCGGGCCGCCGTACGCGCCGGGCTGGGTCTCGCCCCCGAGGAACGCAAGGCCCAGGCCCTGCTGATGCTGGAGTCCGTCACCCGCAACGTCTCCGTCTCCTCCCTCTCCCGCTTCTCGCGCGGCGGCTGGATCGACCGCGGTGCCGAACGGGGCGCGGCCCGCGCGGCGACCCGCGAACTGTCGCTGCGCCCCGACAACCCGTCCGCACCGGTGCGGACCCTGTCCGGCGGCAACCAGCAGAAGGCCGTGCTGGCCCGCTGGCTGCTGCGCGGCTGCCGCGTCCTGCTGCTCGACGAACCCACCCGCGGGGTCGACGTCGGCGCCCGCGCCGAACTGTACGCGGTCGTCCGTCGACTGGCCGACGAAGGCCTCGCCGTACTGCTCGTCTCCAGCGAGGTACCGGAGGTCCTCGGCCTCGCCGACCGGGTCCTGGTGCTCCGGGAGGGGCGCGTGGTCCACACCGCGCCCGCCCGCGAACTGGACGAACACCGCGTACTCGACCTCGTCATGGAAGGAAGTCCGGCGTCATGACGCAGCCCGTCTCCCCGCCGCGTGACAGCACCGACAAGTCGCCCCGGGCCCGACCCCCCGCCTGGCGGGGCCTGGTGGCCCGCGCCGACGTCCGTACCCTGTCACTCCTCGGCGTCCTCGCCGTACTCGTCGTGATCGGCGGCATCACCAGACCCGACGAGTTCCTCGACACCCGCAACCTCCAACTCGTCCTCACCCAGGCCTCGGTGATCGGCGTCGTCACGGTCGGCATGACCTTCGTCATCACCTCCGGCGGCATCGACCTCTCCGTCGGCGCCATCGTCGCCCTCGCCTCCGTCTGGGCCACCACGCTCGCCACCCAGGAGTACGGCTTCGGAGGCGTCCTCTTCACCTCCGTCCTCGTCGGCCTCGGCTGCGGCCTCGTCAACGGCCTCCTCATCGCCTACGGCGCGATGGTCCCGTTCATCGCCACCCTCGCGATGCTGGCCTCCGCCCGCGGACTGGCGCTGCAGATCACCGACGGCAAGACGCAGATCGTCACCTCCGACGGCATCCTCGACCTCGGCGAGCGCGACGCGTACGTCCTCGGCGTGCCGCCCCTCGTCATCGTCTTCGCAGTCGTGACGATCATCGGCTGGCTCGTGCTGAACCGCACCACCTTCGGCCGGCGCACGGTCGCGGTCGGCGGCAACGCGGAGGCCGCCCGCCTGGCCGGCATCGACGTACGCCGCCAGCGGCTCTACCTCTACCTGCTGTCCGGACTGTGCTGCGGCATCGCCGCCTTCCTGCTGATCATCCTGTCCGGCTCGGGCCAGAACACCAACGGCAACCTCTACGAACTCGACGCCATCGCCGCCGCGATCATCGGCGGCACCCTGCTCAGCGGGGGCCGCAGCACCATCGTCGGTTCCGTGCTCGGCGTCCTGATCTTCACCACGATCACCAACATCTTCGCCCTCAACAACCTGCAGAGCGACGTCCAGCAGATCGCCAAGGGCGCGATCATCGTCGCCGCCGTGCTGGTCCAGCGCCGTACCGCGAGCACGACCTGAGGAAAGGGTTCACCGCCATGCCAGAGCCGATGAGATTTCCGAGCCGCCTCACCAGTCGCCGAGGTCTGCTCCTCGGGACCGCCGCCGTCTCGGCCGGTGCCCTGCTGACCGGTTGCACGAGCAATGACCCCAAGGACGAGGAACCCGCCGCCGACACCCGCCCGGCCGCGGACGACAAGCCCGGCAAGCAGGTCACCATCGGCTTCGCCGGACCGCAGGCCGACCACGGCTGGCTCAACGCCATCAACGACAACGCCAAGAGCCGGGCCGGGAAGTACTCCGACGTCACCCTGGAGATCACCGAGGGCTCCAACGACACCGCCCAGCAGATCGGCCAGATCGAGACCCTCATCAACAAGAAGGTCGACGTCCTGGTGATCCTGCCCGCCGACGGCAAGGCCCTCACCCAGGTCGGCCTGAAGGCGATGCGCGCGGGCATCCCCGTCGTCAACCTCGACCGGATCTTCAACACCCCGCAGGCGTACCGGTGCTGGATCGGCGGCGACAACTACGGCATGGGCCTGAACGCCGGCCACTACATCGGCGAGAAACTCAAGGGCAAGGCCGACGCCCGGGTCGTCGAGCTCGCCGGCCTGGACAACCTGGAACTCACCAAGCAACGCACCCAGGGCTTCGACGACGCCCTGAAGAACTACCCCAACATCAAGAAGGTGGCCCGCCAGGCAGCCGACTTCACGGTCGAGTCGGGGCAGGCGAAGATGGCCCAACTCCTCCAGGCGCAGTCGAAGTTCGACGCGCTGTGGAACCACGACGACGACCAGGGCGTGGGCGCGCTGCGCGCCGTCGAGCAGGCCGGCCGCGACGACTTCATGATGGTCGGCGGGGCGGGTGCCCTCTCCGCGTTCCAGGCGATCAAACAGGACGACGGCGTCCTCAAGGCCACCGTCCTGTACCCGCCCACCATGGCCGCCTCCGCCATCGACCTCGCCCGCGCCCTCGGCCAGGGCAAGGGGGCCACAGGCCTCGCCGAGTACGAGATCCCCGCATCGATCACCCTCTACTCGGCGGTGGTCGACAAGGAGAACGTCGACCAGTACATGTCCACCGGCTTCCGGTGAGACACGGGCTCCGCCCGGGGGAGCGGGGGCGGCCACCGGCGGTTCTCGGTGAGACGCGTCCGGGGCGTGCGCGTGCTCGTGCGCGTGCTCGTGCGAGGCGGCCACCGGGTGTGCGTGTTCCGCAGCGGCGTCCCACCGGCGGTACGTGTCCCCGTGCGGGGCGGACCACCACGGTGCCTGCCCCCGGTGGCGCCCGCCCCGTGCGGCACGTGTCGCCGGTGGGGCGTACCGGGGCCGGGCCCGACGCGTCGGGCGCACACCGACCGACGGCCGCCCCGAGCCACCCGCCCGGCAGGCCCACCCCCACCGCGCCACGACGACGAGGAGGACACCTGCATGGAACAGCCGCAGCAGTCAGCGGGACCGGAGGAGGCCGGCGCGAAGTCCGGCGCGGAGTCCGGCAAACCCCCGCTCCGCGTCGGCATGGTCGGCTACGCCTTCATGGGTGCCGCCCACTCCCAGGGCTGGCGCACCGCGGGCCGCGTCTTCGACCTGCCCCTGCGCCCGGTGCTCGCCGCGCTCTGCGGCCGTGACGCCGCGGCCGTCCGCGCGGCGGCCGACCGGCACGGGTGGGCGACGACCGAGACCGACTGGCGGGCGCTGATCGCACGCGACGACGTGGACCTCGTCGACATCTGCACCCCCGGCGACAGCCACGCCGAGATCGCGCTCGCCGCGCTGGCCGCCGGCAAGCACGTCCTGTGCGAGAAGCCCCTCGCGAACACGGTCGAGGAGGCCGAGGCCATGGCACGTGCCGCCGAGACCGCGTTCGCGGCACGGGGCCGGCTGTCGATGGTCGGCTTCAACTACCGTCGCGTCCCCGCCACCGCGCTGGCCCGGCGCATGGTCGCCGAGGGCCGGATCGGCCGCCTGCGGCACGTCCGGGTGTCGTACCTCCAGGACTGGCTCAACGACCCCCAGTTCCCGCTCACTTGGCGACTGCGCCGGGAACGGGCGGGATCCGGCTCCCTCGGCGACCTCGGCGCGCACATCGTCGACCTCGCACAGCACCTCGTGGGGGAGCGGCTGACCGGGGTCTCCGCGCTCACCGAGACGTTCGTACGGCGGCGGCCGCTGCCCGGCGGACCGACCGAGGGCCTGGCCGCCGGGGCCGGTACCGGTACCGCCACCGACGCCGGTACCGCCACCGGGACGGTCACCGTCGACGACGCCGCCGTGTTCACCGGTCGCTTCGCCTCCGGTGCCCTCGCCTCCTTCGAGGCGACCCGCTACGCCACCGGCCGCAAGAACGCCCTGCGCCTCGAACTCAACGGTGAACTCGGCTCGTTGGCCTTCGACCTGGAACGGCTCAACGAGCTGTGGTTCCACGACGCCACCGAGCCCGGCAGCCACGCCGGCTTCCGCCGCATCCTCGTCACCGAGCCCGACCACCCCTACCTGGACGGCTGGTGGCCGCCGGGCCACGGCCTCGGCTACGAGCACACCTTCGTCCACCAGGCCCGCGACCTCGTCCACGCGATCGCCGAGGGCAGCAGGCCGCAGCCCTCCTTCGCCGACGGTCTCCAGGTCCAGCGCGTCCTCGCGGCGGTCGAGGAGAGCGCCGAGAAGAACTCCGTCTACACCCCGATCGCCGACTGAGGAGGCTTCCAGCATGCCGCGCAGGTTCACACTCTTCACCGGCCAGTGGGCGGACCTCCCCCTGGAGGAGGTCTGCCGGCTGGCCCGCGACTTCGGCTACGACGGCCTCGAACTCGCCTGCTGGGGAGACCACTTCGAGGTCGACAAGGCCCTCGCCGACCCGGCGTACCTGGACTCCCGGCGGGCCCTGCTCGACAAGTACGGCCTGCGCTGCTGGGCCGTCTCCAACCACCTCGTGGGCCAGGCCGTCTGCGACGCCATCATCGACGAACGCCACCGGGCCATCCTGCCCGCCCGGATCTGGGGGGACGGCGAACCGGAGGGCGTCCGGCAGCGGGCCGCCGCCGAGATCGCCGACACCGCCCGCGCGGCGGCCGCGTTCGGCGTCGACACCGTCGTCGGCTTCACCGGATCGGCCATCTGGCACCTGGTGGCGATGTTCCCGCCCGCCCCCGACACCATGATCGAGCGCGGTTACGAGGACTTCGCCGAGCGCTGGAACCCCATCCTCGACGTCTTCGACGCGGAGGGCGTGCGGTTCGCGCACGAGGTCCACCCGAGCGAGATCGCCTACGACTACTGGACGACCGTACGCGCGCTGGACGCGGTCGGCCGCCGGCCGGCCTTCGGCCTCAACTTCGACCCCAGCCACTTCGTGTGGCAGGACCTCGACCCGGTCGGCTTCCTGTGGGACTTCCGCGACCGCATCTACCACGTGGACTGCAAGGAGGCCCGCAGACGCCTCGACGGACGCAACGGCCGCCTCGGCTCCCACCTGCCGTGGGGCGACCCGCGCCGCGGCTGGGACTTCGTCTCCGCCGGCCACGGCGACGTCCCCTGGGAGGACGTCTTCCGGATGCTGCGCTCGATCGACTACCGCGGTCCGGTCTCCGTGGAGTGGGAGGACGCCGGCATGGACCGCCTCCAGGGCGCCCCGGAGGCGCTGAAGCACCTCAAGGCCTACGACTTCGAGCCGCCCAGCGCGTCCTTCGACGCCGCGTTCAACAGCTGAGTCGCGCCCGACGGCAGGTCGGGGACGGGGACCGGCACATCCGCCGGTCCCCGGATCCGACCTGCCCGGATCCCGCTTTCTCCTGAGTCGAGGAAAAGATTGACCAGCCCCGGTCAAAGGGGTGTTCGCCCCGGAAGGACGCGGTTACCGTCCCTGAAGTGTTCAGGACACCCACACCTCCGGGGTGACGGCGCACCCCGGCGCCCGCACGCACCACATGTCTTCGCACCTGTTCCATACGGCCCCACTCCGTTCCCGGAGGGACTTCGTGCACAGAAGCAGACTCACATCCACCGGCGCCAGGAGGCGTCGACCCCGACTTCGCACCGGTCTCGCCCTGTTCACCGGCCTGCTGCTGGCCGTGGGCACCCCGGCGACCGTGGCCGGCGCCCACCCCGGCCACCCGGGGCACGACGAACCGGCAGCCGCAGAGGGGCAGTTCCAGCAGGTGCCGCTCGCCAAGGGCGAGCCCGAGACGGGCGAGCCGATGTCGCTCGCCGTGCTCCCGGACCGCAGCGTCCTGCACACCTCGCGCGACGGCACGCTGCGCCTCACCGACCAGGGCGGCGTCACCAAGGTCGCCGGCAGGCTCGATGTCTACAGCCACGACGAGGAGGGCCTGCAGGGCGTCGGCATCGACCCGGACTTCGAGAACAACCGGGCGATCTACCTCTACTACGCCCCGCCGCTCGACACCCCCGCGGGCGACGCCCCGGAGACCGGCACCGCCGAGGACTTCGAGAAGTTCGACGGCGTCAACCGCCTCTCCCGGTTCGTCCTCAACCCCAACGGCACACTGGACCCGGCCAGCGAGAAGAAGGTCCTGGACGTCGCGGCCTCCCGCGGCACCTGCTGCCACGTCGGCGGCGACATCGCCTTCGACGCCGAGGGCAACCTCTACCTGTCCACTGGCGACGACACCAACCCCTTCTCCTCCGACGGCTACACGCCGATCGACGAGCGGGCGAACCGCAACCCGGCCTTCGACGCCCGCCGCAGCTCCGGCAACACCAACGACCTGCGCGGCAAGATCCTCCGCATCAAGGTCGCCGAGGACGGCTCGTACACCGTTCCGCAGGGCAACCTCTTCGCCCCCGGCACCGAGAAGACCCGCCCCGAGATCTACGCGATGGGCTTCCGCAATCCGTTCCGGATGAACATCGACAAGAAGACCGGCACCATCTACGTGGGTGACTACGGCCCCGACGCCGGCGCCGCCGACCCGAACCGGGGCCCGGCGGGACAGGTCGAGTTCGCCAAGGTCACCGGGCCCGCCAACTTCGGCTGGCCGTTCTGCACCGGCGACAACGACGCCTACAACGACTATGACTTCGCCACCGGCGCCTCCGGCGGGAAGTTCGACTGCGCCGCTCCCGAGAACACCTCCCCGCACAACACCGGCCTCGTCGACCTGCCGCCCGCGCAGGCCGCCTGGATCCCCTACGACGACGGTTCCGTACCCGAGTTCGGCAGCGGCTCCGAGTCCCCGATGGGCGGCCCGGTCTACCGCTACGACCCCGACCTGGAGTCCTCGGTGAAGTTCCCCGAGGCGTACGACGGCGACTTCTTCGCCGGTGAGTTCGGCCGTCGCTGGATCAAGCGGATCGAGCAGAACGACGACGGGTCCGTCGCGAAGATCAACGACTTCCCGTGGACCGGCACCCAGATCATGGACATGGAGTTCGGCCCCGACGGCGCGCTCTACGTCCTGGACTACGGCCTGTCCTGGTTCCAGGGCGACAAGGACTCCGCGCTGTACCGGATCGAGAACGCCGAGGACGGCTTCTCCCCGATCGCCGAGGTCGGCGCGGACCGGACGTCCGGCGCGGCCGGGCTGAGGGTCAGGTTCACCGGCAGCGCCAAGGACGCCGACTCCCCGGACCTCACCTACGGCTGGGACTTCGGCGACGGCACCACGGGCGAGGGCCTCACCCCCACCCACCGCTACAGGAAGGCCGGCACCTACACCGCGACCTTCACCGCGAAGGACCCCGAGGGCAACACCGGAAACGCCAGCGTCCGGATCGTGGTCGGCAACACCGAACCCACGGTGAAGATCACCGTTCCGGGCAACGGCAGCCTGGCCGCCTTCGGCGAGCCCGTGCCGTTCAAGGTGACCGTCACCGACCCCGAGGAGCGGATCGACTGCTCCAGGGTCAAGGTCGCCTACAGCCTCGGCCACGACTCCCACGCCCACGAGCTGACCAGCGAGACGGGCTGTGAGGGCACCCTCAAGCCGCCCGCCGGGGACGGCGGTCACGACCCCAACGCCGACATCTACGGCGTCGTCGGCGCCAGTTACACCGACGGCGGGGCGAACGGCCAGGAGGCGCTGACCGGCACCGCCCGCACCGTGCTCCAGCCGCTGCACCGCCAGGCCGAGCACTTCGGCGCCCAGCAGGGCGTGTCGGTGATCGACAAGACCGGCGCCAACGGCGGCAGGACCGTCGGCGACATCGACGACGGCGACTGGATCTCCTTCAGCCCCTACAGGTTCGACGGGCAGAAGAAGATGACCGTACGGGCCTCCTCCGGCGGCGCGGGCGGCTTCGTCGAGCTGCGCACCGGCTCGCCCACCGGCACGCTGCACGGCTCGGCGTACATCCCGCCGACCGGCGGCTGGGAGACGTTCCAGGACGTCGACGTGCCGCTGCGGTCGCTGCCGAGGAAGACCACGGAGATCTACCTGGTCTTCCGGGGCGGTGAGGGCGCGCTGTACGACGTGGACGACTTCGAGTTCTCCACCGAGCCGTTCAAGGCCGGCAAGAAGGTCCTGGTCTTCTCCAGGACCGCCGGCTTCCGCCACGACTCCATCCCGGAGGGCGTCGCCGCGCTGAAGGAACTGGGCGCCCCGGCCGGCATCTCGGTCACGGCCACCGAGGAGGCCCGGCAGTTCACCACCGCCAACCTCGCCAAGTACGACGCGGTGGCCTTCCTGTCCACCACCGGTGACGTCCTGAACGCCGAACAGCAGAAAGCGTTCGAGAACTACGTCAGGAACGGCGGCGGCTACCTGGGCATCCACGCCGCCGCCGACACCGAGTACGACTGGGAGTTCTACGGCGGCCTCGTCGGCGCCTACTTCGACTCGCACCCTGCCGTCCAGAAGGCCACCGTGCGCGTCCACGACCACGACCACCCGTCCACCGCGCACCTGGGCGACACCTGGGAGCGCACCGACGAGTGGTACAACTACCGCACCAACCCGCGCGAGCAGGCCAAGGTCCTCGCCACCCTCGACGAGACGACCTACGACGGCGGCACCATGAAGGGCGACCACCCGATCGCCTGGTGCCAGAGCTACGGCGGCGGCCGGTCCTTCTACACCGGCGGCGGCCACACCAAGGAGTCGTACGCCGACGAGGCCTTCCGCACCCATCTGCTCGGCGGCATGCAGTACGCCACCGGCCAGGTGAAGGCGGACTGCAAGCCGGACAAGGGCTACCGGGAGATCTTCAACGGCCAGACCCTGGACGGCTGGAAGCAGGCAGGACCCGGCAAGTTCGACGTCAAGGACGGCACCCTGGAGTCCGAGGGCGGCATGGGACTGCTCTGGTACCAGGCCAAGGAGCTGACGTCGTACTCGCTCAAGCTCGACTGGAAGATGCGGGGCGACGACAACTCCGGGATCTTCGTGGGCTTCCCGGCCTCCGACGACCCCTGGTCCGCGGTGAACAAGGGCTACGAGATCCAGATCGACGCCACGGACGCGGCCGACCGCACCACGGGCTCCGTCTACTCGTTCAAGTCGGCGGACATCAAGGCCCGTGACCAGGTCCTGCGCCCGCCCGGCCAGTGGAACTCCTACGAGATCAAGGTCCAGGGCGAACGCCTCCAGGTGTTCCTCAACGGAGTCAAGATCAACGACTTCACCAACAAGGACCCCGGGCGGAGCCTGACCGACGGCCACATCGGCCTGCAGAACCACGGCGCCGGCGACCAGGTCTCCTTCCGCGACATCCAGCTGAAGGAACTGCCCTCCTAGGGTCTTTCGTTCGGGTCGGGCCGGATCAGGGAGCGGGGTCCGGTGCCGTGTCCCGCAAGGCGGAGGAGGGAGTCGGGGCGGACCCCTGGCGACCGACGACAACGCGGCGAGGGGCGGTGCCGGGGCCCGCGAGCCCGACCTGACCCGCACGAAAGACCCTGGGGCGACCAGAACGGCGGCGGGCGGAGGACGCCGGACCTCCGCCCGCCGTCCCGCCGGGACCCGAACCCGGCACCCCGCTCGTCCCCCCCTCCGGCGCTCGCACCAGGTTCGCGTACGACAAGGAGGCTGCCCATGTCCGCCGAACCGTCCCTCCCCACCCCCACTCCCACCTCGGCCCCCCGCCTCGGCGTCTGGCTCATCGGCGCACGCGGATCCGTCGCCACGACCGCGATCGCGGGCTGCGCCGCCGTCGCCGCCGGGCTCCACCCGCCGACCGGCATGGTCACCGAGACCCCCGACTTCACCTCCTGCGGCCTGCCGCCGCTGTCGGCCCTCGTCTTCGGCGGTCACGACACCGTCGACTGCCCGCTGCCCAAGCGCGCCGAGCACCTCGCCGACGGCGGCGTCCTGCCGCACGGCCTGCCGTCCGCGGTGCACGCCGAACTCGTCGCCGCCGACCGGGAGATCAGGCCCGGCGGCCCGCCGCCCGGTGACACCGGCCGCACCCAGGACCAGTGGATCGACGTGTTCGCGGCCGACATCCGCGACTTCGTGCGCCGCCAGGACCTCGCGGGCGCCGTCGTGATCAACGTCGCCTCCACCGAGCCGGCCCTCACCGACGGCACCCTGCCGCCCAGCTCCCTCTACGCGGCGGCCGCCCTGCGCGCCGGCTGCCCCTACGTCAACTTCACCCCGTCCACGGGCCTGCACCACCCCGAGTTGGCCCCGCTCGCCGCCTCCTCGGGCCTGCCGTACGCGGGCCGCGACGGCAAGACCGGGCAGACCCTGCTGCGCTCCGTGCTCGGTCCGATGTTCCTGCGGCGCGCCCTCGCCGTGCGCGCCTGGTCCGGCACGAACCTCCTGGGCGGCGGCGACGGCGCCGCCCTCGCCGACCCCGCTGCCGCCGCCGCCAAGAACGCCGGCAAGGAACGCGTCCTCGCCGACACCCTCGGCGCCACCCCCGAGGGCGAGGTCCACATCGACGACGTGCCCGCGCTGGGTGACTGGAAGACGGCCTGGGACCACATCGCCTTCGACGGCTTCCTCGGCGCCCGGATGGTCCTCCAGACCACCTGGCAGGGCTGCGACTCGGCCCTCGCCGCCCCCCTCGTCCTCGACCTGGCCCGGCTGACCGCCCGCGCCCGGCAGAAGGGCCTGACCGGCCCGCTGGGCGAACTGGGATTCTATTTCAAGGACCCGGTCGGGGACGGCCCCTCGTCCCTGGCCGAGCAGTACACGGAGCTGAGGCGCTTCGCCGAGCGGCTGCGGGACGGCGCCGACGCCGACGACCGCGGGACACACCGATGAGCCGCACGCCCGCCCCGGCTCCCCGGGACACGCCCGCCCCGGCCGGGGCGACGGCCGGCGGCCCGGCCCCCGGGAACGCTCCCGCGCGCCGCACCCCCCGCCGGGGCCGCGCGGCCACGTGGGCAAAGTCGCTGCGCCTGTCCGCGGTGTTCACCCTCTCCGGGGCCCTGGCCGGCGCGGGGGCGACGGAAAGCCGGGCCCCGGGGGACGCGGTCGCGCGCCGCACGTCCCGATCCCGCTCGGACCGACCCCGCACGTCCCGACCCCGCTCGGACCGCCTGGCGGCGTGGGCCGAGCTGCTGAGGCTGCCCGCCCTCTTCACCGTCCCCGGCGACGCCCTGGCCGGCGCGGCGGCGGCCGGCGCACGCCCCGGGCCGCGGACCCTGCTCGCGATCGGCTCCTCCATGTGCCTGTACGAGGCCGGTATGGCCCTGAACGACTGGGCGGACCGCGCCGAGGACGCCGTGGAGCGCCCGCACCGCCCGCTGCCGTCCGGTCGCATCCCTCCGGCCGCCGCCCTCACCGCCGCCGGCGCTCTCACCGGCGCCGGACTGGCGCTCGCCGCCGGCGCGGGACGGCCCGCCCTCGCGGTGGCCGCGCCCCTGGCGGCAACCGTCTGGGCCTACGACCTCGCCCTGAAGCACACGCCCGCCGGTCCCGCGGCCATGGCCGCCGCCCGCGGACTCGACCTGCTCCTGGGATCCGCGGCCACCAGTGGCGGCACCCGTGCCGCACTGCCCTCCGCCGCGCTCCTCGGCAGCCACACCCTCGCGGTCACGGCCGTGTCCCGCCGGGAGACCACCGGCGGCTCGGCCCTGGTCCCGCTGGCGGCCCTCGCCACGACGGGGGCGCTGACCCGGCTGATCACCCACCGCCGCGCCCGACTCCCGGCAGACCGGCGGGCAGCAGCCGCCCCCGGCCTGCCGGGCTCCGACCCGGCCGAGGGCACGCCCCGGGCCACCGGCGTCCTAGTGCCGCGACAGGCGACGTTCGCCCCGTCGCGACGCCCGGCACGCACTCTGGCCGCCCCGGCCGAAGACCCGAGTACGTCCAGTACGAGGGCCTCCGGCCGGCACGCCGAGAGCACGCACCGGCCGCCGCTCCTTCACGGGCGAACGTCGCCTGCCACGGCACTGGCCACCGCCCTGGGCGCCGCCTACGCCGCCACGGCCGCCCGGCCCTACTTCCACGCCGCGCTCAACCCCTCACCCCCGCTCACCCAGCGCGCTGTCGGCGGCGGCATCCGCGCCACGATCCCGCTCCAGGCCGCACTCGCCGCCCGTTCCGGCGCGACCGCCACGTCCCTCCTGGTCGCGGCCCTGGCCCCGACCGGCCGGATGTTCGCGAGGAGGGCCGGCATGAGGAAGGTGAGCATCACGTGAGCCGGAACCCGAACCAGGGCGAGCGCCGGGACGTCACCGGGGACGGCCGTGTCCCGGAGACGAGCCGGGACACGAGCGGCGGCCCGGCCCGGCACGTGAGCCGGGAGGGGAGCGGCGACGGTCACGGCCCGGGCGGGGACACGGGCCGGGAGGGGAACGGCCGTCCGGGCCGGTACGTGAACCGGGACACCCGTGCCCCGGCCGTGGAGGTGGGTCAGGACGTGACGGGGCGCCCGGCCCGGCACGTGAGCCGGGAGGAGGCCGGGGACGGTCACGGCCCGGGCGGGGACACGGGCCGGGAGGGGAGCGGCGACGGTCACGGCCCAGGCGGGGACACGGGCCGGGACACGGGCCGAGCCGCACGCGTGGACGGGGCCCGGGACGTGAACCGGGGCGCCGGCACTCCCCTCCGCTTCGGCTACGGCACCAACGGACTCGCCGACCTCCGTCTCGACGACGCCCTCGTCCTCCTCGCCGACCTCGGCTACGACGGCGTGGGCCTGACCCTCGACCACATGCACCTCGACCCGCTCGCCCCGGACCTCGCCGCCCGCACCCGCCGGGTGGCGCACCGGCTGGACGCGCTCGGGCTCGGCGTGACCGTGGAGACCGGCGCCCGCTACGTGCTCGACTCCCGCCGCAAGCACGGCCCCTCGCTGCTGGACGCCGACCCGGACGACCGCGCCCGCCGCGTCGACCTCCTCCTGCGGGCGGTCCGCGTCGCCGCCGATCTCGGCGCGCACGCCGTGCACTGCTTCAGCGGCACCGTCCCCGCCGGCACCGACGAGGAAACCGCCTGGAGACGCCTCGCCGAGACCCTCACCCCCGTCCTGGACGCCGCCACCGCCACCGGCGTCCCCCTCGCCGTCGAACCCGAACCCGGCCACCTCCTGGCCACCCTCGCCGACTTCCACCACCTGCGCCGCACGCTCGGCGACCCCGAGCCCCTCGGCCTCACCCTGGACCTCGGCCACTGCCAGTGCCTGGAACCCCTCCCGCCCGCCGACTGCGTGCGCGAGGCCGCCCCCTGGCTGCGCCACGTCCAGATCGAGGACATGCGCCGCGGCGTCCACGAACACCTCCCCTTCGGCGACGGCGAGATCGACTTCCCGCCCGTCCTCGCGGCCCTCGCCGCCACCGGCTACCAGGGCCTGACGGTCGTCGAACTGCCCCGCCACTCCCACGCGGGCCCCCACTTCGCCACCCACTCCCTCCCGTTCCTCCGCCACGCCGCCCCTTCCGTCCCCGCCCCACCGTCCGGCGATCCCTCCGCCACCCCTGAAGGGAGCAGACCCCATGACCCGCCCCCACGCCACACCGGCCACCCCGGAGGCAGACACCACCGGCAAACCGGTGACCCCCGGTGACGGCACCACCCCTGCTTTCACCCCGCCCGCCGAACTGCGCCGCCGCCTCGACGACCGACTGGGCGGAGCCGCCAGGGCCTGGCTCGACCAGGCCCTGGACGAGGCCGCCGCCCACCCCGGCACCCACGGGCCCGTCTCCGTGTGGGAGCTGCGCCTGGCCGAGGCAGGCCGCCGCTGCGGCCCCGCCCACGCCGACGCCGCCCGCGTCCTCATCCTGCACGCGGCCCACGCCGACGCCGACGCGCTGAGCCGGGTCTATTCCCAGGGCACCGCCGACGAACGCCGCGCCGTCCTGCACGCCCTGCCGCACCTCGTGCCCGACGGCCCCGCCGCCCTCCCGCTCGTCGAGGACGCCCTGCGCACCAACGACACCCGGCTCGTCGCCGCTGCCCTGGGCCCCTACGCCGCCCGGCACCTCGACGCCCACGCCTGGCGGCACGCGGTCCTGAAGTGCCTGTTCACCGGCGTCGGCCTCCACTACGTGGCGGACCTGGAGCGGCGCGCCCGGGGTGACGGCGAACTCGCCCGCATGCTCGGCGACCACGCCGCGGAACGCACCGCCGCAGGCCGCCCCGTCCCCGAGGACCTGCACCGTGTCCTGGCCCTGACCGAGTCCGCCCCCGCCACCCCGCCGCACGGCACGGACGACCCCCACGGCAAGGAGTCCTGATGCGCATCTTCGACCCCCACATCCACATGACGTCGCGCACCACCGACGACTACGAGGCCATGTACGCCGCGGGCGTCCGCGCCGTCGTCGAGCCCTCCTTCTGGCTCGGCCAGCCCCGCACCTCCCCGGCCTCCTTCCTCGACTACTTCGACGCCCTCCTCGGCTGGGAACCCTTCCGCGCCGCCCAGCACGGCATCGCCCACCACTGCACCCTCGCCCTCAATCCGAAAGAGGCGAACGACCCGCGCTGCACGCCCGTCCTCGACGCGCTGCCCCGGTATCTCGTCAAGGACAACGTGGTGGCCGTCGGCGAGATCGGCTACGACTCCATGACCCCCGCCGAGGACACCGCCCTCGCCGCCCAGCTCCAGCTCGCCGCCGACCACGGCCTGCCCGCCCTGGTGCACACCCCGCACCGCGACAAGCTCGCAGGACTGCGCCGCACCCTGGACGTCGTCCGCGAGTCCGCCCTGCCCACCGACCGGGTCCTGGTCGACCACCTCAACGAGACCACCGTCAAGGAGGCCAAGGACAGCGGCGCCTGGCTCGGCTTCTCCGTCTACCCGGACACCAAGATGGACGAGGAACGGATGGTCGCGATCCTGCGCGCCCACGGCCCCGAGCAGGTCCTGGTGAACTCCGCCGCGGACTGGGGGAGGAGCGACCCCCTCAAGACCCGCAAGGTCGCCGACCTGATGCTCGCCGAGGGCTTCACCGACGACGACGTCGACCGGGTGCTGTGGCGCAACCCCGTCGCCTTCTACGGGCTCAGCGGCCGCCTGAACCTCGACGTCGACGCCACCGGCGCCACCCACGAGGGCAACTCCGTCCTGCGCGGCGCCCCGCGAGACGAACCCCGGCCGGCCTGCGCCCCCGCCACGGAGGCGTGAGCCATGCGCTTCCGCCACCCCGACGGCTCCACCGTCCACCTCGCCTACTGCACCAACGTGCACCCCGCCGAAACCCTGGACGGCGTCCTCGCCCAGCTCCGCGACCACTGCGAGCCGGTCCGCCGCCGCCTCGGCCGCGACAGGCTCGGCATCGGCCTGTGGCTCGCCAAGGACGCCGCGCGCGCCCTCGTCACCGACCCCGCCGCCCTGCGCGGACTGCGCTGCGAACTCGACCGGCGCGGCCTGGAGGTCGTCACCCTCAACGGCTTCCCCTATGAGGGCTTCGGCGCGGAAGAGGTCAAGTACCGGGTCTACAAACCCGACTGGGCCGACCCCGAGCGCCTGGAACACACCACCTCCCTGGCCCGCGTCCTCGCCGGACTCCTCCCCGACGACGTCACCGACGGCAGCATCTCCACCCTGCCACTGGCCTGGCGCACCGCCTACGACGAGCAGCGCGCGGAGACGGCCCGCACCGCCCTGCGCACCCTCGCCGAACGCCTCGACGCCCTTGAGGAGCTGACCGGACGCTCCATCCGGGTCGCCCTGGAACCGGAACCCGGCTGCGTCGTCGAGACCACCCGTGACGCCATCGCACCGCTCACCGCGATCGCCCACGACCGCGTCGGCGTCTGCGTCGACACCTGCCACCTCGCCACCTCCTTCGAAGACCCGCACACCGCCCTGGACAACCTCACCCGGGCCGGCGTGCCCGTGGTCAAGTCCCAGCTCTCCGCCGCCCTGCACGCCGAACATCCCCACCTCCCCGAGGTCCGCGAGGCCCTCGCCGCCTTCGCCGAACCACGCTTCCTGCACCAGACCCGCACCTCCACCCCCGCCGGCCTGCGCGGCACCGACGACCTCGACGAGGCCCTGGCCGACGACGCCCTGCCCGACGCGGCTCCCTGGCGCTCCCACTTCCACGTCCCGCTGCACGCGGCCCCCGCCGCGCCCCTCACCTCCACGCTGCCCGTCCTGAAGTCCGTCCTGACCCGGCTCGTCGGCGGCCCGCACCCCCTCGCCCGCCACCTCGAGGTCGAGACCTACACCTGGCAGGCCCTCCCGCCCGAGCTGCGCCCCCGCGGCCGGGCCCAGCTCGCCGACGGCATCGCCGCCGAACTGGCCCTGGCCCGCGACCTCCTGACGGACCTCGGCCTGAAGGAGCTCCCATGACCGGCCCCACCCCCCTCCTCGTCCTCGACGTCGTCGGCCTCACCCCCCGTCTCCTCGACCACATGCCCCACCTCAAGTCCATGGCCCAGTCCGGCTCCCGCGCCCCGCTCGACACCGTCCTGCCCGCGGTCACCTGCGCCGCCCAGTCCACCTTCCTCACCGGCACCCTCCCCTCGGAACACGGCATCGTCGGCAACGGCTGGTACTTCCGCGAACTCGGCGACGTGCTGCTGTGGCGCCAGCACAACGGCCTCGTCGCCGGCGACAAGCTGTGGGACGCCGCCCGCCGGGCGTACCCCGGCTACACGGTCGCCAACATCTGCTGGTGGTACGCCATGGGCGCCGACACCGACATCACCGTCACCCCCCGCCCCGTCTACTACGCCGACGGCCGCAAGGAACCCGACTGCTACACCCGGCCGCCTGCCCTGCACGACGAACTGACCGAGAAGTTCGGTACGTTCCCCCTGTTCCACTTCTGGGGCCCCGGCGCCGACCTGGTCTCCAGCCGGTGGATCATCGACGCCACCCGCCACATCACGCGCACCCGCCGCCCCGACCTGGCCCTGTGCTACCTCCCCCACCTCGACTACGACCTGCAGCGCTTCGGCCCCGACGACCCGCGCTCCCTGAAGGCGGCCGCCGACCTCGACGCCGCCGCGGCCCCGTTGCTGGACGACGCCCGTGCCGAGGGCCGTACCGTCGTCGCCCTGTCCGAGTACGGCATCACCCGCGTGAACCGGCCCGTGGACATCAACCGCGCCCTGCGCCGCGCCGGCCTCCTCGAGGTCCACACCCAGGACGGCATGGAGTACCTCGACCCGATGACCTCCCGCGCCTTCGCGGTCGCGGACCACCAGATCGCCCACGTCTACGTGCGCCGTCCCGAGGACCTGGACGCCACCCGGGCCGTCCTCGCCGCTCTGCCCGGCGTCGCCGAACTCCTCGACGAGGAGGGCAAGAAGGCGCACCACCTCGACCATCCGCGCTCCGGCGAGCTGGTCGCCGTCGCGGAGCCGGACGCCTGGTTCACGTACTACTACTGGCTCGACGACGCCCGCGCGCCCGACTTCGCGCAGCTCGTCGAAATCCACCGCAAACCCGGCTACGACCCGGTCGAACTCTTCATGGATCCCCTCGACCCCTACGTCAAGGTCAAGGCGGCCACCGCACTGGCGCGCAAGAAACTCGGCATGCGCTACCGCATGGCGGTCGTGCCCCTGGACCCCTCACCTATTCGCGGCAGCCACGGCCGCCTCCCCGCGAGCGACGACGACGGCCCGCTCCTCATCTGCTCCACCCCCCGCGCCGTCGGTGACCGGGTCGCGGCCACCGATGTGAAGTCCTTGCTGCTGCACCTGGCCGGTCTCTCCTGACAGGTCACAAGTGGAGCACTCACCACTGACAACGCCCTCCGACCACGAGGAGTTCCAGGCATGAGCCGCATCTCCCAGCCCGACCCCGAACTCACCCACCGCCTCACCAGACGAGGCATGCTCGGCGTCGCCGCGGGCGCCACCGCCGCCGCCCTGCTGGGCGCCGCCGCCACCCCCGCGACCGCGACGACGACCGGCACGACGGCCGTCGGCCGCGGCCGGCCGGTCCTGCCTCCCGGCCGGCTCGGCATCCAGCTCTACAGCCTGCGGGACAAGGTCTCCACGCTCGGCTTCGCGCCCGTCTTCGCCGAACTGGAGAAGTACGGCTACGACGAGGTGGAGTTCGCCGGATACACACAGGGTTCCGCCGGCCCCATCACCCTGGCGCAGCTCAAGCGGCTGGCCCGCGACCACGGCCTGACGCCCATCGGCAGCCACGTCGGCTACCACTCCGCCGACCCGAACGCCTACACCTTCGCCCAGAACCTCACCAAGGTCCTCGACGACGCCCAGGCCCTCGGCCTCAGGCACATCGGCACCGCCTCCGGCCCGTTCCGCTACGGCTCCACCGTCGACGCGTGGAAGCGCGCGGCCGAGGAGTTCAACACCTACGGCGCGGCGGCCAGGGCCCGCGGCATGAAGTTCTACCAGCACAACCACTCCGAGGAGTTCTCCTTCGCCACCGACGATCCCACGGTCCGCCTCTACGACGTCCTGCTCGCCGAGACCGACCCCGACCTGGTGTTCCTCGAGATGGACATCTTCTGGGCGTACTCGGGCCAGTTCCGCTTCTCCCGGCGGCCCGACGGCACGCCCGCACCGTTCGAACCGCTCGACTACGTCCTCAGGCAGCCGCACCGCTACCCGCT
Organism: Streptomyces sp. NPDC048734; assembly: GCF_043198675.1. Taxonomy (NCBI): domain Bacteria; kingdom Bacillati; phylum Actinomycetota; class Actinomycetes; order Kitasatosporales; family Streptomycetaceae; genus Streptomyces; species Streptomyces sp. NPDC048734. The sequence continues at coordinate 187,831 of NZ_JBICUZ010000005.1, read as the reverse complement.
CTTCCACGTCAAGGACGGGGTGAGCGACCCGGCGAACACCTACGGCTACCGCATGACCGACGTGGGTGACGGCGACATCGACTACCAGCGGTTCATCTCCGCCGTGACCCGGCTGCGGGGCGAGCGGCTCGCCCACCACTGGCAGGCGGAACACGACAGCCCGGTCGATTCCCTCACCTTCGCCCGGCGTTCGAGCGAGCATCTGCACTCGCTGCGCGAGAAGTGCTGACGCCCCCGCGCGCGTGAGACGGCCCTCCCCTGCCCTCCCCGATCCGCACAGGGGAGGGCCGGGGAGGGCCGGGGACCCGGCAGCGGAGCGTCCGTGGCCGCCCCGACACGCTCCGCGACGCGGCGGGGCGTGCGTCGCCCGGACACCCCGCAGGCCCCCGGCCAGCGAATACTCGGGTGAGAGGCACTCCGAAAGCTTGGTATTGTTGTCCATGTCGCCGCGGGGAACACCCGCAGCGGCAGACACCTGGTCCGGGTGGCGGAATGGCAGACGCGCTAGCTTGAGGTGCTAGTGCCCTTTATCGGGCGTGGGGGTTCAAGTCCCCCCTCGGACACGCATCACCCTCCGCATCGAGTGTGTTCCACTCGGTGAGGGAAGGTTCGCGGAGAGTGTCCGCACAGAAGTCACCCGCCTCCGGGATTCCCGGAGGCGGGTTTTCTCGTCTCCGGATGTGTCCACTACCGGGGAAACCCTCCCAACACCTCGATTGCCTCCTCAATGCCGCGGAAGCCCGTTTATCGGTTGTGCCGAGAGCGGCCCGGCTCCCGTTCACTGACGGTCCGTCAATGTTCATCCGGACCGCCCATGTTGGCGGTCTGTGACCGCTTCGCGTGGTGATACGATCACGGCGCTTGTAGAGCGGGCGGATGGGTGAAGGACGACATCCCCGACTACGGGGACAGTCCGGGCGGTGGTCCCGATGCGGGCAGTCCCGCCGGTCCACCCGCATTGACGGGAACGCAGCAACTGGCCGTCAGTCGCCTGAAGAGAGTCTTATGACTGATTACATACAGAACCCGGTACTCTGGGCTCTCCTCGTCGCCGTACTCGTCGCCGTCGCCCTCATTGTTCGTCAGCGGAGGGCGACGCGGACGTTAAGGCAGGAGTTCGCAGATCTCAGGGCTCAGCACAGTGAGCTGGAGAACGGGTACGCGAAATCCGTCGAGGCGGCGCAGGAAAGAGCCGAAGAGGCAACGAAAACAGTCCTGAAGTCCGCCATGCGGACCCTTCAGGGACTCGCCGCGGAACAGCAGTTGATCGTCTCCCGGCTCCAGAACAAGTACGGCGAGTCGGTCATCCTCCAGGACCTTCTGGAGATCGACCACACGAACTCCCAGTTCGGCCGCCGTGCCCAGTCCATCGCCGTCCTCTGTGACGGCTGGCTGGGACGTCAGCGCGAGGTGGCGTCGGTCTACGACGTGGTCCGCAGCGCCCAGGGCAGGATCCGCCACTACCGGCGGGTGGAAATTCTCTCGCAGGTCGATTTCGGCATCACCAGCCGCGCCGTGGAACCGGTCGCACTGGCCCTCGCCGAACTGCTCGACAACGCGACCAGCTATTCCAGCCCGGACACCGTCGTCGAAATCAACATTCGCACCGTGCCCAAGGGCATTTGCATCGTCGTGGACGACGCCGGTGTCGGCATGAACGACGAGGAGCGGACCCGCGCGGAGAAACTCCTCTCCAGCGACCGCGTCTCGGGCGTCTCCGGGCTCGGCAACCCGCCGCAGTTCGGATTCGCGGTGATCGGCGTCCTCGCCGAGCGTTTCGGCTTCGAGGTCTCGGTGGACTCCAGCTCGCCCTACGGCGGCGTCCGCGCGGTCCTGCTCCTGCCGCACGACCTGCTCACCAACGCACCCGAGCAGAAGGAGCCGGCGCCGGTCGTCCCGCCCGTCGCCGTGGCCGCACCCACCCGTGGCGGCCCCGAGGCCGCGCCGGCCCCGAGCACCACCGTCGACGGCCTGCCCAAGCGGCGCCGCAAGCGGCCGATGGCCATCGTGCCCGGCAGCGCACCGGCCGCCGCCGCTCCCTCCCGCTCGGGTGCGGAGACGGCAGCGATCATGGGCGCCTTCCAGCGCGGTACCCAGTCCGGCCGGCGGGCCACCCCTGCGGACCCCGCGGAACAGTCCAGCAGTACACGTGGCGCAAGCAGCGAAGGGCATGAGTTCTCGTGAACGACGATCTGTCATGGATGCTTGACAGCGCCCTGGAGATACCCGGGGCCCTGCACGCCGTCCTGATATCCGCCGACGGCCTGCTGATGGCCCGGACGCAGGACTTCGGAAAGGACGACGCGGACCGGGTGGCCGCCGCCATGAGCGGTGTGCAGTCGCTCAGCCGCTCCCTGGCCTTCTTCTGCGAGGACGCCCAGCAGCGGTGGCGGCAGACACTGGTCGAGTTCGACGGCGGCTGGGTCTTCCTGATCTCCGCCGGAGAGGGCGCCTACCTCGGCGTCTCCGCCTCGCCCGACGTCGACATGGCGGACATCACCTTCCGGATGCAGCAGCTCGTCGGCCAGCTCGGCAAGGCGCTGACGACACCGCCGCGCGAGAACCTCGGCGCGCGGTCATGACCGGCTTCGACGAACTGGAGCCCCAAGCACCGGAGTTAGTGCGTCCGTACGTCATCACCAAGGGACGCGGACTGCCCGACGAGGAGCAGCTCTCCCTCATCACCCTGGTGACGGCGGCAGCCGACCACCAGCAGCGGCCGACCCGGCTGTCCCCGGAGGAGCAGAGCCTGCTCGAGCTGTGCTCGGCGGGCTACCTGTCGGTCGCCGAGATCGCCGGGCACACCCAACTGCCCCTCGGCGTGGTGAAGATCCTCCTCGCCGCCCTCACCGAGGGCGGCTACCTCATCACCCGCCCGCCCGTACAGCGGGCGCCCCTCGCCGACCGGGAGATCCTGGAGGAGGTGCTGAATGGTCTCAGGGCCAAGTTTGGATGAACAGGCGTACGTCCGTGAGGGCGCGTCGCAGACGGCCGTGAAGATCCTCGTCGTCGGCCACTTCGCGGTGGGCAAGACCACGTTCATCGGGGCGATCTCCGAGATCCCCCCGCTGTCCACCGAGGAGACGATGACGCGGGCCGCCGAGTCCGTCGACGACCTCAAGGGAGTCCAGGGCAAGACCACCACCACGGTCGCCATGGACTTCGGTCGCCTCACCATCAGCGACCGGGTCGTGCTCTACTTGTTCGGGACGCCCGGTCAGCAGCGTTTCGTGCAGATGTGGGAGGACATGGCCCGCGGCGCGCTCGGCGCCCTCGTCCTGGTCGACCCCGAACGGCTGGCGGACTCGTTCGCCGTGATCGACCTGATCGAGCAGTACGGGCTGGACTACGCCATCGCCGTCAACCACTTCGACGGCTCCCCCCTGCGGGACGAGACCGCCCTGCGTGACGCGCTGGACCTGCTCGACGACACCCCCGTCGTCACCTGCGACGCGCGGGACGAGCGGTCGTCGGCCGAAGCGCTCATCACTCTCGTCCGCCACTTGCAGGACCGTGCCCACTAGGAGCAGAAATGGACCAACCCCCCGCTCCCGTGCCCCCGCCCGGGTGCCCGGCGCACCACAGCGGCGCCCGAGTGCCGCTCCACGGACCCGAGTTCGCCGCTGACCCGCAGGCCTACTACAGCTACCTGCGTCACTACGGGCCGACCGCCCCGGTCGAACTCGCCCCCGGCGTCGAGGCCACCCTCGTCACGGACTACGCCACCGCCCTGCAACTTCTGCAGGACTCGGGCTCGTTCCGCAAGGACGCGCGCCGCTGGCGGCACTTCAACGAGGGCAAGATCTCGCCGGACAGCCCGGTCGCGCCCGTGCTGGCCTACCGGCCCAACTGCATGTTCAGCGACGGCGCCGAACACCTCAGGCTGCGCCAGGCCGTGACGGACAGCATGGCCCGCGTCGACACACGCAAGCTGAGCCACACCACCGAGCAGGTCTCCAACTACCTGATCTCCCAGTTCGGTTCCCGCGGCTCGGCGGACCTGCTCGGCGACTACGCCAAGCAGCTCCCGCTGTTCGTGTTCAACGAACTCTTCGGCTGCCCGCCGGACATCGGCGACCGCGTCGTCTACGGCATCAGCGGCATGTTCGACGGAGTCAACGCCGAGCGCGCGATGGGCGTGCTGTTCGGCGCCGTTGGCGAACTCGTCGCGCTCAAGCGGGTCAAGCCGGGGGACGACGTCACCTCCTGGCTCATGGAGCACCAGGCCGCCCTCACCGACGAGGAGATGGTTCACCAGCTCGCCCTCCTGCTGGTCGGGGGCAACGAGCCGCTGCGCAACCTGATCGGCAACACCCTGCACCGGCTGCTGACCCACGACGCGTACGCCAACCAGGGCGGTCTGATCGACGAGGCGATCGACGACACGCTGTGGGAGAACCCGCCCATGCAGAACCTCGCCCCGCACTACCCGGCCGCCGACATGGAGTTCGCCGGTCAGAAGTTCCAGGCGGGCGACCTGGTCCTGGTCAGCTTCGCCGCCGCCAACACCGGCCCCGCGCTGACGGCCGCCCGCCAGGCGGGCAGCAACCGCGCCCACCTGGCCTGGAGCGCCGGCCCGCACGCCTGCCCGTCCAAGGACCCCGCCCGGCAGATCACCGTGACGGCGCTGGAGAACCTCCTCAACCAGCTTCCCGACGTCGAACTCGCCGTCCCCGAGGAGAGCCTGACCTGGCGCCCCGGCCCCTTCAACCGGGGACTCATCGCGCTGCCCGCACGGTTCACCCCGGTGGCCGCGCGCAAGCCCGCCGCCCCGGCGCACACCGAGGCCCCGGCCCGCCCGCAGCAGCCCCAGCCGGGCGCCCGGTCCGAACGCGCTGGAGTGTGGAGCCAGTTCCTCAACTGGCTGACGAGGTGATTCACACAACACCGACCAACTCTTCACTCTTGTATGACGGTTCAGCCTCAGGGGTAGTGAGCCATGCGGTAATGCGCATGTCCCACCAGCCCGAGGAGTTGCCGTGGACCACATATCCACCAACACCGTTCCCCACCAACACCCCGCAGTGTTGAGCCTCGAGATACCCGCCCCCACCGGCGGGTATCTTCATGTCGGCTCCGGCCCGTGGCGGGAGGGCCGGTGACCGCCCCCCGGTCCGGCGCGCCGGTACTCGCCGGCACGGACACGCTCGGCGGCCACACCACCCGCCAGCTGCTGCGCCTGTGCGAGGTCGTGGGACTCACCACCCACGACGCCCAGGTCTACGCGCGTACCCTCACCGCCATGCTGGGTACGGCCGCCGCACGGCCGCTGGACCTGCCGCCCCCGAACCCGACGTTCCTCTCCGACGACCACACCCCGGTGGAGTTCTCGCTCTCCTTCGTGCCGGGCGCGGCGCCCACGCTCCGGGTGCTGCTGGAGCCGGGCTGCGCGGCCGGCGACCTGACGCAGAACGGGCGTCTCGGACTGCGGGCCGTCCGCGAGATGGCGGCACGCTGGGGCGTCGCCACCGACCGGCTCGACGAACTCGAGGACCTGTTCCTGCCGACGTCACCGGAGGGCCCGTTCGCCCTGTGGTGCGCGCTCGAACTGCGCCCCGGCGGCGTCCCCAAGGTCAAGGTCTACCTCAACCCCGCTGCCACCGGGCGCGGACGCGCCGCCGCGACGGTGCGCGAGGCGCTGCGGCGGCTCGGCCACCACGACGCGTTCGCGGCACTGCCGCCGCACGACCGCCACCTGTTCTTCGCCCTGGACCTGGGCGACTGGGCGGAACCCAGGGTGAAGGTCTACCTCGCCCACCAGGACCTGTCGGCCGCGGAGACCGGCGCGCTGTGCCGCACCGGTGGCCTTTCCCGTACCGGTGGCCTTTCCCAGGCCGAGGAGAACGAGGAGTTCTTCCGCATCGCCGCGGGCCGGGACGGCGCGGACGGCAGTGGCGCGGAGCCGGCTTCGGCGGTGCGGCGACCCGTGCAGTCCTGCCACGCCTTCACGGAGAGCGCGTCCGGCCTGCCCAGCGGCTTCACCCTCTACGTCCCGGTCCGCGACTACGCGCCGCACGACGGCGAGGCCCTCACCCGCGCCACCGCCCTGCTCCGCCGCTACGGGCAGGACCCCGCCCCGCTGTCGGCGGCCGTGTCCGCGCTCACCGACCGCGACCCGGAGGAGGGGGTGGGACTCGTCGCCTACCTGGCGCTCGCCCACCAGCAGGGGCAGCCGCCCCGGGTCACGACGTACCTCTCCTCGGAGGCGTACGCGGTGCGCCCGCCCGTCGGCCTGCTGCCCGCCGAGCCCGCGACCGTGCGGTAACCGGCGGGTACCGGGGGACACTTCCCGGGGAGCCGTACGCCGATGACGCCGGACCGCTCCCCTCCCGCCGCCGCGACCCGGGGACCAGGCGACGTGACGCGGCGGCGGAGCGCGCGAGCCGAGGGCTGCGGCACGGCGAAGGGGCCGGCCCGCGGAGGAGCCCTCCGCCTGCCGACCCCAGCCTGACGTATCGTCACTCCGCTTGCAGGTCCTGGAGATACGGCGCCACGTTCACCTGGATCGAGGAGCCCTCCGCCTGGCCGTACTGGCCCGCGATGCCGCTGAGATAGGTGGCGACCTCCTTGCGCATGACCTCCGGTTCCGGCAGCACCGCCGCTCCCGTGACGATCCGCGCGATCCAGCGCGACTGCGCCTCCACGAGCCGGGTGATGGAGCCGTGCGGACGGACCAGGCCGACGAAGTACAGACCGGCGTGGCCGGGTGCGACGACCCGCTTGTACAACTCGACCGAGCCCTGTGCTCCGATCGGGCAGCCGGACGGCAGGAACGGGAACGCCATGCGGTAGCCGGTGCAGTGCACGATCGCGTCGGCCCGGGCGGACGTCCCGTCGGTGAAGACCACCCGGTCGCCGTCGAGGGAGGCGATGGCGGGTCTGGGGACGACCCCGCCGTGCCGGATGCGGGTGAGGATCTCGTCCGAGATGGTCACGGCCGAGGCGAACACCGGGTGGTCCGGCTCGGGCAGGCCGTAGTCCGAGAGCCTGCCGCGGGCCACGAGCAGGGCCTGCTCGATGAATCGGCGCTGCTCCTCCAGCGACATGCTCGTCCACCACGGCGCCTCGGCCACCTCGTCGAGCGGTGTGCCGTACAACTGCTTGGGCAGGATGTGCAGGCCCCGGCGTACCGAGAGCAGGGTGGTCGCCGCGTACCGGGAGAGGTCCGCCGCGATGTCCACCGCCGAGGCGCCGAGCCCGACGACGACCACCTCCTGGCCTGCGTAGTCGCTGCCGTCGCGGTAGTCCAGGGCGTGCAGAATCGTTCCGGTGAAGGTGTCCGCACCGGGCGGCGGCGCGGGCAGCGAGGGCTCGGTGTTGTGCCCCGACGCGACGACGACATGGGTGAAGCTCCGCGTGCCGCGCGTGCCCCCGGCGTCCACGACGGCGACCGTCCAGGAACCGTCGGCCTCCTGCCGCACCGACTCCACGGCCGTCTCCAGCTCGACGTGGTCCAGGACGTCGGCCCACTCGGCGAACGAACGCAGGTAGGCGGCCATCTGGCTGTGCCGGGGATAGACCGGGTAGGAGTCCGGCATCGGGTAGTCGGCGTAAGCGGTCAGCTTCTTGGTCGTGTTGAGGTGCAGTGACAGGTAACCCGGGCCGCGCTCACCCGTCCCGGGGCGGCGCCAGATGCCGCCCACGTCGGCCGACTTCTCCAGACACACGAAGTCGACACCCGCCGCCTTGAGGGCCCGTGCCGTGGCCAGCCCCGACAGGCCCGCACCGATCACACACACTCTCACGGTTTCCCCCACAGGAAGGACAGCACCTTTACGAACACCCGCAGTGCATGCCCATCGGGCACTCCGCCCAACCAGCGACAAAGATCACAGACGCCCGCCGTATGGCATGGCACCGACCCGACCCTGATCGTTTTCCGCCCTGCGTCCGACGCCCCTGAGCGGTCCCCGACCCGACCTGGAAAAGCCCCTGACAGGGGCACCACTTGGGCGGCAGCGCACCTAACGTGACGACTGTGCCCCGGCCGGGTCCGCACGCCTGACACAACCGCTCTCTCCACGAGGAGGATCCATGCCGTTGAGGGGCAGATCCGCACTGCGGCGCATCGCCATGCGGGGCACGGCCATGGCCATGGGAGCCGCCATGGCCGTCATCACCGGCCTCGCCACCGCTCCCGCGGTCCACGCGTCGCCGTCTGCCACCGGGGTCCTGCGGTGGGCGCCGTGTGACGACCCGGAGAAGCCGGGAGCCGAGTGCGCCACTCTCTCGGTGCCGGTCGACTGGGCCCGCCCGGACGGGCCGGGACTCGACCTGGCCGTGGCCCGCCGCAAGGCCACCGACCCCGGCGCACGCGTCGGCTCGATGGTGTTCGGCCCCGGCGGGCCGGGCGACTCGGGTGTGGAGATGGTGGTGGGCCGTATCAGCCGGTTCAGCCCAGAGGTCCGCCGCAGGTTCGACATCGTCAGCTTCGACCCACGCGGCGTGGGCGGCAGCAACCCGGTGACCTGCTCCGGCGGCCTGCTTGCCGAGCGGCCGTCACCGGAGCTGAAGAGCCAGGCTGACTTCGACGCCACCATGGCGTACAACAAGCGGCTCCGTGCCGACTGCCGGGCCCGTACCGGCCCGGTGTTCGACCACCTCGACACCGCCCAGACGGTCCGGGACCTGGACGCTCTCCGGGCCGCCCTCGGCGAGCGGAAACTGACCTTCCACGGCAGCTCGTACGGCACGTTGCTCGGGGCGCAGTACGCCGAGACCTACCCGCGCCGCGTGCGCGCGATGGTGCTGGAGAGCGTCATGGACCACAGCGTCCCGACCACCCGTGACTTCCTGCAGGCCGAGGCGGCCACGGCACAGGATTCATTCCAGGAGTTCGTGAAGTGGTGCGACGGTGCCGCGGACTGCGCGCTGCACGGCCGCGACGTCCGCGCCGTCTGGCAGGGCCTGTTGGCCCGGGCCGGGCGTGGCGAGCTGGCGGACCCGGCGAAGCCGGGCACCTCGCTGTCGTCTTCGGACCTGGTCAACAAGATCGCGTTCCGGAAGTTCTACGAGGCCGACCACGCGGGCCTGGCCGCGGCGATCGCGGGGATGGACGCGAGCAAGCCGCTGCCCGCGTCGCCCACCTCGACAGCGCCGCTGCATCCGGCCACCCCGGTCTTCTGCTCGGACTGGCACCTGCCAGTGCGCGACCACCAGGAGTACGCCTTGCTCGTCGCCATGACGAACATGACCGCGCCCGACCTGCCTTACCTGCTGCCGATCCACATGGCAGTGGCGTGTCTGGGGGCGCCGACCGCCAACCCACAGGACCGTCTGGACGTACACGGTGCCCCGCCGATCCTGGTGTCCAACGCGCTGCACGACCCCGCCACCGGCTACCCGTGGGCGGTCTCGGTGGCCCGGCAGCTCGGCCGCAGCGGCGTGCTCCTCACCTACGAGGGCCACGGCCACGGCAGCGTCACCAGCGGCCCGTGCATGGAGGACGCCGTGGACAGCTACCTCACCGACCTGGCAGTCCCACCACGGGGCACCAGTTGCCCCGCCGCCCGCCCCGCACGGGCAGCGTGAGCGCGGCGGGGGAGGGACTGCTCCTGCGCGGGGTGACGGCCGGGTTCGGGGGTCGGGTTCTGTCGGGGATCAGTCGAGCATGCTCGGCGTCGGGGTCGGCGTACGGCCCGCCTGGACCTCCTCGAGCCGCTTGGTGCCCTGCTCCACGGCGGCCTTGGTGGTGTCCTCGTCGGCGCCGTCGAGCCCGCCGTTGGTGACCGTGATGGCATCATCGCCGACCCGGACGACGGCGACGTCCAGGGTGAGCGTCACGGGGTCGCCGTTCGAGGTGCCCTTCACCGTCACGGTGAGGCCCTGCCGGGCGTCGCCCTCCTTGGGCAGCGAGGTCTCCACGACCTGGACGGTACGGTCGCCGCTGTCGCCGCCGGTCAGGGTGAACTGGTCGCAGGTCTCGGGCAGCTTCCCCAGCCAGTCCATCGACTTGTCCAGCGTGGCCTTCTGGTAGGCGGCGACCTGGTACAGCAGCCGGGAGTCGCCCTCCTGGAAGCCGTTCAGCGCCGACGCCCCGGACGGAGTGCCGAGCAGGGTCTCGTCGTAGAGGGCGTCGACCAGGCGCTGGCAGTCGGCCGCGTCGGTCTTGCCGGTGACGAACTGGGCCGCGTCCACCTGCCCGATGAGCAGCTTGTCGCGCCAGTCCTGCGGGTTCTTCACCTGGACCCAGTCGTCCTCGATGTCCGCCGCGGTGATCAGCGCGTTCCGGGCGCCGGTCTCCGAGAGGGTGGCGGTGGGCGACGGGGTGGCGCCGGCCGACTTGCCGGTGGTCGGCGTCGAGGGGGCGGTCGGCGACGAGGCGGTGGTCTGCGCGGCGAGGGGCCGCTCGGCGACGGTGGCGGCGGTCTCCGACTCGGCCGACGTGTTGTCGTCCCCGCCGGCACAGGCCGCTGTGGCGAACAGCGTCCCGGTGGCCATCGCGGCGGCCAGGACACGGACCGGGCGGACCGCGCGGGCCCGACGGTCCGCCGTGCGGGGCACCGCGGCGACGGGCGTGGCCGTACGCGGCACGGCCGGGTCCGACGCGGCGGCATTGCGCGCCGGTCGGGACGGGCGGCCGGTCGGGCGAGGGGTGATCACGTTTGCCTCCTGAGGACGGTCGGGACGGATGGGACGGATGGGACTGGACGGATGGGACGGATGAGACGGTCGGGACGGGGCGTGCGAGGACGGGACGGATTCCCGGCGCAGGTGTGCCCGTGCGGCTCCCCTCGCCTCCACCGCACCACCGGCCCGGCCGCTCGACCAACGCAGGGAGTCATACGGGTGAGGGTGTACGCCGGGTGCGGGTGCGGGTGCGGGTGCGGGTGCGGGTGCGGGTGTGGGTGCAGGAGGGGGAGGTGGGAGGAGACGGGAGGCGAGGGCGCGGCGGTGAGGCTGTACGAGGGAGTGGCGATGTCCCCGGGCGCGGCGGTGTGGGTGGGGACGCCGCCCGGCAGCGCGACCGTGCCGCGTCCTGACCTAGTCGCGCTGTCGGCCGACGGTCCTGCGGCTCCGGTCCTGCGGTCCCGGTCCTGCGGCTCCGGTCCTGCGGCTCCGGCCCTGCGGTCCCGGCCCTGCGGTCCCGGCCCTGCGGTCCCGGCCCTCCGATCCCGGCCCTCCGATCCCGGCCCGGCCGTCCGGTGACCCGGTGGCCGGACAGGCCCGCGGCGGGTCCCGGGGGGCGGGTCGGAAAATGCGAGGTGGTGGGGCCGGTCGCCGGGGCATCATGACGACTCCCGCCGCCTTCTCGCGGCGTCGGCCGATCACCACCGGGGGAGTCCGTGACCGTCCAGAACATCCTGCTGTCCGGCGTGGTCGGCTCGACCGCCTACGGGCTCGCGCACGCCGGGTCCGACGTGGACCGGCTCGGCCTGTTCGCGGCGCCCACCGAGGAGCTGCACGGCCTGCACCCGCCCAAGGAGTCCCACGTCAGTACGGCACCCGACCGGACCCTGCACGAGGCCGCCAAGTGGTGCCGGCTCGCGCTCGGCGGCAATCCCACCGTCACGGAACTCGCCTGGCTGCCCGACGAGTTGTACGAGGTGCGCACCCCGCTCGGCGACGAACTCATCGGCATCCGTACGACCTTCCTGAGCGCCCGGCGCGTCCGGGACGCCTACCTCGGTTACGCCACCCAGCAGTTCCGCAGGCTGCTCGGCCGCGGCGACGGCTCGTTCTCCGCGGACACGCGCAAGCGGACCGCCAAGCACGCCCGGCACCTCAAGCGGTTGTGCGGACAGGGCTACGAGCTGTACACCACGGGCACGTTGGGCATCCGGGTCGACGACCCGGAGAGCTTCCACCGCTTCGGTGAGCAGGTGGCGGCCGATCCCGATGCCGCCCTTCCACTGCTGCGCCGGTACGAGACGGCGTTCGACGAAGCCCGCAGTGTGCTGCCCGAACAGCCCGACGAGAGGGCCGCCGACGCGTGGCTGAGGAAGGTACGACGGCACTTCTACCCGTCCTGACCGCCCAGTTCGACCCGGGTCTCCCGGGGGACCGGGAAAAGCGCGTGCCCCACCGGTCCCTTCCTCCCTACACTCACTCCATCGAGTGCCGCCCACGAACAGGGCCGCGCCGCACCGCGACGAACGAGGGGAGCCCGGCCATGCGTGACCACACCGCCGCCGCTCCCCGTTCCCGCTACGAGGTGATCCTCGTGTCCTCGTCCGTCCGGTGCCCGCGGCGCGGCCGGCACCGGATGGTCTGACGCAACGTCAGTCACCGTCACAGAGACACCCTTTGGCACACCGTGCCCCGGGTGGCGGCTCTGTCGTCACGACGACTGTAGTCCCGTCAGTAATCGCGCTGCCCCTTTCACGAGACACGCCTCGAAAGGCCATGGGCCGTGCGCAACAACCTCGACCGTCACCTCGCCGCCGTACGCAACCTGGGCATCCTCGCCCACGTCGACGCGGGCAAGACCACCGTCACGGAGCGGATCCTCTTCGCCACCGGCACCACGCACAAGCGCGGTGAGGTCCACGACGGCACCACCGTCACCGACTTCGACCCCCAGGAGCGCGACCGTGGGATCACCATCTTCGCCGCGGCCGTCAGCTGCGACTGGGACGGCCACCGCGTCAACCTGATCGACACCCCGGGACATGTCGACTTCGCCGACGAGGTGGAGCGCTCGCTGCGGGTGCTGGACGGGGCGGTCGCGGTGTTCGACGCCGTCGCGGGTGTGGAGCCGCAGAGCGAGTCCGTGTGGCGGCAGGCCGACCGGCACGGCGTGCCGAGGATCGCGTTCGTCAACAAGCTGGACCGCACGGGCGCCGACCTCGACGCGGCAGTGGCGTCGATCAAGGAACGCCTGCACCCCGTCCCGCTCGTCGTCCAGCTGCCGATCGGCGCCGAGGACGCCTTCACCGGCGTCGTCGACCTGCTCCGGATGCGGGCGCTGACCTGGGACGGCGACGGCGGGGCGGCCGTGGTGGGACCCGTGCCCGACGAACTGCGGGAGGAGGCGCTTCGCCGCCGCCGACTGCTGGAGGAGGCCGTCGCGGAACGGCATCCGGCCGCGCTGGAGGAGTTCTGCGACCAGGAGACCCTGTCGGCCGGGACGCTCGCCGCGGCGCTGCGCGACCTGACCCACGCCGGTGACGGTGTGGTCGTGCTGTGCGGCTCGGCCTACCGCAACCGCGGGATCGAGCCGTTGCTCGACGCCGTGGTCGCCTATCTGCCGTCGCCACTGGACGTGCCGGCTGTGCGCGGTATGCGCGATGGTGCCGACGAGCGACGGCCGGCCGACCCCGCCGCACCGTTCGCGGCCCTCGCGTTCAAGGTCAACGCCACCCCCACCGGCAGGCTCACCTACCTGCGGGTGTACTCCGGGACGATCGAGAAGGGAGCCGCGCTGTGGGACGCGACCGCAGGCCGGAGCGAGCGCGTCGGCCGCATCCTGCGGGTCCAGGCGGACCGGCACGCCCAACTGGAACGGGCGGTCGCCGGGGACATCGTGGCCGTGATCGGACTGAAGGCTGCCCGCGCGGGCTCGACCCTGTGCGCGCCGGACGCCCCGCTGGTCCTCGAACCGCCCGGGGTCGCCGATCCCGTCGTCTCCGTCGCGGTCGAACCACGGCGCGGCACCGACGCCGACCGGCTGGCCTCTGCGCTCGCCCGGCTGGCCGAGGAGGACCCGTCGCTCACGGTCCGCACCGACGCCGAGACCGGCCAGACCGTGCTCTCGGGCATGGGCGAGCTGCACCTGGAGGTCGCGGTGGAGAAGATCCGCCTCGCCCACGGGCTGGAGGTCAACGTCGGCCGGCCGCGCGTCACCTACCGGGAGACGGTCGGCCGCGGCGTGTCCCGGCTGGTCTTCCGGCACGTCAAACAGGACGGCGGCGCCGGTCAGTTCGCGCACGTCGTGCTCGACGTGGAACCGCTGGAGGACGGGTTCGACTTCCGGTCCACCGTGATCGGCGGGCGGGTGCCGCAGGAGTACGTCCGTGCCGTCGAGGCCGGCTGCCGGGACGCCCTCGCCGAGGGCCCCCTGGGCGGGCACACGGTGACCGGCCTGCGGGTCACGCTGACCGACGGCTCGACCCACGTGAAGGACTCCTCCGAGACGGCCTTCCGCGCGGCGGGCCGGCTCGGCCTCCGCGAGGCCCTGCGGGCCTGCACGATGGTGCTGCTGGAACCGGTCGTGGAGGTCACGGTCACCGTGCCGGAGGAGGCCGTGGGCGGGGTCCTCGGTGACCTCGCCGCCCGGCGCGGCCGGGTGACCGGCTCCGAGGTGCGCGGCGGCGCGGCGGTGGTGACCGCCACCGTGCCGCTCGCGGAACTGTTCGGTTACGCGACCCGGCTGCGCAGCCGCACCCAGGGCCGCGGCACCTTCACGGCCCGGCCGACGGGGTACGCCCCCGCACCGGCACCGGCACCGGCACCGGCGTCGGCGCCGTAGGACCGGTCGGCGCCGTAGGAGCCGTACGCCCCGAAGGCCGACCCTTCCGGGGCGTACGGACGAAGGCCGCGGGGCGGGTGGCGACGGACTCCGCGCCGCAGACCCGCCGCCGGTGACGACCAGATCCGCCGCCGGTGGCGACCAGAGCCGCGAGCCGCGAGCCGCGGCGAGAGCGGCCGCGAGAGCCCCGGCAAAGACGGCGACACCAGCCGCACCGAGTTGCACGACCCTCGTCGAAACTCTTGACGCGGCTCGCGTCCGAGGTTTAACTCACGTCCTAAATTAAGCCATGATGAGAGACCTGGGAGCCGACCCATGCGTACCCTCCGAGCCGCGGCCGCAGGCGCCGTCGCGATGTCACTCGCCCTGGCCGTGACGGCCTGCGGCGGCGGTTCGTCCTGGTGCCGGTGTACGTGATGGTCTCCAGCTCACTGAAGCCGCTCGCGGACGTCTCGGGCACGTTCCGCTGGCTGCCGAGCGACCTGACGATCCGGCCGTACATCGACATCTGGTCGACCGTCCCGCTCGCCCGCTACTTCGTGAACTCGCTGGTCGTGGCGGGCGCCGCGACCGTCTGCTCGGTGGTGATCGCGGTGTTCAGCGCCTACGCGGTGAGCCGCTACGACTTCCGCGGCAAGCGCGCGTTCACGGTCACCGTCCTGTCCACCCAGATGTTCCCCGGCATCCTCTTCCTCCTCCCGCTGTTCCTGCTCTACGTCAACATCGGCAACGCCACCGGCATCGCCCTGTTCGGCTCGCGCGGCGGGCTGATCCTGACGTACCTCACCTTCTCCCTGCCCTTCTCCGTCTGGATGCTGATCGGCTACTTCGACTCGGTGCCGCGCGACCTCGACGAGGCGGCGCTGGTGGACGGCTGCGGCCCGCTCGGGGCGCTCTTCCGCGTCGTGGTGCCGGCCGCGGTCCCCGGCATCGTCGCGGTCGCCGTCTACGCCTTCATGACCGCTTGGGGCGAGGTGCTGTTCGCCTCCGTCATGACCAACGACACCACCCGCACCCTCGCCGTCGGGCTCCAGGGCTACTCCACCCTCAACGACGTGTACTGGAACCAGATCATGGCCGCCTCGCTGGTCATCAGCGTGCCCGTGGTGGCCGGCTTCCTCCTCCTGCAGCGCTACCTCGTCGCCGGCCTGACGGCAGGAGCGGTGAAGTGAACAACCTCCGTGATCCCGAAAGGACTTCCGTGACCATCGACCTCGCCGCACTCCCGCACGACTTTCTGTGGGGCACGGCCACCTCGGCTTACCAGATCGAGGGAGCCGTGGCGGAGGACGGCCGTTCGCCGTCGATCTGGGACACCTTCTCGCACACCCCCGGAAAGACCGCCGGCGGCGACCACGGCGACATCGCCTGCGACCACTACCACCGCTGGCGCGAGGACATCGGCCTGATGCGCCGGCTCGGCACCAACGCCTACCGGATGTCGGTCGCCTGGCCGCGGGTGATGCCGGGCGGCGACGGCCCGGTCAACCCCAAGGGCCTCGCCTTCTACGACCGGTTGATCGACACGTTGCTGGCCGCCGGCATCACCCCGTCCGTCACCCTCTACCACTGGGACCTGCCGCAGGCGCTCCAGGACCGCGGCGGCTGGCCCGAACGCGACACCGCCGAGCACTTCGCCGCGTACGCGTCGGTGGTCGCCGGACGGCTCGGCGACCGGGTCTCCCACTGGGCCACCCTCAACGAGCCGCTGTGCTCGGCGTGGATCGGCCATCTCGAAGGCACGATGGCCCCCGGCCTGACCGACCTGACGGCCGCCGTCCGCGCCTCCTACCACCTGCTCCTCGGCCACGGCCTGGCCGTCCAGGCGATCCGGGCGGCGGCGCCCGGCGCCGAGGTCGGCATCGTCAACAACCTCTCCACCGTCCACCCCGCCTCCGGCCGCCCCGAGGACCTCGCCGCCGCCCGCCGGGTGGACGGCCACACCAACCGCTGGTGGCTCGACCCGGTCCACGGCCGCGGCTTCCCCGCCGACATGCGCGAGGTCTACGGCGTCGAACTCCCGGAACGGAGCGGCGACCTGGACACGATCGCCGCACCCCTCGACTGGCTGGGCCTGAACTACTACTTCCCGGCGACCGTGACCGACGACCCCGACGGCCCCGCCCCGTACGCCCGTTCCGTACGCCGCGCCGGCGTCCCGCGCACCGGCATGGACTGGGAGGTCGACCCGAGCGGCATCGAGGCACTGCTGCTGCGCCTGACCGACGAGTACGGCGCCCGCCGCCTGTACGTCACGGAGAACGGCTCCGCCTACCCGGACACCGTCCGCCCCGACGGCACCGTCGACGACCCCGAGCGCCGGGCGTACCTCTCCGGACACCTCGCGGCCTGCGCCTCCGCGGCCCGCAAGGGGGCCCCGCTGGCCGGCTACTTCGCCTGGTCGCTGCTGGACAACTTCGAGTGGGCGTACGGCTACGACAAGCGCTTCGGGCTGGTCCACGTCGACTACCGCACCCAGGCGCGCACCATCAAGGGCACCGGACGCCACTACGCGGACATCATCCGCAGGCACCGGGAGGGGGTGGCGAAGGCCGCCTGACCCGGGTCCGCCGTGGTGGCCGCGGGTGCGGGAGCCCACGGCCACCACGGCCCGTGGCCTGAGGTGACCCGGTGTGGACCGGACCACCGCAGGCCACGGCGTGACGGGTGCAACCCGTCCCGGACGAGGGCCCGTTGCGCTCGTCGCTGCCGTGCGGGGGCATCGCCCGGCAGCGACGGACCGGTGGGCCGCGCCCGGGCGTGACGGTGGGCCGCACCCGGGCGTGAACACCTCGTGACAGCCTCCCGTCCTGCCCCGCGCAGGGGTGTCCGCCCGGCTGCCCCGCCTCTAGCCTGGCGCGATGCGCGCGGTGACAGGGCTCAGGGAGGTCGCGGAGCGGGCCGGTGTGTCCATGCGGACCGTCTCCAACGTGGTGCGGGGCACCGGGCGTTTCTCGGAGGCGACGCGGGAGCGGGTGCAGCGCGCGGTCGAGGAACTGGGCTACCGGCCCAACACGGCCGCGCGGCGCCTGCGCACCGGCCGCAGCGGGGTGCTGCTGCTGGCCGTGCCCGAACTCACCATGCCGTACTGGGCGGAGTTGACCGGACACCTGCTGCGGGAGGCGGCGGCTCACGGCTGCACGCTGCTCGTGGAGGTGACCGGCGGCCGTCCCGAGGCGGAGCTGGACATCGCGCTCGGCCGCACGGACCCGCTCGTCGACGGGGTCATCCTCAGCCCGCTCGCGCTCGACGACCGGGCCGCCGCCGCCCGCGTTCCGGCCCGCACGCCGCTGGTGCTGCTCGGCGAACGCGTCCACGACCTGCCCTGCCCGCACGTCACCGTCGACAACACCGGCGCGGCCCGCGAGGCGACCGCCCATCTGCCGGCCCGCGGGCGGCGGCGGATCGCGGTGGTCGGCCGGCAGACCGCGCCGCACGCGGCCACCTCGGCCACCCGGCTGACCGGCCACCGCCAGGCCCTCGCGGCGGCGGGCCTCGCCCACGACGAGGCGCTCGCCCCGGCCGTCGCCGCCTACCACCGGGCCGACGGCGTCGCCGCCGGGCACGCGCTGCTCGACCTGCCCGAACCGCCCGACGCGGTGTTCTGCTTCGCCGACACATTGGCGGAGGGCGTGCTGCACGCGGCGCGCGAACGCGGTCTCTCCGTGCCCCGCGACCTCGCGGTCGTCGGCTTCGACGACATCGAGGCGGCCCGCTACACGGCGCCGCCGCTGACCACCGTGGCCCCCGACAAGCGGGAGCCGGCCCGCCTCGCCGTGACGGCCCTGCTGCGGACCGTCGACGGCGTCCGCGCGACCCAGCCGCGCGTGCTGGTGGCGGGCCACCGGCTGGTGGTGCGGGAAAGCGGCTGACGTCCTCCCGCACCGTCACGGCGGGCGGCGCCCGGCCTGTGCCGCCCCGTCACGCCGGTGCCGGTGCCGGTGCCGGTGCCGGTGCCGGTGCCGCCCCGCACCGGCACCGCGCCCTACCGACGCGCGCCGCACCGGCGCCGCGCCGTACCTACCCCCGCACCGCCCCCGTCGTCAGGCCCGCCACGAAGTGGCGCTGCAGCAGGACGTAGACGACGACCACCGGGGCCGAGGCGATGACGACGCCCGCGAACAGCAGGGGGTACTGCGTGAGGAACTCGCCCTGGAATTCGAGCAGTGCCAGCGGCAGGGTGCGGTGCTCCTGGGAGCGGATGAACAGCAGCGGGTAGAGCAGGTCGTTCCAGTCCATCACGAACAGGAAGATGCCGGTGGTGGCGAGGGCCGGCCGGGTCAGCGGCAGCGCGATCGAGCGGAACGCCCGCAGCGGCGAGGCCCCGTCCAGCTCGGCGGCCTCGTACAGCTCCTCGGGGATCGTGCGCAGGAAACCGCCCAGGATGAACACGGCCGTCGGCAGGGTCGTCACCGCGTCGACGAGGACCAGCCCGAGCAGGCTGTCGGTCAGCCCGAGACGGTCGAAGAGGACGTACTGCGGGACGATCGCCGCCTGCGCGGGCACCGCGAGCCCGGCGACCAGGACGCCGAAGACGGCCCAGCCCGCCCGGCCGGGAATCCGGGCGCAGAAGAACGCGGCCAGGCTCGCCACCACCAGCGTCAGCGTCACCGCGCCCGCCGTGACGACGGCGCTGTTGGCGAACGCGGCGCCGAGACCGCCCTCCTCCACCGCCCGCCGGTAGTTGTCCAGGGTCGGCGACGACGGCGGGGCCAGCGGCGCGTCGAACAGCTGCGGCAGCGTCTTGAACGTGCCGAACACCACCACCAGCAGCGGCAGTACGACGACGGCGGCGCCCGCCACCAGCGCGATCGGGCGTACGGTCCTGGTCATCGGGTCGCCCCTCCCGTCGCCCGCCGCTGCACCCGGGTGAGCAGCGCGATCAGTGCCATGAACACCACCGACTGGGCGGCCGCGTAGCCGAACTGGTTGTTGGAGAACGTCGTGTAGATGCGGGTCGAGAGGATGTCGAGGGCCGGGCCCGGCGGATTGCCCGACAGGCCGAGGACGAGGTCGAACGCCTTGAACGACTGGACGGTGGTGTAGGCGACGACGATCGCGGTGGCCGGGGCGACGAGCGGCCAGGTCACGTACCGGAACCGGGCGAGGCGGCCGGCGCCGTCCAGCTCCGCCGCCTCGTACAGCTCCTTCGGTATCGCCTGGAGCCCGGCGATGAAGACGACCATCATCTGACCCGCGTGGAACCACACCTGGGTCAGCGCCAGCCAGAACACGGCCGTGTCCGGGTCGCCGAGGTAGACCGACTGGAAGGAGTCCAGCCCGGCCGCCCGCAGCGCCGAGTTGAGCAGGCCGCCGTCGGGGTCGTAGACGAACCGCCACACGAACGCGACCGACACCGACGACAGGACCGTCGGCAGGAAGAAGACGGCCCGCAGCAGCGTCGAGGCGCGGGTGGTGCGCACCAGCCACAGGGCCAGCAGCAGCGCCAGGGCGGTCTGGACGACGACGACGCTGAGGGTGAGCTTGAGGTTGTTCTCCGCCGCGTTCCTGAACATGTCGTCGCCGCCGGCGAGTTCGGTGAAGTTGCGCAGGCCGACGTCGTGGTAGCCGGCGCTGTAGCCGTCCCAGTCGGTCAGCGCGTACTGCACGCCCTGGACGACCGGGTAGGCGAAGAGGGACAGGTAGAGGGCGAGGGCGGGCACCGGGAACAGCCACAGTGCCCGCGCCGTGCGCCGCCTCCTACGACCGCTTCTGGTCGATGACACGCTGCGCCTCCTCGGCGGCCTGTTCCGGCTTCTTGCCGCCGACGACCGCCACGGTCGCGTTCTCCACGGCCGTGCGGATGTCGAGGTCCAGGAACTGGAAGCGCGGCGCGAGCAGCGTCTTCCGGGTCAGCCAGGGCGCGACCGCCTTCAGGTCGGCGTTGGTGTACTCGACGCCCTCGACGGTGACGTGCTGACCGGTGCCGTTGGCGTAGACGCCGGCGTTCTCGGGGTCGCTGAGGAACTCCAGGAAGGCGTAGGCGGCGGGCTGCACCGTGGAGGCGCTGTTGACACCGAGGATGAAGGTGGTGTTGAAGACGCCCTCGTACTTCGCCTTCCCGGCGGCGGTGGTGACGGGGGCGACGAGGTCGAAGGGGAACTTCGCCCCCAGCGCGCGCACGCCCGCCATCTGGAAGGAGCCGGTGGCCAGCAGACCGGCCCTGCCCTCGGCGAACAGCCGGGTGACGGCGTCGGTGCTCGACCCGGTGGCCCGCTCCTGGAGGTAGGGACGCAGGGCGGCGTACTGCTCCAGCGTGCCGAGGAACCAGTCGTCGGTGACCTTCAGGGCGCCGGACTCGATCCGGGCGAACGCGTCGTCGCTCGGCGCGTTGTTCATCACCATCACGTTCAGCAGCTGGCCCGCGTTGGCCGAGTCGCCGCCCGGCCAGGCCAGCGGCGTGTAGCCCTTGGCCTTCAGGTCGTCCAGGAGCTGCAGGAAGCCGTCCCAGTCCGCGGGCGCGGCGGTGTGGCCGGCCTTGTCGAGGGCGTCGGTGTTGGCGAGCGGCATGTTGAAGACGAGCTGGTAGGGCAGGCCGTACTGTGTGCCGTCCTGCGCGCCGGGGCCTATGAGGTTCCGCTGGTACTTGCCGACGACGCCGGTGCCGGTCAGTGGCGCGTACACCCCGGCCTTGACGATCTGCTGGAACTGGGCTCCCCGGAAGGCGGTGAACACGTCGCCCGTCCTGGAGCCCTGGACGCGGCGCAGGGCGGTGGACTGGTAGTCGGCGGACGGGGCGATGTCCTGCTCGACGCCCGCGTCCGGGTGCTTCTTCACGAACGCCTCGACCAGGCGGGCGAGCACCGCCTTGTCCTCGGCCCGCCAGTGCGCGAAGGAGACGGTCCCCTTCACGGCTCCGGAGGTGGCGAGACCGGAGGGGGAGGCGCCGCTCGCGGCGTCGGAGGAGCCGCCACCGGGTCCTGCGCAGGCTGCGAGACCGAGGCCGAGCCCGGCGGCGCCGAACAGACGCAGGGCGGACCTTCTGTCGAGGGAACGGGTCATGGCGAAGTCCTTGTTCAAGTGAGGGGAGAAGTGAGAAGGCGTCAAAAAACTTCAGACGTGGCTGAGTTGCCGGGTCAGCAGTGGCCGGACGCACTCGCCGAACCGGATCGCCTCCTCCAGGTGCGGCTGTCCGGAGAGGACGAAGTGCTCGATGCCGAGGGCGGCGTACTCCTCGATCCGCTCGGCGACCTGCTCGTGGCTGCCGACGAGGGCGGTGCCCGCGCCGGGGCGCACCAGCCCGAAACCGGCCCACAGGTTGGGGTGGATCTCCAACCGGTCAGTGCGTCCGCCGCTCAGTGCGGCCATCGCCCGCTGACCCTCCGACTCCGAGCGGCTGAAGCGCTCGTGGGCGGCCCGGATCGCGACCGGGTCGAGGGCGTCGAGGATGCGGTCGGCCTCCGCCCACGCCTCGGCCGCGGTGTCGCGGCTGATGACGTGCAGCCGGATGCCGTAGGACAGCTCGCGGCCTTCCGCGGCGGCCAGTTCGCGCACCCGGCCGATCTTCCGCGCGACGGCAGCCGGGGGCTCGCCCCAGGTGAGATAGGTGTCGGCGTACCGGGCGGCGACCGGGAGCGCGGCCTCGGAGGAGCCGCCGAAGAAGACCGGCGGCCGGGCCACCGGCGGCCTGCGCAGCCGCCCGCCCGCCACCCGGTAGTGGTCGCCCTCGAAGTCGTACGCCTCCCCGCGCCAGGCGGTGTGCAGCAGGTGCAGGAACTCGCCGGTGCGGGCGTAACGCTCGTCGTGCGCGAGGAAGTCGCCGTAGGAGCGCTGCTCGTCGGCGTCGGAGCCGGTGACGACGTTGAGCAGCAGGCGCCCGCCGGACAGTCGCTGGTAGGTGGCGGTCATCTGGGCGGCCAGCGGGGGCGCGATGACGCCGGGCCGGAAGGCGACCAGGAACTTCAGCCGGCTGGTCTGCGGGATCAGCGCGGCCGTGGTCAGCCAGGAGTCCTCGCAGTCGCTGCCGGTGGGGGTCAGCACCGCCTCGAACCCGGCGGACTCGGCGGCACGGGCCACCTGGGTGAGGTAGTCGAGGGTGGGCGGACGAGTCGTGGCGCGGGACTGGAGGGAGTCGCGGGCGGTAACGCCCACCACGTCACGGTCGTCGCCCGTGGTGGGCAGGAACCAGTGCAGGCGCACGGTCATGGGATCTCCAAAGGGTTCCGGAGTCGCCGGAGTTGCCGGAGCCGCGGCGGTCGGGCACGCGAGCGGAACGCCGGGCGAAGCGCGAGGGCGAAGCGGAGGGGGAGGGTGAACGGGGAAGCCCCGGCGGTCACGTGGGGCCGACGGCGGAGGGCCGAGGGCGGAAGACGGACGCCGATGCGACGTTGAACCACGCCGGACACACCGGAAGTGCGTGGGACGAGGGAAGCGGACCCTGACGGGCGCGGACCCTGACGGGCGTGCGCCGCCCGTCGGGCGTGCGGAATCAGCTACAGAGCGCCGTGGCTACCCTGAGCAGGTCGATGTGCGCGCGCTTGACGAGCTCGACGCCGGATTCCATGGGGCGGGACTATACACACCGCACGCGAGGGTCGAGATGCCGGTCCCACGGAGTGGACAACGTCATCCGTCCCGGACGACGTTGCCGGGCGGCGGACACCCCTGCCGGGGGGGGCCCCCCCGGGGGGGGGGGGGCCCGCCCCGGGGGGGGGGGGGGGGGGGGGGGGGGGGCGGCCCCCCCCCCCCCCACGGCAGGGGTGTCCGGCCCCACCACACCCCCGCCCACGGCGCACCGCTCACGCCGTCGTGCAGCTCAGCCCGCCGTGCAGCTCACGCTCGGCACGCCCCCGCCTCCCGGCGCCGCGCCGAAGCCGAAGCTCGCCGAACCGCCCGCCGCGAGCGCCCCGTTGTGGGCGGCGTTCGTCGCGGTGACCGTCGCGCCGCTCTGGGTGTACGACGCGTTCCACATGCTGGTGACCTTCTGCGAGCCGGACCAGGTCCAGGTCACCTTCCACGAACCGATCGCCGTCGTACCGGTGTTGGCGACCTTCACCTCGGCGTTGAAGCCGCCGCCCCAGTCGCTGCCGACCGTGTACGCGGCGGTGCAGGCCGCCGTACCGCCACCCGGGTCACCGGGGTCGCCCGGGTCGCCGCCTCCGGTACCCGGCGCGAAGCCCGGCGCCTTGACGCTCGTCAGGTAGCCGTCCTTGGCCGTGTCCACGGTCTGCCAGTCGTCCTTCAGGATGCCGCCCGTGTCACCGGAGTTGGGGTTCCAGGACCAGAACGTCCAGTGGAAGGAGTCGGCGCCGTACGTCGACGTGGGCCTCAGGTAGTCCACCAGTGCCGCGAGCCACTTCTGGTCGACCGTCGACCGGAGGGTGGTGCCGAACTCGCCCACCCACACCGGGGCGATGTTCTGCTTGAAGATGTAGCCCCAGTACTTGTCCCAGATCCCGGGCATGTTCGCGGGGAACGCCGGGTCGCTGAACCAGCTCTGCTGGGCCACGCTGGTGGCGTAGTCGTGGGCGGAGTAGACGACCCGGTTCGGGACGTCGAGCTGGACCGGGTACCGGGCGACGCCCATCAGGTTGCCGCCCCACCAGCCGGAGACCCCCTCGAAGGTCTGCACGCCCTCCACGAAGATCAGCAGGTCCGGGTTGACGGAGAGGACGGCGTTCCCCGCGCGCTGGGCCGCCAGCCGCCAGTCCCTCGCCGTGTCGCCGCAGCCCCAGCAGGCGGGGTCGTGCGGCTCGTTGTGCAGGTCGATGCCCACGACGGTGGGGTTTCCCGCGTAACGCCCGGCGATCGACTTGAGGTTGGCGATCCACGTCGACTCCGGGACCGTCGAGGTGTACCAGAGCGCCGACTGGCCGGCCCCGTCCGGGCGGTGCCGGTCCAGGATGACCTTGACGCCGGTCTGGCCGGCGTACCCGACGATCTTGTCCAGCACCTGGAGGGAGGTGAGTCCCTGCAGGTCGGCGTTCTTCCCGGCGGAGAAGTCGATGCTGCTGGGGGCGGCGCCGGCCTTGAGGATGTCGTCGCTGAACGGCAGCCGCAGGGTGTTGTACCCCGTCGTCCTGATCTGGTCGATCATGCTCTTGTAGTCGCGGGACCACAGGCCGTGGACGACGTTGTCGGAGGTCTCGAAGCCGAACCAGTTGATGCCGGCGACGCGGACCGGCTGCCCGGACGCGTCCAGGATCTGGCGGCCGCTGGTGTGCCAGTACCCGGCTCCGCCGGTGTCCGCGGCCTGCGCCTGCGGGGCCGCGGCCAGGGGGATCAGCGGTAGCAGGAGTGCGGCGGCGGCCGTGCACAGTGCCCTGCGCAGGGTGCGGAACATGTCGCTGCTTCCTCTCGGGGTGCGGCCCGGAAAGAGTGGGAGCGCTCCCACAACCGCGTCCCCCATGGAAGAGGGGCCCACATGGACACGTCAAGATGGTCGACGTCAGCTGGTGCACTTCTCCTCGGCCCGGAGCGGGACGAGCCCGCCGGCCCGGGGCGAGAGGGGGCGGGTGATGTCCCGGCCCCGGGACAGGCTTTCCGGCCCCCCGGTGCGCCTCGGCCCAGGGCCGGGGCGGGCGCCTCAGCGCCTGCGCCGCAGCCGGCCGATGCCGAACAGGGCCAGGCACAGGGCCACCACCGCGACCGCGCCCGCCTTCACGCTCCCGCTCGTCCCGGAGTCCCCGTCCCCGCCCCCGTCGGAGGAGGACGCCGAACCACCGCCGCCGGAGGACGACTCGGACCCCGAGTCACCCGGCGCGTCCTCCGCCCGGACCTCGCCCCCGGCGCCCTCGGTGCCGTACATCAGCTTCGCGCCGTCGGCGGAGAAGGTGACGGACTCGCCCTGCCGCTGCAACGGCACGTCGAGGCGGCCCAGCCGCTTGGGGACGCCGGCGTTCCAGTCGTAGTCGATGCCGCCGAAGTAGCCGCGCACGGCGAGCCGTTCGCCGTCCGGGGAGAGGGCGGCGTCGGTGGCCCACAGGTCGATGGGGGCGACCGGCCGGAAGACGTTCTTCCCGGAGGCGGAGAGCTCGGCCGGACCCTCGTACAGGTGGCCGCCGTCCTCCTTCTTGTCGATGATGTAGACGCGCCCCGTCTTCGGGTGGACGACCAGCGACTCGGCGTCCCGGGCGCCGTCGGAGTACGTCACGACGTACTGCGTGGCGCGCACGGTCGCGTCCTTCAGCTCCTTCGGCTCGGGCAGCTCGTAGATCCACACGTACGGCCAGGTGCCGCCGAGGTTGTCGCCGACGTCCCCGACGAGGATCCGGTTGCCCGGACCGACGGAGATCGCCTCGACGTCGCGCGGGGTGCCGATGCCGGTGAGGGTGAGACGGGCGACCGTCCTGCCCGTGGAGCCGTCGACGGCGTAGAGGTAGGGGCCGTCGTCGCTGTCGTTGTGCGTCCAGTAGACGCCGGGGTGCTGCCGGGAGGCGGCCAGACCGCTGGACTCGGTGATCCTCGGATCCTCGATCGTGAAGCTCTTGTCCCCGTCGGCGGCGGAGGCGGGCGCGGCGAGCGCACCCACGAGCAGGGCCCCGGCGAGGAGGGCGAACGGTCGGCGCATGCCCCAAGCCTGCCATCCCGCCCACGTGTTGCGGACTCCCGGGCGGGCCCTCGTCCCGCGCGCCACGGACTCGCGGCCCGGCTCACGTCCCACGCGCCACGGACGCGCGGCCCGGCTCACGTCCCACGCGCCACAGACTCGTGGTCCGGCTCACATCCCACGCGTCACTCCCATCCCCCATGATGAGCGGATGCTCAGGATCATGCCCGTCGGCGACTCGATGACGATCGGCAGCGCGGGCGAGCACACCTGGCGTCACCGCCTGTGGCGGCACCTGTGCGTGACGTACGGGGGCCCGGTCACGCTCGTCGGCCCCCGCGAGACGCTGTACGACAAGGCGGCGGACGCCCCCACGTCGCTGGCGTACGCCGATCCCCGCTTCCCCCGCCGCCACCTGGCCGGCTGGGGCGAGGGCTGGCTGCACATGGCCCCGCTCGTCGAAGACGCGGTCCGCGACTGCCGGGCGGACGTCCTGCTGGTCTCCCTCGGCCTGATCGACCTGGGCTTCTACACCAACGCCGAGCAGACGGCGGGCAACGTCCACCTCTTCGTGGAGCGGGCGCGGGCGGCGAACCCGAAGGTCGGCATGGTCCTCCTGCCGGTGATCCCCAACATCCGCGCCGCGCGGGACGAGCCGTTCGCCGCCCAGGTCACCCGCTTCAACGAGCTCCTCGCGAAGACGGCCGCCGACCTGGACGAGCCGGCCTCCCCCCTCCTCCTGGCCCCGGTCCCGGAGACCTGGGACATCGCCACCGACACCTACGACGGCACCCACCCGAACGCGAACGGCGAACACCGGTTGGCGTCGGCCTTCGCGAAGGCCCTGCACCAGGGGTGGGGGCTGGGCGGGCCGTACGGGGGCTGAACGCCGGGCGGGCAGGCAAGGCGCGCGGCGGTGCCGCGTGCGCCGGGTGACCAAGTCACCATGCGTATCGTTGTACCGCGCGGCTGCGCCTGAGCTGGGGCAGCCGGGGAGGAGCGGCACGATGACCGTCGTAGACGACAGGATCGCCATGGCCGACGCGAACACCAGGCGCTTGGACGAGTTGTTCGAGCTGCTGGAGCAGATGCCCGTCCCCGAAGGATTCAGGGTCGAGATCGTCGGGGGCAGCGTCTTCATGACACCGCAACGGGACACCCATTGGGGCATCATCCGCCGGATCGTACGGGCTGTCGAGGATCGGTTCGGGGTGGAGGCCAAGGTCTTCTCTGACGTCCGTATCGACTTCCCGGGCCACGAGAACGGTTTCTGTCCGGACGTGGCCAAGCTTCGGGACTCCGCCGAGAAGGACGACGAAGGCCGCTGGCGCCACGAGGATGTCGAGTTCGTCGCCGAGGTCATCTCCCAGGGCACGGCCATCAACGACTACGGCCCGAAGAAGACCGCCTACGCGGTCGCGGAGGTGCCCGTCTATCTCATCGTGGATCCCTATCAGGGCCGTTGCTACGTCTACACCGATCCCAAGGAAGGCCACTACGTCATGTGCACGAGGGTCGACTTCGGCGGAGCCGTCGACCTGACGGCGACCGTCGTCGACCTCACCCTCAAGACCGACGCCTTCCCCCGCGACTGACCGTTTCCCCTTGCTTGGAGCCCACTCCAAGCCGTTGGCTTGGGTCCATGAAGTACACGCAGCTCGGACGCACCGGACTCAAGGTCAGCCGACTGGTCCTCGGGACCATGAACTTCGGACCGCAGACAGACGAAGCCGACAGTCACACGATCATGGACGCGGCGCTGGACGCGGGCATCAACTTCTTCGACACCGCAAATGTCTATGGGTGGGGCGAGAACAAGGGCCGTACGGAATCCATCATCGGCAACTGGTTCGCCAAGGGCGGCGAGCGGCGCGACAAGGTCGTGCTCGCCACCAAGGTGTACGGCAACATGGGCACCGACGGCGAGGTCTGGCCCAACCACGACAAGCTCTCCGCGCTGAACATCCGGCGGGCGGTGGACGCGTCGCTGAAGCGGCTCCAGACCGACCACATCGACGTCTACCAGTTCCACCACGTCGACCGGGACACCCCCTTCGAGGAGATCTGGCAGGCGGTCGACGTACTCGTCCAGCAGGGCAAGATCCTCTACGTCGGTTCCTCCAACTTCCCCGGCTACAAGATCGCCCAGGCCAACGAGATCGCCGCCCGGCGCGGCGGCACCATCGGCCTGGTCAGCGAGCAGTGCCTCTACAACCTGGCCGAGCGGCGCGCCGAGATGGAGGTCATCCCGGCCGCGCGGGAGTACGGCCTCGGGGTGATCCCCTGGTCGCCGCTGCACGGCGGTCTGCTGGGCGGGGTCATCAAGAAGCAGGCGGAGGGCGGGCGCCGGGCGAGCGGCCGGGCGGCCGACACGCTCAAGGACACCAAGGCACGCGAGCAGATCCAGGCGTACGAGGACCTGCTGGAGAAGCACGGCCTGGAGCCCGGCGAGGTCGCGCTGGCCTGGCTGCTCACCCGGCCCGGCGTGACCGGCCCGATCGTCGGCCCGCGCACGGCGGAGCAGCTCGCGTCCGCCGTACGGGCGGTCGAGCTGGAACTGAGCGAGGAGCTGCTGGCGGGCCTCGACGAGGTGTTCCCCGGTCCGGGCCCGTCACCGGAGGCCTTCGCCTGGTGAGCCGGCGGAGTGGCCGGGCGCCCGTGGATCCGCTGCCGGCGGATCCACGGCTGCGGCCCGGCTGACCGGAGGGTCCGCAGCCGGTGAGCCGAGAGCGGCGGTCGCCGAGCCGAGAGGGCGGCGGCCCGGCTGACCGGGGCTCGGCCACGGGTGCCCCGGCGGCAACCGGACCGACGTCCGGGGGCCGCCCCCGTCAGGCCCGCGGCAGCGGTGCGCGGCGGCGGGCGGTCACTTGCCGAGTGCCGCCGCCACCGCCACCACGACGAACATCAGTACGAGCGCACCGGCCATGATCCGGTTCCGGGTCTTCGGGTCCACCCTTGGAGCCTAACCGGCCGCGCCGAGCGCCCAGCGGCCGACCGGCTCGTGACGCGGCTGCTCCCCGGGCACTCCGGACCTCGGCAGGTCGCTGCGCACGAGTGTCAGCTCCCGCACGGTCCACTCGCGGCCGGCGAAGGTGTGCAGCGAGTCGACGTAGGGGCGGGTGTCGACGGCGTCGCGGCTGCGGGCCAGCGTCAGGTGGGCCTTGTAGCGGCGGTGCTCGCCGAGGTCCAGGCCCGCCTTGCGGCCCGCCGCCTCCGCCCGGTCCGCCAGCAGCCGCAGCGCGGCCGTCCCGCCCGCGGCCCCGGCCCACAGCGCCCGCCCGTGCCCGAACTGCCCGCCACCGCGCAGGGCCAGCGGGAAGGGCCCGGTGTGCCGCGCGGCCCGCTCCAGCCGTGCCGACAGCTCGGGCACTGCCTCCTCGTCGACCTCGCCGTAGAAGGCGAGGGTGAGGTGCCAGCCGGGGCGGCCGGTCCAGCGCAGCCGGTCGGCGCCGGGCAGCCTGCGCAACGCGTCGACCTCGGCGGCGAGTTCGTCGGCCACGTCCCGCGGGGGCAGCACGGCGGCGAAGAGTCTCATGGGGCCAGTGTGCCTTCCGCCGCCGACACCGGACCCGACACCGACACCGACACCGACACCGGCCCGGGGGGTGTCACACCGCGGCCGACAGTTCCTCGCGCCGTTCCCGCGGGACGAACCGCAGGACCGGGTGGCCGCGGCGCCAGCCGACGGAGAGCCGCAGGCCGCCGACGCGGGCCAGGACCAGGCCGACGACCGCCGCCGCGAGCGCGGAGACCGCGCCGCCCGCCGCGAGGCCCGCCCGGACGCCGTACGCGTCGGTGATCCAGCCGGCGATCGGCGCGCCGACCGGGGAGCCGCCGAGGAAGACCATCATGTAGAGGGCCATGACGCGGCCGCGCATGGCCGGGTCGGTACCCATCTGGATGGTGGTGTTCGCGGTGACGTTGACCGTCATGCCGAACATGCCGATCGGCGCCATGAGCAGTGCGAACAGCCACAGGGACGGGGCGACGGCGGCGACCAGTTCCATCACGCCGAACGCCACGGCCGCCGCGATCAGCACCCGCATCCGGGAGGTCCCGCGGCGGGCGGCGAGCAGCGCGCCGGCGAGCGAGCCGACGGCCATCAGCGTATTGAAGAGGCTGTAGGAGCCGGCGCCCGCGTGGAAGACGTCGTCGGCGAAGGCGGAGAGGTAGACGGGGAAGTTGAAGCCGAAGGTGCCGATGAAGCCGACCAGGACGATCGGCCAGATCAGGTCCGGGCGGCCGGCGACGTAGTGCAGGCCCTCCCGCAGCTGGCCCTTGCCGCGCGGGGCGCGCTGAACGGCGTGCAGGTCGCGGCCCCGCATCAGCAGCAGTCCGGCGATGGGCGCGACGAAGGACAGGCCGTTGGCGAGGAACGCCCAGCCGGTGCCCACCCCGGTGATCATCAGGCCGGCGACGGCCGGGCCGACGAGGCGGGCGGACTGGAAGTTCGCGGAGTTGAGGCTGACCGCGTTCTGGAGCTGGTCGGGGCCGACCATCTCGGAGACGAAGGACTGGCGGGCCGGGTTGTCCAGGACGGTCGCGAGTCCGACGGCGAAGGCGGCGACGTAGACGTGCCAGACCTCGACGTGCCCGGAGAGGGTGAGCAGCGCGAGCGCGATCCCGGTGACGGCCATGGCCAGCTGGGTGAAGAGGAGGGTGCGGCGTTTGGGCCAGCGGTCGACGAGGACGCCGCCGTAGAGGCCGAACAGGAGCATCGGCAGGAACTGCAGGGCCGTCGTGACGCCGACGGCGGTGGCGGAGCCGGTGAGGCTCAGCACCAGCCAGTCCTGGGCGATGCGCTGCATCCAGGTGCCGATGTTGGAGACGACCTGGCCGGCGAAGAACAGGCGGTAGTTCCTGACCCCCAGGGAGCTGAACATCGAGGACCTGCGGGTGCCCCCGGACGGGCCGGGGGGAGAGTCGTGGGTGGTCGGTGCGGGGGCGGAGTGTGCTCCGGGTCCCGAACTCAAAAGGGTCGCCTCCTCGCGAAGTGCCTACAGGTGTGCGAGCTTCTCCAGGACGGGGGCGGCGGCGCGCAGCTTCGCCCACTCGTCCTCGTCGAGGCCGTCGACCAGGGTGGCCAGGAAGGCGTTCCGCTTGGCGCGGCTCTCCGCGAGCATGGCCTCGGCCTGCTCGGTCTTGGTGACGACCTTCTGGCGGCGGTCCTCGGGATGAGGCTCCAGCCGGACCAGGCCCTTGGCCTCCAGGAGCGCCACGATGCGGGTCATCGACGGCGGCTGTACGTGTTCCTTGCGGGCCAGCTCACCGGGGGTGGCGCTGCCGCACAGGGAGAGGGTGCCCAGCACCGACATCTCGGTGGGGCTCAGTGACTCGTCGACGCGCTGGTGCTTGAGCCGACGGGACAGCCGCATCACGGCAGATCGCAGGGAGTTCACGGCGGCAGCGTCGTCGCCATGTTCGAGGTCCGGCATGTATTTAGAGTAACTCATTACTCTGGCTAAGGAACACTGCGGGGCGCACCGCTTCCCGTGACGCGCGCCACTGAATCGCCACATCACCCCAATGTCACTCAAACGGGTGGTTCGGGCGCGGAACGGCACCCGCCGTCCCGTATCGTGCCGCGACCCTCGTAGCCATGGGGACCGATGTGCTCAGCCTGCGGATAGACCACGAGCTGCTGGAGCGGCTCCGGCGCCATGCCGCCAGAAGGGGCATGAGCGTCCAGGACTACGTCGTCCGGACGCTCATGCGCGATGACTTCGACGAGCGGTTCCAGACCGCGGTCGAGGAGACGGAGAAGTTCTACGGCCTCACCTGAGCCGCGTGAAGCGGTCCGGGTGAGGCCGTACGGTGCGGGCCGGGCACGCGGTCCGGGCGAGGCACGCGCCCCAGGTCAGGCACGCGGCTCAGGTCAGGCACGCGGCTCAGGTCAGGCCCAGGGCCGGCATCAGGTAGTAGAAGGCGAACACGGCGGAGACCACGTACATCGGGACCGGCACCTCACGACCGCGGCCGGCCGCCAGGCGCAGCACCGCGAAGGTGATGAAGCCCATGCCGATGCCGTTGGTGATCGAGTAGGTGAACGGCATCATCACCATCGTGACGAAGGCCGGGATCGCGATCGTGTGGTCGGCCCAGTCGATCTCCTTGACCGAGCCGGCCAGGATCAGGAAGCCCACCGCGAGCAGGGCCGGGGTGGCCGCCTGGGAGGGGACCATCGTGGCGATCGGGGTCAGGAACAGGGCGACGGTGAAGAGACCGCCGGTGACGACGTTCGCGAAGCCGGTGCGGGCACCCTCGCCGACACCGGCCGTGGACTCCACGAAGGCGGTGGTGGCCGAGGAGGAGCTGGCGCCACCGGCGGCCACGGCGAGACCGTCGACGAAGAGGACCTTGTTGATGCCGGGCATCTGGCCCTGCGCGTCGGTCAGCTTGGCCTCGTCGCTGACGCCCATGATCGTGCCCATCGCGTCGAAGAAGCACGACAGCAGCACGGTGAAGACGAAGAGGACGCCGGTCAGTACGCCGACCTTGCCGAAGCCGCCGAAGAGGCTGACCTCGCCGATGAGGCCGAAGTCGGGGGTGGCGACGGGGTTGCCGGGCCACTTCGGGGTGGTCAGGCCCCAGGACGGCACGGTGGCGACCGCGTCGATGATCAGCGCCAGCGCGGTCATCGCGACGATCGAGATGAGGATCGCGCCCGGCACCTTGCGGACGATCAGCGCGAGCGTCAGCAGCGCGCCGAGGACGAAGACGAGAACCGGCCAGCCGTTGAGGTGGCCGTCGCCGCCGAGCTGGAGCGGGACGGTGGTCTGGGCGACGTCCGGGATGCGGGTGACGAAGCCGGAGTCCACGAGACCGATCAGCATGATGAACAGGCCGATACCGATACTGATGGCCTTGCGCAGACCGAACGGCACGGCGTTCATGACGCGCTCGCGCAGACCGGTCGCCACCAGCAGCATGACCACGAGACCGGCGAGGACGACCATGCCCATCGCGTCCGGCCAGGCCATCCGGGGGGCGAGCTGGAGCGCGACGACGGAGTTGACGCCGAGGCCGGCGGCCAGCGCGATGGGCACGTTGCCGATGACGCCCATCAGCAGCGTCGTGAACGCGGCCGTGACGCAGGTGGCGGTGACGAGCTGGCCGTTGTCGAGCTGGTGCCCGTACATGTCCTTCGCGCTGCCGAGGATGATCGGGTTCAGCACGATGATGTAGGCCATCGCGAAGAAGGTGGCGAAACCGCCCCGGATCTCCCGCGGCAGCGTGCTGCCCCGCTCGGAGATGCGGAAGAAGCGGTCGAGCGCGCCGTGGGCGGGCGCGCCGCCCGGCTCGCCGGGCGCGGGAACCTTGGCGGGGGCCGAGGTGGACATGTGGAACCTCATCACCGGCGGACATCCCCCATGCCGCTTTGGTGCTTCCTACGAATGAAAATGGTCAGAGGCAAACGGATTCAGTATGAACACATAAATCGGCGAACACCATCTCCGCGCGTAGAACTGATCGCCTCGTAGGCTGTCCCCATGGCGAAGTGGACCCCCAAGCACGAGGCGCCGGAGCCCCTGGAGGGCCCCGTGGTCGCCACCATCACCGGCGGCACGATCCTCTGGTTCGCCCTCTTCCTCGTCCAGCTGCCCTTCTACGGCTGGTTCGACGACCACGGCCACCTGTGGTGGCTGTGGACCTGCCTCGCGGGCGGCGG
Source organism: Streptomyces sp. NPDC048734 (assembly GCF_043198675.1). Classification (NCBI taxonomy): domain Bacteria; kingdom Bacillati; phylum Actinomycetota; class Actinomycetes; order Kitasatosporales; family Streptomycetaceae; genus Streptomyces; species Streptomyces sp. NPDC048734. The sequence goes on along the minus strand of NZ_JBICUZ010000005.1, from coordinate 154,264 downwards.
TCTGGGATTCATCGGCATCTGGTACGTCCGCAGGCGGGACGCGGCGCTCAAGCGGGGCACCGCCGAACAGCGGTGACCGGGAGCGGGGGTCCCGAGCCGGGAGCCGGAGCGTCCCGAGCCGGGCGTCGGGCTGACCCGGAACCGGAGGTCGGGAGCCGGGAGGACCCGGAGCCAGAAGTCGGCCGGACCCGGACCCGGAGCCAGAAGTCGGCCGGACCCTGGCCCGGGGTCGAGGTGGGGGTCGGGGGACCCGTAGGCGGCACGTAGTACCCCCGCACGACGGCCGTCCTCCCCAGGTCGGATCTTCCGCCACTCCGGCGGGTGAACGCCCCCGTCCGCACGTACCGTCGATGCCATGACCCACGCCGACGCCGCCGCCACCGCCCGGGTCCCCGCGACGACCGGGCTCACCACCGCCGAGGTCGCCGAGCGCGTGGCGCGCGGTCAGGTCAACGACGTGCCCGTCCGCAGCAGCCGCTCGGTCGGCGAGATCGTCCGGGCCAACGTCTTCACCCGGTTCAACGCCATCATCGGCGTCCTGTGGATCGTCATGCTGTTCGTCGCGCCGGTGCAGGACGGCCTCTTCGGGTACGTCATCCTCGCCAACACCGGCATCGGCATCGTCCAGGAGTGGCGGGCGAAGAAGACCCTGGACTCCCTGGCCGTCATCGGCGAGGCCCGCCCCACCGTCCGGCGCGACGGGGTCGCCGTCGCCGTCGGCACCTCCTCCCTCGTCCTGGACGACATCGTCGAGATCGGGCCCGGCGACAAGGTCGTGGTGGACGGGGTGTGCGTCGAGGCCGACGGTCTGGAGATCGACGAGTCACTGCTCACCGGTGAGGCCGACCCCGTCGTCAAGCACCCCGGCGACCGGGTGATGTCCGGCAGCTTCGTGGTGGCGGGCGGCGGCGCCTTCCGGGCCACCAGGGTCGGGCGCGAGGCGTACGCCGCCCAGCTCGCCGAGGAGGCGTCCCGCTTCACCCTCGTCCACTCCGAGCTGCGCACCGGCATCTCCACGATCCTCAAGTACGTGACGTGGATGATGGTCCCGGCCGCGACCGGCCTCGTGATCACCCAGCTCTTCGTCAAGGACAACGACCTCAGGGGTTCGATCGCGAGGACCGTCGGCGGGATCGTGCCGATGGTCCCGGAGGGCCTCGTCCTGCTGACCTCCGTCGCCTTCGCCATCGGCGTCGTGCGACTCGGCCGCAAGCAGTGCCTCGTCCAGGAACTGCCGGCCATCGAGGGTCTCGCCCGCGTCGACACCGTCTGCCTGGACAAGACCGGCACCCTCACCGAGGGCGGCATGGACGTCGCCGAGGTCCGCGCCCTCGACGGCGGCGACGACGGGTACGTCCGCACGGTGCTCGGCGCGCTCGGCGCGTCCGACCCGCGGCCCAACGCCTCCCTCCGGGCGATCATCGACGCCTGCCCGGACACCGGGAACTGGCGCCGCACCGCGTCCCTGCCCTTCTCCTCCGCCCGCAAGTACAGCGGCGCCGCCTTCGACGAGGGCGACGGCGCGAGCGGCACGTGGCTGCTCGGCGCCCCCGACGTCCTCCTCGCCGACGGTGACCCCGCCCTCGCCGAGACGGAGCGGCTCAACGAGCAGGGCCTGCGCGTGCTGCTCCTCGCCCGCACCCCGCACGGCCTCGACGACCCCGAGGCCGCCCGCGGCGCCCGCGCCACCGCCCTGGTCGTCCTGGAGCAGCGACTGCGCCCCGACGCGGCCGACACCCTGCGCTACTTCGCCGAGCAGGACGTCCGCGCCAAGGTCATCTCCGGCGACAACGCGGTGTCCGTGGGCGCCGTGGCCGCCAAGCTGGGCCTGGACGGCCGTGCGGTGGACGCGCGCCGGCTGCCCGCCGAGCCGGAGCGGATGGCCGCCGCACTCGACGAGGGCACGGTGTTCGGGCGGGTCACCCCGCAGCAGAAGCGGGACATGGTCGGCGCCCTCCAGTCGGGCGGGCACACGGTCGCGATGACCGGGGACGGCGTCAACGACGTCCTCGCCCTGAAGGACGCGGACATCGGCGTGGCGATGGGTTCCGGCTCGGAGGCCACGCGGGCGGTGGCCCAGATCGTGCTGCTGAACAACAGCTTCGCCACGCTGCCGTCGGTGGTGGCGGAGGGCCGGCGGGTCATCGGCAACATCACGCGGGTGGCCACGCTGTTCCTGGTGAAGACCGTGTACTCGGTGCTGCTGGCGCTGCTGGTGGTGTGCTGGCAGGTGGAGTACCCGTTCCTGCCCCGCCACCTCACCCTGCTGTCGACGCTGACGATCGGCGTCCCGGCGTTCTTCCTCGCCCTCGCCCCCAACAAGGAGCGCGCGCGGCCCCACTTCGTACGGCGGGTGATGCGGTACGCGATCCCGGGCGGGGTGCTGGCCGCGGTGGCGACCTTCGTGACGTACCTGGTCGCCCGGCACCACTACACCGGGGCGGGGTCGTTGGAGGCCGAGACGAGCGCGGCGACGCTGACCCTGTTCCTGATCTCGATGTGGGTGCTGGCGATCATCGCCCGGCCCTACACCTGGTGGCGGGTCCTGCTGGTGGTGTCCATGGGCGCGGCCTTCGTGCTCGTGCTGGCGGTGCCGTGGCTCCAGGACTTCTTCGCGCTGAAGCTGGTCGGAATGACCATGCCGTGGACGGCGGTGGGTGTCGCCGCGGTCGCGGCGGCCGTCCTGGAACTCCTGTGGAGGTGGATCGGCCGCCGTGTGCCGGCTTAGGTCCGGCCCGGCGGCGCACCCGCGGTCGCGGTCCCGACACCGGCGCGGTCCCGACACCGGCGCGGGGCCGACACCGGCGCGGGGCCGCCGCGCCGCGTCCTCGCGGACGGGAAGGGCCCGCACTCCGCTGGTCGCGGAGCCGGGCCCCCGGCCGGCCGGTCGGGTCAGCGCACGTCGACGAAGTCAGCCGTGGCGGTGGCCGCCGGGGTGGTCGAGGTGCCGGCGAAGGTGTAGCGGAAGTAGCCGTCCGCGGTCGCCTTCACGGTCGTCTTCAGGACGCCCGTCGTGCTCGTCCTGATGGTCTTGACCGTGGTGTAGGCGGTGCTGCCCTTCTTGCGGAACTGCAGCTTCACCGGCTGGGTGGAGTACCCGGCGTAGGTGTTGTTGTCCCAGTTGGCGCGGGACAGCTTGCCCGTGACGGTGAGGGTCTTGCCCTTCTTCACCGGCTCGGGGGTGGCGTCGGTGGTCAGCTTCGAGGCGCGCAGCAGCTTGGCGGTGCCGAGGTCGCCCCGCCAGGTGAGCCCGCCGCTCTCGTTGGCCGCGAGGGCGCCCAGCTTCCAGCTGCCCGCCTGGCTGTTGACCAGGTCGATGTCCTCGCTGGAAGTGGCCTTCGGGCGGAACTGGATCTTGGCCGTGCACTTCAGGACCGTCGAGGAGACCGTCGTGCAGGTGCCGGCGTCGTCGCCGCCGATGAGGTCGTCGGAGGTCAGGCCGAGCGTGGCTCCGCGGTAGAGGACCGGCACCGTCCCGAGGGCGTTCGGGTTCAGGCTCGCGGGCTTCGTCACGGTGTAGGTCGCGGTGACCGTGACCTGGGCCGTGGGGCCGACGACGACGGGCTTGCCGCCGTTGACCTTGAGGTTGGAGAAGGTGACCGCCGGACCGGCCGGCGCGGCCTGCGCGGCCGGCACGGCGAGGGCGGACAGGGCGACGGCGCCGATGACGGCGGCGACGGTGGTGGTGGCGCGTACGCGCATGCGGGTTCCTCGGAGAATCTGGAGCGGAAGGTGCGAGGGGACGGCCCGGTCCCCGCCGGGTGCGGGGCCGGGCCGTTCCCTCCGCGGTGTCAGTGGCTTCAGCGCACGTCGACGAAGTCGCCCGCGGCGCTGACGGCCGGGGTGGTCGAGGTGCCCGCGAAGCTGTAGCGGAAGTAGCCGTCCGCGGTCGCCTTCACGGTCGTCTTCAGGGCGCCCGTCGTGCTCGTCCTGATGGTCTTGACCGTGGTGTAGGCGGTGCTGCCCTTCTTGCGGAACTGCAGCTTCACCGGCTGGGTGGAGTACCCGTGGTACAGGTTGTCCTCCCAGTTCGCGCGGGACAGCTTGCCGGTGACCGTGATGGTCTTGCCCTTCTTCACCGGCTCCGGGGAGGCGTTGACGGTCAGCTTCGAGTTGCGCTGCACCAGCGTGGAGCCGAGGCCGCCCTGGTCGGCGTAGCCGTCGCCGGCGTGGTCGAGGGCGAGCCCGCCGCCCTTCCAGCTGCCGGCGTCGGAGTTCAGCAGTTCGCCGTCGGCCGGGTAGACGTCGATGTTGCCCTTGCAGGTGGCGGTGGTCGCCGAGGTGTCGGTGCAGGTGGCCGGGTAGTTGCCGAACAGCATGTTGTCCGGGTCGGCGAACGCGCCCTTGTAGATGTACGGGCCGGTGACGAAGTCCTCGGCGTGGATGTCCACCTCGGCGCCGTGCGTCAGCTTGTAGGTGACCGTGGTGGCGACGTGGCCGGTGGTGCCGACCTTGACCGCGGCGGCGATCTTGAAGTTGGAGAAGGACACGTTCAGGTCGCCGTCGACGGCGGTGGTGAACGCGGACCTGCCGGAGGCGCCGTGTGCGGCGGCGAAGGCCTCGGCGGCCCTCTCGCGGTAGGAGGGGCCGTCGGCCTGCGCGGCCGGCACGGCGAGGGCGGACAGGGCCAGGGCGCCGGAAACGGCGGCCACAGTGGCGCGGATGCGCATGCATTCCCCTGGGAGGAGAGAGGGTCCTGGCCGGCGGTGTTCCTCACGGATCGCCATCGCGCAGGACCCAGGTGATCACGGAGCCTGTTGGCTCACATGATCAGATGCACGACGGATGTGAAGGGTTGTACGAAAGTGATGGAGATTTTCGTACGGCCGTCCGGACGCCGGGATCCGGGCACGCGGACGGATCCGCCCGGGTGCCCCGGTGGATCCGGGGCACCCCGCTCGTGCGGGCGATCGCTCAGTCGAACCAGCGGTCCCGTGCCAACTCGCCCGTCCTGGAAGGGTCTTCCAGCAGGGCGGCCACTTCGAAGCGGCGGGGCCACTGGCCGGCCGCCCAGGCCAGGCCGGCGGCGACGCCCTCCAGGGTGGCGGCGTGCAGAACGCCGTCGCCGGTCAGGCGCCAGTCGATCTCCACGCCGTCGACGACGAGTTCCTCGTGTTCGACGTAGGCGGCGGGGGTGCGCGGGCCGAGGAGGGTGCGCACCGGTTCCGGGACGTCGTGCTCGGTGCCCTCGGAGTGGATCTCGCCCGTCACGGACTCGCTGAGGCGCCGGACCTGGAACAGCTCGGCCAGCTCCGCCGCCCGCGCGGGCCGTACGGGGAGCAGCGGGACGCCCGCCGTGAAGGGCAGCAGGTCGGGGGAGTCGACGACGACCGCGTCGGCCGCGTCGACGACCTCGACCCGGCCGTCGACGACCGCCCTCAACTCGTCTGGCAGGGTCACCTGTTCCGGGTCCAGCTCGGCCAGCGCGCTGTAGAGACCGTGCAGTTGGGCGGCGCCCACCGGGCGGTCCGGGTCCGCGAGCCGGTCGAGCAGTTCGGCCGCGCCGCCCGGCTCGTCGAGAAGGGCGGCCACGGACGTCCGTACGCCCAGGGCCCGCAGCACCTGCTCGTCGTCGAAGCCGGTCGCGTCGGCCTGGTCGTACAGGCCGTGCAGGAGGGGGTCGCCGCCGGCCGCGAGCAGGCCCGCCGGGCGGCGGCCGTCGAGGACGGGGTGGCCGCGCAACCACCAGGCGGTGTACGGGCGTACGACCTCGTGGGTGCCGTCCGGGAGGAGGATCCGTACCGGCTGGGTGAGGGCGTCGCGCAGGGGCGGCCGGGCGAGCAGGGCGAGGGCCTGCGGCCAGTGGTCGTCGTCGACGAGGTCGAGGTCGCGGACGGCGACCAGCTCGGTGGCGACCGGCGGGACGGGCGCGTCGGGGAAGCGGTCGAGGATGTCCTCGCACCACACGTCCACGGCGTCCAGCAGTCCCGCGTCGTCGGGTTCGGCGAAGTCGCCCTCGCGGGGCTCCAGTTCGTCCGGGTCGAGGACGACGTCCGTGGCCCGCACGAGCGCGAAGTCCGCGAGGACGCCGCAGGCGGCGAGCGGCTGCTCGCCCCACTTCTCGGCCAGCTCCGGGTCGACGGAGGCGAGTTCGCCCTCGCGAACGACCTGCGCGAACGGGCTGCCGGGCAGGACGAGTTCGCCGGCCGGGGCGAGCTCGCCCTCCTCGTCGGGCAGCGCCAGGGCGCCCAGCCAGGGCTCCTCGCCGGGTTCCAGGTCCGCGTCGCGCACCAGCGCGAGGACGGCGTCGGCCAGTTCCTCGGCGTCCGGGGTGTCCTGGTCGTCCCAGGCCCCGCGGTCGTCGTCCAGGGACGCGGCCACGGCGGCCCGCACCTGCGGGGTGGTCAGGACCGCGCGCGGGGTCGCGGGCAGCGCCCCCAGCTTCTCCAGCAGCGGATGCGCGGCATCGGGGTGGGCCACCTTGAGACCGAGGCGGGCGAGGACCTCGGTGTCGAGCCGGGCCGTGTCCGGGGTGGGCAGCAGCACCTGGCGGGGGCCGATCGTCGTCCGGCCGTCGGCGAGGGGCACCGGCAGCCCGGAGAGGCGCTCGGGGTCCACTCCGGCGAGGCTCTCGTAGAGCCGGTGCCACCACTGCGGGTCCTTCTCCAGCCCGGCCAGCCGGTCGACGGCGTCGGCCAGCGGGACCCGCGCCACCCCGAGCGTGCGCAGCTCCACCCGGCGCTCCAGCCCGGCCGGCAGCAGCGTCGGCAGCACTTCGGCGAGCACCCGTACGGTGTCGGCGCCCGCGCCCTCGACGACCTCCGCGTCCCGGGGCCGCAGCGCCTCGGGCAGCTCGTCGTCGCCCTCCACCGGCTCGGCGGCGGGCGGCAGGAACGCCGTACGCGGCAGCCGCTCCAGGATCGCCTGCCGCAGGGCACCGTCCAGCTCGCCCTTGCCCAGCGGGCCCGGCACGAGGTCGATGAGCCCGGCGGTCACCGGGCGCCAGCCGGCCAGCAGTGCGGCGTACGCGTCCGCCGCCCGCCGCACGAGGTGGTCGGTGAGCGGGCCGGGCGCCGCGTGCCGCCGGGTGGTGTCGAGGGGGAAGGAGGCGATCAGCAGCGCGGGCACGCCGAGCGGCTCGTCGCTGGGGGTGGGCGCGTGCACGACGGGGCTGGTGCGGGGCCGGGCCGGGGACCCGTCCGCGTCGACCGGCACGGCCCAGGTCAACGACCAGTGGGGCCGCAGCCGCTCCTCCACCGGCCGGTCGGCGAGCAGGTCGGGCGTGAGGGGCCCGTGCGCGGCGGCGATCCGCCACCGGGTCGTGCCCTCCCGCGTGTCCGACACGACCGTGAGGTCGCCGTCGGTGTCCCGGCGCAGGACGCGGGGGGCCGCGTCGCCGACCTCGATCACGACCTCCTCCAGGCCCGGCAGGGCGAGGACGAGGGCGTCGTCGACGGCGGTGAGCAGCCGTTCCGCGAGATCGGCGGCGGCGGCGGTGTCGCGCAGCGGCAGGATGACGGCCGTGTCGTAGGGCTCGGGGGCGGTGCCCTCGGCGGCGAAGGGCAGCCGCAGCAGCGGCACATGGCCCTCGCGGCGGCGGATCTCGTCGCCCAGGCCGGGACTGTGACGGGCGGTCTCGGAGGCCAGCACGCGGGCCTCCGCCAGGGACCAGCGGACCCCGCCGTGCCGGCCGATCACGGCGGGCTCGTCGGTGACGGCGAGAACGGCGGCGAAGCCGACGCCGAAGCGGCCGACCGCCGACCGGTGGGCCTCGCGTTTCGCGGAGGCGCGCAGGGTGGAGAGCGACTCGACGCCGGCCGCGTCCAGCGGGGCGCCGGTGTTCGCGGCGACCAGCACGCCCTCGCGCAGGGTGAGGCGCAGCCGGCCGGGCACACCGGCGCGGGCGGCCGCGTCGGCGGCGTTCTGCGCCAACTCGACGACGAGGCGGTCCCGGTAGCCGCCGAGGACCAGATCCTCCTCGGCGTTCGCGTCCTCCCGGAAACGGGCGGGACTCGTGGCCCAGGCGTCCAGCACTCCGCGCCGCAGTCGGGCCGTTCCGAACGGATCTGCCCCTTCGGCCGCGGGCCGCACGAACTTGCTCACGTCGGTTCACTCTCCTCATCGCCGTGAGCTCGAAGGTACCGCGCTGCGGCTCCGCCGGTTTCGCATCGTGGAGGCCGTCCCCCTCCGGTCCCGCCCGGAGGGCTCCGCCCCCTGGCCCCCCGACCTGTGCCCACCCACCACCCGACCCGGTGAGCCGAAAGGCGACGCTCGGGTGTCCCGGCCCGTCCGGCGTTCCGAGGACGGGCCGTCCGGACCGGAAGCGGGGACCGGGGCGGGGGCCCCGGGATCCGGCCGCCCTCCCGGCTCGGCCCCTGCGGCCCAGGGTCCTTCGTCTGGATCGGGCCGGATCAGGGAGCGCGGTCCGGTGCCGGGGGCACCTCCCACGCCTTTCGGGCAGTGGGGGAGCCTCGCGAGGCGGAGGAGGGAGCCGGGGCGGAGGGAGCCGGGGCGGAGCCCTGGCGACCGACGACAACGCGGCGAGGAGCGGCACCAGACCCCCGCGAGCCCGGCATGATCCGAACGACAGGCCCTAGGAGTGGCCCAGCTCCGCCGACTCCTCGTCCGTCACCACCGGTACCGAACCGGAGTCCGGGGCCGGCCGCAGCGGGAAGGGGTCCACCCGGTTCTCGTCGATCACCGGCAGGGCCGGCCGGGGCGGCTTCGGCATGACCGCCGCCTCCGAGTGCCCGCCGCAGCCGTACGCCAGCGACACCACGCGCCCGTCGGCCGGGGAGAACTCGTTGGCGCAGACCCCGAAGGCCTGCCCGAGGGAGCCGCCGATCGGCGTGAGGAAGCCGCAGCTGACGCAGGACGCCGGCGCCGCCTGCGCCATCGGGGTCTTGGCCCCGAACGCCTCCTCCCAGCGGTCGGCGGCGGTGTGCAGGCCGTAGCGCGACAGCACGCGCGCCCGGCGCATCCCCAGCTCCTCGGCCACCGCGGGGATGGAGCCGCGGGACGGGACGGCCGGCAGCCGCGCGGGCGGCGCCGCCGTCACCTCGGCGTCCTCGGCCTCCGCCAGCTCCGCCATCTCCTCCGAGACGGGCGAGCTGGACAGCGGGGCGTCCTCGCCGGTGTAGCCGGGTTCCAGACGCAGGTCGTCCGCGTCCGTGGGCAGGAGGTCACCGGGGCCCATGTCGCCGGGGCGCAGGCGTTCGCTCCACGGGACCCACTCCGGGGCCAGCACCGCGTCCGGGCCGGGCAGCAGCACCACCTCGTCCAGGGTCACGATCTTCGCCCGCGAGGCCCGCGCGACGGTCACCGCCCAGCGCCAGCCCCGGTAGCCGAGCTCCCTGCACTCGAAGAAGTGCGTCACCACCCGGTCGCCCTCGGAGAGGACCCCTACGTGCTCCCCGACCACGCCGGGCGCGGCGGCCTCCTCTGCGGCCGCGCGGGCGAGGTCGACGGCCTCGGCGCACAGGCGGTCGGGGGTGCGGCTTCGCGTGGTCGCTGCGCTCACAGGTATCGCTTCTCTCCTACGCCGTCACTCGGGTGCGGTTGCCACCGGCGGCGGAGCGGACGGAGCGGACCAGTGGGCCGCGTCGACGTCCGCGTCCGATCGCGCTCGGGCGCACCTGTGCCATCCATTGTGGGGGATGGCTGAGATACGCACGCTACCTGTTCGCGGCCGCTCATCCCACACCGACGGTGCTTCTACGGCACTCCGCGCCGAGTTTCCGCGCACTCGTCCCCCTGCCGGCCCCGCCCAGGCCCCCGGCGCCGGCCCGGACCCGGCCCCTGGGCACGCCGTGCGCGAACCGTCCGCGAAACCGACCACGAAATCGACCGCGAACCGGAAAGTGCGCGCCCATACGTGCGGTAACCGCGCTACATCCCGGTTTCTCGGGGCACTATGGCGGAGTGGCAGCCGCGAGGACACCCCAGGGCGCCACCGGGACCGGTGGGGCGAAGGGCTACAAGGGGAGGGACCGGGTGAGCGGTTCGGGCCGGGTGAACGGGTCCGTCCGCGCGATCGGCCGTGCCCTGCACCTGCCGTTCACCGGAACCGTCCGTGGCATCCGCAAGGCCACGCACGCCCACGGCGCGGGCGAGTCCGGTCTCGGCAAACTGATCGAACTGCATGCCGTGAACGGCGCGGGCGACGTGATGATCACCATCGCGCTCGCCTCGACCGTGTTCTTCTCGGTCCCCACCGACGAGGCCCGCGGCCGGGTGGCGCTCTACCTGGCCATCACGATGGCCCCGTTCACGCTCCTCGCCCCGGTGATCGGCCCCCTCCTCGACAAGCTGCCGCACGGCCGCCGCGCGGCGATGGCGGGCGCGATGGCCGCGCGGTCGCTCCTCGCCCTGGTGCTGTCCGGCGCCGTCGTCAGCGGCAGCCTCCAGCTGTATCCGGCGGCCCTCGGCGTGCTGGTGGCGTCGAAGGCGTACGGCGTGGTCAGGAGCGCCGTCGTGCCGCGCCTGCTGCCACCGAACTTCTCGCTGGTCAAGGCCAACTCCCGGGTCACCCTGGGCGGCCTCCTGGCCACCGGTGTGGCCGCTCCGGTGGGCGGGGCCCTCCAGCTCCTCGGCCCGCGCTACCCGCTCTACGGCGCCTTCGTGATCTTCGTCGCGGGCACGTTCCTGTCCTTCTCGCTGCCCCCGAAGGTGGACTCGGCCAAGGGGGAGGACCGGGCGCTGCTCGCGGCCGACGAGGAGCACCTGCACGGCCCGCACCTCCGCCCGGTCAAGCGCCCCGGTCTGCGGACGGTCGGCAGCGCGGTCACCCACGCCCTGGGCGCCAACGCGTCCCTGCGCTGGCTGTCCGGGTTCCTGACGTTCTTCCTGGCGTTCCTGTTGCGCGAGCACCCGCTGACCGGGCAGGGCGCGGCGGTGTCGCTGGGCATCGTGGCCGTCTCGGCGGGCGTCGGCAACGCGCTGGGCACCTCCGTGGGCGCGGCCCTGCGCTCACGCGCCCCGGAACTGATCATCGTGACCGTGGTCGCGGTCGTGCTGGGCGCGGCGATCACGGCGGCGGTCTTCTTCGGGGCGTTCCTGGTGGCCTGCCTGGCGGCCGTCGCAGGCTTCTCGCAGGCGCTGTCCAAGCTGTCCCTGGACGCGCTGATCCAGCGGGACGTGCCCGAACTGGTGCGCACCTCGGCGTTCGCCCGCTCGGAGACGCTGTTGCAGATGTCGTGGGTGGTCGGGGGCGCGGTCGGCATCGTGATGCCGCTGAACGGCACCCTGGGGCTGTCCGTGGCCGCCCTGGTCATCGCCACCGGCTGGGCGACCACCGCACGGGGCCTGATCGGCTCGGCCCGGCACAAGGGGCCGCCCCGGGCGAAGGTCGCCTGACCTCGCCCCGCCGCCCGCCCGGCCCGGCGCTCTGCCGCCCGCCCGGCACTGCGCCCCGCTTCCCGCCTCCCGCCCGGCCCGCCCGGCACGGCGCCCGCTCCGATCGGAAGTCGCCCGCCCGGGCGGGCGGGCCCGAGCCCGCGTGGCGTAACCCGCGGCCGCGCCGCACCCCACGTAGAGGGGGCGCCGGACGTGCCAGATAGCCTTCGCCCCATGACCTCGATGCGATCCGTTGTGCGACGCCGCCGCGCCGTCGCCGCCGCCGGCGCCGTTTCCGCCGGACTGCTCGTCCTGTCGGCGTGCGACAAGCCGACCCCGCTGTCCACGATCACCGTCGGCTCCTCCTCGGTCAGCTCGGAGGCCACCTGCGGCGGTGAGGACGGCGTCCTCAAGGCCGCGGAGCTGACGAAGTGCCTGGCCGACAAGGACATCAAGTCCATCACCGTCGACCCGGACGAGACCGTCCGCTTCGGCGTCGACCCGGAGGTCGCCGACCAGCGCTGGACGATCCTGATGAACGGCCAGCCGCTCACCGAGGACAGCACCAAGACCTACCGCACCATCCCGGGCAGCGTCTTCTTCAACGCCCAGTACGGCGCCCAGGGCGACTCGACCCTGGTCTCCATCAAGGCGGGCGACGGCAAGAAGGACAGCCAGGCGGTCACCGGCCTGTGGTCGTTCAAGCTGAAGAAGGACGACTGACCACGTCCTCCGCCCGCGTCCTCGTGGCCACCGCGGTCCCCGCCGAACGGGACGCGGTGGCACGGGCCCTGCCGGAGCCCGGCCGCCCGGTGCACAGGCCGGGTGCGGCCCTGCACCGCACCGGCGCGGCGTACGACCTCCTCGCGGCCGGTGTCGGCCCCGCCCTCGCCGCCGCGTCCGTCTCCGCCGCCCTGACCGCCGCCGCCCTGGAGAGCACGCCGTACGGCCTCGTCGTCTCGGCCGGCATCGGCGGCGGGTTCCTTCCCGAGGCGCCCGTCGGCTCCCTGGTCGTCGCCGACGAGATCACCGCCGCCGACCTGGGCGCGGAGACCGCCGAAGGCTTCCTGCCGGTGACCGAGCTGGGCTTCGGCACCGTCACCCACCACCCGCCCGCCGCCCTGGTCCGGTCGGCCGCGGCCGCCACCGGAGCGCTCACCGGCACCGTCCTGACCGTCTCCACGGTCACCGGCACCGCCGCCCGGGCCGCCGCGCTGCGGGCCCGCCACCCGCGGGCCCTCGCCGAGGGCATGGAGGGCTTCGGCGTCGCCGAGGCCGCCGTCGCGCACGGCGTGCCCGTGCTGGAGGTCCGCGCGGTCTCCAACCCGGTGGGCCCGCGCGACCGCGCCGCCTGGCGGATCGGCGAGGCGCTGGCCGCCCTGACGACGGCCTTCGGGAAGCTCGCACCCGTCCTGGAGAGTTGGAACCCACATGACCGGTGACCCCTTGCAGATCGCGTACTCCCCCTGCCCGAACGACACCTTCGTCTTCGACGCCCTGGCCCACGGCCGCGTCCCCGGCGCGCCCGCGCTCGACGTGACGTTCGCGGACATCGACCTCACCAACGGCATGGCCGAGCGCGGCGAGCACGACGTGCTCAAGGTGTCGTACGCCGTGCTGCCGTACGTCCTCGACGACTACGCACTGCTGCCCTGCGGGGGCGCGCTGGGGCGGGGGTGCGGGCCGCTGGTGCTGACCGCGGAGGCCGGGCCCGCGGGTGCCTCGCCCGCCGCCGGCGGTGCGGGACTGACCGGCCGGACCGTGGCCGTGCCGAGCGAGCGGTCGACGGCCTACCTGCTGTTCCGGCTGTGGGCGGCGGACATGGTGCCCGGCGGGGTCGGCGAGATCGTCGTCATGCCCTTCCACGAGATCATGCCGGCCGTGCGGGACGGCAGGGTCGACGCGGGCCTGGTCATCCACGAGGCCCGCTTCACCTATCAGAACTACGGACTGCACAAACTCGCGGACATGGGCGAGCACTGGGAGTCCACCACCGGGCTGCCGATCCCGCTCGGCGCCATCATCGCGAAGCGGTCGCTCGGCGCCGCGGCCCTGACCGGCCTCGCCGACGCCGTCCGCGCCTCGGTGCGCGCCGCCTGGGACGACCCCGGGGCGTCGCGCCCGTACGTCATGGAACACGCCCAGGAAATGGACCCGGCCGTCGCCGACCGGCACATCGGGCTGTACGTCAACGAGTTCACGGCCGACCTCGGCGAGGACGGCTACGCGGCCGTACGCGGACTCCTCACGCGCGCGGCGGCCGAGGGACTGGTACCGCCCCTCGGCCCGCGGTCACTCGATTTCCCGTGAACGGGTCGACGCCTTCCGGTCACACGTCCAACTGGTCGGCGACGGCGCGCAGCAGACCCGCGATCTGCTTGCCGGAGTTCTTCTCGGGGTAACGGCCCCTCTCCAGCATCGGCGTGATGTTCTCGAGGAGGGTCGTCAAATCCTGGACGATGGAGGCGAGTTCGTCCGGCTTCTTGCGCTGGGCGGCCGCGACCGAGGGCGTCGGGTCGAGGACCACGACCGAAAGTGCCTGGTCACCGCGCTGTCCGGCCACGACGCCGAACTCCACGCGCTGGCCCGGCTTGAGCGTCTCGACTCCGGCGGGGAGGACCGAGGAATGGACGAAGACGTCACCGCCGTCGTCACGGGAGAGAAAGCCGAAGCCCTTCTCATTGTTGAACCACTTGACTTTGCCGGTGGGCACGTCTGTCCTCGTCCTCGTACTCGTCGGAAAACTGCTGGGGAAACGGCTCTTGACAGCACCGCGGCGGGTCGACCTCGACCCGCCGCCACCAAGGCTAATGGTCTTCACCCGGGTGACAAGACGTCTTCCCGGTTGTTCCTTCGCGCTGGGAACTACCCTGGTCGGGTGCGTGACAAAACCCAAACGAATTCCGCCGCTCCCGGTGACCGACTGATCCGTGCCGGTGCCATCGTGTTCTTCATCGGCGCCGTGGCCACACTGGTCACCGTGGCCCCGCTGTTCCTCGGCACGACGCCGTTTCCGACGTACATGTTCGGTCTGAGCATGCTCATGGGCGTCGGATTCCTGATCGCGGGCGCGGGAGTGTTGCAGTCCGTCGCGGCCGGGCGCCGGCAGGCGCGCGGGGCGCGGTAGCCGCCGGGGCGCGCCGTCCTCCGGGGCGCGGCAGCCTCCGGTCAGGCCGCCCCGGCTGCCAGGTGTCCGGTGAGCCAGGCCGGGAAGTGCGTCAGGTCCGCGAGGACCACGTCGGCGCCGGCCTCGCGCAGGTCGTCCGCGCCGCACGGGCCCGTCGGGACGGCCACCGACAGCGCGTCGGCGGCGCGGGCGCCGCGGACGTCCCCGACGTGGTCGCCCACGTAGACGCCGGCGCCGTGCTCGCGCAGCGCCACCGCCTTCTGCTCCGCCCACAGGTTGCCGACGACGGCGTCCGCCTCGATGCCCAGGTGCGTCAGGTGGAGCTCGGCGTTCGGCTCCCACTTCGCGGTGACCACGATCGCCCGGCCGCCCGCCGCCCGCACCGCCTCGACCGCCTCCCGTGCGCCGGGCATCGCGGACGTGCGGGTGACGGCGTACTCCGGGTAGATCTCCCGGTACAGGTCGGCCATCACCGCGACCCGCTCCGCCGGGAACCACTGCGCCATCTCGTCCTCCAGCGGCGGCCCCAGCCTCGTCACCACCAGATCCGCGTCGATGTACGTCCCACTGCGGGCGGCCAGTTCCACGTAGGCGGCGTGGATGCCCGGCCGGGAGTCGATGAGGGTCATGTCGAGATCGAACCCGACGACGGGGGCGACGGAGCGCGGGGAAGTCATGCCCCCATTCTGCCGAGCCCCCGCGGGGCCGAGGCCGGGGCCAGGGCGGGGTCGGGGTGCGTCGCGGCTCCGGCCGGGCAGTCCGGCTCCGGGCGGGCAGTCCGGCTCCGGCCGGGCAGTCCGGCTCCGGCCGGGCAGTCCGCCTCCGGCCGGGCCGGTGGGATCGTCCCGCCTTCGGCGTGCGGTCCGTCACCTGGCCCGCTGGGACCGCCACACCAGGAACGCGGCCGAGGCCAGCGCCGCGCCGCGCAGGACCCACGGCCAGGTCTGCGCCAGTGCCTCGTTCATGTGGCCCTCGGGGATCGGGGCGCCCCAGCGGCCGGTGGTGCGGCCCCAGAGCCAGCCGACGCCCGCGGCGACGGCGAGGCCGGGCAGGACCACGACCGCCCACTTGGTCTCGCGGTCGGACAACCGCCGGGAGGCGTAGGCGATGGCCCAGCCGACGAGCAGCACGATCCATTTCCCGGTCACCGCGCCCGCCACCAGGCAGGCGGCGGCCAGGAGCAGCAGCGGGTTGGTCCAGCGGCCGCCGGGCAGCGCCGGAAGGAAGCGGCGACGGCGGGCGGCGGGCTCCTGCGGGTCCGATTCCGGTACCGGCGTCGCCGGGGGCGCCTTCTCCCGCGCCGACGGGGGCGGCGGCGGCCTCAGCATGTCCGCGATCTCCACCCCGCCGACGAACCCCGGCACCTCCTCCCCCAGCCCGAACGGGGTCGCCTCCCGGCGCCACCAGTCCGGGGTCTCCCCGCCACCGCCCAGTTCGTGCGCGCCCGCGCGGTGCGGCGGCGACGGGACCTCCGGGGAGGCGGCGGGCGCGTCGGGGCGCGGCCGGGGGCGGGGCACGACGCGCCGCAGCCCTTTGGGCCGGCGTCCGGCGGCCGGCGGTTCCTGCTGCCGCTGGACGGGCACCGCGGCGGGCGGGGCCTGCGGGGCGGCGTCGCCACGGGTGCCGCCGACCGCCGAGACGACCTCGTCGGGGCTTCCGAGCCGGTCGAGGATGCGGCGGACGGCGGCCGGGCTGTCGACGGGCGCCTTGGCGCGGCGCCGGTCGATCTCGTTGCGCAGTTCGGACACGAGCCGCATGCGCGTGGCCGACGACAGCTGCCGCTGCTGAGCCACGTCGCCGACGCGGCTCAGATACTCGTAGACGACCTGATCGCTTTCGATACCCACGAAGTCCCCTCCGGGGCCGGTGCCTTGGATACCCCGCGACACGACGTTAGCGCAGCGTGGCCGCCGCCCCGCCGTTCATGGCGGCGGGCGGCGGCGGGAGTTCGGCGCCGGCGGGCGGCGGCGGTCGTCTCAGTCGCCGTACTCGCGGCGGAAGTTCCGCGGCTCCGAGGTCACCGGGGAAATGTTCGGTTCGTCCGCCACCCGCCCGGCGCGCGGGTCCCCGGGCCCGGCGCCGCCCTCTCCCCGGGCCCGCCACCCGCTACCGTGGAGCGGATGAGCAGCGACGAGAAGCCCTCGGCCCCGCGTTCCCTCGCGGAGGCGCTCCGCGCCCGGGACGACGCGTCCCTGGCCGCGCTCCTGCGCGCCCGCCCCGACCTCGTCACGCCGGTCCCCACCGACCTCACCCAGCTCGCCACCCGCGCCGGGACCCGTGCCTCGGTGCTGCGGGCCCTGGAGCGGCTGGACCGGTTCACGCTCCAGACGGCGGAGGCGCTGGCCGTGGCGGCGGAACCGGCGGCGTACGGGGAGCTGCTGGGGCTGATGGCCGGGGACGAACGGGACGCGGTCGTCGAGGCCGCCCTTCCGGGGGCGGTGGCCGTACTGCGGGAGCAGGCCCTGGTCTGGGGCGACGACGACCGGCTCCGGCTGGTCCGCACCGCCCGCGAGCTGCTCGTCCCGTCCCCGCAGCACCCCTCGCCGACCGGACTCGGCCCGTCCGTGCGGGAGGCCACCGCGGGCATGTCGCCGGGCCGGATCCAGGAGATCGTGACGGCCGCCGGGCTGCCGTCCACCCATGACCCCGTCTCCGCGGCCGGCGCGCTGGCCGGCCTGTTCGGCGACCGCCGGAAGATGGGCGCGCTGCTCGCCGGGGCTCCCGCCGAGTCCCTCGACGTGCTGGACCGGCTGGTGTGGGGACCGCCGTACGGGCAGGTCACCGCCGAGCCGGGGGCCCGGCTGCGCTGGCTGCTGGACCGGGGGCTGCTGCTGCCGACCTCGCCCGGCACGGTCGTCCTGCCGCGCGAGGTGGCCCTGCATCTGCGGGCCGGCCGCGCGCACCGCACGCCCGAGCCGGTGCCGCCCGCCGTCGAGCCGGCCGCGACGCACCGTCCGCGGGTGGTGGACGCGGCCGCGGCGGGGCAGGCGTACACCGCGCTGGCGACCGTCGAGGAGCTGCTGAAGGAGTGGGACGAGGGCGGCCCCGCGGTGCTGCGCGCGGGCGGGCTGAGCCTGCGGGACCTGAAGCGGACGGCCGTCGCCCTGGACGTGTCGGAGCCGATGGCCGCGTTCTGGGTCGAGCTGGCGTACGCCGCCGGGCTGATCGCCTCCGACGGCGAGGCCGACGAGCGGTACGCGGCCACCCCCGCCTACGACGAGTGGCTGGAGCGTCCGGCCGCCGAGCGCTGGGTCCGGCTGGCTCAGGCCTGGCTGGCGGGGACCCGGACGCCCGGGCTGGTCGGCGGGCGGGACACGAAGGAGCGGACGCTGTCGGCGCTCGGGCCGGGCCTGGACCGCTCGGCCGCGCCGGAGGTGCGCCGCCGGGTGCTGGTGCTGCTGGCCGGGCTCGCGGAGGGCACCGTGCCGACCGCCGAGTCGGTGCTCGCCCGGCTGAGCTGGGAGCGCCCCCTGCGCGGACCTCAGCGCGAGGACGACCTGCGCGCCCGGCTGGCCCGCTGGACCCTGTCGGAGGCGGAGCTGCTGGGCGTCACGGGCCGGGGGGCCCTGTCGTCCCAGGGCCGGGCCCTCCTCGGTCCGGCGGCGGCCCGGCCGGCCGGCGGGCGGGACGAGGCGGCCCCCGCGGCCGGAGGCACCGCCGGGCGGAGCGGCCACTCCCCGCGAGACGCGGACCGGTCGCGGGAGACGGACCCGTCGCGAGGCACCGAGTCCTCGCAGGTGCCGAGAGGTTTGGTGGCCGCCCGAGGCGGGGACTTCGCACCGGGCCCCGGCGACAGGCTTCCCTTCCCCCACCACACCGCGGCCCCGGACGCGACGCCCCTGGCTCCCGGCCCTCTCCCGGCCGCCGAGCAGGCCGTCGCCTCCGCCGCCGCCGTCCGGCTGCTGACGCCACTGCTTCCCGAGCCGCTGGACCACGTGCTGCTCCAGGCGGACCTGACCGCGGTGGCGCCGGGCCCGCTGCACCGGCCCCTCGCCGACATGCTGGGCGTGCTGGCCGACGTCGAGTCGAAGGGCGGGGCGACCGTCTACCGCTTCACGCCCGGTTCCGTACGCCGCGCCCTGGACGCCGGCCGTACCGCCTCCGACCTGCACGCCTTTCTCGCGGAGCACTCCCGCACGCCGGTCCCGCAGCCGTTGGCGTACCTGATCGACGACGTGGCGCGCCGGCACGGGCACCTGCGGGTGGGCGCGGCCTCGGCGTACGTCCGCTGCGACGACGACGCGATGCTGAACGAGATCCTCGCCGACAAGCGGGCCGCCGCCCTGCGGCTGCGCCGTCTCGCGCCGACCGTGCTGGCGGCCGGGGCCGACCCGGCGGCCCTCCTCGACGGGCTGCGGGCGATGGGGTTCGCGCCGGCCGCCGAGTCGGCGGAGGGCGACGTCCTGATCACCCGTGCCGACGCCCACCGCACCCCGCCCCGCACCGCCCCGGAGCCGGTGCCGGAGGGTCCGCCCGTCCCCGACGACACCCTGCTGTCGGCCGCGGTCCGGGCGATCCGCGCCGGCGACCTGGCGTCCACGGCACCCCGCAAGCCGGCCGACGACAGCGCGGCGCGGGCGCCCGGCGCGCTGCCCCGCACCTCGCCGGCGGAGACCCTCGCCACCGTGCAGGCCGCCGTCCTCACCGGCGAGGCCGTGTGGATCGGCTACGTCAACGCCGAGGGGGCCGCCAGCCAGCGCGTCATCGCCCCGGTCCGGGTGGAGGGCGGCTTCGTGACGGCGTACGACCACACGGCGGACGAGGTCAGGACGTACCCGCTGCACCGGATCACGGGAGTGGCGGAGCTGGCGGACGACGAGGCGTAGGGCCTGGCCTCCCGTCCGGATCAGGCCGGGTGGCGGCGCAGGGCCTCGGCGCCGTCGGGGACGAACGTCGGGCGTCCGGCCATGCGCCGCAGTTCGCTCCCGGTGACCCAGGCGTACCCGTCGGTCTCGGCCGGGCCGGGGGTGAGGGCGCCGGTGACGACGGCCTCGTGGACGCCTAGTCAGTACGGGCTGACCGCTCCCCGGCACGGGAACCCGAACAGGGGCCGGACCGGCGCCCGCGCGCCGAGTTCCCCGGCGCTTTCACGGGCGGCGGCCCGCTCGTAGGACTCGCCGGGCTCGACGGCTCCGCCGGTCAGCCGGTGGTGGCAGCCGGGAAGCGGGAGACGGTCTCCGGCCGCCGGTGCGCCAGGAACCGGCCGTGCGCGTCCCGGCGGACGGTGGTGGCGACGCGGTGCAGCCAGTGGCGGGCGACGGCCTCATCGCGGTCCACCACCCCGATCACCCGATCCCGTTCGTCCACCCGTTCGACCCGCTCGCCCGTGGCTGTCATGAAGGCCACTCTGGCGCACCCCGGCCCCGGTCGTGGCCGGTAGGGCACACTGGACGTTTGGCCGCGTGCCACAGCCGTGAAGGGAAGGGTGCCGCGCGTGAATGGTCCACTCATCGTCCAGTCGGACAAGACCCTGCTCCTGGAGGTCGACCACGAGCGGGCCGACGCGTGCCGTCGGGCCATCGCGCCGTTCGCGGAGCTGGAGCGGGCGCCCGAGCACATCCACACCTACCGGCTGACCCCGCTGGGCCTGTGGAACGCGCGCGCCGCCGGGCACGACGCCGAGCAGGTGGTGGACGCGCTCGTGGAGTTCAGCCGGTACCCGGTGCCGCACGCGCTGCTGGTGGACATCGCCGAGACGATGGACCGCTACGGGCGGCTGACGCTCAGCAAGCACCCCGCGCACGGTCTCGTGCTGACCACCACGGACCGGCCGGTCCTGGAGGAGATCCTGCGGTCCAAGCGGGTCGCCCCGCTGGTCGGGGCACGGATCGACCCCGACACGGTCGCCGTGCACCCCTCCGAGCGCGGGCAGATCAAGCAGACCCTGCTGAAGCTGGGCTGGCCCGCCGAGGACCTCGCGGGGTACGTCGACGGCGAGGCGCACCCGATCGAGCTGGCCGAGGACGGCTGGGCGCTGCGGCCCTACCAGAAGCAGGCCGTGGAGAACTTCTGGCACGGCGGGTCCGGGGTCGTCGTCCTGCCCTGCGGCGCCGGGAAGACACTGGTCGGGGCCGGGGCGATGGCGCAGGCCAAGTCGACCACGCTGATCCTCGTCACCAACACCGTCTCCGCCCGGCAGTGGAAGCACGAGCTGATCAAGCGGACGTCGCTGACCGAGGAGGAGATCGGCGAGTACAGCGGGACGCGCAAGGAGATCCGCCCCGTCACCATCGCCACCTACCAGGTGCTCACGACCCGGCGGAAGGGCGTCTACCCGCACCTGGAGCTGTTCGACTCCCGTGACTGGGGGCTGGTCGTCTACGACGAGGTGCACCTGCTGCCGGCGCCGGTCTTCAAGTTCACCGCCGACCTCCAGGCGCGGCGCCGGCTGGGCCTGACGGCCACGCTGGTGCGCGAGGACGGCCGCGAGTCGGACGTGTTCTCCCTCATCGGGCCGAAGCGGTTCGACGCCCCGTGGAAGGAGATCGAGGCGCAGGGCTACATCGCGCCCGCGGACTGCGTCGAGGTCCGGGTGAACCTGACGGACTCCGAGCGGCTCGCGTACGCGACCGCCGAGGCCGAGGAGAAGTACCGCTTCTGTGCCACCACCGAGACCAAGCGGAAGGTGACGGAGGCGATCGTGCGGCGGTTCGCCGGGCAGCAGATCCTCGTCATCGGGCAGTACATCGACCAGCTCGACGAGCTGGGGGAGCACCTGGACGCGCCCGTCATCAAGGGCGAGACGTCCAACGCCCAGCGCGAGAAGCTGTTCGAGTCGTTCCGGCAGGGCGAGATCAGCGTGCTGGTGGTGTCGAAGGTCGCGAACTTCTCGATCGACCTGCCGGAGGCGACGGTCGCCATCCAGGTGTCGGGCACCTTCGGCTCGCGCCAGGAGGAGGCCCAGCGGCTGGGACGGGTGCTGCGGCCGAAGGCGGACGGCCACCAGGCGCACTTCTACTCGGTCGTCGCCCGCGACACGCTCGACCAGGACTTCGCCGCCCACCGGCAGCGCTTCCTCGCCGAGCAGGGCTACGCCTACCGGATCATGGACGCGGACGAACTCCTGGCGGAGGACGCCTGAGCGGGAGCGGGTCCACGGCGCGGGCGGAGGACCCCCGGCCGCGGCCGGGGACTACGGCGCGGACGGAGACCCCGACCGGGGCGGGGACTACGGCGCGGGCAGAGACCCCGACCGGGGCGGGGACTACGGCGCGGACGGAGACCCCGACCGGGGCGGGGACTACGGCGCGGACGGAGACCCCGACCGGGGCGGGGACTACGGCGCGGGCAGAGACCCCGACCGGGGCGGGGACTACGGCGCGGGCAGGGTGAGCACCAGGAACAGCACGGTCAGCGGCGGCAGCAGCGACGCGGCGGCCAGGCAGGCGCGCAGGGCCGACCAGCGGCGCCTCCAGGGCAGGGCCCAGGCGGCGACGAAGGCGGCCAGGGTGACCGGTCCGCCGAATTCGAGGATGCCGTAGATCAGCTTCAGGGACGTGTTCAGCGCCGACGAGCAGTCGTCGGGACCGCAGCTGTCGGTCGCCATCGCCGAGATGCCGCCGAGGAACAGGGCCGCCGGTCCCAGGAAGACCAGCAGGACGGTCGCGACGAGCGGGGCCACCCAGGCATGGCGGTCCTGGTCGGCGGGGACCGGGACGGGGGTCGCGTGCGGTGCCGGATACGCGGGGTGCGGTGTCGTCATGCCCCGAGTGAACCGCCGGGCGGTGCGGGCGGGCATCGGCGCGGGTACTCAGCCGGGCGCCGCGCGTACTCAGTCGCGTGGCGGGAGCGGCGGGGGCTCCCGGCGGCGGACGCCTGCCTCCTCGCCGTACTCGCCGAGGATCACCACGTCGAAGGCCGCGCCCGCGAAGACGCGTACCGCGTGCAGGGCGTCGCCCAGGCGGTGGTGGTGGCCGCCGAAGAGGGGGGTCGCGCCGGGCGGGCGGCCCGGGGCTGGGGCTGGGGCTGGGGTGAAGGTCGCTGCGCTCATACCTCCATGGTGCGATCGCGGACATAAGGGCGGCATCGGTCTCGGGAGCCATTTCGGGTGGACTTTCCGTCCGCCCTCGGGCGGAGCGGTTCCTCCGGGGAGCGGGGCTCCGTCCCCTAGGGGACGGAGGAGAAGAAGGAAGAAGGGGAGAAGGCGGACGGCAGGCGGGCGACGGGCAGGCGGGCAGGACGGAGGCCGGGCGGAAACCCGTTGGCCCGGCAGTGCCCCGAGGTCCTAGAATCTCCGCTCTTGCCCGCCTCCCCAGGGAGCGCCGCCGCCCGGACGGAAACCGGACGGCTTTCCGCAGTCACCCCTTTCGCAGGCCCGGAGGCACCCCCTTGTCCACGCCCGTGTCCGCCGCCGACCCGCTCCTCGGTGAGCGCTCCCACCTCGCCGCCTCCCGCGCCGCGCTGCGCGCCATGCGCGAGGACGTCCAGTCCCTCGACATCAGCGACGTCACCGCCAACTGGGTCAACGCGCAGATCCTGGAGCGCCAGATCGGGGAGCGCGTCAAGGCGCTCGCCGACCTCAGCGACACCCCGCTGTTCTTCGGCCGGCTCGACTACCTGCACGCTCCGGGCGCGGACCGGGCGGAGGGGGCCGGGGGCGAGCGCTTCTACATCGGGCGCCGGCACGTCCACGACCACGACGGCGACCCGATGGTCGTCGACTGGCGCGCGCCGGTCTCGCAGCCGTTCTACCGGGCCTCCAGGAAGGACCCGCTGGACGTCGGCCTCAGGCGCCGCTTCGGCTACACCGGCGGTGACCTCACCGCCTACGAGGACGAGCACCTCTCGGACCCGGCCGAGACGGCCGGCACCAGCAAGCTGCTCCAGCGGGAGATCGAGCGGCCGCGCGTCGGTCCGATGCGGGACATCGTCGCCACCATCCAGCCCGAGCAGGACGAGATCGTCCGCAGCGGGCTGGGCGGCTCGGTGTGCGTGCAGGGCGGCCCCGGCACCGGGAAGACGGCCGTCGGCCTGCACCGGGTGGCGTACCTGCTGTACGCGCACCGCGAGCGGCTGGCCCGCACCGGCACGCTGGTCATCGGACCGAACCGGTCCTTCCTCAGTTACATCGAGCAGGTGCTCCCCGCCCTGGGCGAGCTGACGGTCCGCCAGGCGACCGTCGACGACCTCGTCGCGCGGGTGGAGGTGCGGGGCACGGACGAGGCACCCGCGGCGGTCGTCAAGGGCGACGCGAGGATGGCCGAGGTGCTGCGGCGAGCGCTGTACTCCCACGTCACCCTGCCGGCCGAGCCGGTCGTCGTCGTCCGCGGTTCGCGCCGCTGGCGGGTCCCGGCGTACGAGTTGGAGCAGATCGTCCGCGAGTTGCTCGAGCGCGACATCCGCTACGGCGCCGCCCGCGACGCCCTCCCGCAGCGCGTCGCGCACGCCGTGCTGGTGCAGATGGAGCGGGCCGGGGAGGCACCCGACGACCGGGTGCAGGACGCCGTGGCCCGCGACGGCGCCGTCAAGGCCGCCGTGAAAGCCGTCTGGCCGCCCGTCGACCCGGCGAAGCTGGTGCTGCGGCTGCTCACGGACGCGGAGTTCCTCGCGGAACACGCGGAGGGCATCCTCACCGGGGACGAGCAGAAGACGATCCTGTGGGCGAAGCCGGTGCGGTCGGTGAGGTCGGCCAGGTGGTCCGCCGCGGACGCGGTGCTGATCGACGAGGCCGGCGACCTCGTGGAGCGCACGCCCTCCCTGGGCCACGTCGTCCTCGACGAGGCGCAGGACCTGTCCCCCATGCAGTACCGCGCGGTCGGCCGCCGCTGCACCACCGGCAGCGCGACCGTCCTGGGCGATCTGGCGCAGGGCACCACGCCCTGGGCGACGCGCAGTTGGGAGGAGGCCCTCGTCCACCTCGGCAAGGCCGACGCGGTGATCGAGGAACTGACGGCAGGTTTCCGCGTCCCGACGGACGTCATCGCCTACGCCTCCCGGCTGCTGCCCCACATCGCGCCGGGCCTGACGCCGGTCGCCTCCGTCCGGGAGAACCCCGGCTCCTTCGAGATCCGCGCGGTGTCGGGCGACGGGGACGTCGTCGCCGCCTGCGAGGAGTCGCTCCGCAACGAGGGGTCGACGGGCCTCATCGCGGCCGACGCCCGCGTGCCCGCGCTGGCGAAGGCCCTCGGGGCGGCGGGGATCCCCTTCCTGGCCCCGGGCGAGGAGACCACCCGTCAGACCCGCCTGACCCTGGTCCCGGCCTCCCTGGCCAAGGGCCTGGAGTACGACCACGTCGTCCTGGACGAGCCGAGCGCGGTGGTGGACGCCGAGCCGGACGAACGGACGGGACTGCGACGCCTGTACGTGGCGCTGACCCGGGCCGTCTCGGGGCTGGTGGTCACCCACGCCACCGGCCTGCCGCCCCAACTTGCGGGCCGGTAGGGGATTTTCCGGCAGGGGCCGTCCGGGTGCCCCGGACGGCCCCTGCCCCGTCGTCTCACCCCTCGTCGAGCACCCGCCGCCACTCCCCCACGGCCTCCGCCGACACCGGCCCCCGCCAGCCGTCCGGCCGGGCCGCCCCGCCGATGTGGAACGCGTCGACACCCGCCGCCCGCAGCGCCGGCACGTGGTCGAGCCGCAGTCCTCCCCCCACCAGGACCTCCTGCTCGTACCCCTGCTCCCCGCGCCGGCCCGCCTCCGCGACCAGCACGGGCAGCCCGTCGTCGACGCCCGCGGCCGATCCGGCCGTGAGGTAGGTGTCGAGTCCGGGCAGCCCCTCGCACTGCTTGCGCAGGGCGTCCCGGTCGGCCGTGTGGTCGATGGCCCGGTGGAACGTCCACGGGCAGCCGTCCAGTTCCGCCACCACCCGCTCGACGGCGGCCAGGTCCACGCCGCCCTCCGCGTCGAGGAAGCCGAGCACGAACTGGTCCGCCCCGGCCGCCCGCAGCGCCGCGGCGGCCCGGACGAGCCGCCCGACGTCCCCGGCGGCGAACCCGTCGGTAAGACGGAGCATGACGCGCAGGTCGATGTCGACGGCGGCCCGGATCGCGGCGAAGGCCGCGGCGGACGGGGTGAGCCCGTCGGCAGCCATGTCGGTGACCACTTCGAGGCGGTCGGCGCCTCCGGCCCGGGCGGCGACCGCGTCCCGCGCGTCGAGGGCGATCACCTCCAGGACTGCACGCTTGCTCATGGGACCCCATTCGTCGACGGCTCTACAGGTCTAGTCCAATTCCAGAGTACGCCTGCGAGCCGCCGCGCTCACCCCCGCGTCCCCGGCCGGGCCGGGCGAGAATGACCGTATGGCCGACCACCCCGCACCCGACCACCCCCGCGCCGGAGACACCGCCCCGCAAGCCCTGCGCGCCCGCTTCCGCCGCACCCTCGAAGCCGCCCGCGCCCCGGCCTCCGCCGCCGGTCCCGCCGCCCCGGACCCCCTGCCCTACGCCGACGACCTCCTGGGCCGCTGGCAGGAGCCGCAGCGCCGCTACCACACGCTCACCCACCTCACCGCGGTCCTCGACCGGATCGACACGCTCCAGGAGTACGCCGACGACCCGGACGTCGTCCGCCTGGCCGCCTGGTTCCACGACGCCGTCCACCTCCCCGACCGCTCCGAGAACGAGGACCGCTCCGCCCGCCTCGCCGAACGCGCGCTCCCCGAGGCCGGACTGCCGGCGGCGAAGACCGCCGAGGTGGCCCGCCTGGTCCGGCTCACCGTCACCCACGACCCGGCCGACGACGACCGCGACGGCCAGGTGCTGTGCGACGCCGACCTCGCGATCCTCGCCGCGCCGCCGTCCGCGTACGCCGCCTACACGGCAGAGATCCGCGAGGAGTACCACTTCGTCCCCGGCGACGCCTTCCGCGAGGGCCGGGCAGACGTGCTGCGCCGTCTCCTCGGCCTGCCCCGGCTGTTCCGCACCCCGTACGGGGCGCGTGAATGGGAGGCGACGGCCCGGTACAACATGCGCGCGGAGCTGGACATGCTGTCGGTCTGAGCCCCGGCGCTCGCTACGCTGCCTGCCATGCGCGCATGGGGCGGGGATCAGGTGACGGAGGCCGTCGCGGGCAGCGTGGAGCTGCTGCGGACGGCGGTGGACCGGGACTGGACCGGTGCGCGGGCCGGCCGGCTGGAGTGGACCTGCCGGGAGACGGCGGAGCACGTGGCGGACGATCTCCTCTCCTACGCCGCCCAGTTGGCGGGCCGGGCACGGACCGCCTACGTGCCCTTCGGAATCACCCTCGACGAGGGCACCGACCAGGCGGGCGTCCTGGACGTCGTCGAGACCACCGGCGCCCTGCTCGCCGCCACCGTCCGCACCACCCCGCCCCGGGTCCGCGCCTTCCACCCCCACCCCTTCCGCAGCGCGAACCGCGAGGGCTTCGCCGCGATGGGCATCGCCGAGGTCCTCCTGCACACCCACGACATCGCCGAGGGCCTGGGGCTGGCGTACGAGCCGCCCGCCGGGCTGTGCGAGGACGTCCTCACCCGGATCTTCCCGCACGTGCGGCCGGGCCCCGAGCCCTGGCCGACCCTGCTGTGGGCCACCGGCCGCGGCGAGCTGCCCGGCCGCGCCCCGGTCACCGGCTGGCGCTGGAACAACAACCTGGTCCTGCCCGCCGGACGCCTCACCCTCGAAGGCCTCACCCCGGCGGCCGCCGCCGACCTGGTCGCGGGCGGCGACGGCGGTTTCGGCTGGCTCGGCGACGCCCCCTACGAGGGCACCCGCGAGGTCGCCGCCGGCCTGCTGAAGGCGTACGACGCCGGGGTGCACCGGCCCGAGTTCGGGGTGTTCGTCCTCGTCCGGCGGGCGGACGGCCGGGCCGTCGGCAGCCTGAGCTTCCACGGGATGCCCGACGAGGAGGGCCGCACCGAGATCGGCTACGACCTCGTGGAGCCCGCCCGCGGCCACGGCTACGCCACCGAGGCGGTCGACGCCCTCGCGAAGTGGGCGCTCGCGCGGGACGACGTACGCCTGCTGTGCGCGGCGGTGGAGGAGGCGAACACCCCCTCGCAGGCCGTACTGACCCGCGCCGGGTTCGTCCGGGCCGACGTGGCGCGGGAGTCCCTCCTGGAGGACGACACGCTACGGCTGTACACGCGCCGCGTGCAGCGGCCCTCCGGGCCACCCCGTCTCTAGGGCAGGCGGCGCCCCTTGGGCCGCCGCAGTCCGGCCGCCGTCAGCAGCCGTACCACCTCGCGGCTGCTGACCTGCACCGCGCCGGCCGCGACCACGTCGGGGTACCGGTGCGAGGGAATGTCGTAGTGGTCGCGTTCGAACGCCCGCCGGGGCACGCCCAACTTGTCGGCGAACGCATGCAGTTCGTCGAAGGACACGTCGCTGACGAGGTGGGACCACAGCCGTCCGTGGCCGGGCCAGTCCGGCGGGTCGACGTAGATCGTCACGCGCGCCTCACGAGGCCCGGCCGGACGCCGACCCCAGCGCCCCGACCGCCGCGACCCTCACCCCCGCCCGGTGGCACACCCAGTGCGGGTCGGGCCCGAGTTCGGGCTCGACCTCCAGCGCGTGCGGGTCGCCCGAGCCGCACACCGGGCAGATCGGCCAGCGGCCGTGGCGCTCCAGCAGGGCGTCCTGCACGTCCTGCGCCACCAGTCCGGCCACGAAGGCCACGCCGTCCGGCCACTGCTCCACCCACCAGCGCCGCTGCGTCACGGACTCCTCGACCAGGGACACCACGTCCGCCGCGGCCACCTCGCCCGAGGCCAGGTCGGCGAGGACGAGGGCGCGCGCGGCGTGCAACGCCTGTTCCAGTGGGCTGATGCGGGAAGGGGAGGGGTCCATGCATCCATTGTGCGCACTCTTGACCGTGCCACCGGGCCGGAAATATTTTCCATGGGTGTCCCAGGACGTGACGGAAATTTTCGGCGGCGCCCTCGCCGTCCGGGTCCGCGCGCTCGCCCCGTCCATGACCCGCTCGGTGCG
Organism: Streptomyces sp. NPDC048734; assembly: GCF_043198675.1. NCBI lineage: Bacteria > Bacillati > Actinomycetota > Actinomycetes > Kitasatosporales > Streptomycetaceae > Streptomyces > Streptomyces sp. NPDC048734. The sequence goes on along the minus strand of NZ_JBICUZ010000005.1, from coordinate 125,980 downwards.
GCGCGTCGCCGAGACCGTCGCGGGCGACCCCGCGGGCTGCGCGGCGCTCACCGTCACGCGCCTCGCGGAACGCACCGGCACCAGCGAGGCGACCGTCGTGCGCACCGCCCGGCTGCTCGGCTACCCCGGCCACCGCGAACTGCGGCTCGCCCTCGCCGGCCTCGCGGCGCAGCAGCGGTCCGGCCGCGCCCCCGCCCTCACCACCGGCATCGCGGTCGACGACCCGATCGCGGACGTCGTCGTCGAACTCGCCCACGACGAACGGCAGACCCTCGCCGACACCGCCGCCGGTCTCGACACCGTGCAGCTCGGGGCGGCGGTGGCGGCGGTGGCCGCCGCCCGCAGGACGGACGTCTACGGCGTCGGCGCGTCCGGGCTCGTCGCCCAGGACCTCGCGCAGAAACTGCTGCGGACAGGGCTCGTGGCCCACGCCCACAGCGACCCGCACCTCGCGGTGACGAACGCGGTGCAGTTGCGGGCGGGGGACGTCGCCGTCGCGATCACGCACTCCGGGTCGACGCGGGACGTCGTCGAACCGCTGCGGGTCGCCTTCGAGCGGGGTGCCACGACCGTCGCCGTCACCGGGCGGCCGGGCGGGGCGGTCGCGCGGTACGCGGACCAGGTGCTGACGACGTCGACGGGCCGGGAGAGCGAGCTGCGGCCCGCGGCGATGTCGTCCAGGACCGGTCAGCTGCTGGTGGTGGACTGCCTGTTCGTGGGGGTGGCGCAGCGCACGTACGACACGGCGGCACCGGCGCTGGCCGCGTCGTACGAGGCACTGGCGCACCGGCACCGGTAGACCGTGGGGACACGTCGACCGACCCGCGCCGGAGAGAAAGAGCCACCGCCATGACCTCGACCCCCCGCCCCGACGACCTGCTCGCCCAGCTCGGATCGCTCACCACCGAGGCCTTCCGGCCCGAACTCGCCGAGATCGACCGGCTGCCCACCCTCGACATCGCCCGGCTCATGAACGGCGAGGACGCCCGGGTGGCCGCCGCCGTGGCCGCGCGACTGCCCGAGATCGCGGCCGCCGTCGACGCGATCGCCGCCCGGATGGAGCGCGGCGGGCGGCTGGTGTACGCCGGGGCGGGAACGGCCGGGCGGCTCGGTGTGCTGGACGCGTCCGAGTGTCCGCCGACCTTCAACACCGCCCCCGGCCAGGTCGTGGGACTCGTCGCGGGCGGGCCGCCGGCGATGGTGACCTCCGTCGAGGGCGCCGAGGACTCGCGGGAGCTGGCGCGGGCGGACCTGGCCGGCCTCGCGCTGACCGCCGTGGACACGGTGGTCGGGATCTCCGCCTCGGGGCGCACCCCGTACGCGATCGGCGCGGTGGAGCACGCGCGCTCGGCCGGTGCCCTGACCGTCGGGCTGGCCTGCAACCCGGGCAGCACGCTGGCCGCGACCGCCGAGCACGGCATCGAGGTGGTCGTCGGGCCCGAGCTGCTCACCGGGTCGACCCGGCTGAAGGCGGGAACCGCGCAGAAGCTGGTGCTGAACATGCTGTCGACGATCACGATGATCCGGCTGGGCAAGACGTACGGGAACCTGATGGTCGACGTGCGGGCCTCGAACGAGAAGCTGCGGGCCCGCTCGCGGCGGATCGTCTCGCTGGCGACGGGCGCGGACGACGCGGAGATCGAGCGGGCCCTCGACGTCACCGGCGGCGAGGTGAAGAACGCGGTCCTCGTGCTGCTCGCCGGGGTCGACGGGCCGTCCGCCACCCGCCTTCTGGAGGAGTCCGGCGGCCGTCTGCGCGCCGCGCTCGCCGCCGCGCGCTCCTGACCCGCACGCTCAGCAGGTGCCTACCGATGACCGTGCCGACCGTGCCACCGCCGCCGCGCTCCTGCCCCTGGTCGGCGGCCCCGCGAACGTGACCTCCGTCGCCCACTGCATGACCCGGCTGCGGCTGGGCCTCGCCGATCCGTCACGGGCGGACGAGGAGGCGCTGCGGGCGGTGCCCGGGGTGCTGGGGCTCGTCGTGGACGGCGGCGCGTACCAGGTGGTGCTCGGGCCGGGGGTCGTCGGGCGGGTGACGGCGGCGTTCGAGGAGCTGCTCGGCGCCCGGCCGACGGCGGCGGCGGAACTGGCCGCGCGGGGAGCGGGGTTGAAGGGCGAGCGGCAGCGGCGCGACGCCACGCCCGGCCGGGCCGCCCTGCGCCGCCTCGCCGCCGTCTTCGTGCCCCTCGTCCCCGCCCTGATCGGCTGTGGGGTCCTCGCCGGCGTCAACGGGCTGCTGGTCAACGCCGGCCTGCTGCCCTGGCTGACGCCGGCGCTGGCCGCCGTGGCGTCCGCCTTCATGGCGCTGATCGCGGTGTTCGTCGGCGTCAACACGGCGAAGGAGTTCGGCGGCACGCCCGTACTGGGCGGGGCGGTGGCGGCGATCGTGGTGTATCCGGGCGTCGCGAAGGTCACGGCGTTCGGGGTGACGCTCGCCCCCGGGCAGGGCGGGGTCCTCGGCGCGCTGGCGGCGGCGCTGCTGGCGACGTGCGTGGAGAGGTGGTGCCGGGGCCGGGTCCCGGCGGCCCTGGACGTGCTGCTGACCCCGACCCTGACCGTCCTCGTCGCGGGCCTGGCCACGCTGTACGGCCTGATGTGGGCGGCCGGCACGGTCTCGACCGCCATCGGCACGGCGGCGAACTGGCTGCTGACGACGACGGGTGCGTTCGCCGGCCTGGTCCTGGGCGGGCTGTTCCTCCCGCTGGTGATGCTGGGGCTGCACCAGGCCCTCATCCCCATCCACACCACGCTCATCGAACAGCAGGGCCACACCGTGCTGCTGCCCGTCCTGGCGATGGCGGGCGCGGGCCAGGTCGGCGCGGCGATGGCGGTGTACGTCCGGCTGCGCCACGACACGTCCCTGCGCACGACGATCAGGTCGGCGCTGCCGGCCGGACTGCTGGGCGTCGGCGAGCCCCTGATCTACGGGGTGTCGCTGCCGCTCGGCCGACCCTTCCTCACCGCATGTGCGGGCGGGGCGGCGGGCGGGGCCTTCGTCGGGTTCTTCGCAATGCTCGGGGACAGGGTGGGGGCGACCGCGATCGGGCCGTCCGGCTGGGCGCTGTTCCCGTTGCTGGCGGGCAACCGAGGGCTGGGCGTGACGGCGGCGATCTACGCGGGCGGGCTGCTGACGGGGTACGCGGTCGGGTTCGCCGCGACCTATGCCTTCGGCGGGGTCGCGGCGGCGGCAGCGGCCGTCACCCCGGTCCGCGACCCGCACCGCTCCTGAGATCCGGCGCTGCCGACACTCCGACGTCGGGGTGCTTGCGGGTCAGATGATCCGCTTCATGACGATCATGCGCTGCTTGAAGGGGGTGTCCCCGCCCCAGGACAGGACGGCGAAGACCTCCCCGCCGGGAGCACCGTGGATCTCGGGCGAGGCGGTGGCCGCGGCCCCGGTACTGGCGCGGGACCAGCCCGTGAAGTTCTGGCCGCCGTCGGTGGAGCGGTTGACCCAGAGTTCGTGGTCGTTGGGGCTGATGCAGCCGATGGCGAGGTTCTGCTGCGCCTGGTAGTCGGGGTCATTGGTGTTGGTCGTGGGAGAGGTGGGGCCCCCGCGGCCGACCGCGACGGACTCGCACTCGCCGCCGCCGGGCAGTTCGGTGAAGGACGCGTTCCGCACGCTGTTCATGTCGGTGCGCGAACGGGAGACGTAGACGCGGTCGTTCAGCCCCCGTGCGACCTCGAAATTCATGATGTTCGTACTGATGGAACGGCTGTACGTGGACACGCTGGCCACCATGCCGTGTACCCGCGGGGAGTGCTGCGTGCCCCAGTCGCCCAGCGGGAACGACGGTGCGCCGTTCCACAGCTCCATGTTGTGCACGTACACCTGTTGGTCGCGCACCGTGTAGAGGACGACATTGTTGATACCGCTCGCCGTGGTGATGCCGTTATTGGTGCGGAAATTACCCGGTACGTTGTCCCAGTCCGACCACAGGTTGCCCGCCGCGCCGCGGAGGATGCTGTAGTAGACCACGCCGTCGGTGCCGACGTGGAAGACGACGAGGCGGGAGTCCTGCAAGCCGCCGGTGCCGATGTTGAGCAGCGAGACGACCTCGGGGCGGTGGTAGGTGCGGGCGCCGCCCGGCATCACCTGCCAGGCGCCGTTGCGGTACCGCCACCAGATCTGGTTGTCGTTCCCGCGTACCACCTCGTAGAGGTCTCCGCGGAACCACTGTGCGGACAGCGCGTCGGGCGACCTGGCGTCACCGCCCTCGTTGATCCACGATCCCTCGGTGGCCGCGGCGGGTCCGGCCGACACGCCGAGCAGCAGCGCCAGCCCGGCCAGCAGGGCCACCCACGCGCGCGGCAGGAGTCCGGTTCCCCTGGTCCGTAAGCCTCTTGTCCTCATCATCTGTCCTCTCGTCCTCGTCCTCGTCAGCGCACCGCGGCGGTCCGTGGACCGGGCTGCCGCCTGCCGGTCGGAATCCGCCGCCCGGGCCCGGAGCACTCTAGGGAGGAAACCCCCACCGGACTTGCGCGTGCGTGCACCGGTTGTGTGCTGAGGAGGCCCGGCGAGCGCCCGGGCGGCCGTGCTGCCCCGGATGCCGGGAGCCCCGGGCGGGGCCGGACACGGGCGGCGGGTGGGCTGCCGCCGCCGACGTCCTGACGGTGAGGAACCGCGTCCGGCCGGGCCGCCCTACCCTGGGTGTCATGAACCACGCCCAGCTCACCGCTCTCGGTCGCGCTCTCCGACTGCTCGGGGAGCACGGCGAGGCCCTGGCCGCCGACACCCCCGACGCCCGGCTGCACGAGGTCAAGGCCGATCTGCGGCGCGCCCTGGACCTGCTGGACGACAGCGTCGTCGGAGCCGCGCCCACCACCCGCTGCGCCGAGCACCCGAACGGCCCGGTCGACAACGCGGCGCACGACCTGTGCCTGCTGTGCGAGACGCGTCGCCGCGCGGCCCGGCGCGCCGAGTACAACGGCCCCGCCCCGCAGGCGCCCCCCAGCGCCCCGGCCCCCTCCCGGTACGGCGCCCGCGCCGACCGCCCGCAGCCGCAGCAGCGGTGGCTCGCGGAACTGTGGACCGGACAGGAGTGGCATCTGTGCGGCACGCCGAGGCGGGACCGGCGCGAGGCGGAGCTGTACATCAACGCCCTGCGCCGCGGCTCCCGCCCCGCGATGGCCTACCGTCTCGTCCACGAGTTCACCGATTACGAGGTGGTGCGCATCTGGGGCACCCCGGTGAAGGTCGACATCGAGCCGCTGGGCAATCTCTAGTGCGGGCCCGGCCGGGAGAGGAAGGCGTCCCGTCTCCCGGACCACACCCGCGCGTTGCCGCTCAGCTGAGGGTCTTCAGCGCGGCGGCGTCGTAGGGCTTCAGCTCGTCGAGGCGGCCGGCCAGGACCTTGGCGGCCCACTCCGGGTCCTGGAGCAGCGCGCGGCCGACGGCCACCAGGTCGAACTCGTCGCGCTCCAGCCGGTCGAGGAGGTCGTCGATGCTCCTGAGGGCGGAGCCCTCGCCCTGGAAGGTCTTGAAGAACTCGCCGTCGAGACCGACCGACCCGACGGTGATGGTGGGCCGGCCGGTCAGCTTCTTCGTCCAGCCCGCGAGGTTGAGGTCGGAACCGTCGAACTCGGGGACCCAGTAGCGGCGCGTGGAGGCGTGGAAGGCGTCGACGCCGGCCGCGGCGAGCGGGGCGAGGATGGCCTCCAGCTCCTGCGGGGTCTCGGCGAGGCGCGCGTCGTAGGCGTCCTGCTTCCACTGCGAGTAGCGGAAGACGACCGGGAACTGCGGCGACACGGCCCGGCGCACGGCGGCGACGATCTCGGCGGCGAACCGGGTGCGGGCGACCGGGTCGCCGCCGTAGGCGTCGGTGCGGCGGTTGGTGCCCGCCCACAGGAACTGGTCGACCAGGTAGCCGTGGGCGCCGTGGATCTCCACGCCGTCGAAGCCGATGCGCTCCGCGGCCGCCGCGGCCTCGGCGAAGGCGCCGATGACGTCGTCCAGGTCGCGCTGGGTCATCGCCTTGCCGGTGCCCTCGGTGCCGTCCGTGCGAACGCCGGAAGGGCCGACGGCGGGGGCGTCCGCGACGGGCGGCTGGCCCTGCTTGCGCACCATGCCGATGTGCCACAGCTGCGGCATGATCGTCCCGCCCCCCGCGTGCACGGCCTCGGCGACCTTCGCCCAGCCCGCCAGCTGCTCCTCGCCGTGGAAGCGCGGCACCCGGTCGCTCTGCCCGGCCGAGTCGTGGCCGACGTACGTGCCCTCGGTGACGACGAGACCGACACCGGCGGCGGCGCGGCGGCCGTAGTACGACGCCACGTCCTCGCCGGGGATGCCGCCGGGCGAGAACATGCGGGTCATGGGCGCCATGACGATGCGGTTCGGAACGGTCAGGCCGTTGAGGGAGACGGGACGCGCGAGGATCTCGGCGGCGCGGGTGGCGGCGGGGGTGGCAGTCACGACAGGGGACTCCTCGGAGAGGTCGCGGCGGACATCGAGTAGCGGACATTCCGGACGGTATGTGCACGTGCAAGCACCGCCCTCCCTCTCAACGGCGGCCCCGCCCCCGCCATTCCGCCCGCTCCCCCACCGCCCCTGTGATCCGAACCACGCCGACCGGGCCCGTCGGGGCGGACCCACGGCCGCACGGAGCGGCCCACGGTCACCCCGCACCCCCTATTACGGTGTCGGCGTCGGCGTGCGGAAACGCCCGAGGGCGGTACCCCCCGCTGATGCGGGGGGTACCGCCCTCGGTGGGAAACCCGAGCCTCGATCAGGCTCAGAAGTCCATGTCACCGCCCGGCATGCCGCCGCCGGCCGGGGCCGCGGCCTTCTCCGGCTTGTCGGCGATGACGGCCTCGGTGGTGAGGAACAGCGCGGCGATCGACGCGGCGTTCTGCAGCGCGGAGCGCGTCACCTTCGCCGGGTCGATGATGCCCTCGGCGATCATGTCGACGTACTCACCGGTCGCGGCGTTCAGGCCGTGGCCGACGGGCAGGTTGCGCACCTTCTCGACGATGACGCCACCCTCGAGACCACCGTTGACGGCGATCTGCTTGAGCGGGGCCTCCAGGGCGAGCTTCACGGCGTTGGCGCCGGTCGCCTCGTCACCCTCGAGGTCGAGCTTCTCGAAGACCGAGGTGGCCTGCAGCAGGGCCACGCCACCACCGGCGACGATGCCCTCCTCGACGGCCGCCTTCGCGTTGCGGACGGCGTCCTCGATGCGGTGCTTGCGCTCCTTGAGCTCCACCTCGGTGGCGGCGCCGGCCTTGATGACGGCCACGCCGCCGGCCAGCTTCGCCAGACGCTCCTGGAGCTTCTCGCGGTCGTAGTCCGAGTCGCTGTTCTCGATCTCGGCACGGATCTGGTTGACCCGGCCCGCGACCTGCTCCGAGGAGCCGGACCCGTCGACGATGGTGGTCTCGTCCTTGGTGATGACGACCTTGCGGGCCTTGCCCAGGAGGTCCAGGGAGGTGTTCTCGAGCTTGAGACCGACCTCCTCGGAGATGACCTCGCCACCGGTGAGGATGGCGATGTCGTTCAGCATCGCCTTGCGGCGGTCGCCGAAGCCCGGGGCCTTGACCGCGACGGACTTGAAGGTGCCGCGGATCTTGTTGACGACCAGGGTCGACAGGGCCTCGCCCTCGACGTCCTCGGCGATGATCAGCAGCGGCTTGCCCGACTGCATGACCTTCTCCAGGAGCGGGAGCAGGTCCTTGACGTTGGAGATCTTGGAGTTCGCGATCAGGATGTACGGGTCGTCGAGGACGGCCTCCATACGCTCCATGTCGGTCGCGAAGTACGCCGAGATGTAGCCCTTGTCGAAGCGCATGCCCTCGGTGAGCTCGAGCTCGAGACCGAAGGTCTGCGACTCCTCGACGGTGATGACGCCTTCCTTGCCGACCTTGTCCATGGCCTCGGCGATCAGCTCGCCGATCTGGGTGTCGGCGGCGGAGATGGAGGCCGTCGAAGCGATCTGCTCCTTGGTCTCGACATCCTTCGCCTGCTCGAGCAGGGCACCGGAGACGGCCTCGACGGCCTTCTCGATACCGCGCTTGAGAGCCATCGGGTTGGCGCCGGCCGCCACGTTGCGCAGGCCCTCGCGGACCAGCGCCTGGGCGAGGACGGTCGCGGTGGTCGTACCGTCACCGGCGACGTCGTCCGTCTTCTTGGCGACTTCCTTGACCAGCTCGGCGCCGATCTTCTCGTACGGGTCCTCGAGCTCGATCTCCTTGGCGATGGAGACACCATCGTTGGTGATCGTGGGGGCGCCCCACTTCTTCTCGAGGACGACGTTGCGGCCCTTGGGGCCGAGCGTCACCTTGACGGCGTCCGCGAGCTGGTTCATGCCGCGCTCGAGGCCGCGCCGCGCCTCCTCGTCGAACGCGATGATCTTGGCCATGTGAAGTGGTCCCTCCAGGACTGGGGGTGATTCCTTCGGACCGCGCCCGCGCCCGCGACGGACGGCTCGCCGGCCCCGTGGTTCCTTGCCCCACCTGGCCTGCGGGCCTCACCGACCCGGTCCTTCGTTGTCACTCTCACCTTCAGAGTGCTAACGCAATGATTAGCACTCGCCTGTGCCGAGTGCAAGCGCCTCCCTGAGATCCGCAGGTGAACGGGGGGTGGCGGCGGGCACCGACGGTTGATCGGGCACGGCTCCGGACACACCGAAGGGCTCGCACCCCGGGAGGTGCGAGCCCTTCGCTGACGGAACAGAAGAACGTCGCTGCAAGTCGGCGCGTGCTTCAGCCGGTCGCGAGCCGGACCATGTCCGCCTGCGGCCCCTTCTGACCCTGCGAGATCTCGAAATCGACCCGCTGGCCCTCTTCCAGGGTGCGGTATCCGTCCATCTGGATCGCGCTGTAGTGGACGAAAACATCCGCACCACCGTCGACCGCGATGAAGCCGTACCCCTTCTCCGCGTTGAACCACTTGACGGTGCCCTGAGCCATGCCTAACTCCCCTATTACTGGCCCTTGCACAGATCCGCGCTTCGCGGATCCGGGTCAGACCTCACCCCCCAGTTGGTTGGGGGCGTGCGCCGGAACGCGTCGACCGCGGCCGAATGTATCTGTCCGACTGCCGTCTGCAACAGGTCAATCGGACGAGAAATCTGGACGCGAAGGCTCCGGAGAAGAGTGAGAGTTCGCCCGAATTCAGGGCAAGTCGGACCCCGCAAAGGGAATGAAAGGCGCAAAACACATGCACACTTTGGCTGTTTCTTATCGCCCGCCCCGGCGGAACCCATATGCGGCCGGCATGCGAGAGGCGACGTGTTCCCCAATCCTATCGCGCTCAACCACACTGAATTGCCCCCTCCGCTTCTCTCGCGGAGGGGGCAATTCGATGAACTCTCGGTAATTGACATTACCGACGGTTACTACCGGCGGGTACGGAACACCGTTCAGCCGCCGGCCACGGCCGGGATGATGGAGACGCCGGCGCCGTCCGGGGTCGCCGTGTCCAGCCCCTGCTCGAAGCGCACGTCGTCGTCGTTGACGTACACGTTGACGAACCGGCGCAGCTTGCCCTGGTCGTCCAGGACGCGGGCGGCGATGCCGGTGTGGTTCTTCTCCAGGTCGGTGATGACCTCGCCGAGGGTCGCGCCCTCGGCCGGGACCTCGGCCTTGCCACCGGTGTAGGTGCGCAGGATGGTCGGGATGCGGACGGTCACGCTCATGCGAGGCCAGCCTCTCGGAAGGAGTCCAGGTTGGGGCGGATGGTGGCGGTCAGGCCGGTGCCGGCCACCGCGTCGAGGGTCTTGAGGCCGTCCCCCGTGTTGAGGACGACGGTGGTCTTCGTCGGGTCCAGGAGACCGTTCTCGATCAGCTTCCTCGTCACACCGACCGTCACCCCGCCGGCGGTCTCCGCGAAGATGCCCTCGGTCCGCGCCAGCAGCTTGATCGCGTCGACCACCTGCTCGTCGTTCACGTCCTCCACCGCGCCGCCGGTGCGGCGCGCGATGTCCAGGACGTAGGGCCCGTCCGCCGGGTTGCCGATGGCGAGGGACTTGGCGATGGTGTTCGGCTTCTGCGGCCGGACCACGTCATGACCCGCCTTGTAGGCGACGGACACCGGCGAGCAGCCCTCGGCCTGCGCACCGAAGATCTTGTACGGCCGGTCCTCGACGAGACCGAGCTTGATCAGCTCCTGCAGCCCCTTGTCGATCTTCGTGAGCTGCGAGCCGGAGGCGATCGGCACGACGAGCTGGTCGGGGAGCCGCCAGCCGAGCTGCTCGCAGATCTCGTACGCCAGTGTCTTGGAGCCCTCGGCGTAGTAGGGCCGCAGGTTGACGTTGACGAAGCCCCAGCCCTCGCCGGCCGGGTCGCCGATCAGCTCGGAGCAGAAGCGGTTCACGTCGTCGTAGTTGCCCTCGATGCCGACGAGTTCGCCGCCGTAGATCGCGGCCATGACGACCTTGCCCTGCTCCAGGTCGTGCGGGATGAACACGCAGGAGCGGAAACCGGCACGGGCGGCGGCGGCGCCGACGGCACCGGCCAGGTTACCCGTGGAGGAGCAGGACAGGGTGGTGAAGCCGAAGGCGCGGGCGGCCTCGATGGCCTGGGCGACGACGCGGTCCTTGAAGGAGTGCGTCGGGTTGCCGGAGTCGTCCTTGACGAACAGCTTGCCGGCGTCGACGCCCAGCTCGCGGGCCAGGTTGTCGGCCTGGACGAGCTTGGTCCAGCCGGGATTGATGTTGGGCTTGTCCGCCACGTCGGCCGGGACGGGCAGCAGCGGCGCGTAGCGCCAGATGTTCGCGGGGCCCGCCTCGATGCGCTTGCGGAGCTCCTCGGTCTCGTGGGACGAGAAGTCGTAGGCGATCTCGAGCGGGCCGAAACACTCCTCGCAGGCGAAGACCGGGCCGAGGGGCACGCGGTGTCCGCACTCGCGGCAGGAGAGCGCCGCGGCGGGACCGAGGTCGACGGAGTTCGTGGTGCTTGCAACTGTCTGCGCAGCCATGTGAGGCGAGGCCCTTTCTCCTCATCTTCCTCACGACGCATCTCGCCGTGAGACGGATTTGGCACCTTCCCTAGCCGGGAGCCTCGCCACATCGACGTGACGCGTGGGCGGTCACGCCTGGCGGCGCGCGCGGCTGGAGGGTTGCCGGGGCTTCATCGGGCCGTATCCCTCTGCCCCTCTGGATGAGCGGTATGAAGTTGTGAACAGCGGCCACCTCGGACATGCGATGGTCATCCGCGTTGTTCAAGACTGTAACCGAAGGCCAGGACAGTTGAGACAGACGTCCGAACCGCGAGATGGATCACACGGTCACCCGCCGTGCACCGCGTGTGATCACGACAGTGAGGAGCCGCAGACCGTGCTGAAAGAAGCTGAAGCCTGGCTGGCCACCCGCTCCTGGTCCGTGACCGACCGACCGCTGCACCGCGTCCTGGCCGCGAAGCGCGCCTCGGGCCAGTCGGTGTCCGTGGTGCTGCCCGCCCTGAACGAGGAGGAGACGGTCGGTGACATCGTCGCGGTCGTCCGCCACGACCTGATGCGGCAGGTCCCCCTCGTCGACGAGATCGTCGTCGTCGACTCGGGCTCCACCGACCGTACGTCGCAGGTCGCCGCGGCGGCCGGGGCGCGCGTCGTCCACCGGGACGAGATCCTGCCCCGGATACCGGCCGTGCCCGGCAAGGGCGAGGTGCTGTGGCGGTCACTGCTCGTGACGACCGGGGACATCGTCTGCTTCATCGACGCCGACCTCAGGGAGTTCTCCTCCGACTTCGTCTCGGGGATCGTGGGCCCGCTGCTCACCGACCCCGGCGTGGACCTGGTCAAGGCGATGTACGACCGCCCGCTGGGCGGCGCTGCGGGCCAGGGCGGCCGGGTCACCGAACTCATGGCCCGCCCCCTGCTCAACATGCACTGGCCGCAGCTGGCCGGCTTCGTGCAGCCGCTCGGCGGCGAGTACGCGGCACGGCGCAGCCTGCTGGAACAGCTCCCGTTCCCCGTCGGCTACGGCGTGGAGCTCGGCATGCTCGTCGACGCCCTGCACCTGGTCGGCCTGGACGCCCTCGCCCAGGTCGACGTCGGCGTTCGCAAGCACCGCCACCAGGACGGGCAGGCGCTCGGCAGGATGGCGGCGGCGATCTACCGCACCGCGCAGCTCCGGCTGGCCCGCGGGCACCTGATCCGCCCCGCCCTCACCCAGTTCGAGCGGAGCGCGGACGGCTTCGAGCCGCGCACCTACTCCGTGGACACCGAGGAACGGCCGCCGATGGCGGAGATCGCCGAGTACGCGGAACGCAAGGTCGCCTGACGGGCCGTGCGCTCAACCGGCCGGACGCGCGCCGCACCACCCGGTCCGGCGGTCGTGTACGGCCGGACACGACCCGTCCACGGACCGCATCCGTACGTTTGAGCGTTTACGGACCGGGCTAGGTTGTGGCGTATGGCTTCCACGCGTGCTGCTGTTGCTGAGGGTGCTCAGGTGCTGGTCGCGTCCAACCGCGGCCCGGTCTCCTACCAGGTGCGCGAGGACGGTTCGCTGCACGCCAGAAGGGGCGGCGGCGGACTGGTCTCGGGCCTGTCGGCGATCGGGCCGGACGCGGGCGCCCTGTGGGTGTGCTCGGCGCTCTCCGACGACGACCGCGAAGCGGTACGGCGCGGGGTCGGCGAGGACGGCGTCCGGATGCTCGACATCCCGGCCGACGTGCACGCCGACGCGTACAACGGCATCGCCAACTCCGTGCTCTGGTTCATCCACCACCTGCTGTACCAGACCCCGCTGGAGCCCGTCTTCGACGCGGAGTTCCGGCGCCAGTGGGCGTCGTACGAGGCGTACAACCGCGCGTTCGCGGAGGCGCTCGCCGAGGAGGCCGGCCAGGGCGCGGCGGTCCTGGTGCAGGACTACCACCTCTGCCTGGTCCCGGGCATGCTCCGCGAGCTGCGGCCCGACCTGCGCATCGGCCACTTCTCGCACACGCCGTGGGCGCCGGTGGACTACTTCGCGCTGCTCCCCTCCGACATCCGCGCGCAGCTGCTGCGCGGCATGCTCGGCGCGGACCGCCTGGGCTTTTTGACCAGGCGCTGGGCGGACGCCTTCACCGCGTGCTGCGCGGAGTTCGCGGGCGGTACCGGCGGCACCGGGATCGGGGTGCACGGCCTGGGCGCCGACGCCGACTTCCTGCGCGCCCGCTCCCACGAGAGCGACGTCGAGGAGCGCATCGCCGCCCTGCGCGAGGAGATCGGCGAGGGCCGCAAGGCCATCGTGCGCGTCGACCGCACCGAGCTGTCGAAGAACATCGTGCGCGGTCTGCTGGCCTACCGGCAGCTCCTCGACGACCGCCCCGAGTGGCGCGAGCGCGTCGTCCACGTGGCGTTCGCCTACCCCTCCCGCCAGGACCTCGCCGTCTACCGCGACTACACGGCCGAGGTGCAGCGGGTGGCGCGGGAGATCAACGAGCGGTACGGCACACCCGGCTGGACCCCGGTCGTCCTGCACGTGAAGGACGACTTCGCCCGCTCCCTGGCGGCGTACCGCCTCGCCGACGTGGCCCTGGTCAACCCCATCCGCGACGGCATGAACCTGGTCGCCAAGGAGGTCCCGATCGTCTCCGACGAGGGCTGCGCCCTGGTGCTGTCCCGTGAGGCGGGGGCGTACTGGGAGCTGGGCGAGGACGCGATCGTGGTGAACCCCTACGACGTCCTGGAGACCGCCGATGCCCTGCACGAGGCGCTGACCATGGCGCCGGAGGAACGGGCGGAGCGCAGCAAGAGGCTGACGGCGGCCGCGACCGCGCTCCCTCCGGCCCAGTGGTTCCTGGAGCAGCTCCAAGCCCTCCAGGCCCTCCGCCGCGGCTGACCGGAGAAAACCCGCGGCACCCCGCGCCCCCGGCCGACCCGCCGGGGGTCCGCGCACACCGGGTCCGTCACCGCAGCCGCCCCACCGGCACCCTCACCAGCCCCACACACGCGGCAGGACCCGACGGCACCTCACCGTCACCCCACGCCCGTCACCCTCACACACCCTGTGGACCCGGCAGGACCCGACGGTCCTCACCGTCACTCCCACGCCCGTCCCCACAGCTCCACGAAGGACACCCGCAGCGGCCCCACTCCCCCGGCCCGTCCACCGGCGGACCCGCACACGCGCACCCGTGCCCGGTCTCTCACCGCAGCTCGTCCGAGAGGGCACGCAGCAGTCCCACCACCCCGGCGGGGCCCTCGACGACCAGGTCCGCCCGCTCCGACAGTTCGGTCACCTCGGAGCTGCCGCTGGCCACGAGCAGACCGGGGACGCCGTCGGAGCGGAGCTTCTCGACGGCGGCGAAGGCGGGCAGGTCCCCGAGGTCGTCGCCGGCGTAGAGAACCGTCCCGGCGCCGGTCTCGCGGACGTACTCCGTCAGCGCCACGCCCTTGTCCACGCCCGGCGGCCGCAGCTCCAGCACCATCCGGCCCGGCTCGACGATGAGTCCGTGCCGGGCCGCGAGGTCGGCGAGCGGGCGGCGCAGCGCCTCGAACGCGGCCTGCGGATCCTCCGCCCGCCGCGTGTGCACGGCGACGGCCCGCCCCTTCTCCTCGACCCAGGTCCCCCGCCACGCCCCGGCCGCCTCCAGCACGGCGGGCAGCTCGGCCCGCACGGCCGCGACACCGGGATGCGGCGCGAGCGCGGTGACGGTCCCGGTGCGGGCGTCCCACCGCTCGGCCCCGTAGTGCCCGAGCACGGCCAGCCGCTCCAGCCCCGGCACCCCGGCGAACCCGCCGTTGCCCACCGCCACGGCGGCGGGCCGTCCGGTCACCACGGCGACCGAGGCCACCTTCGGCGCCAGCTCCGCGAGCGCGGGGAGCGCGTCCGGATGCGGCCGCGCGTCCTCCGGGTTCTCGACGATCGGCGCGAGCGTGCCGTCGAAGTCGAGCGCGACGAGCGCGGTGCGCGGCGCGGCCAGGATCGCGGCGAGCGCCTCGCGGCCGTGGGGGGTGGTGGGGGTGGGGAGAGAGGAGCGGGAGTCCGTGGAGTGCGTCTCGTGGGTGCCCATACGGTGACGATAACCGGACGGGATCGGCGGCGAGGGGGACGGGTCCACGACCGGACGGGCCCGCACTTCCCGGTGCCGGGCACGGCGACCCGGCTGGTCCGGCCTTCGAGGACGGGGCCGCTTCAGGACCGAAGCGGGGGTCCGGGAACGGCGGTCCCCGGGGACGGCGCCCCCTGCCCACCCGTACGGACTCCCCGTCCCGGCGGGCTCACCGCTCCGCCCGGCGGGCCTCCCGCACCCGGCGGAGCCGGTTCACCGTCACCGGGTCGTGCGCCAGCGCCCGTGCGTCGTCCAGCAGCGCGTTGAGCAGCTGGTAGTACCGCACGGGCGACAGGTCCAGCTCCTCACGGATCGCCCGTTCCTTCGCGCCGGGCCCCTGGAACCCACGCCGCTCCAGGGCGAGGATGCCCCGCTCCCTCGCCCCGAGCCCTCCGTGCCCGCCGTGCCCGTCGTGCCCGTCGTGCCCGTCGTCGTCTGCCGCCCGCTCCATGCCCCGCACGGTAACCCAACCGCCCGGAGGCGGCTCAGCCGCCGGTGCCGCTCTCCGCGGCGGTGGCCGTCATCTGGAGCCGGCCGAGGATTTCGGCCGGGCTGCCACCGGGCTGCACGGCCTGGCCGATCCGCTTCTTGACGTCCGCGCTGACCGCCGCCCAGGAGGTGCGCCCCACCGGGTACAGCTCGGACACCGGCAGCTGGTCGAGGAAGGGCTTGAGGTCGGCGTCCTCGGGGGCGGCCGTCATGGTCTGGGAGGCGGAGTTGGTGACGGGCAGCAGGTCGTACTCGCGGGAGAAGTCGAGGACGTTCTTCTCGCTGTAGACGAAGTTCAGGAAGTCCTTGATCTGCTCGGCGTGGCCGTTCTGCTTGAAGGCGGTCATCCAGTCGGCGACGCCCATGGAGACCTTGGTCGGCCCGTCGAGGCCGGGCATCGGGACCATGCCGAACTTCACGCCCTTCTTCGCGGCCGTCTTCATCAGCGAGGGGTGCCCGTTGAGCATGCCGACCTGGCCGGCGGCGAACGCGGCGAACGCGTCGGCCCGGTTGAGCTTGCCCGGCGCGACCGGTCCGGTGAGGCCCTTGCCGACCAGTTCGTTCTTCAGCCAGGTGAAGGTGTGGACGTTCCCGGTGGAGTCGAGGCTGTAGCCGGTGGCGGTCTCGGTGTAGCCGCCCCCGCCGCTGAGCAGCCACTGCATGGTCTCGGCCTGCGCCTCCTCGGGGCCCAGCGGCAGGGCGTACGGGTACTTCACACCGTCCGCCTTCAGCGCCTCGGCGTCCTCGGCCAGTTCGGCCCAGGTGGTCGGCGCGGTGATGCCGGCCTCGGCGAAGAGGGCCTTGTTGTAGAACAGCAGCCGCGTGGAGGAGGCGAACGGCATGCCGTACTGCACGCCGCGCACCTCGCCCGCGTCGGCGAGCTGGGGCACGAAGTCGGCCTGGACGGGGATGGAGAGGACGTCGCCCGCCCGGTAGAGGAGGTCTTCGGCGGCGTAGTCGGCATAGGCGCCGATCTGCGCCATGTCGGGGGCCTTGCCCGCGTCGACCAGCTCCTTGACCTCGCGGTCGACGTCGTTCCAGGAGTGGACGGTGACCTCGACGGTGACGTCGGGGTGGTCCTTCTCGTAGGCCTCGACCAGCGCGTCCCAGTACTTCCTGGAGCTGTTGGCGTCGCTGTCGCCGTAGTCGGCGGCGACGAGTGTCAGGGTGACGTCACCGGAGCCGCCTGTCACCCCGCAGCCGGCGAGGGCCGCCGTCATGCTCAGGGCGGCTGCCACCGCGATCGTTCCCGACTTCGCTGCCCGCCGCTGCACTGCGTTCTCCCGCTCCCCTGGACGGCCGGGCCCCGCGTGCACACACAATCCACACATGATTGCTCCGACCAATGAAACCGATATGCGGATTAAGGTCTACACCACGCAAGTGGACTAGACCTCTTGCGGGTCCTCGGGCCACACTGTCCCCGTGAGACATGTCATCGCCCTCGATGTGGGCGGCACCGGGATGAAAGCCGCCCTCGTCGGGGCGGACGGCGCGCTGCTGCACCGGGCCCGCCGGGCCACGGGCCGCGAACGCGGTCCCGACGAGGTCGTCGCCGGCATCCTCGACTTCGCCGCCGAGCTGCACGCGTACGGTGCCGAACACCTCGGCGAGGGCGCGGCCGCGGCCGGGGTCGCCGTCCCCGGCATCGTCGACGAGGCGAACGGCGTCGCCGTCTACGCCGCCAACCTCGGCTGGCGCGACGTGGACCTGCGCCGGCTCCTCACCGCCCGGCTCGGCGGCATCCCGGTGGCCCTCGGCCACGACGTCCGCACCGGCGGACTCGCGGAGGGGCGCATCGGAGCGGGCCGGGGCGCCGACCGCTACCTCTTCGTGGCCCTCGGCACGGGCATCGCGGGCGCCATCGGCGTGGCCGGCCGGGTGGAGGCGGGCGCGCACGGCTGCGCGGGCGAGATCGGCCACATCGTCGTACGCCCCGGCGGCACGCCCTGCCCCTGCGGACAGCGCGGCTGCCTGGAGCGGTTCGCGTCGGCGGCGGCGGTCGGCGAGGCCTGGGCGGCGGCCTGCGGGGACCCGGAGGCGGACGCCGCGGACTGCGCGAAGGCCGTCACGTCCGGCGACCCGAACGCCGTCCGGATCTGGCAGCAGGCGGTCGACGCGCTCGCCGACGGCCTGGTCACCGCCCTCACCCTGCTGGACCCGCGCGCCCTCGTCATCGGTGGCGGCCTCGCCGAGGCGGGGGAAACCTTGTTCACACCGCTGCGGAACGCCGTCCGTCGGCGGGTCACCTTCCAGAAGCTCCCGGACATCGTCCCGGCGGCGCTGGGCGACACCGCCGGATGCCTGGGGGCGGGGCTCCTGGCCTGGGATCTCCTCACAACGACCGACGGCACGGAGGTAACACCCTGATGGCCACCCCTCCAGGGGCGCGGGACGCCACCCCACGCGGCTCCGCCGCGTGGGCGCGACCGGCCACCACGCACCCGCAGGTACTCACCGGCGCCAGGGTCGTACTCCCCACCGGCACGGTGCCCGACGGCCGCGTCACCGTGGACGGCACGAGAATCGCCCCCGAAGCGCCGCGGGGAACCGCCCGCGTCGTCGACGTGACGGGCCACTGGCTGGTCCCCGGCTTCGTCGACCTGCACAACCACGGCGGCGGCGGGGCCTCCTTCTCCGGCACCGCCGACGAGGTGCACCGGGCGATCCGCACCCACCGCCGCCACGGCACCACCACGCTCGTCGCGTCCACGGTCACCGACGACATGGACGTCCTGGTCCGGCAGGCCGGCCTGCTCAGCGAACTGGCCGAACAGGGCGACCTGGCCGGCATCCACTTCGAGGGCCCGTTCATCTCGCCGTGCCGCAAGGGCGCCCACTCCGAGGGCCTGCTGCGCGACCCGGACCCGGCCCAGGTGCGCAGGCTGATCGACGCGGCACGCGGCAGGGCGAAGATGGTCACCCTGGCGACCGAACTGCCGGGCGGCATCGACTCCGTACGGCTGCTGGCCGAGCACGGGGTGATCGCGGCCGTCGGCCACACGGACGCCACGTACGAGCAGACGGTGGCGGCGATCGGGGCGGGCGCGACGGTCGCCACCCACCTCTTCAACGCGATGCCCCCGCTCGGACACCGCGCGCCGGGCCCGATCGCCGCGCTGCTGGAGGACGAGCGGGTGACGGTCGAGCTGATCAACGACGGCGTCCACCTGCATCCGGCGGCACTGGAGCTGGCGTTCCACCGGGCGGGCGCGGGGCGGGTCGCGTTCATCACGGACGCGATGGACGCGGCCGGCACCGGCGACGGCCGGTACCTGCTCGGCCCGTTGGAGGTCGAGGTCAGCGAGGGCGTGGCCCGGCTGGTGGAGGGCGGTGCGATCGCCGGCTCCACGCTGACCCTGGACCGCGCGTTCAAGCGGGCGGTGACGGTGGACCGGCTGCCGGTGGAGGACGTGGTCGCGGCCCTGTCCGCGAACCCGGCCCGGCTGCTGGGCATGGCCGACCGGGTGGGCTCCCTGGAACCGGGCAAGGACGCCGACCTGGTCCTGCTGGACGAGGACTTCGACCTCAAGGGCGTGATGCGGCAGGGGGTTTGGGTGGTGGATCCCGGGCTGGGCTGAAATCTCCGCCCGCACAGGGACGGCGGCCGCCCCGGGGACTGGGCCGACCGCCGTCTCTTTGGCATGATCAGGCCGTCCGGAAGGGCGAATTCAAGCAAACGGCGGCCGAACGCCGCTGATCGGGGGAGGTCGGGCCAGGTGATTCTCACGGTCACGCCGAACACCGCTCTGGACGTCACCTACCGCGTCCCGGCCCTGCTCCCGCACGCCACGCACCGGGTGACCGAGGTGACGGAACGTTCCGGCGGCAAGGGACTGAACGTGGCGCGTGTCCTGGCCGCCCTCGGGCACGAGGTGACGGTCACCGGCTTCACGGGCGGCCCCACCGGCCGCGTCGTACGGGAGCGGCTCACCGGCGTGACCGACGCGCTCGTCCCGTGCGCCGCCCCGACCCGCCGCACGCTCACCGTGGTCGACGAACGCACCGGGCAGACCACGCGGTTCGACGAACCGGGCCCGGTCATCACCCCCGCCGAGTGGTCCGCCTTCCAGGAGACGTACGAGCGGCTGCTGGCCGGCGCCGACGCGGTGGCCCTGTGCGGCAGCCTGCCGCCGGGGGTGCCGGTGGGCGCGTACGGGGTCCTGGTGCGCACCGCGCGGGCCGCGGGCGTACCCGTGCTGCTGGACACCGGTGGTGAGGCACTGCGCCGCGCGGTGGCGGCGCGCCCGGACCTGATCAGGTCGAACGCCGAGGAGCTGGCCGAACTGACCGGCTCCCACGAGCCGTCGCGCGCGACGCAGGACGCCCGCCGGCGCGGCGCCCGCTCGGTGGTGGCGTCCCTGGGCGCCCAGGGCCTGATCGCGGCGACCCCGGAAGGCCGCTGGCACGCCACCCCACCGACCCGGCTGCCCGGCACCCGGGCGGCCCGTCGGCCCGGCACCCCGGCGGGCGCCGGTGAAGCGGTCTCCGCGGGCCTGCTCTCCGGCCTCGTCGAACGGCTCCCCTGGCCCGAGGCCCTGGCCCGCGCGGCCGCCCTGGCCACGGCGACCGCCCTGTCCCCGACGGCCGGCGAGTTCGACCGGGCGGCCTACGGGGACCTGCTGGGCCGGGTCGCGGTGACCGGGGAGGTCACCGCGGCCTGACCGCGGTCAGTCCTCGACCTGGCCCTTCTTCAGCCAGAACTGGTCCAGGAGCACGTTGCACTTGTCGCCGTTCTCGCAGGACAGGCTGATGGTGTTGGTGCCCTTGGTGAGAGTGGGCCAGGCGAAGGTGGTGGTCCAGCCCTTCGCGAAGTCGTTGTCGGCGGCCTTCGCGTAGTTCTTCATGCTCAGCGGCTGGCCGAACTTCTTGCCGTTGACCGTGAGGGTCATCGACTGGTCCTCGCCGGCGGTGCTGTAGTGCGCGAAGAGCGTGTACGCGCCGTCCTCGGGGATGCCGTCGACGCTCCAGGTGACGGAGTTGCCGACCTGGTTCAGGGCGACGTAGATGCCGCCGTCCGCCTGGGCGCCCTCGACGTCGGAAGCCAGTGCGGCCGCGCCGCCCAGGCGCAGGGCCTTGGCGTCGATCGTCGGCAGCTCGGCCTCCTTCTCGGGCTCGTCGCTGCCGGAGGCGCTCGGCGAGGCGCTCTCGGAGGCGGTGGGCGCGGAGGAGACCTCGCCGCCGGCCTTGTTGTCGTCCTCCGAGTCGCCGCCCGTCATCGCCACCGCGATGCCGATGACGACGGCCGCGACCACCGCGACCGCGCCGATCAGCAGACCCTTGGTGTTGGGGCCGCGGCCCCGGCCGCCGCCGAGCCCCTGCTGCCGGTTGCCGGTGGGGGTGCCGGCGCCGCCGGAGAAGCTCTCGGGCCCGGCGTGCTGGCCGGTCGGCTGGCCGTAGGCACCCTGCTGGGGCGGCACCGCCTGCTGCCCGTACTGCGCGCTCTGCTGCTGGCCGTACTGGCGCTCGCCGACCGGGCGCACCCGGTTGACCGACGGGTATCCGTAGCCACCACCGGACGGAGGCTGGGCTCCGTTGGCCTGGCCGTCGGCGTAGAGGTAGCCGAACGGGTCGTCGTCCTCGGGCGTGCTCGCGCCGTTGTTGCCGGGCGTCATCCCTTCGTACTCCTCAACAGGTGCGGGGCGGATGCGGTCCGCGTATCCCTACGCGTCCATACGTGCGGAGGAGAGCGAGCCTACCCGCTCCGGACCCGCCGAACGGGTGAATCGGATCGCACCGTTCCGGGGAGCGGTGCGCTGACCTGCGGATCATCCCGCCCGTCTGTGCTGTTTGGGACGAGATCGTTTCTCTACGTACATCCGCTCGTCGGCGGACTTCAGCACCTCGTCCGCGGTCATCCCGCAGTGCGCCCAGCCGATGCCGAAGCTGGCACCCACCCGGACGGCCCGTCCCTCGGCGCGGATCGGCTGGATGATCTCGTTGCGCAGGCGTACGGCGAGGTCCTGGGCGTCGGCGCGGCCGAGGCCGTCGGCGAGGATCACGAACTCGTCGCCGCCGAGCCGGGCGACGGTGTCGCCGTCGCGGACGCCGTGCGAGAGCCTGCGGGCGACCTCGATGAGGACCGCGTCACCGGCGTTGTGCCCGTACCGGTCGTTGATCGACTTGAAGCCGTCGAGGTCGCAGAAGAGGACCGCGAGCCCCTTGGTGCCGTCGTCGCGGGCACCGTCCACGGGGGCGACGGTGTGCACGTGGTGGTCGTAGGCGTCGAGGCTGTCCGCGCCGTCGAACCGCTCCGCGCCGTCGGTCCGGAAGTCGAAGCCGCGGTCGCGGGTGTCGAAACCGTGGTCGCCGGTGCCGAAGGCGGGGTGCCCCTGGGCGTCCATCGCATCGACGGCGGCGGGGTGGGTGGACTGCGGGCGCGCGCAGAGCCGGGAGGACAGGCGCGAGCGCAGCTCGGCGGAGTTCGGCAGGCCGGTGAGGGAGTCGTGGGAGGCGCGGTGGGCGAGCTGGAGCTCGCGGCGCTTGCGGTCCTCTATGTCCTCGACGTGGGTGAGGAGGAAACGGGGGCCGTCGGCGGCGTCGGCGACGACGGAGTTGCGCAGCGACACCCAGACGTACGTCCCGTCGCGGCGGCCGAGGCGCAGTTCGGCGCGGCCGCCCTCGGCGGAGGTCCGCAGCAGGGTGCCGATGTCCTCGGGGTGGACGAGGTCGGAGAAGGAGTAGCGGCGCAGCGCGGAGGCGGGGCGGCCCAGCAGGCGGCACAGGGCGTCGTTGGTGCGCAGGATCCGGCCGTGCTGGTCGCCGCCCATCTCGGCGATGGCCATGCCGGAGGGGGCGTACTCGAAGGCCTGGCGGAAGCTCTCCTCGCTGGCGCGCAGGGCCTGCTGTTCGCGTTCGAGGCGGACCAGGGCGCGCTGCATGTTGGACCGCAGACGCGCGTTGCTGATGGCGATGGCGGCCTGGAAGGCGTACATCTGGAGGGCTTCGCGGCCCCAGGCGCCGGGCCGTCGGCCGTTGCGCGGGCGGTCCACGGAGAGGACGCCGATGAGTTCGCCGCAGACGCCGTTGCCGCCGGGGGCGGCGGGCGTGTACATGGGGGCGAACAGGCGGTCGGAGGGGTGCCACTCGTCCTCGAAGCGGGGCGCGGGCCCGTCCGTGTACCACTGCGGGACGTCGTCGTCGTCGAGGACCCAGCCCTCGGTGTGGGGTATGAAGACCAGGTCGCCCCAGGTCTCGCCCATGCTCAGCCGGCGCTCCCAGGAGTCGCGGGAGCCGACCCGGCCGGTGATGAGGGCCTCGGCGGCGGGGTCCCCGCAGAGGGCGGCGACGACGAGGTCGCCGTCGGGGCGCACGAGGTTGACGCAGGCCAGTTCGTATCCGAGGGCGGTCACGACGCCGTTGGCGACCGTCTGCAGCGTGTCGGCCAGGCTGCGGGCCGTGTTCATGTCGGCCATGACCTGGTGCAGCTGTCGCAGGGACGCAAGACGGACGTAAGGCTCCGACTCGGCCTCCATGCTCGCCCTCCCCCCGAGACTTCGCAGCGAATCAAGGGTTGTCTTCGGCGTAACGTCGTTTCTGTCGTTGCGCATGTCGCTGTGTCCGTACCTGTGACGCCTCCGCCACTGAATCACAGCGCGCTGCCCACTCGGTACACAGGGTCAACAATTCCCGCCCCTTGTGACTCAAGTCACAGGAAAACCTGAGCAATTGAGAAGAGTTTCTGCGTTTTTCCCTGTGCGTTTACTGAGCGTACGACTCCCCTTCCGGAGAGGGTACGGGAATCGGTCCGGGGACCTACGACCGTACTCGGGCGAAGGTCCGATGCGGGGCGGCCGGACCGGGGACTAGCGTGCGGAGCGTGCCTGCCGACCTGCTCAAGAACCCACCCGCCGCGTCCGCTCCCGCCAGCCCCTTTGGGCATGCTGTGGGGGTGAGCGACGAACAGTTCCGTGCCGCCATGTCCCGGCTGGCCGGCGGAGTGGTCCTGGTGACCGCGCAGGAGCCCCCGCTGGACCCGGACGACCCGGGGGCACCGGAGGGCGAGAACGCGGGGATGACGGCCACGGCGTTCCTGTCCGTCTCCCTGGAGCCGCCCCTGGTGCTGGTCAGCCTGCGCACCGGCTCCCGGATGGACGACCTGATCGACGAACAGCCCCTGTGGGCGGTGTCGGTGCTGTCGGAGAGCCAGCGGCACATCGCCGGACGCTTCGCGATGAAGGGCCGGCTCAGCGACCGGCTCCTCTTCGGGGACCTCCCGTACACCCGCGGCGAGGCCACCGGCGCACCCCTGCTCGAAGGCGCGCTGGCCGCGCTGGAGTGCCGTACCGAGCAGCGGGTGGCGGCCGGGGACCACACTCTGGTGATCGGCCGGGTGCTGCACGCGCGCGTGCCGAGCGTGGAAGGCGGACCGCTGCTCTATTTCAAGGGCCGTTACCGCCACCTGGACTGAACGGCAATTCAGTGGCCGCGTACGGAACTCCCTTCCTACGCTTGCCCCATGACCATCCCCCCGGCGGCTTCCGCACTCCGTCTCGAAGAAATAACCGCCGCAAATCTGGAAGCCGCTCTCGGCATTCGGGTCCACCCCGAGCAGGAATTCGCGGTCTCCCCCGTGGTGAAGTCCCTCGCGGAGGCGTACGCGCATCCCGGGGTCGCCTGGCCGCGCCTCGTCGTCGACGGCGGGCGGCCCGTCGGCTTCCTGATGGCCTTCTTCGACATCGACTGGCACGGGGACGGCAGCGTGATCCGCTCCGGCCTGTGGCGGCTGAACATCCAGGCGGGCGAACAGGGCCGCGGCTACGGCCGGTTCGCCGTCGAGTCCGTCGCCCGGCGGATCCGCGCCCGCGGCGGCGAGGAGCTGTACGTCACCTGGCACCCCGGCGACCACGGTCCCGAGGGCTTCTACCTCGGCCTGGGCTTCCGCGACACGGGGGAGCGCAGCGAGGGCGAGGTGGTGGGGGTGCTGGCACTGGAACGTGTACGGGAGTGAAGGCGGACGCCCCGGCGGCGGGGCCCCGGCCGGAGGCCGCTCACCCCCAGTCCCGGCCCGTCCTGCCGCGCTTGGTCTCCGAGCGCTGCTTCTTCTGCCGCAGCCGGCGTTCGTTGATCCCGCGCGGGATGCGGGTGGCGCGGCGCGGTTTGGGCGGCGGAGCCGTGGCCTCGGCGAGCAGGGAGGCCAGGCGTACGGCGGCGGCCTCACGGTTGCGCCACTGCGAACGGTGTTCGGAGGCGCGGACGCAGACGACGCCGTCGACGAGGCGGCCGGCCAGCCGCTCCAGCGCGCGCGCCTTCCACACCTCGGGCAGCGCCTCGGTGCGCGCCAGGTCGAAGCGCAGCTCCACCTGCGAGTCACTGGTGTTGACGTGCTGCCCGCCGGGCCCCGAGGACCGCGAGAAACGCCACACCAGCTCGGCCTCGGGAAGGCGGACGGAGCCTCTGATGACATGGGGACCGGACATGCCGTACATGTTCCCCCGCCTGACCCGTCCACGTCACGCGAATTAGGGTTTGGCAAAGAAAGTAAAGACACGGGGAACCTTGGCGTGCCCTCGCGGCGTTCATAGGGGTAGCTGTAGCTTCGTGCCTGTTACACAACGAGGGAAGGACTCCCAACAATGGCTGTAAGCCTGTCCAAGGGTGGCAACGTCTCGCTCACCAAGGAGGCTCCGGGCCTGACCGCCGTCACCGTGGGCCTCGGCTGGGACGTCCGCACCACCACCGGCACGGACTTCGACCTCGACGCCTCGGCGATCGCGGTCAACCCGCAGGGCAAGGTCTACTCCGACGCCCACTTCGTCTTCTTCAACAACAAGCAGACGCCGGACCAGACCATCGTCCACACCGGTGACAACCGCACCGGCGAGGGCGCGGGCGACGACGAGGCGATCAACGTCAACCTCGCGGGCCTCCCCGCCGACATCGACAAGATCGTCTTCCCGGTCTCCATCTACGACGCGGAGAACCGCTCGCAGAACTTCGGTCAGGTCCGCAACGCCTACATCCGCATCGTCAACCAGGCCGGCGGCGCCGAGATCGCCCGCTACGACCTGTCGGAGGACGCGGCCACCGAGACGGCCATGGTCTTCGGCGAGCTGTACCGCAACGGTGCCGAGTGGAAGTTCCGCGCCGTCGGCCAGGGTTACGCCTCGGGCCTGGTGGGCATCGCCCAGGACTTCGGCGTCAACGTCTGACGGACGCGACGCCCTGTCGGAGCCCTCGGCCGCGCAGGCCGGGGGCTCCGCCGTTTCCGGGGGCTCTGCCGTTCGCGGGGGGCATCCGGCCCGAGCAGGTGACCGGGGCACCGGCCCAGGAGGCCGAGCCGGTGTGGCCGCGGGGCCCCGCCGGGCCGCTCGACGCGCGGGAGGCTTCGCACGGCGGCCACTGACCGCGGGTCAGGGGCGTTCCGGCCGGTCCCTCCCGTACAGCCAGTCGCGCCAGAGCGGTTCGAAGTCCTGGTCCGGGACCTGCTCCTCCACGTACGCCGTGAAGTCGCCGGTGTCCGCGTTGCCGTGGCGGTGGGCGGCGGTCCAGCCCTGCACGAGGTCGTGGAAGGCGTCGTCACCGACGGCCTGCCGGATCTTGTGGACGACCATCGCACCGCGCTGGTAGACGGGGTCGGCGGAGATCTCGGCGGCGCTCGTGGGCCGCGCGGGCGGGAACTCCCAGAGGTCCTCGTAGGTGTCCTCACCGTGCTCGTACAACTCGGTGAAGGTCTCCTCCGCGGTGGGGCCGCCCTCGTCCTCCGTCCACAGCCACTCGGCGTAGGTCGCGAAGCCCTCGTTGAGCCACATGTCCCGCCAGGTCCTCGGGGTCACGGAGTTGCCGAACCACTGGTGGGCGATTTCGTGGACGAGGAGTCCGACCTCGGGGGCGCCCGGGAAGACGGGGCGGTTCTGTGTCTCGAGGGCGTACGCGGAGTCGCGCGGGCGCTCGACGATCGCGCCGGTGGAGGAGAAGGGGTACGGGCCGAAGTTGTCCGCCGCCCACTCCACGACCTCGGGCAGCCGGGCCAGCGCGGTGCGGCTCGCGGCGGCCTGGGTGGGGTCGACCGCGACGTACACCGGCAGGCCGTCGCCGGTGCGGGACCGGGTGACGGTGTACCGGCCGATCGTGAGCGTGGCGACGTGGCTCGCCACGGGTTCGGCGGCGTGCCAGGCGAACGTCGTACGGCCGCCGGTGGTCCGCTCCCCGCGCGGCTCCCCGTTGGACACGGCCGTCAGGCCCCGCGGCACGGTGACGGCGAGGTCGTAGGACGCTTTGTCGGAGGGGTGGTGGTTGCCGGGGAACCAGGCCATGGAGCCGGTCGGTTCGCCGAGCGCCAGTGCCCCGTCGGCGGTCCGCAGCCAGCCCTCCTCCGAGCCGTCCGGGTCGGTGATCGTCTCGGGGCGGCCGGCGTAGCGCACGGTGACCTCGAAGGTCTCGCCCTTGCGGAGGCGGTCCTCGGGGCGGACGGTCAGCTCCTGTCCGTCGCGCTCGAAGGACGCCTGGCGGCCCTCGACGGTGACCTCCTCGACCGTCATGCCCGTCAGGTCGAGGTCGAAGGCGGAGAGGGGTGCGGTGGCGCGGGCGGTGAGGCGTGCGGTACCGGACAGGCGGCGGCCGGCGGGGTCGTAGGCGAGCTCGAGGCCGTAGTGCCGGACGTCGTAGCCGCCGTTGCCCGCCTTCGGGAAGTAAGGGTCGCCGACCCCCGCGCCGCCGGCGTCGTCGTCCGGCCCGCCCCCGTCGCAACCGGAGAGGGCGAGGGGCAGTGCGAGACCCCAGACGGCGGCCACGGCGACGGCCCTGACAAGGCGCGCGGATCGGGACATGTGAGCGATCCTAGGCGGGCGCGGATCAGGACATGTCAGGGATCGCGGGACCGCGCGGACCGGGAGATGCCGGGGATCGCGGGACCGCGCGGACCGGGAGATGCCGGGGATCTCAGGGGCGCCCGCCCCTTCGGACCCGTGACACCATCACCTACGTGCTCGACATCGGCTACGCCCTCTCCAACCGCTTCCCCGACCCCCCGCAGACCGACTACCGCCGCGCGGACGTCCACGCGCTGCGGCACGACCTGTTCTGCGGGGACGTCTACCTGGCCGACACCAAGGCGGACCGGGAGATCTCCACGGCCTGGGGATGGGTGCCGGTGCTCGACTTCGCGTGGGCGCTGTGCGACATCGTGGAGCGGCTCGACCAGGACCCCCGGGGCTCCCGCGCCTCCCGCCCCCAGCACGCGGAGCTGGACTTCACCGAGTCCACCGACCGCATGCTCTTCGAGCGCCGCTTCGGCTGGGTCGACATCGAGGCCGACTGGATGCCGGCCGAGGAAGCCCCGCTGACCTTCTCCCACGCCGAACTGCGCCGCGAGGCACGCGACTTCCTGCACGACCTGATCGCGGACCTGGTCGACCTCCACGACGACCTGGACGAGAACCCGGCGATCTGGACCCTCCAGGCCCGCTTCCCCCGACTGGGCTGAGCAGCACCCACGCCGCCCCGGCCGGGCCCCACCCCGACCGGCCGCCACCTCGTCGGGCCCTGCCCCGGCCGACCGGACCGCGCCCCGCCTGCCCCCCTCACCCGCTCGGCGTCGGCCGCACCGCACCGCCCCGCCCCGCCGCCGAGCGTCACCGGGTACCCCGCCGACGTGCCGTGCGGCAGGCGCCCTCTGCCAGGTACCGGAAACCCCTACATGCCCTCCTCCGCCGGCAGCGGCACCGTCTCCTCGCGCGGCCGTGCCACCAGCACGTTTCCGTAGAACGCCCCCACCCGTCTCAGTCCTCCACCCTGATCCCCAGCTCCGCCGCCAGCACCGGCGCCAGGTCCAGCAGTTGCCCCGTGCTGATCACCGCACCGGACAGCCGGTCCAGGCCGCCCGCGATGCCCAGCTCCGTCGCGCCGCGCAGGTCGGTGTCCGTCAGGGTCGCCGCCGTGAAGTCGGCCGACTTCAGAACGCAGTCCACGAACTCCACGCGCTCCAGGCGGGCGCCCGCGAAGTCCGGCTCGATCAGCACACAGCCCTGGAAGACGACGTCCCGCAGCCGGGCCTGACGCAGATTCAGAAAGTCGATCTTGCCGCCGCGGATCAGCACCCGCTCCAGCACCGCACCGTGCACCTGCGTCCCGCCCAGGCGGGCGTCGACCAGCTCGACGTCGCGCAGGGTCGCCTCGGCCAGGTCGGTGCCGACGCCGCGGATGCCGGTGAGGACCGAGTCGAGCAGGCGGGCGTGGTGCAGACGCGCCCCGTCCAGCACGCAGCCCGACAACGCGCAGTCCATGAAGCGGGCGCCCCCGCCGTCCTGCCCGGAGAGGTCCGACCCGCGGAACTCCAGCCCGTCGTAGTCCCCGTCGGGTTCCAGCCCCGCGCCGTCGTACGGCTCGAGGGGCGGCAGCCGCACCTCCGGCCGCCGCGCGGCCTTCACCCGGCCGCCACCGCCCGCGGCCGTCCTCGCCCTGCTCCCGCCACCCGCGCCCGTCCTCGCCATGTCCCCATGCTGCACCCCGCCACTGACAATCCCCGCCGAC
This sequence comes from Streptomyces sp. NPDC048734, assembly GCF_043198675.1. NCBI lineage: Bacteria > Bacillati > Actinomycetota > Actinomycetes > Kitasatosporales > Streptomycetaceae > Streptomyces > Streptomyces sp. NPDC048734. The sequence continues at coordinate 97,048 of NZ_JBICUZ010000005.1, read as the reverse complement.
CTGCGCGAACGCCCCCGCCCGGCGCCCTGCTCGTCCCCGGCCGGAACGGCCTTGACCTCAAGCGTGCTCGAGGTCGCAGAGTGGGCGCACAGGGTCCCGCACGACCGTGCGGGACCGCGCGGGGCCGGGCCGGTCCACGCGAGCGACTCCGGGGAGAACCTCATGCACGCCGTCCGCCTGCACGCCTTCGGCCCGGCCGAGAACCTCACCTTCGAGGAGGTCGAGGACCCCCTCCCCGCGCCGGGCCAGGTCCGCGTCGCCGTCGGGGCGGCCGGCGTGCACCTGCTGGACACCGCCCTGCGCGAGGGCCTCCAGGGCCCGCAGCCTCAGCCGACGGTGCTGCCGACCGTCCCGGGCCGGGAGGTCGCCGGGGTCGTCGAGTCCCTCGGCGAGGGGGTGGACGGCGCGTGGCTCGGCAGACGCGTCGTCGCCCACCTCGGCTTCGCTCCCGGTGGTTACGCCGAACTCGCCGTCACCGACGTCGACCGCCTCCACGGGATCCCGGCGAACCTGGACGCCGCCCGGGCGGTCGCGATGATCGGCACGGGCCGTACGGCGCTGGGGATCCTCCAGTTCGCCGAACCGGACCCCGGCACGGTGGCCGTCGTCCCGGCCGCCGCGGGCGGCATCGGCACCCTGCTCGTGCAGTACGCGAAGAACGCGGGCGCCACGGTCGTCGGGCTCGCCGGCGGGCCCGCGAAGACGGCCCTGGTCCGGGAGAACGGCGCCGACCTCGCCGTCGACTACACCGACCCGTCCTGGCCGGGGAAGGTCCGCGCCTTCCTGGCCGGCCGGCCCGCCACCGTCGTCTTCGACGGCGTCGGCGGCGAGGTCGCCCGCGAGGCGGTGGCGCTGCTCGGCCCCGGCGGCAGGCACCTCGTCTTCGGCTGGTCGGCGGAGGGCGTCGGGGACGGCAGGGGCCACTTCGTGGACGGTGTCTCGCAGTCGGTCCTCGGCCCGGCGATGCTGGAGAGGGCGGGCGGTCTGCGCGCCCTGGAAGTGCGCGCCCTCACCGAGGCCGCCACGGGCCGCCTCGTCCCCTCCGTCCACCGCTTCCCCCTGCGCGAGGCGGCCGCCGCCCACCGCGCCCTGGAAACCCGCCGGACGACCGGCAAGGTCGTCCTGGAACCCTGACACGGGCGCGGCGGCTCAACGGCTCGCCGAAGCCGCTCGCGGCGGCCGCTCGAAGCCGCCCGGAGCCGCACCGAGCCGCCCGGCGGGCCGGCTCAGTGCCGTCCCGCCACCCGGTCCGCCATCCGCGCCAGCCGTGACGACCCGGCGCTGTGGGTCCGCGTCTCCCGGCGGTCGGCCGCCCGGTAGGTGGCGTACATGCCCTGCACGCCCAGCCAGCGCAGCGGCTCCGGCTCCCACCGGCGGACCCGGTGACCGACCCACGGCAGCTCCGTCAGCGGTGTCCGCCCGCCCTGCCCGGAGTCCAGCCGGACGAGGTCGCACAGCGTGCGCCCGGCGAGGTTGGCGGTGGCGACGCCCGAGCCGACGTACCCGCCCGCCCAGCCGAGGCCCGTCGAACGGTCCAGGGTGACCGTCGCGCACCAGTCCCGCGGCACGCCGAGCACCCCCGACCAGGCGTGCGCGACCCGTACCCCGGCCAGCGCGGGGAAGAACGCGACGAGGATCTCGCGCAGCGCCTCGACGGTGGCCTCCCGCGTCCGTCCGTCGTGGTCCGTCCTGGACCCGAAGCGGTACGGCACCCCGCGCCCGCCCAGCGCGATCCGTCCGTCGGCGGTGCGCTGCGCGTACATGTAGGCGTGCGCCATGTCTCCCAGCGTCTCCCGGCCGTCCCAGCCGAGCGCCGCCCACTGCCCGTCGGTCAGCGGCTCGGTGGCGATCATCGAGGAGTTCATGGGCAGCCAGGTCCGCCGCTGCCCCTTCAGCGAGGCCGTGAAACCCTCGGTGCACCGCAGCACGTACGGCGCCCGCACTGTCCCGTACGGCGTCACCGCGTGCCCCGCCCGGATCTCGGTGACCGGCGTCGACTCGTGCACCACGACGCCCAGCGCCTCGACGGCCGCCGCCAGCCCCTTCACCAGCTTCACCGGGTGCACCCGCGCCCCGTGCGGGGTCCACGTGGAGCCGACCGCGCCGGCCACCCGGACCCGCGCGGCGGTCTCCCGGGCGCCGTACAGCTCACGGTCCTGCTCGCCGTACGCCAGTTCGTGTGCGTGGAAGGCCTTCAGCCGCGCCAGCTGGGCGGGCGTACGGGCCACTTCGAGGACCCCGCCGCGCTGCACGTCGGCGTCGATCGACTCGTCGCCGGCCACCCGGATCACCTCGGCGACGGTGTCGTTCATCGCCCGCTGCAGGCGTACGGCGGCGTCCCGGCCGTGCAGCCTCGCGTACCGGTCGCGGCCCGCGATGCCGTTGTAGAGCCAGCCGCCGTTGCGCCCGGAGGCGCCGTACCCGCAGAACCGCTGTTCCAGGACGGTGATCCGGAGGAAGGGCGCGGCCTTCTTCAGGTAGTACGCGGTCCACAGCCCCGTGTAGCCGCCGCCGACGATCACGACGTCCGCGGAGGCGTCACCGGAGAGCGGCTCCCGCACCGCGGGCAGGCCGTCGTCCGCGTACCAGTAGGAGATCCCGCCGTTCACGACACCGCTGCTCATGGCCGGACGCTAACCCGCCCGAACAGCCGGTGTCTCCTTCGGATTCCGTCGCCGGCGGGAAGGAATGGAGCCCCCTGTCGGACTCGAACCGACGACCTTCGCTTTACAAGAGCGGTGCTCTACCAACTGAGCTAAGGAGGCGTGCGCGTCGCGTGCGGCGGGCGCGCCCGAGCAGTGTACCCAGGTCGCCGGGGGCCGCTGTCGAGAATTTCCGCGAAGTTCACATGCCTCTGGGTACTGACAGACCGGGCGAACGCCAGGTAGCGTCCAGATCCGGTTCACTCATGTGGACTACACCTTCTCGGGTGCTGCCCGGGACGGCTCACCACCTTCCTACAACGGATCGTCCGGCACGTTCCTGCCGGTAGAAGGGGGCCCATCACCATGGCCACTGTCACGTTCGACAAGGCGACCCGGATCTACCCGGGTTCCACCAAGCCCGCCGTCGACGCACTCGAGATCGACATCGAGGACGGCGAGTTCCTCGTCCTGGTCGGCCCGTCGGGTTGCGGCAAGTCCACCTCGCTCCGGATGCTCGCGGGGCTCGAGGACGTCAACGGCGGCGCCATCCGCATCGGCGACCGCGACGTCACGCACCTGCCGCCGAAGGACCGGGACATCGCCATGGTGTTCCAGAACTACGCGCTCTACCCGCACATGACCGTCGCCGACAACATGGGCTTCGCGCTCAAGATCGCCGGCGTCAACAAGGCGGAGATCCGGCAGAAGGTCGAGGAGGCCGCGAAGATCCTCGACCTCACCGAGTACCTGGACCGCAAGCCCAAGGCCCTCTCCGGCGGTCAGCGCCAGCGTGTCGCGATGGGCCGCGCCATCGTGCGCGAGCCGCAGGTCTTCCTCATGGACGAGCCGCTGTCCAACCTGGACGCCAAGCTCCGCGTGTCGACGCGTACGCAGATCGCCTCGCTCCAGCGCCGCCTCGGCATCACCACCGTGTACGTCACCCACGACCAGGTCGAGGCCCTCACCATGGGCGACCGGGTCGCGGTCCTCAAGGACGGTCTGCTCCAGCAGGTCGACACCCCGCGCAACATGTACGACCGCCCGGCGAACCTCTTCGTGGCCGGCTTCATCGGTTCCCCGGCGATGAACCTCGTCGAGGTCCCGATCGCCGACGGCGGCGTGAAGTTCGGCAAGTCGGTCGTGCCGGTGCAGCGTGACGCGCTCTCCGCCGCCACCGACAAGACGGTCACCGTCGGCGTGCGTCCCGAGCACTTCGACGTGGCCGGCGCCGACTCCGACCAGGGCCTCGCGGTCGTCGTGAACGTGGTCGAGGAGCTGGGCTCCGACGCCTTCGTCTACGGCACCGCCACGGTCGGCGGCGAGTCGAAGGACCTCGTCGTCCGCGTCGGCGGCCGCAACGTCCCGGAGAAGGGCAGCACGCTGCACGTCGTGCCGCGCGCCGGTGAGACCCACGTGTTCTCGACCTCCACGGGCGCGCGCCTCTCCGACTGAGCGACGACCGAAGCACGCCCGGCCGGGCGAAGCACCCGCACCGGCCACCCGCACCGACGAGAAGGGCCCCGCGGCAGCTGCCGCGGGGCCCTTCTCGCGCGGGATCCGTACGGACGCCGGAAACCCCGGCACAACGGGCGTTTCGAGCAGTGAGCGTCAACGCCTTACCCAAAAAGAGGCCTCACTCCATCCCCCGACCGGGTGACTAAATGTCGCCAAACCATTACCCCGCGCTACCCTCACACGCGTGAAGCACTCCGTGAACCACTCCGCCACCCAACCGTCGCGACGCGGCCAGGGCCCCGCCCGACGGATCGGCCGTTCGCTCGCCCTCGTCCTGCCCGTCGTCATGGTGCTCTCGGGAACCCTCGCGGTCACCCGGGTCAACTGGTCGGGGAACCCCTCGGATTCGGTGCTCACCGCCTCCGACGTCTCCACCGTCCACCGCACCGCGCAGGGCGCCGCCAAAGCCCCGCAGGACGTCCTGCGCGACCGGCTGCTGACCGAGCTCCAGGAGAAGGACCCGGGCACCGCGCTGACCCACCTCCAGGCCGCGGTGAACGGCAAGCCGTCCCTGGCGAAGCACTGCACCTCCATCGCCCGCGCCCTGGGCCGCGCCGCCGTCCGCATCTACGGCCCCTCGCGCGCCCAGTCCTACACCCGCCCGGTGTGCGACACGTCCTTCGCCTCGGGCGTCCTGGCGGCGCGCGGCTAGGGTCCGTCCGGCGGATCAGGCCGGGCTCGGCCTGATCCGAACGGCGGACCGCGGGGCGTCGTGCGCCTCGTAGGGGAGCCTCTCGACGGGTCGAGGGCGCCGCGTACAGTTCGGGCATGACCGATCCGCGCGCCGCGTCCCGACCCACGCAAGCCGTCATCCTGGCCGGTGGCCAGGGGTCCCGGCTGCGTCCCTACACCGACGACCGGCCCAAGCCGATGGTCGAGATCCCCGGGACGGGGACGCCGATCATCGGCCACCAGCTGGGCTGGCTCGCCGAGGAGGGCGTGACGGACGTCGTGGTCTCGTGCGGCCACCTCGCCGACGTCCTCGAGAACTGGCTGAACTCCGCCGACCTGCCGCTGAAGGTCACCACGGTCGTCGAGACCGAGCCCCTCGGCCGCGGCGGCGGCCTGAAGTACGCGGCCGCCCGTCTGCCCCACCCCGAGCGGCCCTGGTACGCCACCAACGGCGACATCTGGACCCGCTTCTCGCTGCGCGACATGGCGGACTTCCACACCGAGCGCGGCGCGGTCGCCACCCTCGCGCTGGCCCGGCCGCGCATCCCGTGGGGGGCCGTGCAGACGGACGGCTTCGGCCACATCACGGACTTCATCGAGGCCCCGCCCACGACGTACGAGGTCAACGCCGGCGTCTACGTCTTCTCCCCCGAGTTCGCCGGGCTGCTGCCCGAGCGCGGGGACCACGAGCGGACCACGTTCCCGCGGCTGGCCCGCGAGCTGCGGCTGGCCGGCTTCCCGATCCCGCAGGGCGCGTACTGGCGTGCCATCGACACGGCGAAGGACCTCACGGAGGCGGCCAAGGAGCTGGCGGCGCTGGGCCGCTGACGGCCGGACATGCCGGAGCGATGGGCCCCGCTCGCTTCCTCGAGCGAGCGGGGCCCATCGCCGTACGGAGGATGGCCGCCCGGAGGCCTTCGTCCGGATCAGGCCGGTCCGGTCCGATCCGGTCCGATCCGATCCGGTCCGGACGAGAGGTCCTAGCCCAGGATGCCGCCCACCAGTCCAGGTCGGTCCGCCGACGGCGAGCCACCGTCCGAACCGCCGTCAGAGCCGCCGGTGGAACCGGAGGTGCTGGTGCCGCCGGAGGTGGGCCCCGAGGTGGTGCTGGGGGCCTCCTCGACCGGGCTGGACCGCTCCGGCGGGGCTTCACCGCCGCCGGTGCCCTGGGTCTGGCTGGGGGCGCCGCTCGTGGCGGTCCCGGTGTCCCGCGTGGCGCCCGGAGCGGATTCCTCGTCCCGCGTCGGCGCCTCGGAGGTGCTGCCCTGGGTCGGCGAGGTGGACGCGGACGGGGTCCTGTTCGGCCGGCGCCCGTCGGACTCCTCGGGGAGCGGCGAGCCGGGCAGTTCGTTGCGCGGGGCCTCGCCCGGGCCGGGGACGACGACGCGGTCGGCGTCGCGGACGGCGCTGCCGAGCAGTGACCCGGTCAGCAGGGTGAGCCCGACGACGATCGCGGTGACGAGGGCGCCGCGGCGCAGCACGTAACGGCGCAGCTCCCACAGGTCGGACCGCGGGCCGAGCCGCCGCCAGGCACCGGCGGCGAGGCGGCCGTCGACGGAGTAGACGGGGGCGCCGGCGATGACCAGCGGCGACCAGGCGGCGAGGTAGATGATGTCGGGCGTCTCGTAGACCGGGACGGTCTTCCAGCTGACGGTGAGCAGGAGCGCGGCCGAGAGCATGGCGCCGAAGCCGGCCGCGACCCGCTGCCAGCAGCCCAGGACCGTCAGGACGCCCACGACGACCTGGAGGAAGGCGATCACGAGACCGGAGCCGACGGGGTGGTGCAGGGCGAACTGGCGCAGCGGCTCGGCGACTTCCCACGGGTGCAGGGTGTTGAGCCACTTCACCATGGAGCCGCGCTCGCCGCCGTCGAAGTAGACGGGATCGCACAGCTTGCCCATGCCGGCGTAGACGGAGATGAAGCCGAGGATGACGCGCAGCGGGAGCAGGACGACGCCGAGGTTCATCCGGCGGCCGGGGTAGTAGGCGTGCCGGGCCGGGTCGGCGTGGTGCCGTCTGCCGCGCGAGCCGGTGTCCGCCGCGGCGGCGGCCTCCGCGAACTCCTCGAACCGGCCGTCGTCGTGGGCCGGCCGGTCGTAGCCGGACTCGCCGTAACCGGAACTGCCGTAACCGGACTGGTCGTAGCCGGGCTCGTCGTAGGCGCTGCCGACGGCGCGCATCTGCGGCAGGAGCCGCTGTCCACCGTCGCCGTGGGTGCGCTGGGCGCCGACGAGGGGGGTTTCGAGGGTGTGCGCGGTGAAGTCGCCGTCGTAGCCGTCACCGATGCCCACGCGGGGGATGACCTGGGTGGCTCCGGCGTCGGCGGGCGGTTCGCCGTGGCCGACGCTGCCCGCCCGCACGGCTTGGAGCAGCCGGTGGGCGCCGGTGTCGTCCGGTGCGGACCGGCCGCTCCAGACGACCGGCCGGCGACGGGCGGCACGGGCCCCGGTGACGGGGATGCGCGCGGTGTCCTCGGCGACGCCCGCGTGCCGGGAGACCCGCGGGGATTGGCTGCGTCGCGCCGACGCTCCCAGCTGCACGCGGAAACTCGCGTGATTGACGATGATCTGCGCCGGGTCGCTCGGCACCTTCACCATGCTCAGCGCGGGAGCGTCGTCGAAGCCCGACGAGAGGTCCCCCGTGGGTGTGCGGGGTGTTCTGGTGTCCACACTCATCTAACCGAGTGACGTGTGCTTAGGACACTGCCTTGACCCGCCGGATCTGTCCGGACAGCGTCAAGGTTGCCCGACGCGCCGAGATTACCCCGCAAGGGTGAGACGGCGGACGGGCGTGCGACCCGTCCGCCGTCGGACGCCCGTCCCGGGACGGAGTGGTCCGACCCCGGGACGGAGTGGTCCCAGCCCCTGTCCCGGCCCTGGCTCCGACCCGTCTCAGTCCCTGCGCCGAGCCGCCTCGTACAGCACGATCCCCGCCGCCACACCGGCGTTGAGCGATTCCGCGCCGCCCGGCATGGGGATCCGCACCCGGTGGTCACAGGTCTCGCCGACGAGACGGGACAGGCCCTTGCCCTCGCTGCCGACGACGATGACGACCGGGCCGCTCAGGGCCGCCAGCTCGCCGATCTCGGTCTCGCCGTCGGCGGCCAGACCGACGATCGTGATGCCGGCCTTCTTGTACGCCTCCAGGGCGCGGGTGAGGTTGGTGGCGCGGGCCACCGGCGTGCGGGCCGCCGCGCCGGCGGACGTCTTCCAGGCGCCGGCGGTCATGCCGGCCGCGCGGCGCTCGGGGACGACGACGCCGTGGCCGCCGAAGGCGGAGACCGAGCGGACGACGGCGCCGAGGTTGCGCGGGTCGGTCACGCCGTCGAGGGCGACGATCAGCGGGTCCTCGCCGTCGTCGTAGGCGGCGCTGGCCAGGTCCTCGGGGTGCGCGTACTCGTACGGCGGGACCTGGAGGACCAGGCCCTGGTGGTTGAGGCCGTTGGTCATGCGGTCCAGCTCGGGGCGCGGGGCCTCCATGAGGTTGATGCCGCCGCGCTCGGCCGCGAGCTGGAGCGCCTCGCGCACCCGCTCGTCGTTGTCGATGAACTGCTGGACGTACAGCGTGGAGGCGGGCACGCCACCGCGCAGCGCCTCGACGACCGGGTTGCGGCCGACGACCAGTTCGGAGGGCGACTTGCCGCCGCGGCCGCGCGGCACCGGACGGCGCGCGGACTGCTTGGCCTTCGCGGTGGCGAGGCGGTTCTTCTTGTGCCCCTTGCGCATCTCGGCGGGCGGGGTCGGGCCCTTGCCCTCCAGGCCCCGGCGCCGCTGGCCGCCACTGCCGACCTGCGCGCCCTTCTTGCCGGACATGCGGCGGTTGTTGGCTGCCATGACCTACCCGTCTGTCGTGAAGCGTGCGTGCGTACGTAATGCAGTGTGCCGCCCGGACACCCGGGCGGCACAATCGATCAAGAATGCATCAAGGATCGATCAAGGGTGCGCTCAGCGCGGGCCGAGCGTCCAGCGCGGCCCCTGGGGGCCGTCCTCGATGGACAGCCCCGACTGGTTGAGCTGGTCGCGGATGGCGTCCGCGGTGGCCCAGTCCTTGCGGCCGCGCGCCGCCTCCCGCTGGTCGAGGACCATGCGGACCAGGGTGTCGACGACGCCGTGCAGGTCCTCGCCCCGGTCGGATTCCCCGGCCCAGTGCGGGTCGAGGGGGTCCAGGCCGAGGACGCCGAGCATGGCGCGCACCTCGGCGAGGCGGGCCACGGCGGCTTCCTTGTCGTCGGCGGCCAGGGCGGAGTTGCCCTGCCGGACGGTGGTGTGCAGGACGGCGAGGGCCTGCGGGACGCCCAGGTCGTCGTCCATCGCCTCGGCGAAGGCGGGCGGCACGTCGGCGGCGGGCTCGACGACTCCCCCGGCCTTCTCGACGACGCGCTGCACGAAGCCCTCGATCCGCGCGAACGCCGACTCGGCCTCGCGCAGGGCCTCCTCGCTGTACTCGATCATCGAGCGGTAGTGCGGGGTGCCCAGGTAGTAGCGCAGCACGATGGGGCGCCACCGCTTGACCATCTCGGAGACCAGGACGCTGTTCCCGAGCGACTTGGACATCTTCTCGCCGCTCATGGTGACCCAGGCGTTGTGCACCCAGTACCGCGCGAACTCGTCGCCGTAGGCCTTGGCCTGGGCGATCTCGTTCTCGTGGTGGGGGAAGATCAGGTCCAGGCCGCCGCCGTGGACGTCGAAGGCGGAGCCCAGGTACTTGTGGGCCATCGCCGAGCACTCCAGGTGCCAGCCGGGACGGCCGCGGCCCCACGGGGTCTCCCAGTCGGGCTCGCCCGGCTTGGCGGCCTTCCACATCGCGAAGTCACGGGGGTCGCGCTTGCCGGTGATGCCGTCCTCGGCCGGCTGGCGCAGGTCGTCGATGTCCTGGTTGGACAGCGCCAGGTAGCCGGGGAAGGAACGCACGTCGAAGTAGACGCTGCCGTCGGCCTCGTAGGCGTGGCCGCGCTCGATGAGCCCGCGCATCATCTCGATCATCTCGGGGACGTGTCCGGTGGCCCGCGGCTCGTAGGTCGGCGGGAGGCAGCCGAGGGCCCGGTAGCCGTCGTCGAACGCCCGCTCGTTCTCGTACCCGATGGACCACCAGGGGCGGTCCTGGTCGCGCGACTTGGCGATGATCTTGTCGTCGATGTCGGTGACGTTCCGGATGAACGTGACGTCGTAGCCGCGGTGGGCGAACCACCGGCGCATGATGTCGAAGTTCAGGCCGGAGCGGATGTGCCCGATGTGCGGGGCCGCCTGCACGGTGGCGCCACACAGGTAGATCGAGACGCAACCCGGCGTGAGCGGGGCGAAGTCACGGATCTGCCGGGCGCTGGTGTCGTACAGGCGAATGGTCACCACTCCAGGGTAGTGGGCGTGGGCGGGTGCCCGACACCTTCCACCTTTTCGCCGGTGGGGTGCCCGCAGCCGACGGGCCGGGATTACGCGCCCGTACGGCCGGCAAGGCCACGGGGGCCACGCCCGCCCGGCCGGTGGGGCCACGGGGGCCACGCCCGTCCGGCCGGGGGGGCCACGCCCGTCCGGCCGGGGGGGCCACGCCCGTCCGGCCGGGGGGCCCGGACTCCGCGCGGCCCCCGGGCCGCGGCCCTCAGCCCTGTCGCACCTGTCGCACCACCAGCGCCGTCGCCACCGCCATCAGGCCCTCGTCCCGGCCGGGGAAACCCAGCCCGTCCGTCGTCGCGCCCGACACCGAAACCGGCGCTCCCGCCGCCTCGGAGAGGATCTTCTGCGCCTCCTCGCGACGCTTGCCGATCTTGGGGCGGGGGCCGACGACCTGGACGGCGATGTTGCCGATGCCGAAGCCGGCGGCGCGCACGATCCGGGCCGCCTCCGCCAGCAGCGTCACGCCCGAGGCGCCGGACCACTCGGGGCGGCCGGTGCCGAAGTGCTGCCCGAGGTCGCCGAGCCCGGCGGCGGAGAACAGCGCGTTGCACGCGGCGTGCGCGACGACGTCCGCGTCGGAGTGACCGGCCAGGCCCGGCCCTTCGCCCTCCCACCTCAGGCCCGCGCACCACAGTTCGCGGCCCTCCTCGAAGGCGTGGATGTCGGTGCCGATGCCGACCTGGGGCAGCAGGGGCGGCACCGGGGTCGTCTCAGAACCCATCGTTGAGCCTCCTACGGGCGAGGACCGCCTCCGCGAGGACGAGGTCCAGCGGGCGGGTGACCTTGAAGGCCTCCTCGTGACCGGGGACGGCCACGACGGTCAGGCCGAGCCGCTCGACCATGCCGGCGTCGTCGGTGACGTCGTCGGTGACGGTCTCGTGGGCGCGCACGAGGGTGGCCCGGTCGAAGCCCTGCGGCGTCTGCACGGCCCGCAGCCGCGCCCGCTCGGGCGTGGCGACCACCGGCTCGGGCGTGCCGGGGACCTCGGCCGGTTCGACCTCCTTGACGGTGTCCGCCAGCGGCAGCGCCGGCACGACGGCGGGGGCGCCGTCACGGACGGCCTCGATCACGGCGTCGACGGTGTCGACGGGCACCAGCGGCCGGGCGGCGTCGTGCACGAGGACGATGTCGTGGCCGGGCGGCAGGGCGTCGAGGCCGAGTTTCACCGACTCCTGGCGGGTCTCGCCGCCGGGGACGACGACGAAGTCGGTGCGGTCGGGGAGCGCGTGCGCGTCGAGCAGCGACCTGACCTCGGCGGCGTCGTCCGGCGGGGCCACGACGACGACGAGGGAGACGGCCCGGGAGGCGGCCAGGGCCCGCACCGCGTGGATCAGCATGGGGGTCCCGCCGAGTGTGCGGAGCGCCTTGGGGGCGCCCGGACCGAGGCGTACGCCCCGGCCGGCGGCCGGGATCACCGCGGCCGTGCGGGCGGGGGCGGGGGCGGGAAGCGAATCGTCAGACATCGGTTCCTGTCAGGTTTGTGTGCTCGGCCTACGTGGGTACGGAGACAGCGTGCCGGGTGCGACGCCCTGACCGGACCCTTCCGTGACACCGGTCGAGGCAGTGAGCGGCCCGGGCCCGGCACGCCGGGCTTCGGGGGCTTGCGTCCGAGGTGAACACGCGCGGCGCCGCCATGGGCGCAGACGCGTCCACGCGTCGGCGTTTCGGGCATGAACATGCCGCAGCGCCCGGCGACGGGGATACGTCATCGGGCACCGCGGCATTTTCACTGCGCTGAGCGAGCTGAGCTGAGGCCGGCGGGTCTCGGCGTCAGGACGCGAGGACCTCGTCGAGCAGGGCCTCGGCCTTGTCCTCGTTCGTGTTCTCCGCGAGCGCGAGCTCGCTCACCAGGATCTGGCGGGCCTTGGCGAGCATGCGCTTCTCACCGGCGGAGAGTCCGCGCTCACGCTCACGGCGCCACAGGTCACGCACGACTTCCGCGACCTTGATGACGTCGCCGGAGGCGAGCTTCTCCAGATTTGCCTTGTAACGACGCGACCAGTTCGTGGGCTCCTCGGCATACGGCGCGCGCAGCACCTCGAAGACCCGGTCCAGCCCGTCCTGACCGACCACATCACGTACGCCGACGAACTCCGCATTGTCCGCTGGCACACGTACCGTCAGGTCACCCTGGGCGACCTTCAGCACCAAGTAGGTCTTGTCCACGCCTTTGATCTGGCGAGTTTCGATGGCCTCGATCAGCGCGGCCCCGTGATGGGGATAGACCACGGTGTCGCCAACCTTGAACGTCATGTGACAGGTACCCCTTCCGTGGCTATCCAGGGTAACACGGAAACTGCGGGTTCTGAATGACGTTTTCGCAGGTCAGGGCATATCTCGGGGCTTGACAACAGCAACAGGAACGTGCTGCGACCGGGTGGCGGAAGCAGGTATTCGCAGGTCGGAGCGGCTCTTCGCGGGGGGCGAAACGCGCACGTCACACCCGTCCGGAGACCCCTCCGGACGACCGAAAATCACCAAATGTCCGCTTCCGGATGTGCGACTTCCGCTACTCCGTTCGGTGTCCGGGGCGGGATCCGAGCCGTTTCCGGAATTGATCACGCGGCCGGCCGAACAGGCGGTGATCAATTCCCCTGACGCCCGCGCATTCCCGCCCGGAAAATCCACGCCCCCCGGTGAGCGGCGCTTATGTGAATGCACGACCACATCCCGGCGATCACCTGGAAGCCAATGTGACTCGCGGGTCACTTGTGGCTGCCGGGACAGTTGTGACCGCTGTGACGGGGGACCCCGCGCGACCGCCGATGTGCGCCCGGACCGCTCCAGAGGCGGGTCGGGTGCGGCCGCGCGGGAACGGCTCGGTAACCTAAGGCCGCTGACAGACCCTTAGGGCGGCTTTATCCAAGGAGCTGCCCCTGCGTTCCCAAGGAGTTGCCGCCGCCGTGAGCAGCAGCCTTCGACGCGGCGCCCTCGCCGCCTCCGCCCTCGTGTTCTCGATCGCCACGCTCGCCGCCTGCGGCGCCGGCAACGACGCTCAGACACTGCAGATCAAGCCGGACAACGCCGCCACCAGCGTGGGCGACATCAAGCTGCAGAACGTCGTCATCATCACCCAGCCCGACCCGGAGGCCACGGGCCCCGCCGCCATCTCCGCGACCGTCTTCAACAGCGGCAGCAAGGCGCAGACCCTGGAGTCCATCGCCGTGGACGGTGCCGACGGCACCGCCGAGATCAAGCCCGCCAAGGGCGCCGGCAAGCTGACGGTCCCGGCCGGCGGCTCCGTCGTCATCGGCGGCGAGAACAACGCCACCGCCAGCCTCGCCGGCACCCCCGAGGCGATCCAGGACGGCAACGCCCAGAAGGTCACCTTCACCTTCAGCGAGACCGGTGAGGTGAGCCTGCGCGCCTTCGTCGTCCCGGCCGAGCACTACTTCGCCGAATGGGGCCCGAGCGACATCCCGAGCGCCCCGGCGGAGTCCGCCTCCGGGTCGCCGTCCGCCGACGAGTCGGCCTCCGCGACCCCGGGCGCCGAGAGCGGGAGCCCGACCGACACGGCCTCCCCGAGCGTCTCGCAGTCGGAGACGGCCGGAAGCTGAGCGCCGTACGCCTGTCACGTACGTACGACGAAGGGGCGGTACCCCCGCGGGGGTACCGCCCCTTCGTCGTGAGCCCCGGCAGATCACCGCTCACGGTTCACGGTCTGCGGCTGACGGTACGCGGCTGCCGGTTCACGGCTCGAACTTGTAGCCGAGGCCCCGCACCGTCACCAGGTACCGCGGGGCGCCCGGGTCGGGCTCGATCTTCGCGCGGAGGCGCTTGACGTGGACGTCGAGGGTCTTGGTGTCGCCGACGTAGTCGGCACCCCAGACGCGGTCGATGAGCTGCATGCGGGTCAGGACGCGGCCCGCGTTGCGCAGCAGCATCTCCAGGAGGTCGAACTCCTTGAGGGGGAGGTCGACCTTGGAGCCGGAGACGGTGACGACGTGGCGGTCGACGTCCATACGGACCGGGCCGGCCTCCAGGGCGGCCGGGGTGACCTCCTCCGGCTCACCGCGGCGCCGCAGCACCGCGCGGATGCGGGCCACCAGCTCGCGGGAGGAGAACGGCTTGGTGACGTAGTCGTCGGCTCCTATCTCGAGGCCGACCACCTTGTCGATCTCGCTGTCCTTGGCGGTCACCATGATCACGGGGACGTTGGAGCGGCCGCGCAGCTGGCGGCAGACCTCCGTGCCGGGCAGCCCCGGCAGCATCAGGTCGAGAAGCACGAGGTCGGCGCCGTTGCGCTCGAACTCGTCGAGTCCGTCGGGACCCGTGGTCGCGACGGCGACCTCGAAGCCCTCCTTGCGGAGCATGTACGACAGGGCGTCGGAGAAGGACTCCTCGTCCTCGACGACGAGCACTCGGGTCACGGATGGGCCTCCGGGGCGGAAAGCGTCTGGTACGCGGTTGACTCGGGGGGTGAGGCAGGTGAGGCAGGTGAGGCATGGGGGGTGCCGGCGGAGGTCCCGCCCTCCACGTCGCCGTCGAGGTCGGGGTCGGGGGGCTGCTGGCCGCGGTCACGGGCGGCGCCCGCCTCCGGCAGTCGCAGCGTGAACGTGGAGCCCTGTCCCTCAGCGCTCCACACCGCGACCTCCCCGCCGTGCGAGGCGGCCACGTGTTTGACGATCGCCAGCCCGAGGCCCGTACCGCCGGTGGCACGGGAGCGGGCGGGGTCGACCCGGTAGAAGCGCTCGAAGATGCGCTCCTTGTCCTTGTCCGAGATGCCGATGCCCTGGTCGGTCACGGCGATCTCGATCAGTTTCCCGCCGTGCGCGGTGACCCTGCGGGCGGCGATGCCGACGCGGGTGCGGGCGGGTGAGTAGTTGACGGCGTTCTCGACCAGGTTGCCGAGGGCCGCTGCCAGCTGGCCGCGGTTGCCCCAGATGCGCAGGTCGGCGGTGCCGTCCACGCGTTGACCGGCACCGGGCTCGAGCCCTTCGGCCGGGCCCACGTTCGCGGCCATGGTGATCTGTTTGGCGCCGGCCTGGTGCCGGCAGCGGTCGATGGCCTCGGCGACGAGTTCGTCGACGCGGACCGGTTCGGCGTCCTCCAGGGGGTCGTCGTTCTGGACCCGGGAGAGGTCGATCAGCTCCTGGACCAGGTTGGTCAGGCGGGTCGCCTCGATCTGCATCCGGCCGGCGAAGCGCTCCACCGCCTCGGGGTCCTCGGAGGCGTCCATGACGGCCTCGGAGAGCAGGGACAGGGCACCGACCGGGGTCTTCAGCTCGTGACTGACGTTCGCGACGAAGTCGCGGCGGACGGCCTCGATGCGCCGGGCCTCGGTGAGGTCCTCGACGAGCAGGAGCACGAGCCGCGAGCCGAGCGGAGCCACCCGGGCCGACACCGCGAGGGCTTCGCCCCGGCCGGTGCCGCGCCGGGGCAGGTCAAGTTCCACCTGCCGTATCTCACCGTCGCGTCGCGTGTCGCGTGCCATCAGGAGCATCGGCTCGACGGCGAGCTTGCCGCCGCGCACCAGCCCGAGGGCGTACGCGGCGGAACTCGCCTTGACGACGGCGTCGGCCTCGTCGAGGACGACGGCCGAGGAACGGAGCACGGACAGGACGGTGTCCACGCCCGGCGGAAGCACGGGATCGGTGTGCAAGGAGGTCCTGGTGGGTCGGTTCTGGTCGCGTTCGCTCCAACGGAACGCCAGCATCGCGATGACACCGGTGAGCACCCCGGCGATCGCTGCCGCTGCGGCGACCGCCGCGTTCACGTCCATGCGTCCAGGTTAGGCATGCGATACGGCCTGGCCACAGCCATCGAGGTGCGACCTCGAACACTCGTCGCCCAGAGTTCACCTTGGAGCCAGGGGTGGTTCATTTGGGGTGACGGAATCCGACGCGTACGGGGCGGACCGTGGCACCGTGGGGTTCGCAGCGCCGGTTCCACGGCCGGTACCGGCCCCCTGAACCCCCGAGAACCACGTACGAGAGGGAACCCTGATGCGGGACGCGTACCACGAGGAACTGGACTCGATCGGCGACGGTCTGGTGGAGATGGCCCGGCTGGTGGGGTCGGCGATCGGGCGCGCCACGACCGCCATCCTCGATGCCGATCTCAAGCTGGCCGAGAGCGTGATCGAGGCCGACAAGAAGGTCGACGAACTCCAGCACGACCTCGAGGCGCGGGCCATTGCGCTGCTCGCGCGCCAGCAGCCGGTGGCGACGGACCTGCGCATAGTCGTGACGTCGCTGCGCATGTCGGCCGACCTGGAACGCTCCGGCGACCTCGCCCAGCACGTGGCGAAGCTGGCCCGGCTGCGCTTCCCCGAGCGGGCGGTGCCGCAGGACCTGCACGCCACCATCCTGGAGATGGGGCAGCTCGCGCAGCGCCTGATGGCCAAGGCGGCCGAGGTGATCATCACGAAGGACGTCGACCTCGCGCTCCAGCTGGAGACCGACGACGACGCGATGGACCTGCTGCACCGCACCCTCTTCCAGCACCTGATCGACGACCGCTGGAAGCACGGCATCGAGACGGCCGTCGACGTGACGCTGCTCGGCCGCTACTACGAGCGCTTCGCCGACCACGCGGTGGCGGTCGCCAAGCGTGTCGTGTTCCTGGTGACGGGCGAACACGCGGACAACCTCCAGCAGGACCTGCCGACCGAGATCCAGCCGGTCACGGGGCCGGAGGAGGTATAGCCGGCCCGGCGGTGAGGGGGGCGGTCCGCTCCTCCGTGCTCCATGGGGCCGGGCCCGGAGGCGGCATGTTCCGTCCCGTTCCCCTCTCCGAGGCTCTCGAAGGGGTGCGCTCCGTCCCGTGACGCGTCCGCGACGCGGCACGGGAGGGGGCGTGCCACGCCTTCTCCGGGACGGGTCGGAGGCTCCCGGAAGCCTCCGTGCGCCGTTGATGCGCCCGCCCCCACGGGCATGAACTGGGCACAGGCGCTCCTGCCTCCAGGCCTCCAGGAGGAACCCATGGCCGAAGCCCCCAGCAAGCCCGACCCCACCCAGGAACGCCCGACCGAGCAACCCGCCGAGATCAAGAACCTGCTCCTGATCGCGGCGTGCGGCTGCGGTTCGGGCTGCGGCTGCGGCTGCCAGTCGGGCAGCCCCTGCCAGTGCGGCTGAGACGCCACGACGAGAGGGGGCCGGCCGCGGAAGACGCCGGGCCCCTCTCATCACGCCTCCTCCCTTCACGCCCCTGTTCTCTCCGTACCGGCTCGCGCCAGGACAACGGATCGTGCTGCTGACGGTCTTCCGTGAGACGAGGATGCGTGAAGCGGCGGAAGTCGAGCGTGCGCACCAGGCCCAGAAGGTCTGCGAGGCCGAGCATGGTCACGCCCGGCACACGTACGAACGGCGCAAGGAGAGCTGATGAATCACAGCACGTGGAGGACGCGCCGGGCTCGGCAGCTTGCGGGTGAGGCGGCGGAGTACGACCAGGAGTACGTCGACGCGCGGCTGGCGGGCGATCTCGGGCAGGCGGTCCACAACCGTCGGATCGAGCTCGGCCTGTCCCAGGCGGAGCTGGCGGAGCTGGCCGGGATGACTCAGCCCCAGGTCTCCCGGATGGAGGGCGGCGACACCGTGCCGACTCCCCCGCTGCTGCGGCGCTTGGCCAAGGCCCTGGAGGGCACGCTGAACCTCATCGACGAAGGCGACCCGCATGTCACCTTCACCCCGCACGCCGCTTGAGCCGCCGGCAGGCGGATCGTCGGCCACAAAGCCACGAATCCCGAAGGGCACCTACGAGATTCTGCGGGTGCCCTTCTTCTGTGCCCCCGGCAGGATTCGACCCTGCGACACCCTCTTTGGGAGTTCGATCCGTCGAATGCCCCTGCATGTCGTGGTAACCGAGGTTCTCCCGTTGCTCGGGAGGGGCTGGTGCCGGCTCGCTGGTTCAGACAGGCTGCGGCGCATGGACTGGATGCCCCTGCTCTCCACACTGACCGGTGCCGTCATCGGCATCGCAGCCACTCTGATCGCCGATCGCAACCGGTGGCGGCGGGAGGAGGCCAGGCACGCGCTGGAGGTACGACGCGAGGTGTACGCCGAGTTCGTTTGCGCCCTCAAAGCCGCAGGCGAAGAGATGCGCGCCGTCGCCTTGGGTGATCACCTGTCCGACTCGGCGCGTGATGCGGCCGTGCGGGAAGCCTTCCGTGGCACAGGCATCTACACGGCAAGTGAGCGTCTCTGGCTCGTGGGTCCGCCACAGGTCGTGACGTCAGGGAACGGAGCGTTTCACAGCTGGCGCACGATACGCGACGCCTATGCCCGGGGAGTGGCTGTCGGATCCGCCGAGGAGGCGCCCTTGACAGCACAGCGGCGTACGGCCATGGCTCACATGCGTCGTCTCATGCGTGAGGACCTGGGCATCGGTCCTCTCGGGATTGAGTGATCATCGCCAGTCCCCGGAGACGGTGCCGCTCACACCTGCTCTTCTCTCCCCGCCACAGACGCACCCAGGCTTCCATCCCGTCTGCCGTCGCCCCCGGCACCGTGGGGTGGGCGTGGTTCCTGACACTCAGGTGGAGCGTGCCACTGTACGAACGGCCTGGACGCCGAGACGGGTCTTCGCCGTCCAGGCCCGCAGGCCCGAGCGGTTCCGGGCCATGGTCGACCTGGGCGGCGGCTGCGGGCTGCGCCAGGGCGAGATACTCGGCGTCGCCGTCGACGCGATCGACCTCGCGTCGGACACGCTCCACGTGGTCCAGCAACTGAAGCTGAGCCGCGGCAAGGCCGTGTTCGCTCCGCCGAAGGGCGGCAAGCTGCGGGACGTGCCTCTCCCCGGGCCGGTCGCCGATGCCCTCCGGCCCCGCATGAAGCGGTTCCCGCCTGACGAGGTCACCTTGCCCCGGAAGGCGGCCGACAGGCCTCCGGTGAACAAGCAGCTGATCTTCACCGGGCCGCGCGGCGGTCACATGTGACGGACGTCCCTCGATGAGGAGCCATGACAGACGAGTACTTCTTGTTGGTGTGCGACGACGTGCCCCATGACGTGGTGCTCACCGACCCTGGTGCCCGCGTGATGGACGTCGTCCGGGTCGTGCGTCGGCTGACGGGACTGAGCCTGTGGCGCAGCAAGGTTCTGGCGACGCAGGTGCCCGCCGTCGTTCTCGCCTGCGTACCCGAGGAGGACGCGGCGGCAGCCGTCTCGGCCCTCCGCGATGCGGGAGCCCGGGCAGAGGCGAGAGAACAACCGGAGGCGGACTTCCCGAAGCACTGAGCACGGCCCGACCGGCTGACGGGCCAAAGAGGGCCCCGGCCCACCGAACAGGCCCCCTACCGGCGGGGAACCCGCAGGCAGGGGGCCTGTTCGTGCGTGCTTACTTCTTCTTGCCCTGGTTCTTGACCGCCTCGATGGCCGCTGCGGCCGCCTCGGGGTCGAGGTAGGTGCCGCCCGGGGTGAGCGGCTTGAAGTCGGCGTCCAGTTCGTAGGACAGGGGGATGCCCGTGGGGATGTTCAGGCCCGCGATGTCGGCGTCGGAGATGCCGTCCAGGTGCTTGACCAGGGCGCGCAGGCTGTTGCCGTGGGCGGCGACCAGGACCGTGCGGCCGGTGAGGAGGTCGGGGACGATGGCGTCGAACCAGTACGGGAGCATGCGGACGACGACGTCCTTCAGGCACTCCGTCCGGGGGCGCAGCTCCGGCGGCAGGGTCGCGTAGCGGGCGTCGTCGAACTGGGAGTACTCGGCGTCGCGGTCCAGCGGCGGGGGCGGGGTGTCGTAGGAGCGGCGCCAGAGCATGAACTGCTCCTCGCCGAACTCGGCGAGCGTCTGGGCCTTGTCCTTGCCCTGGAGGGCACCGTAGTGACGCTCGTTCAGGCGCCAGGAGCGGTGGACCGGGATCCAGTGGCGGTCGGCGGCCTCGAGGGCCAGCTGCGCGGTGCGGATCGCGCGCTTCTGGAGGGACGTGTGGACCACGTCGGGGAGCAGGCCGGCGTCCTTGAGCAGCTCACCGCCGCGGACCGCCTCCTTCTCGCCCTTCTCGTTGAGGTTGACGTCCACCCAGCCGGTGAACAGGTTCTTCGCGTTCCACTCGCTCTCGCCGTGGCGGAGGAGGATCAGCTTGTACGGTGCGTCGGCCATGGCTATGAGCGTAATCCAAGGTTTTGGGGGCCGGTGCCCCCGCCCGAGGAGCGGACAGCCGACGGACGGTTGACGGGATCTGTTAATCGAGTGGTCGCCGGAGCCGACCCCCTCGTAAGTTCTAGGCACCGCCTGCGCCACTTACACCCGGGGGATCCGTCATGTCGTCCGTCGTCTCCGTCAGATCCTTCCGACATGCCGCCCGGGAGACGGTCTCCGGGTTGCCCCGCGAGTTCTGGTGGCTGTGGACCAGCACCCTCGTGAACCGGCTCGGCGCCTTCGTCGCCACCTTCATGGCGCTGTATCTCACCCTCGACCGCGGCTACTCCGCCTCGTACGCCGGTCTCGTCGCCGCGCTGCACGGGCTGGGCGGGGTCGTCTCGTCCCTCGGCGGCGGTGTCATGGCCGACCGGCTGGGGCGGCGGCCCACGCTCCTCGTCGCGCAGACCGCCACCGCGCTGTCCGTGGCGGCTCTCGGCTTCGTGCACCACCCGCTCGCCATCGCCGGCGTCGCCTTCCTCGTCGGCATGGCCTCCAACGCCTCCCGGCCCGCCGTGCAGGCGATGATGGCCGACATCGTGCGGCCCGAGGACCGGGTCCGGGCGTTCTCCTTGAACTACTGGGCCATCAACCTCGGCTTCGCGATCTCGTCCATGGGCGCCGGGTTCATCGCCGAGTTCAGTTATCTGGCCGGTTTCCTGATCGAGGCCGGCATGACCCTGGCCTGCGCGATCGTCGTCTTCCTCAAGCTGCCCGAGTCACGGCCGGAACAGCGGGGCGCGGGCCGCGAGGGCGGCAAGGGTGCGCCGGAGGAGGCCGTCGGGCTGGGGACCGTGCTGCGCGACCGGCGGTTCATGGGGGTGGTCGGGCTGTCGTTCCTGGTCGCGTTCATCTTCCAGCAGGGCGCGATCGGCCTGCCGGTGGCCATGGGCGCGGCCGGCTTCACCCCGGCCGACTACGGCATGGCGATCGCCGTCAACGGGGTCCTGATCGTCGTCCTCCAGATCCCCGTCACCCGCTTCATCCAGCACCGCGATCCGGGCCGGCTGCTGGTGGTCTCGTCCGTGCTCGCGGGGTACGGCTTCGGCCTCACCGCCTTCGCGGGATCGGTCGGCGTGTTCGCGCTCACCGTCTGCGTGTGGACGCTTGCCGAGATCGTCAACGCGCCGACCCAGACCGGGCTCGTGGTCCGCCTCTCCCCCGTCCACGGACGCGGCCGCTACCAGGGCATGTACACCATGTCGTGGGCGGCGGCCGCGCTCGTCGCCCCGCTGATGTCCGGTGTGGTCATCGACCGGTACGGCGCGGAGTGGCTGTGGGGGCTGTGCGCGGTCGTCGGGACGGTGGCGGGTGTCGGGTACGCGGTGCTGATGCGGCGCCTGCCCGCGGAGGGGCTCGGGGAAGGGCTCGCGAAGGGGCCCGCGACCGGGCGCACGGCCGAGTCCGGGCCGCTGGCCGGCCGCACGGCCGGGCCCGAGGCCCTGACCGAGCGCACCGCCCGGCCCGCGGCCGGACGCGCCGCCAGGGCCGGGACCAAGCCCGGGGCCGGGACCGGAAGCGGGACGGGGACCGGAAGCGGGACCGGGGCCGCAACCGAGTGCCCCGCCGCGCCCCCGGCGGAAGCCACCACCACCGCCTGAGCGGCGCCCCTCTCCCGGCCCCGGCCCGCCCCGGCCGCCTCCCCTCACGGATGCATCCGTGCTCCCTTCAGCACCTTGTCCACCGCGTTCCGCGGCCCGTACACCGCCAGGCCCACCAGATCCAGCGCGTCCGTCGGCACGGCCCGTACCGCCGCGCGGTTGTCGCGGTCGTTGCCGGTGGTGAAGAGGTCGCCGGTGAACACCGCGCGCGGGAGGGACCGGGAGAGCACGCGCGCGTGGGCCGCCGTCAAGGTCTCCTTGGCGCCCTGGAAGACCAGCACGGGCTGGCGGAACATGGGCAGGTAGGGGACACCGTCCGCGTCCTCGTACGGCTCCCCGACGACCTCGGGCACCTCCGTGCCCAGGCCGCTGACCAGGAAGGCGGTGACGTTCAGGCGCTGCCAGGTCTCCAGGTCCTCGCGCAGCAGGACGGCGATCTTCGTGTCGAAGCGGAACGGTTCGGTGCTCATGCCGTGAGACTGCCGTCCGCCGCGCGGAGGCGTCTTGTACGTTCTTTGCATGGCCGTTTCCCGCCCGGCCCGGCGGCCGACCGCCGACGTCCGCGCCTGGCGCCCGCAGGTCCCGGGTGTCGTGGAGGTCCTCCACGCCCACTTCACCGGCTACGCCTATCCGATGCACGTGCACGAGGCGTGGACGCTGCTCATCGTCGACGACGGGGCCGTACGGTACGACCTCGACCGGCACGAGCACGGCACCCCGCACGACACCGTGTCGCTGCTGCCGCCGCACGTGCCGCACAACGGTGCCGCCGCCACCCCGGACGGCTTCCGCAAGCGGGTGCTGTACCTGGACGCGAGCGTGCTCGGCGAGGAGCTGATCGGGCCGGCCGTGGACGGGCCCGATCTGCGGGATCCGGTGCTGCGGCGGCGGGTGGGCCGGTTGCACGGCGCGCTGTCCCGGCCCGGCGACGAGCTGGAGGCCGACAGCCGGCTGACGTTCGTCGGCGAGCGGCTGCGCGGCCTGCTGCGGCCCGGCCGGGCCGTACGGCCGCCGTTCCGCGGCCCCGTGCTGGCGCGCCGGCTGCGGGAACTGCTCGACGCGCGCGTGCGGGAGGGGCTGACGCTGGACACGGCGGCCGGGCTGCTCCAGGCGCATCCGGCTCATCTGGTACGGGCGTTCAGCGGGGCGTACGGCATCGCGCCGCACCAGTACCTGACCGCCCGCCGGGTGGACCGGGCCCGCCGGCTGCTGCTCGACGGACTGCCGCCGGGCGAGGTCGCGGTGGCCGCGGGCTTCTACGACCAGGCTCATCTCACCCGGCACTTCCGCAGGTTGGTGGGGGTGCCACCGGGGCGGTACGGCTCCTCGGCCCCCCCGGCCTCAGCGGCGGCTACCTGACGTCGACGTGGTCGCCGGCCGCCGAGGCGCCGGCGGTCGTGGCCGCCTCGCCGAAGGTCCGGCGCCAGTAGCCGTCGGCGTTCGCGGCGACCGTGGTGCGCAGGTGGCCCGCCGAGTCGGCGTTGACGATCTTGACGGTCGAGGAGGTGCTGGTGCCCGCCCCGCGGCACCGGAGCTTCGCCGCCTTGCCGCCGTAGCCGACGTAGGCGTGCTTGACCCGGTCCGCGCGTGAGGCGGCCGGTGACGGTGGGTGCCTTGCCCTTGACGACCGGTTCGGGGGAGGCGTTGGCGGTGGCCTTCGCGGCGCGCTTGACCTGCGTGCCGCCGAGGCCCGTCAGGTGTTCCCGGCTCTCGAGGTGGTCGTCCGCCGTCCACACCATCGCGTTGAAGGCGACCTTCCAGGTGGTGGCGTCGCCGTTGGAGTCCAGGCGGTACGGCGGGTCGATGGAGAAGTCGCCCGTGCAGTTCGCGGCGCGCGCGCCGTCCTCGTCGCAGGCGATGACGCCCATCCAGATGCCGCCGCTGGTGAAGCCCTTGGCGGCGGTGGTGGGCGGTACAGGAAGGGATTCGCGTCGATCGTGGCGAGCGAGTGGCCCGCGGGCCAGGTCACCCGGAAGCTGACGCCGGGGCGTACCACCTGGGTGGTGCCGACGACGATGGGCTCGCCGCCGTTGACGACCACGGCGGACACCGTGATGCCGGTGTCCGCCGCCTCCGCGGCCGGTGCGGCCAACGCCGTCAGGGCGAGCGCTCCCGCGACCGCGGCACGGTGGTGGACCTGCCTGCGCGCATGCGCGACCTCGTTCTTCTCCGGGGGGTGTCAGGTCGCGGCAGGCTGACAACGGGTCAGAAGGGTGCTACTCGGAGGGCCGTTGCGTCAGGTTGCGGAACGCGTCCAGGTTGCGGGTGGACTCGCCGCGGGAGACGCGCCAGGCGTACTCCTTGCGGATCGCGGAGGCGAAACCCAGCTCCAGCAGGGTGTTGAAGGCGCCGTCGGCGGCCTCCAGGACCTGGCCGAGGAGCCGGTCGGTCTCCTCGGGGGTGACCGTGGCGAGGGGCAGGCGGGCGGTGACGTAGACGTCGCCGAGGGGGTCGACGGCGTAACCCACGCCGTACAGCTTGAGGTTGCGCTCCAGGAGCCAGCGGTGGACGCCCGCCTCGTTCTCGTCGGGGTGGCGGATGACGAAGGCGTTCAGCGACAGGGAGTGGCGGCCGACGATGAGGGAGACGGTCGTCCTCAGTTTGCGGGTGCCGGGGAGCTGGACGACGTAGCTGCCGGGACCGGGGCTCTCCCACTCCAGCTCGGCGTCCTTCAGGACGTCCTCGATGACCCGCGCGGCCGTCTTCTCGGCATCGCTCCTGCTGGCATCACTCATGCTGGCGTCACCCATGCTGGGAGCGTACGTGACGGCGGTGGGACTGTACGGCGGCCGTGTAGACGTCGGCGGTCGCGGCGGCAGCGGTGTCCCAGCCGAAGGACTGGGCGTGCCGGGCGGCTGCCGCGCCCATGCGGGCGGGCAGCTCGGGGTGGTCGGCGAGTTCGGCGAGCACGCGCGCGTAGCGGGCCGGTTCGTGGCCCCGCACCAGGAAACCGGTCTCGCCGTCGCGGACGGCCACCGGCAGCCCGCCGACCGAGGCCGCGAGCACCGGTGTGCCGGTGGCCTGCGCCTCTATGGCGACCAGCCCGAACGACTCGCTGTAGGACGGCACGACGAGCACGGACGCGGCCCGGAACCAGTCGGCGAGCTGGTCCTGTCCGACGGGCGGCCGGAACCGTACGACGTCGGAGATGCCGAGCCGCGCGGCCAGCTTCTGCAGGCCCTCCGGTTTGGCGAGGCCACTGCCGCTGGGGCCGCCGACGACCGGTACGACCATCTTGGACCGCAGGTCGGGACGCTGGTCGAGGAGGACGGCGACGGCGCGCAGCAGCACGTCGGGGGCCTTGAGGGGCTGGATGCGGCCGGCGAAGAGCGGGATCAGGGCGTCCGGCGGGAGGCCCAGGCGGGCGCGGGCGGCGGCCCGGCCGTCGGCCGGGCGGAAGCGGTCGAGGTTGACGCCGGGGTGGACGACGGCGATCTTGCCGGGGTCGGCGCCGTAGTGCCGGGCGAGTTCCCCCGCCTCCTCGGCCGTGTTGGCGATGAGCCGGTCGGCGGCGGCGACGATCTGCATCTCGCCGATGACGCGGGCGGCGGGCTCGGGGGTGTCGCCGGCGGCGAGGCTGGCGTTCTTGACCTTGGCCATGGTGTGCATGGCGTGCACCAGGGGCGTGCCCCAGCGCTGGGCGGCGAGCCAGCCGACGTGGCCGGAGAGCCAGTAGTGCGAGTGGACGAGGTCGTAGTGGCCGGGGCGGTGTCCGGCCCAGGCCTGCATCACGCCGTGCGTGAAGGCGCACAGCTGCGCGGGCAGCTCCTCCTTGGCGAGGCCCTCGTAGGGGCCGGCGTCGATGTGCCGGACGAGGACTCCGGGTGCCAGCTCGACGGTGGGCGGGAGGCCGCCGGTGGTGGCGCGGGTGAAGATCTCGACCTCGATGTTGATCGCGGCGAGGCGCTGCGCCAGCTCCACGATGTATACGTTCATGCCGCCGGCGTCGCCGGTGCCGGGCTGGTGGAGGGGCGAGGTGTGCACCGAGAGCATGGCGACACGCCGGGGGCGACGGTGCAGCCGCAGTCGTGAGGGTGCCGCCGAAGAGCGACGCCCGAGCCTGCTGACGTACTGGCTCACGTGGCGTTTCCTCCTTGCTGCGGGCATGCCGGACGGAGGGTGCGGGGCGCCCTCCAAGGGGTTGCAACGCCGGAGCGAGGCAGTCCCATTCCGTACGGATGTGCTGCCGGGTGGTTTTTGCCTGGCCGTTACCGTTTGTCGCTCAACCGTTCGAGAGCGGGAGGCGTCCGGGGTGCGGGCGGCCGGCGGGGCTTCCGCCGCCGGGTACCGCATACCCTCGTAGGCATGCCTCCCCGCACGCCGCCCCTCCCCCACTCTCGGCTTCGCTCGGGCGGGGGGACCCCCATCGTGGGCACGGTCACGCGCGGGACCACCAACCCCAACCGGCTGCGCCGCATGGACCGCTGGATCGCCGCGGTCCACGGCCCGGGGCTGCGCCGCGCCGACGATCCCGTGGCCGTCGACCTGGGCTACGGCGCCGCGCCCTGGACGGCCGTCGAGCTGCTGTCCCGGCTGCGTTCCGTGGCACCGCACACGCGCGTGGTGGGCGTCGAGATCGAACCGGCCCGGGTGACCGCGGCCAAGCCGTACGAGCGCGAGGGCCTCGTCTTCCGGCACGGCGGCTTCGAGGTCCCGGTGGCACGGCCTCCGCACCTCATCCGCGCCGCGAACGTGCTGCGCCAGTACGACGAGGACGAGGTCGCCGCGGTCTGGGAGCGGCTGCGCTCCCGGCTCGCCCCCGCCGACCCCGTGAGCGGGTGCCGGGGCGGGCTGCTCGTCGAGGGGACGTGCGACGAGATCGGGCGGCGGCACGTGTGGGTCGCGCTCGGGCCGGAGGGACCGCGCACGGTCACCTTCGCGACCCGGCTGGGATCCCTGGAGCGGCCCTCGGACCTCGCCGAACGGCTCCCGAAGGCGCTGATCCACCGCAACGTGCCCGGCGAACCCGTGCACGCCTTCCTGCGCGACTTCGACCGCGCCTGGGCCGCGGCCGCTCCCTACGCCTCCTACGGCGCCCGCCAGCGGTGGATCCGCACGGCGCGGGCCCTGACCGCCGACTGGCCGGTGACGGACGGGCCGGTGCGGTGGCGGCAGGGAGAGGTGACCGTGGCGTGGGAGGCGTTGGCGCCGCGCGGTTGACGCACAGGAGTCGCGACCGGGATCACGGCGGGGGTCACAGCGGGGATCGCGACGGGGTCCCCCGCGCGGCCCGTCCTCGCATCCGGGACGGATCCCGCACGGCGCCGGACGGAGCCCCCTCCCCGATGACGCCTCGTCAGCCTCCGACGACCCCGACCGCCCAGCCTCCGGCCCACCCCCAACCCGCCCCGGGAACGATCCCCGTGAGGCGTTCGTCACAAAAGCGGGGAGATCGTCATGCCGGAGTGAGACCGGAGGGAAGTACCGCCTCTGTCGTTTTCCGTCGTGGCGTGGCACGATCCCCCGGGCGACCGTAAGTTACTGACGGTAAATCAGCTTTGGGGGACGTTATGGGTACGGGCAAGCGCGGGCTGCTCGCGACGGCCGTGACCGTGGTGTGCGCGGTCACCGTCCTGGCGGTGCCGGGCACGGCGTTCGCGAGTCCGAGCCCCACCCCGGCACCGACGACCGCCCCCGACCTGACCCCGCCGCCCGCGACCAACGAGGATCTCGAGGCGGTCCGCGAGAAGCTCGACACCCTCTACCACGACGCCGCCGTCGCCACCGACGCCTACAACGCGGCCGAGGAGCAGGCGAAGAAGCAGTCCGCGGAGATGGTCGAACTGGCGAAGAAGATCGTCAAGGGCCGCGAGAAGCTGGCCGACCTGAAGAACCGCGCCGGTGCCGCGGCCCGCTCCCAGTACCGCGGCGGCGGTCTGCCCGACGAGGCACAGCTGCTGCTCAGCGACGATCCGGGCGAGTTCCTCGACGGTGCCGGCCGGGTGATCCAGGGTCAGCGCGCCACCGAGGGCCTGCTCGGCGAACTGACGCGCACCCAGGAGGATCTGGAGCAGTACGCCAAGGACGCCTCCGCCCAGTGGCAGAAGCTGGAGGCCAACCGCAAGGCCAGGGCCGCCGCCCAGAAGAAGATCGAGAAGCAGATCGCGGCGGCCGAGAAGCTCGAGTCGGAGCTGGAGGCGGAGGAGAAGGAGCGCCTCGCCCGCCTCCAGGAACAGGCCGCGCAGAGGGCGCAGACCGCCTGGCTGGACACCGGGGTACTCGACGGCGTCACCACCGGCAAGGGCACCGCGCAGGGCACGAAGGCCGTCCGGTACGCCACCGCGCAGATCGGCAAACCGTACGTGTGGGGCGCGGAGGGTCCGGACTCCTTCGACTGCTCCGGCCTGACCTCCCGGGCCTGGGCCGGCGCCGGCGTCGCCGTTCCGCGCACCTCGCAGGAGCAGTGGCGGCAGCTGAAGCGGGTCGCCGTGAAGGACATGCGCCCCGGCGACCTCGTCATCTACTTCGACGACGCCAGCCACGTCGGCATGTACGTCGGCGACGGCACGATCGTCCACGCCCCGCGCCCCGGCCGGACGGTCACCCTCGCGGGAGCGGGTTCGATGCCGATCCTCGGAGTGGTGCGGCCCGACGCGTAGAGCACCGGCCGGAGGGTGACGCGCGGGGGCATCGGGCGGAGCACCGGACGAGGCGTCCGGAAAGGCACCGGGCCGGACCCGAACGAGGCACCGGACGGGGCCCGGACGCGACACCGGGCGGTCACCCGAACCCCCGCCCCCCGCCCGCGTGACCGTGACCACGTGACCCAGGGCACGTCCCCCCGGCGCCAAACCCCTTACGGAAGTGACCTTCGTCATTCCCGCCCCCGTACCGGCCTGCCCAACTGCGGTACGGATCGCGGCATATGACAGTGGCCGGAGATCAAGCGACGTGCCGTACACCATTCCGCTGCGGCGCCTTCTGCCGCTATGGTCCCCGTCGGTGGGTCGAGGTCCCTCGTCCCCACCATGCCCTCGGGGGGAGGGAAGGAACCCGAAACGATGCCCGTACCCGTACCGCGGCAGAGAGCGATCCCGGCCGCGGAGTGTGGTCAGGCTCAGGCCGCGCCCGCAGGCGGGAGCCCCACCCCGGAGGTGGACCCGCGCACGGACGACCGGACCGACGATCGCGAGGAAGCGAAGGTCGAGCACAGCGCCGCACCCGGCGACGGCGTCCCGCACGGAGCGAGCCCCGGCCACACCAACCTCACACTGCTGCTCATCGAGGACGACCCCACGGCGGCCCCGATCGTGCCCGACCTGCTCGACTCGGCCGGCAAGCCGATCCGGGTGCGCACCGCCCGCAACCTCACCGAGGCCGGACGGCTGCTCACCGACGACGTCCACTGCATCCTGCTGGACCTCGCCCTGCCGGCACCCGGCCGCGCCGCCGACGACGAGCTGGCCGTGCTCCGGCACGTCCTGGAGCTGGCGCCCCGGCACGCCGTCCTCGCGCTCACCGCGTCCGGTGACGCCGAGCGCGGCGCGGAGGCGGTGCGCGTCGGCGCCCAGGACTACCTGTTCCGCGACGAGCTGGACGGGCGGCTGCTGAGCCGTGCCATCCGCTACGCCGTGGAGCGCAAGCGGTCGGACTCCGCCGAGCGGCGGCTCGCCGAGGGCAAGCTGCGCGCGCAGGAGAACGCCCGCCTGGAGCGCGGTCTGCTGCCCACGCCCCTGCTGGAGGGCTCCCCGCTGCGCTTCGCCGCCCGCTACCGCCCCGGCCGCTCACGCGCGCTGCTGGGCGGCGACTTCTACGACACCGTCCGCACCCCGGACGGCACCGTCCACGCGATGATCGGTGACGTCTGCGGGCACGGCCCGGACGAGGCGGCGCTCGGCGTGGAACTGCGGATCGCCTGGCGGGCGCTGACCCTGGCCGGACTGTGCGGCGACGAGCTGCTGAACACGCTGCAGCAGGTGCTGGAGCACGAGCGCGACGACGACGAGATCTTCGCGACGCTGTGCACGGTGGACATCGCGCCCGACGGCCGACGCGCCGGCCTGTGCCTGGCCGGGCACCCGGCGCCGCTGATCGCCCGCCCCGACCAGCCGGCCCGGCTGCTGCCGTACGACAACAACGGCCCGGCGCTCGGGCTGCTGCCGGGCGCCCGCTGGCCGCGCATGCAGGTCGAGCTGGGCGCGGAGTGGAGCCTGATGCTCTACACGGACGGGCTGATAGAGGGGCGCGTCGGCGACGGCCGGGAGCGGCTGGGCCAGGACGGCATGGTGGAGATGATCCGCCGCCAGCTCGCGGCGGGCCTGCGCGGCGAGGACCTGCTGCGGTCCGCGGTCAACGAGGTCCGCGACCTGAACGGCGGCGAGCTGACGGACGACGTGGCGGTGGTCCTGCTGGACCGGCTGCCGTAGCGCGGCCGGCACCTGCGGCAGGCGCTCACGGCAGGCCTTCACGGCGGGTACGGCCGGCCTTCACGGCAGGTGACGACGGGGCCGCCTAGCGTCCGCCGTTGTACGGCCCGTACGGTCCGTCGCTGCTGGAGCCGCCGCCCCGGCGGCTGCGGCCGCCGCCCGGCAGGGAGCGCAGGGCGGGCCGGACGTCGACCATGTACACGATGGTCGCGATCAGGCCGATGATCGGCAGGAACGACAGGATGGGAAAGATCAGGTTCACCACGAAGGCGATCCCGAGGATGATCATCCAGAACGGCTTGGTCTGCTTGTCGGCGGCCCGGAAGCCGTCCTCGCGGCGGGTCACCGCGTCGAACAGGGCGAAGCCGCTGAACACGATCAGGGCCAGGCTCAGCAGAGACATGAACCCTTCGAAACCTTCCATCAGCACTACGTCCACCACCCGGCTCGGCACGACATCGCTCGTCCTTACGCGGTCACCGTACCCGCAACCGCGCTCGCCCTACCCGGACAACGGGCCGGGCACTCCTCGAGTGCCCGGCCCGTCGCCGTCTCCGCACCGCGCGTCCGCCGCCGGTCTCACTTGGCCGGGGGCGTGGTCTTCTTCGCGGTGGTCTTGCGGGCGGCCGGGGCCTTCTTGACGGGGGCCTTCTTCGCCGCGGCGTCCACGTCGGCCATGGCGGCCGCGGCGGGCTTCGGCTCGTCCTTGACCGCGACCGGCCCGGACTTCGGCTCGGACTTCGGCTCGGTCACCGGCTCGTTCCTGCCCTCGACCACGATGGCCAGTTCCTCGATGTCCTCGGCGGCCTCGCCGCGCCAGGTCTTCACGGCCTGCTCGCCGTGCTCGGCGACCTTCTCGTAGGTCTCCCGGGCCTTGACGGCGTACTCGGCTGCGACGCCGACGCCGCGCAGCGCGATGTCCTGGGCGGACTCGCCGAGCTTCTTCAGGTCGGCGTCGAGCGTGGTGCCGAGCTTCTTGAGGTCGCCGTCGAGGGAGGCGACGAACTCGGTGACCTTCGCCTGGAAGGTCTCCTGCGCCTCCTTCGCCTTGGCGCCGGCCTCCTTGGCGCGGGCCGCGGCCCGCTCCTGGACGACCTTGGGGTCGGTGTTGCGGACCGCCTCGAAGCGGGCGGGCGCCTCGGTGCGCAGCTGCTCCACCAGGCCCGGAACCTTCTTCGCCTGCTTGAGTGCCAGGTCGGCGGTGCCGGCGGCGAAGTAGAACGGGGTGGGGTCGCTGAGGGTCTTGCGCAGGTCGTCGTTGATGGCCATGGTGATGGTCCTCCCGTATTCGCGTTCGTCGCGTTCGTCGATGTCGGTTGGTGCGGGTCCGCAGTCTGGCGGCCGGTCCCCTGGACCGGTCAACCGGCCGTCTGCTGCGGATCGGTGCCGGTGCCGCCGACCGTGCGGGTGCCCGGTACGGCGTCCTCACCGTGCTGGGCGTCCACCGCGCCGTCGCCGCCCGCGAACCCGTTCTCCTTGCGGAAGGACTCGTAGATCTGCAGCAGCACCTGCTTCTGCTGCCCGGTCAGCGTGGGATCGGCGAGGACGACGGCCCGCGTCTCGACGTCGTCCCGGTCGCGCTCGGCATCGAGGATGCCGGCCCGGACGTACAACGTCTCGGCGGAGATCCGCAGCGCCTTGGCGACCTGCTGCAGCACCTCCGCGCTCGGCTTGCGCAGCCCGCGCTCGATCTGGCTCAGGTACGGATTGGACACCCCGGCGGCGTCGGCGAGCTGCCGCAGCGAGAGCTGGGCGTTTCGCCGCTGCTCGCGCAGGTACTCACCGAGATTGCCGACGTTGAGCGATGCCATGCCTCCACAGTGCCCCACCTCCGCTAACAATTGCAAGCACTCGCTTGCAAAAGTGCGCCACGCCACGCCGGAGACCACCCGATCCGCTCAACGGCCGCCCGTTCCCGTCCCGGGCCCTCCCCTCCCCCGGCTGTCCGGCCGGACATCGTCACCGCGTGAGGCTCACCTGGGTTCGACTCGGCCGATCGGAGCGGGGTCGGCCGTCAGCGCCTCGCACGCGGCTCACCACCCGGCACCGCCCACGGGCAGGATGGCCGCATGGCCGACCACGAGACGTGGGGACGACGTGCGGGAGACCGCCCGGCCGCCGTACCGCGGATACGGGTCAGGGCCGCCGAAGGGGATCAGCGGGCCGTCCACGTCGAGGAAGAGCGGCATCGAAGGCCAGGTTCCCCCGCCTCACCCCTCCCAGGGAAGCCTTTCCGCGTGCACGACGTCCAGGCGGGAGACCGCCCGGGTCAGGACGACGTACAGGCGGTTCAGGCCGCGTCGTTCGGCCGCCGCGACGGCCGCGGGTTCGACGGCGACGACGTGGTCGTACTCCAGGCCCTTGACCAGGGTCGCCGGGACGACGGTCAGGCGGGGGTCGGTGTCGAGGCCGGCCGTGGTGAGGGCGTGGCGGATGCGGGCGGTGTCCGCGTCCGCGGTGACGACGCCGACGGAGCCCTCGTGCGTGAGGGCGTCGCGTACGGCCGATACGACCGCGGCGGTGAGGTCGCCGTCGGCCCGCCGGACGCGGAGTTCGCCGTCGCGGCGCAGGGAACGGGCGGGCGGTACGTCGGTGTCGAGGCGGGTCAGGAGGCGGTTGGCGAGGTCGAGGACCGCGCCGGGGACGCGGAAGCCGGTGGTCAGCGTGACCACGCTCGCGTCGGGCTTGCCGAGATGCGCGAGTTGGACGCGCCAGGAGCGCGCCGCCCACGGGGTGGTGCCCTGCGCCAGGTCGCCGAGGACGGTCAGGGAGCCGAACGGCACCCGGCGGGCGACGGCCCGGCACTCCATCGGGGACAGGTCCTGCGCCTCGTCGACGACGACATGGCCGTACCCCTGCGGCCGGGCCAGCAGGCCGGCCACCTCGTCGAGGAGGACGAGGTCGGCGGCCGACCAGCGCGCGGAGCGGTACGAGCGGGGCGGCCGGGGCCAGCGCAGGGCCTCCCGCTCGCCGGGGTCCAGCAGGCCGTCCGCGGCCCGCGCCAGTTCGGCCGGGTCGCCGAGGAGGGCGGCGACGACCTCCTCGGGCCGCACGGCGGGCCACACGGCGTCCAGGCGGGCGCGCACCGGACGGGACCGTTCGATGCGGCGCAGCCAGGAGGCCGGGCGCGGCCCGCCGTGCCGTTCGGCCCGTTCCAGCAGGCGCCGCGCGATCCGGCTGCGCACCCGCTCGCGCCCCACGTCGTACGGCGGCTCCTCCGCGAGCACGTCCGTCACGATCCGCTCGATCTCCGCGCCGGTGACCCGCAGGCGGGAGGAGCCGTCCGCCACGGTGAGGTCGTCCGCGGCGGCGGTCACCCTGCCGTAGAGGGCCCGGCGCAGCACCTGCGCCATGCGGGCGTCGTGCTTGACGGCGGCCGCCGGGGCGGGGTCCGTGCCGGTGACCGGGTGGCAGGCGATCTCGTCGGAGAGGGTGGACTGCCGTACGCCGGTCTCGCCGAGGGAGGGCAGCACCTCGGCGATGTAGGTGAGGAAGGTGCGGTGGGGCCCGAGGACGAGCAGTCCGCCCCGGCGGATCCGCCGCGGGTGGGTGTAGAGGAGGTAGGCGGCCCGGTGCAGGCCCACCGCCGTCTTGCCGGTGCCGGGGGCGCCCTGCACGCACACCGACGCGGACGGCTCGCCGCGGACCAGGTCGTCCTGCTCGGGCTGGATGGTGGCGGCGATGTCCCGCATCGGGCCGACGCGCGGCCGTTCGATCTCACGGGCGACGAGGTCGCTGTGCCGGGACTCACCGCGGCCGAGGTGTTCGTCCTCCAGGCCGGTGAGGTCGGCGGAGTCGCCCCGGCTGCCCGGTGCCCAGCCGAACCGGCGGCGGACGGCGACGCCCTGCGGGTCGCGGGCGCTCGCCTGGTAGAAGGCGCGGGAGACGGGCGCGCGCCAGTCGACGACGAGGGGCGGGACGGCCGGGTGCTCGCCGATGCGGACCCGGCCGATGTGGTGGGTGAGGCCGGCGTGTTCTCCGCCGGTCCGCTCGGCGAAGTCGAGCCGGCCGAAGAAGAGGGGGCCGTCGGGCAGTTCGCGCAGGGCCTTGGCCCGGCTGCGCAGCCGGTGTCCGAGGACCTCGGCGTCGGCACCGGAGGCGGAGACGTCCTCGCCGGTGACGACGTGGAGGTCGGCGCCCGCGCGCATCGCGGCGAGCGCGGCGCGGCAGGCGTCGTGGTGGGCGCGTTCCCGCAGGAGGGAGTCGGGGAGAGGGTCGGCCGGGTCCTCGGGGGCGGGGTCGGGTGACGTCATGCGGACGAGACTACCCGAATAACGTTACCGAGTTAAATTTATTACCGAGTTCCCCAGGTGTCCTCCGGGCCTCGGGTCAGCGCCGGAAGCCCCGCCTCCAGGGCGGCGAACGCCCGCTCCGCCGCCGCCAGCGCCACCGGCCGCACGTCGGCCACCGTCTCCCCCGCCTCGATCCGCCGCCAGTTGTCCTGGGCGAGGATCCGCCGGACGGCGACGATCTGCCCCGCCGCGAGCCGCGCGTCCAGATCGCCGCCGAGGACCTCCGCCAGCGCGGCCTCCGACCGCTCCAGGTAGGCGTGGAGACGTGCGACCAGGGCCGGGGTGCCGTAGAGCAGGGTGCAGAAGGAACGCACCTCGGGGTGGTCGTTGACGCCGGTGATCGGGTCGGACGCGGCGATCCCGGCGAGGAAGTTCCGGCGCAGGGCGGTCAGCGGAGCGACCCCCGCCACCCGCCCCGCGGCGACCGCCTCGGCCGCCTCCCGCTCGTGGTCGGCGAACCGGTGCAGGACGAGGTCCTCCTTCGCCGGGAAGTACCGGAACAGCGTCGGCTTGGAGATCTCGGCCGCGGCGGCGACCTCCGCGACGGACACCGCGTCGAAGCCCCGCTCGACGAAGAGCCGGACGGCGATGTCCGACACCGCCTGGTACATCCGCCGCCTCTTGCGCTCGCGCAGCCCCGTCTCGCTCATGGGCCGAGCCTACGACCGGACGGGGCGGGCCCACGACCGGACGGGGCGGGCCTTGACTCCGACTCGGGTCGAGGTCGGAGGCTGTCCACGCACGCGCACCGGCCCCACGGCGGGGAGCCGTCGTGCGAGCGGTGCAGGTGCGGGCGTTCGGCGGACCGGAGGTCCTGGAGACGGCCGGTCTTCCCCGCCCGGCCCCCGCGCCCGAGAAGGCGACGACAGGCCGGTCCTACGCCAGCGCCCGGGCCAGGAACGGGTTCGCCGTGGCCGGTACGGGCAGGCCCAGGGAGGCGGTCGCGGCGGCGAGGGTCTCGGCGTAGGAGTCGACGGCGCGGCGGACGTTGGGGGCGTCCAGGCCGGCGCCGGTCCGCAGCCGGTCGAGGTCGATGTAGGCCGAGCGGACGATCTCGATCCACCGGTAGACCTGCCAGTCGGCGCGCCAGTCCCTCGTGCAGGCGTCGGGCAGCCTGCGCTCCCAGCGCGAGAACATGCGTTCCCGGATCTCCGGCCTGGTCGGGGTCAGGTGCATGTGCCGGACCAGGTCGTACAGGGGGTCGCCGACGAGGGCCATCTCCCAGTCGATGAGGGTCAGCGCCAGCCGGTCGTCGCGCCGCACCAGGTTCCACGGGTTGAGGTCGCCGTGCAGCAGGGCGGGCTCGCGGCGGCTCAGCCGGTGCCGGGACAGGAGCTGCCGCAGCCGGGCGTCGTCGGGCAGACCGAGCGTCCGGGCGAGTTGGAGGGACTCCTTCGGCAGGCTGCGCACCAGGCCGACCAGCTGTTCGGTGAGCCACAGGTAGAAGTCGACCTGGTGGACGTCGGGCTCGACCAGGCCGCGGTCCACCTCGGTCAGCGCGCAGAGCTGGTCGACGAGGGCGTCCGCCTCGTGCGGGAGCAGCCCGTTGACCGGGTGGCGGGGCGGGCCGACGTAGGTGTGGATCGCGAACGGCTCGTTCGGGTAGCTCTCGCCCAGGGCGAGGACCCGGGGCGCGGCGACCTCCACCCGGGACCGCTGGATGGCCTCCAGGACGGTGTGCTCGCTCAGGTAGCTGGGCTCGCGCCGTGTGACGCCGGGCAGCTTGCGCCGTACGACGACGGGGGTGCCCAGGTTCCCCGCCCAGACCACCGAGTTGAGGTGGGCGGTGCCCTTGAAGACGCGGTCGGCCGGGGCGGCGCCCTCGGCCAGCAGTGCCTCGCGGACCGCGGACGCCGGGAAGGCGTCGCGCTCGGGCAGGCGCGGGTCCGGCCGCCAGTCGTAGGCCTTCGCCGCCCAGGACCGGCCGCTGACGTCGCCGCGCGACGCCAGCCACCGGAAGAGGGCACCCTCGATCTCCCCGCGGCCGGGCACGCTGCGCAGCCGCAGCGGTTCCGCCGCCGCCTCCAGGGCCCGGCCCACCTCCGCCGTCACCTCGTCCAGGCTCTGCTGGGTGAAGGTGCCCTGGACCGCTCGTGCGGCCCGCATGACGTCCGGGTAGACCGACTGCGCCCGTTCGAAGTCGAGGTAGTGCCGCAGGTCCTTGGCGAGGCCGTTGACCGCGGCCGGGCGGTAGCGGCCCATGGCGCGCGCCCACGCCTCCACCACCTCCGGCCACTGGTTGTCCGGGTAGCGCATCCGCACCAGGTGGGTGGCGAGTTCGTGCAGGGGGTCGCCGTAGGTGGCCAGTTCCCAGTCGACGCAGACGAGCGGCGGGGAGCCGTCGTAGGACATGATCAGGTTGTCCCGGTGCAGGTCGGCGTGGAGCAGGCTGTACGGCCGCCGCGCCATCGGGGGGATCCGGTCGGCGAGGGCCGACAGGGCGTCCTCGGGGATGCCGAGGGCCTTGAAGAGGCCGCCGAACCGCTCCCGGTTGGGGCGGCGGATCTGCCGGTCGGCGAGGCGGGCGAGGGACTTCAGGAAGCCCTGGCTGTCGGTGTGGTTGCCGGGCCAGTCGGCCGGCAGGGGCGGCAGCGCGGCCCGGCGCACCTCGGTCATCCGGCACAGCAGCTCGGCCAGCGCCTCTATCAGCAGGGCGTCGACGGGCTTGCCGTTCCCGCAGACGGCGGAGAGCGGAACGCCCTCCACATAGCTGTGGAGGGCGAAGCCCGGCCGTCTGACCAGGCATTCGGGCACGTGGGGCAGGACCTCGTGGACCGCGTCGAGGACCGCGGCCTCGTCCCGCCAGGTCCTGATCACCACCGGCAGCGCGTCGGCGCGGGGGATCCGCACGGTCACCGGTGTCCCGGCCGGCCGGCCCAGCAGCGCCGCCACGTCCTCCGTCAGGGGCAGCACGTGGTTCCGGTTGTGGTGCCCGCTGGTCGCGGGAGTGGACTCGGCGACCGCGACGAAACGCTGGAACAGGGCGTCGGACGGGTCACCGGCGGGTCGAACCCCGAGCAGGTCACGGGGAACGAGGGGCTCGACCACTGGCCGCTCCGGTTGCTCACACTCGATCGGATGGGTAAGGCAAACGGTAAGTGCCGCCACGGGCGCCGAACGAACGGGAGCGGCGGCGAAGTGGCCGAACGGGTGGTCCGGACCCTCGTCCGCGCCGGATCGTCCGGGACAGGCCTGTTCGCCGTCTCGTACGGATCGCCGGTCCGTAGGGATCACCGGCCCGACGGATCACCAGGAGCGCCGTCTCTACGGATGGGTGAGAGGGATTCCCCGCGCGGTCCGGGCATGCTAGCGCACGCCCGCGGCCTACTCGGCGATGTACTTCCACACCGAGTCGGACCAGGCCTGCCGGCTGTCGACGAAGACCGAGCCGGGCGACTCGGCGTTCTCGTCCCTCACGCCGTCGTGCTGGTGGTGATGACGACTCAGGCGTGACGTCTGACCGCGGCCAGCACCGGCTCCAGCGAGTCCACCACGTGGGTCGCGCCCGCGTCCCTGAGCAGTTCCTCCTTCTTCTTGTTGCGCGCGTAGCCGAGGAAGGGGACACCGGCCCGCCGGGCGGCGAGGCAGTCCGACGGGGTGTCGCCGATCATCAGCGCGGCGGACGGCGCCGCGCCCACGGCGCGCAGGGCCCGGTTCAGACAGTCCGGGTCGGGCTTGAGGAGGTGCAGGTCCCGGGTGCGGCCGTAGACGTGGGGGGCGAAGCAGGAGGTGAGGCCGCGGCTCGTCAGGTACGTGGTGACGACGCGCGGCGAGTTGTTCGTCGTGACGGCCAGCCGGCGGCCCACCGCCGCCAGTGTGCGGATCAGCGGGTCGGCCCAGGCCGTGGGCATCGCCGAGGCGGCGGCCCTCAGTTCCTCCTGGGTGAGGCGCTCCTCCAGCTCCGCGACCAGGTCGCTGCCGGGGTGGCGCAGGTCCACGGCGCGCAGCACGGCGTGGGGGTCGGGAGACTCCCGCTCGCTCTCCGTGAGCAGGCCGCGCAGGCCCTGCCCCTCCAGCCACTCCACCAGGCCGACGGCCACCCGCTCCGCCGAGTGCCCGGCGAACAGCCGGCAGACCGGCCCGTCGAAGTCCCACAGGACCACGCGGGCGGGCGCGAGCAGTGCGTCCAGCGCCGGCTTCCTGTCGTTCTCGGTCTCGGATGCCACCTGTTCGGTCCGCGTCGTATCAGAAGTCACTAGGAGAGTGTCAGGTCCGACGTGATGGTTTCCCAGAGGGCGTCGAACCACTTCTGGGATTCGTCCACGAAGGTGGCCTCGCGCGCACCGGTCGCCTTCTCGAAGGAGAACAGCAGCGACTCGGTGCCCAGCACGTCGTACATGTCGAGCACCCCGGTCTCCGTCGGCTCCTCCCGGCGCGTCACCATGTAGTACGCCAGCAGCGCCTCCTGTCCGTTGAGCAGGTACAGCTTCACCGGCGGGGTGAAGGGCAGCGCCCGGAAGGACACGCTCACGTCGATGCCGTGCGAGCGCAGCGTGAGCAGGTTGTGGCGCAGGACGTGCCCCTGGGCGTTGCGCATGGCCAGCCAGCGCTCGTGGACGGGGTCGCCGCTTCCGCTCGCGTCCACCGGGACCGGGAAGGCGAGGTTGATGTCGCGGGACGGCAGCAGGATGCGGACGTCGATCTTCCGCGGCCGGAGGCTGCCGCCGTGGATCAGCCGGAGGGGTTCGCCGAGGGCCGGGATGAGGCTCTCGGCGGTGAGGCAGGCGGCGTCGACGCGGACGTGCGGGGCGGCGAAGGCCGCGGTCAGCCGGGGGGCCAGGGCCACCATGGTGGGCTGGGGTTCCTCCCGGGCCGGCGCCTGCTCCGCGATGCGCGGCGGGCTGCCCTTGCTCACGTTGGTGAGGAGGCCGTCGTCCTGGAGCGCGCGCAGGGCCTGGCGGACGGTACCGCGCTCCACGCCGAACTCGTCGGCGAGTTCGGCCTGTGTGGGCAGCCGGTCGCCGGCCTTGAGGTCCCCGACGCGGATGCGTTCGCGCAGGACGTCGGCGATCTCCTGGGGCGAGAGCCTGCGGCTGCCGTTCACCGCCACGTTCGCTGCCACGTTCTCCTGGGTCACGACCAAACGGTACAACTTCGATCCATCTGGCGGGAGTTACCTGGAAGCTGTTTAGCAGTTGTCACCAAGTGGGGACAACACAAGTGAAGTTGGTTGCCAACTTTGACGAGTTGGCGGACGTTCTGCCCCAGCACCTCCCCGCGCTTCCCGCCTCCGAAGGGAGGAACACCGTGCCCGCCCTCACCCTCGTCTCCGCCGTCCTCGAACAGGCCGTCCAGTGGAAGTACGGCACCGCCGGGACCGTCGGCCTGCTCCTGCTCACCGTCGGCATCAGGTCCGGACGGCCGGCGCTCAGCTCCGCGGGCGCCGTGATCCTCGCCCTCCTGGTCACCGGGCCCGCCGTCAGCTCGTGAGCACCAGCTCCGAACTGATCGTCTCCCACAGGGCGTCGAACCACAGCATCGACTGCTCCACGAACGTCGTGTCCCGTGCCCCGGCGCCCTGCGCGAAGGCGAACAGAACCGAGCGCGTGCCCTCGGCGTCGTACATCTCCAGCCGCTCGTGGTCGACCTGCTGCTCGTGCCGCTCGACCGTGTAGTAGGCGAACAGCGCTTCCGTCCCGTTGAGGAGGTAGAGCTTGACCGGCGGGGTGAAGGGCAGCGCGCGGAAGCTGACGCGGACGTCGATGCCGTGGGTGGCGCGCAGCGTCAGCAGGTTGTGCCGCAGCACCTGGCCCTGGGCGTTGCGGTGGGCGAGCCAGTGCCGTTGCAGCCGCCCGGTCTCCGCGCCGTCCACCGCCGCAGGGAAGGCCAGGTCGATGTTCCGCGACGGCAGCAGGACCCGGACGTCGATCTTGGCCGGTTTCAGCTCCCCCGCGTGGATCCGGCGCAGCGGTTCGCCGATCGCCAGCGTGAGCGACACGGCGGTCAGGCACAGGGCGTCGATCTCGACGTGCGGGGCGGTGAAGGCCTCCGCGATGCGCGGGGTCAGGGCCGCCATCGTGGGCTGCGGCGAGGCTCCGGGGCCGGTCGGGAGGGAGCCGGCGCCCAGGTCCGGGGCGACCGTCGCCGGCGCGCCCTTGGAGACGTTGGTGAGCAGGTGTTCCGACTGGAGGATGCGCAGGGCCTGGCGGACGGCTCCGCGCTCGATGCCGAACTCGTCCGCGAGCCGTGCCTGGGTGGGCATGCGCTCGCCCGGCCGCAGCACCCCGGTCCTGATCCGGGTGCGCAGCTCGTCGGCCACGTCACGGGGGGACGGCTGCGGTCGTGGCGACCGCTCCGGTC
Source organism: Streptomyces sp. NPDC048734 (assembly GCF_043198675.1). Lineage (NCBI taxonomy): Bacteria > Bacillati > Actinomycetota > Actinomycetes > Kitasatosporales > Streptomycetaceae > Streptomyces > Streptomyces sp. NPDC048734. The sequence goes on along the minus strand of NZ_JBICUZ010000005.1, from coordinate 56,192 downwards.
TCATCCGCCCTTTGACGGAGGCATGTTCCGGCTCCACGTCCAAACAGTACAACTTCTCGCCATCTTGCGGCAGTTCGCGGAGAGATGGTTATAGGCCGCTTCCAAAAGGACATAAGAACAGTGAAGTTGGCTGCCAACTTCCACAACATGGTCAAACTTCCAGACGGTTGGCCCGTCGGGCTCCCTTCCGGAGGGGAGCCGGGAGCCCGGAAGGCCGACACCGACGCACAGTCACAACTTCAGAGCGCCGCACAGCCACAACTTCACAGGGCACCAGCGCACAGCCACAACCGAACAGCTCCACCGGCACGACCACGATCGAGCAGTTCACGATCGAGCAGCTACGGATGCAGAACCACGCAGGAACGGCCGGCCGCACGGTCGCGGCAGGGAGGAGACTTCAGAACATGTCCGGGCACCAGGGGCGCCCGGGCGTGCGCAGCAGGGCGTCGGCCTCCAGGGCGGCGCCCGCTCGTTCTTCTCCGAGCCGTCCCAGCGCCGCCAGCCGCGGCACCGTCTCGTCACCCAGCCACAGCGAGGCCAGCACGGCCACGTCCAGGGTGAGGTCGGCGCCGCGGCCGGTCGGCGTGCACGACGCCCCGTCGGGGCCGGCCTCCAGCAGGAAACGGCCCCCGGTGAACCCGGCCCGGTCGGTCACCTCCAGCACCAACGAGCCCGACCCGCCGTACGTGCGCGCCTCCAGGGCCCGTACGACGTCCAGGATCCGCACCCACAGCCAGTCCGTCTGCGTGGTGATGCCCGCGGCGCGCGGGTCCGGCAGGAAGTGCGGGAGGAGGTCGTCGGGAGCGCGGGGGCCCGACTTGACCCGTGTCACCCAGTCGATCGAGCAGAGGTGGCGCCACAGGGCGCGCTCGGCGGCCGCCGTCGTGGCGATCAGCCAGTCCACCGTCGCCGTGTTCAACGGCTGCTTGGCGTCGCCCCAGTGGTCGTCCGCCTTGTAGGAGACCAGCCCCTGCACCTCGCCGTCGGCCGAGCGGTAGGCGGCGTAGAACGGCTCGCTCCACTCGCCGGACACGCGCAGCACACCGGTGTCCGAGTCCCACCACACGTCGGTGCGGCTGACCGCGCCGGGCCTGCCGCGGCGCAGCCGCTCGTGCAGTTCGGGGCCGATCTCTCGGACCTCCTCCGGGCCGACGAGGTCGATGCGGCCGCCGTCGCCGGGGCCCGGCCAGTGCGGGTCGAGGCCGGTGCGCGGCACGTCGATCGTCCACTCGGCGGCGCTGGTCGCCGGGCCGAAGCCGTAGCGGCCGTAGATGCGGTACTCGGCGGCGATGAGGGTGGCGACGACGTCGCCGCGGTCCTTCGCGGCGGTCAGGTCCTCGGTCATCAGGCGGGTGAGGATGCCGCGGCGGCGGTGGGTGGGGAGGACGGCGACGTTGGAGATGGCGTCGGCGGGGACGGTGGTGCCGCCGACCGCCGTCAGCTCCTGGGGGAAGGAGCGGAAGGTGGCCACGCACGTGCCCGCGTCGAAGGCGCCGTAGGTGCGGGAACCGGCGTGCGCGGTGCGGCGGGCTGTGACGTCGGCTTCGGTGACGGTGGGGGTGCGCAGGAAACCGGTCTTCGCCGCGCGCGTCCACGCGGGGAGTTCGGCGTCCGTGATCCGGCGTATGTCGATGCCGGCGGGGGTGGTCGTCATGGGGCCACGGTAGGCGGGGAGGGGGTGGCGCGGCGGGGATTTTTTTCCGCCCCCGCCGCCCCTCCTCGTCCCCGTCCGGCGCCCCTCCTCGTCCCGTCCGGCGGCCGGACGGCGGTCTCACACCAGGAGGTCGTCCACCTGGGCCTCGCCGTCCCGGTAGCGGCGGGTGACCTCCTCGCCGCACTCGTCGGCCGTGTGCTGGAGGTGCTGGCGGCGGCGGGAGACGTACTGCTCGTAGCCGATGAGGCGGGCCATCGCCTCGTGGAGTTCGGGGTCGGTGCGGGCGCCGAGGTCGGAGAGTTCGACCTCGGAGAGCATCTCCGACGCCAGGCGCCGGTACTCCTCGCTCTGCGGGGTGCCGAGCGTGACGTGCCGGGCGGAGGAGCGGTACCGGGCCGGGGCGTCGGTGAGGATCTCCGGAAGGCGGTCCACGACGGACGCCGCTCCGGCCGGGGAACGCCGGGCGAGTTCCGCGCCGAGGATGTCGATACGGCCCTGCAGCAGCCGTCGTACGTAGCTGAGGTCGGCCTCGTCGCGCTGGGCGTCCCGGCGCAGGGCGCGCAGCTCGGGCAGGCTCAGCCGGGCCAGGTCGTGCGCGGGCGGTTCCGTCGGCGGCGGGCAGGGCGGGCTGTCCCTGCGCTGCGCGGGCGGACGCTGGGTGGTCAGGCCCAGCTGCCCGGTACTCGGTGTGCTCATGTGCTCTACCGTCCCCTCGACCGGCGTGTGGGAAGCATCGTGCCACCCTCAGTGGCCAGGAGGTGACCGAGTGCCCCCGAACGGCCCAGACGGCGGCACGGGGATCGGGAAAGATGCCCCTGCGGGGAGCCGGCGGCCGCACGGCATGATGGGGCGCATGCGTGCAGTGGTGCAGAGGGTGGACGGCGCGAGCGTCGTCGTGGACGGCGAGACCGTGGGCTCGATCGAGGGCGAGGGACTGTGCGTCCTCGTGGGGGTCACCCACGAGGACACCGCGGAGGAGGCCGACCGGCTGGCCCGCAAGCTGTGGTCGATCCGCATGCTGAGCGACGAGCGCTCGTGCAGCGACATCGACGCCCCGCTCCTGGTGATCAGCCAGTTCACGCTCTACGGCGATGCCCGCAAGGGCCGCCGTCCCACCTGGAACGCGGCCGCCCCGGGCGATGTGGCCGAGCCGCTCGTCGACGAGGTGGTCGACCGGCTGCGCGCGCTGGGCGCGACGGTGGCGACGGGCCGTTTCGGCGCGCGGATGAGAGTGTCGCTGACGAACGACGGCCCGTTCACCGTGCTGGTCGAGGTGTAGCCGGCCCGGGGGTTCCCGGCCTCAGGGCTCGACCACGACCTCCTGGGCGGCCGCCGTGGTGTCGGCGAGCAGCGGCGCGTCCAGGGGGACGTTCCGCTTCACCAGGGCCAGCGCCACCGGGCCCAGCTCGTGGTGGCGCACCGACGTGGTGACGAAGCCGATCCTGCGGGCGTCGGGGCCCTCGTCGGCGCGGCGCAGTTCGGTCCCGGCGGGCGGCAGGTGCACGTCGCTGCCGTCGAGGTGCAGGAAGACCAGGCGGCGCGGCGGCTTGCCCAGGTTCTGCACGCGGGCGACGGTCTCCTGGCCGCGGTAGCAGCCCTTCTGGAGGTGCACCGCGGTGCCGATCCAGCCCAGCTCGTGCGGGATGGTGCGGTGGTCGGTCTCGAATCCGAGGCGGGGCCGGTGCTGCTCCACGCGCAGGGCCTCGTGGGCGAGGATCCCGGCGGCGGGGCCGGCCTTCGCGGCGTACGCCTCGAGGTCCGCGCGCGGCAGGAACAGATCACGGCCGTACGCCGTCTCGCGCACGACGACGCCCTCGGGGACCTCGGCTATGGAACCGGCGGGCAGGTGCACGACCGCGATGTCGGCCGTGCGGTCGGCCACCTCCACCCGGTAGAAGAACTTCATCGACTCCAGGTACGCGATCAGCGCGTCCTGGGTGCCGGGTTCGACGTGGGCCCAGACCGTGCTGCCGTCGTCCACCAGGTAGAGGGCGTGCTCGATGTGGCCGTTCGCGGAGAGGATCAGTGCCTCGGTGGCACGGCCGGTGGGCAGGTCGCTGACGTGCTGGGTGAGCAGGAGGTGCAGCCAGCTCAGCCGGTCGTCGCCGGAGACGGTGACGACTCCGCGGTGCGAGAGGTCGACGAAGCCGGTGCCCTCGGCGAGGGCGCGCTGCTCGCGGAACAGGTCGCCGTAGTGGGCGGCGACGCCTTCGTCCACGCCCTCGGCGGGAACGGCGCCGGACAGGGACAGCAGGGGGCTCTTCATGAACGCAAGCCTACGACCCGGTGGGGGAACTCTCGCCGGTCGCGTCCCCGGTGGCGCGGGCCGCGCAGTCCTCGCAGCGGCCGAAGATCGCGAAGTGCTTCATGTCGGTGTCGAAGCCGAAGGTCGCGCGGAGCTTGGCCGTGAACTCGGAGGCCACCTCCACGTCCGCCTCGATCACGTTGCCGCAGTCGCGGCAGACCAGGTGGATGTGGTGGTGCCGGTCGGCGAGGTGGTACGTCGGCGCCCCGTGCCCGAGGTGGGCATGACTGACCAGCCCCAGCTCCTCCAGCAGCTCGAGCGTGCGGTAGACGGTGGAAATGTTGACCCCCGACGCCGTCTTCCTCACTTCCACGAGGATGTCGTCGGGGGTCGCGTGCTCCAGGGTGTCCACGGCTTCGAGGACGAGTTGCCGCTGCGGGGTCAGCCGGTAGCCGCGCTGCCGCAGATCGCTCTTCCAGTCGGTGCTCACCACGCTCCCCAGTCTAGGGGGCCGGGCCTGGTCATGACTCGGCCGACAAGACGCCGTTCATCAGGGCGTCGGCGAGCACGCCACGGTAGGCGCGGGTCGCGCGGGCGATCTCGGTGTGTGCCTGGATCTTGTCGTCGAGGGCGGCGAACGTGGCACCGATCGCCGCCTGCTCGGCGGCTGACGGCAGGAGGACGGGCAGCTCGCCCAGGGTGCGGATGCTCAGCGAGGGGATGACCGAGCCGGACGTCCGGGCCCTGATCCACTCCTGTGCCGCCGTGCTTCGCATGCCGCTCAGGGCACGGCTTTTGAAGTCCCGACCGCAGTCGTGTTGCGGTCGGGACTTCTTGCATGGGCGGACTTCCCACGAAGACGTCTGCCACTGCAGACACCCAGGCACGCCGTCCGCAAATGCATTGCCTTGCGATGCGAACTGTTAACCCTCTGAGCGAAACAGACCCCGCTGACAGGGGCAGCGGGGTCCGGAAGGAAGGCGGGGCCTACTTGAAGAAGGCGATGCCGTCGTCCGGCATGTCGTCCGGGAGGGCCTTCGCCCAGCGTTCGACCTCTTCCGGGGTGACGACCTTCTTCAGGTGGGCCGACATGTAGGGGCGCAGCTCGACCTCGGGGGTCTGCTTCTCGCCGACCCACATCAGGTCGCTCTTGACGTAGCCGTACAGCCGCTTGCCGCCCGTGTAGGGGCCGGAGGCGGCCGTGCGGGCCACCGCGTCCGTGACCAGGTCGATCTGGGGCTTCTTGTCGGCCATCTCGCCGTACCAGACCTCGACGACGCCGTCGTCGCGGACCATCGTCACCTCGACCTTGCGGTCGGCGTCGATCCGCCAGAAGCCGGACTCGGTCTCCAGGGCGCGGACCTTGTTGCCGTCCTGGTCCAGGACCCAGGTGCGGGAGTGGTACTCCAGGAAGTCCCGGCCGTCGTGCGTGAAGGTGGCCTCCTGCCCGAAGTTGCACTTCTCGGCGCCGGGGAAGTCGTGCACGCCCGCGCCCGCCCAGGTGCCCAGCAGGAAGGCGAGGGGGACGAGGTCCTTGTGGAGGTCGGACGGGATCTCGATCATCGGTGGCACTTCCTAGACGTGGGTCAGCGCTGGCCCTGGTACAGCTTCTTCACGGTCAGCCCGGCGAAGGCGAGGACGCCGACGCAGACCAGGACCAGCAGGGCTTCGAAGAAGATCTCCACGGGGTGCTCCTCGGATGAGCGTGCTTCGGGATACGTACTACAGGGCCGGCCCCCAGCTTACGCGGCCGGGAACCGGCCCTCCTTGCGAGGTGGCCCTCGCCGGCGTCACCCCGGCGGCCGGCTCCACCCGGGGCGGGGAGGCCCGGGACGGAGAGGCCCGGAGCGGGGAGGCCCGGAGCGGGGTGCCGCGCGGAGTCGGATGCCGCCCGGCTGGTGCCGCCCGGGTGGAGCCGCCCGGGTGATTACGATGCGGCCATGGCGAAGAAGCTCGTGATCAAGGTGACGGCGGGGGCCGACGCCCCCGAACGGTGCTCGCAGGCGTTCACGGTGGCGGCGGTGGCCGTGGCCAGCGGGGTGGAGGTCTCCCTGTGGCTGACCGGGGAGTCCGCCTGGTTCGCGCTGCCGGGGCGGGCCGCCGAGTTCGAACTGCCGCACGCCGCCCCGCTGCCCGACCTGCTCGACTCGCTCCTGCTGGGCGGCCGGGTCACGCTGTGCACGCAGTGCGCGGCCCGGCGGGACATCACCGAGAAGGACGTCCTGGAGGGCGTGCGGATCGCCGGGGCGCAGGTGTTCGTGCAGGAGGCACTGGCGGACGGGACCCAGGCGCTCGTCTACTGAGGGACCGGGGCGGCTTTGAAGGCCTACGGGTGCCGCTTCTTCCCGTCCAGTTCGTCCCACCACTCGTCGGACTTCGGATCGCCGGACGGGTCGTCCCACCAACGGTCCTCGGGGCCGCGCCGGTTGGCGACGACCGCGGCCACCGGCGGGATGACCATCGCGACCACGCACATCCCGACGGCCACCGGAACCGACCAGAGGCGTACGACGCCCCAGGCCAGGACGAACAGCGCGATGCAGGTGCCCATCATGGCGAAGTAGGCGTGCCGACGGCGGGCGTACATACGTCCAGGGTAGGCCGGGCCGGGCGGTCCGGCACGGGGCCGGGCGGGAGCCGTACCGGGGCCGGGCGGGAGCCGGAGAGGCCGCAGGGCCGCACCTCAGGTGTCCAACCCGAGAGGTGCGGCCCTGCGGACGTCGTGTCCGTCTGTGCCTGTCTACGAACGTCTCAGACGGCGATCGCGACCTCCGCGAGGCCGCCCTGCTGGGCGACGACCGTGCGGTCGGCGGTGCCGCCGGGCACGAGGGCGCGGACGGTCCAGGTGCCTTCGGCCGCGTAGAAGCGGAACTGTCCGGTGGCGGAGGTGGGGACCTCCGCGGTGAACTCGCCGGTCGAGTCGAGCAGCCGGACGTAGCCCGTCACCGGCTCGCCGTCGCGGGTCACCTGGCCCTGGATGGTGGTCTCACCGGGCTTGATCGTCGAGGCGTCCGGGCCGCCGGCCTTCGCTCCACACATGACTTTCTCCAGAGGGGGTCTGACCAGAAGGTCGGGTCGGTCGGGTTACTTGTTGGCGCCGAGCTCGATCGGCACGCCGACGAGGGAGCCGTACTCGGTCCAGGAGCCGTCGTAGTTCTTGACGTTCTCGACACCGAGCAGCTCGTGCAGCACGAACCAGGTCAGGGCCGAGCGCTCGCCGATGCGGCAGTAGGCGATCGTGTCCTTGGCCAGGTCGACCTGCTCGTCGGCGTAGAGGGCCTTCAGCTCCTCGTCCGACTTGAAGGTGCCGTCGTCGTTGGCGTTCTTCGACCACGGGATGTTGCGGGCGCTCGGGACGTGGCCCGGACGCTGCGACTGCTCCTGCGGCAGGTGGGCCGGGGCGAGCAGCTTGCCGGAGAACTCGTCGGGCGACCGGACGTCGACCAGGTTCTGCGAGCCGATGGCCGCCACGACGTCGTCGCGGAAGGCGCGGATGGCGGTGTTCTGCGGCTTGGCCCGGTAGGTGGTCTCCGGGCGCTCGGGCACCTCCTCGACCAGCTCGCGGGCGTCCAGCTCCCACTTCTTGCGGCCGCCGTCGAGGAGCTTGACGTTCTCGTGGCCGTAGAGCTTGAAGTACCAGTAGGCGTAGGACGCGAACCAGTTGTTGTTGCCGCCGTACAGGATCACCAGGGTGTCGTTGCCGATGCCCTTCGCCGACAGGAGCTTCTCGAAGCCCTCCTGGTCGATGAAGTCACGGCGGACCGGGTCCTGGAGGTCCTGGGTCCAGTCGATCCGGATCGCGTTCCTGATGTGGTTCTTCTCGTACGCGGACGTGTCCTCGTCGACCTCGACGATGGCGATGTCCGGGTTGTCGAGGTTGGCCTCGACCCAGTCGGCGTCTACCAGGACGTCGCTGCGGCTCATGCTTGTTCTCCTCCGGGGCAGTTGCGGCGGGGGTGTGCAAAGAAAGGAGGGTGCGCGGCCGGGTCTCGCCGGCGGCCGGCGCGAGGGCGCCCTCGAACGAGGACGCCGGGAGGGCGCGGAAGGCAGGTGGCGCTTCCGCTCAGACAGGGCGACAGAGCATGGCGGCGACGCGGCACAGGTCTACTGCCCGCCGCTTCGTGAGATCCGCCTGTCGCTGCTTCATGCGGTCGATCGTAGGGACGTAGGGGCGGACGTGTCACCAGCGCTCCGCATGGTGAGACGCGAGCGTCCGCATATTGGGACGCGCAGAGCGCCCGGGCCGTCGCCGCACGGCCTCCGGGCGCTCTCGTCCGCCTGCGTCCGTCGTCACATCTACGGTACGGACGGCGGCGTCTCGCCTGTCGGACATCCGCCGTCCACCGGAGGTGCCTACCCGGCGAGGCGGACGTCCGAACCCTTCACCGTGATCTCCACGCCGCTCTTCGCGGCCTCGACCTTGTCGAGGCGGATGCCGCCGGGCAGGTCGTCGATCTTCTGCTCGAAGTCGGTGATGCCGCGCACCTGGTTCTCGGCGACCTTGAACGGACCGAAGCTGGGCAGGGAGTCGGCGTGCACCCGGACGGTGTCGCCCTCGGCGGTGACCGTGCTCAGCACGGAGACCGGCTGCGGCAGCTTGGTGCCGCCGATGCTCGCCTCGACGGTGACCTTGATCTTGCCGCTGCCGCCGTCGGAGAGACCGACGACCCGGGCCGTGACCGGGCCGATCTCGGTGGGCTCGGACTTGGCGGTCTTCAGCAGCTCCGCGTAGCTGATGGACGCGGTGCCGGTGGCGCTGGCCGCGGTGGCGGAGGTGTAGTCGCCGGAGAACTCGACGCCCTTCATGTCGGCCCGGAGATCGTCGATGCGGATCTTCTGGCCCTCCGCGCCGGCGACGGCCTCGTAGTCGTCGATGCCGACCTCGACGTCGTCCAGCTCGCCGCCGATGACCTGGGTGAGGAAGGGGAAGCCCTTGATGGACACGTCCGGGGTGGTCGCGAGGTTCTCGTTCGCCCGGAGCCTGTCCGCGGCCTCGCCCTCGGCGAAGTTCACCGCGAGGCGGTCGGCGAGCACGAACAGGCCGCCCAGGACCACGACGACGACCAGCAGTATTCGAAGTGCTCGCATGCGGTTGTTCCCCCACCCGGACGGCCGACAGACAGTGACCACTCACGGTAACTCCGCACGCGGAGGGTGGCCGGAGTTTGTCGATCACCTGTGACACAGGCGACCGACCGCCCCCTACACCAGCGCCCGTCCCAGCACGTACACCGCCGGTGCCGCGGCGGCCAGCGGCAGGGCGACGCCCGCCGTGAAGTGCACGAAACGCGACGGGTAGTCGTAGCTCGCCACCCGGTGGCCGATCAGCGCGCAGACCGCCGCGCCCGCGCCGAGCAGCGCGCCCTCGGCGCCCAGCCCGGTCATCCCGCCGACCGCGATGCCGGCACCCGCCGCCGCGAGCAGCGCGACGGCCACCGACGCGGGCGTCGGCAGCGGCAGCGCGCGGGCCACCACGGCGACGGCGACCGCGGCGGCGCCGACCGTCACCGCGTCCGGGTCGGCCCCGAGGTGGCCGGTGGCGAGGATCGCCAGGGCGGCCGAGGCCACCGTCGCCATCAGGCCGTACATGCGCTCGTCGGGGTCGGCGTGCGAGCGGAGCTGGAGGACGAGACAGAGCAGGACCCAGACGCCGAGGGTGCCCAGGATCGCGGCCGGGGCGTTCTCGCGGCCGGCCGCGAGGAGCGCCACGTCGCAGACCAGCGCGCCGAGGAAGGCGAGGGCGATGCCCTGCCGGGCCGGCCACATGCCGTTCAGCCGGAACCAGCCGGCCGCCGTGACGGCCTGGAGGACGACGAGCGGGACGAGCAGCACGTACGTGCCGATCGCCGCCGCACCGGACAGCAGCAGGCCGAGGAGGGCGGTGAGGGCCGCGGGCTGCATGCCGGGTTCGATGATCGGCGAGCGGCCTTCGAGGCGGGCGCGCTGGGCGTCGGTGACGCGCGCGTTGCCGGCCATGGTGGCGGGCCCGTAGGACGCGCCGGCCCCGCCCTCGGGCAGCACCTCGGGGGCGACGAGGGCCGGCGGCGCCGCGTGGGCGGCCTGCGGCCGACCGTACGACGCCTGGTCCCCGTACGACGTCTGGTACCGGTCCTGCTGCTCGTGCGGATGCTGCTGGTACTGGTGCTGCTGGTACGGCTCCTGCTGGTACTGGTGCTGCTCCTGCTGGTACCGGGGTGCCTGCTGCTGCCAGGCCGGGGCCTCGCCCGTCTGCGGGGGCAGGTACGCCGTCTCGGCCGGGTCCGCCGCCGCGACGGGCGGCTGCACGCTGGTCTCCCAGGTCTGGCCCTGCCACTGCTGCGTGTGCTGGAGGTGGGCCTGCGGGTCCTCGTACCCGTACTCCTGCCGGCCCGGCCACTCCTGCTGCGGGGCCTGCTGCTGGTACGGGTCGTACCCCTGCGGGTAGCGGTCCCCCTCGTACGGCTGCTGGTCGGTCATCTCACCCTCCTGCGAACGGCGGGAGCACCTCGACCGTGCCGCCGTCGGCCAGCCGTACCGTCTCATGCCCGCGGGTGCCCACGGGGTCACCGTCGACGACGAACGAGCATCGCCGCAGCACACGCGCGAGTTCGCCGGGGTGTCGCTCACGCGCGGCCCGGAGCGCCTCGGCGAGGGTGTCCGCGTCGTGCGGCTCCTCGGCGACTCCGGCCGCGGCCTTGGCGGCCGCCCAGTAGCGCACCGTGACCTTCGCCATCTCGTCCCTCGGTCGGTTTCCTCGGTCGGCCGGTTTCTTCGGTCGGCCTGTTGCTTCGACAGGGTCAGGCTAGCCCGCCCGGGCCGCCGTCCAGGCACCGATACGGGTCAGGAGGTCGTCGGCCGCGGCGTGCTCGGCGTGACCCATGCCCGGCTCCACCCACAGTTCACCGTGGTCACCCGCGGCCTCGGCCAGCATGCGGGGGTGGTCGAGGGGGAAGTAGCCGTCGCTGTCGCCGTGGACTATCAGCAGGGGTGCGGGCGCGATCGCGGGGACCGCCTCGACCGGGGAGAGCGGGACCGGGTCCCAGTCGCGGTGGTGGATGCGGGTGCGCAGGCCGTAGCGGCCGACCAGGCGGCCCGCCGGGCGGGTGACCAGCCAGTGCAGCCGGCGCATGGGGGCCGTGCCGCGGTAGTACCAGCGGGCGGGGGCGCTGACGGAGACCACCGCGTCGACCGTGCCGGTGTGCAGGGCCGCGTGCCGCAGCACCACCGAGCCGCCCATGGAGAAGCCGACGGTGGCCACGCGCGCGTGCCCGAGCCGGCGGGCCCAGGCGACGGCCGCGTCCAGGTCGAGCACCTCCCGGTCACCGACGGTGGAGCGGCCGCCGGAGCGGCCGTGCCCGCGGAAGGAGAAGGTGACGACGGCCCCGTACCGGGCGAGCACCGAGGCGATCCGGCGCACGTGCGGGCGGTCCACGTCCCCGGTGAAACCGTGGGCCACGACGAACACCAGGCCACGGGAAGGTGACGCGGAGGCGTCGTGCACGACCGCACCCGGGTCGTATACGGAATCGACGGAAACGCCGTCGGCCGTGGGCAGAAACGTCCGCAATGGTGCCCCCGTGCCCGTCTCAGGGTTCGGACGAACGGTGGAATGTGCCACATGACCAGCCGGACCGTTGCTCATGTGGGCTATTCTGCTGGGCAGAGGACTCGGGCAGCGAAGCCCCCGGGTCCTTTCGTGCTTTCGGAAGCGTTGTATACGAAGCGGGAAACCGCAGGTGTACGGGGCCCCGGGACGCGCAGAGCAGTGCCGCAGTGCCGCAAACGTCCTCGCAGGGACCGAGGAGGAACCAGACGTATGAGTTCTCTGCTGCTCCTGACCAACGCCCTCCAGCCGTCGACGGAGGTGCTGCCCGCGCTCGGACTGCTGCTGCACAACGTGCGGGTGGCTCCGGCGGAGGGCCCCGCCCTCGTCGACACTCCGGGTGCCGACGTCATCCTGATCGACGGCCGCCGCGACCTCCCCCAGGTCCGCAGCCTGTGCCAGCTGCTGCGCTCCACCGGCCCCGGCTGTCCGCTCGTCCTGGTCGTCACCGAAGGCGGTCTGGCCGCCGTCACCGCCGACTGGGGCATCGACGACGTCCTGCTCGACACCGCCGGCCCGGCGGAGGTCGAGGCACGGCTGCGGCTGGCGATGGGCCGGCAGCAGATCGTCAACGACGACTCCCCCATGGAGATCCGCAACGGCGACCTGTCGGTCGACGAGGCGACGTACTCCGCCAAGCTCAAGGGCCGGGTCCTCGACCTCACCTTCAAGGAGTTCGAGCTCCTGAAGTACCTCGCGCAGCACCCGGGCCGCGTCTTCACCCGCGCCCAGCTCCTCCAGGAGGTCTGGGGCTACGACTACTTCGGTGGCACCCGGACGGTCGACGTGCACGTACGACGGCTGCGCGCCAAGCTCGGTCCGGAGCACGAGTCGCTGATCGGAACCGTCCGCAACGTCGGTTATCGATTCGTTACCCCCGAGAAGGTCGACCGTGCCGCCGAGGAGGCCAAGGCCGCGGCGGACCGGGCAAAGCCGGAAGATGCGGACAACGAGGTGCCCGCGGGCGCCGAAGGGATCTCCGCGGAGGCATAGCCGCCGCTCAGGCCGGGCGTCGCTCCCGCACGGGGAAGCTGCTCGACGCCCTGCCCGTGGCGGATCCATCCGCGTAGACTCCGCGCGTGGCCAAGGTAACCAGGGATGATGTGGCACGGCTGGCGGGGACCTCCACCGCCGTCGTCAGCTATGTCATCAACAACGGACCCCGGCCGGTCGCCCCGGCCACGCGCGAGCGTGTCCTCGCCGCCATCAAGGAGCTGGGGTACCGGCCCGACCGGGTCGCGCAGGCGATGGCGTCGCGGCGCACGGACCTCATAGGCCTGATCGTGCCGGACGCGCGCCAGCCCTTCTTCGGGGAGATGGCGCACGCGGTCGAACAGGCCGCCTCCGAGCGCGGGAAGATGGTGCTGGTCGGCAACTCCGACTACGTCGGCGAACGCGAGGTCCACTACCTGCGCGCCTTCCTGGGCATGCGGGTGTCCGGCCTGATCCTCGTCAGCCACGCGCTGAACGACAACGCCGCCGCCGAGATCGACGCCTGGGACGCCCGCGTGGTGCTGCTCCACGAGCGGCCCGAGGCCATCGACGACGTCGCCGTCGTCACCGACGACCTGGGCGGCGCCCAGCTCGCCGTGCGCCACCTCCTGGAGCACGGCTACCCGTACGTCGCCTGCGTGGGCGGCACCGCCGAGACGCCCTCCGTCGGCGACCCGGTCTCCGACCACGTCGAGGGCTGGCGGCGAGCCATGGACGAGGCCGGCCTCCCCACCGAGGGCCGGCTCTTCGAAGCCCCCTACAACCGTTACGACGCCTACAAGGTGGGGCTGGAGCTGCTGTCGGGCCCGGACCGGCCGCCGGCCGTCTTCTGCTCCACCGACGACCAGGCGATCGGCCTGCTGCGGGCGGCGCGCGAGCTGCGCATCGACGTCCCCGGCGAGCTGGGCGTGGTCGGCTTCGACGACATCAAGGAGGCCGCGCTCGCCGACCCGCCGCTGACCACGGTCGCCTCCGACCGCTCGGCGATGGCCCGCGCGGCCGTCGACCTGGTCCTGGACGACGGGCTGCGGGTCGCGGGCTCGCGCCGCGAGCGGCTCAAGGTGTTCCCGTCACGTCTGGTGGTCCGCCGCTCCTGCGGCTGCGAGTGAGCCCGTAGGGGCTTCCGGCACTCCCGCACGCGCCTTCGTCCGCGTCGTATGAGGCTTTCCTGAGAGCGGCCGGTCCCGCGCGAGAACCGTCGTAGCCGAGAACCGTCCTCATATCGGGCGTACGAGGTTCTGCCGGGCTTCTCAGGGAGCACTCAGGCAGCTCTCATGGTCGGGCGGAAAGCTCTGTTCCATGACCGAGAGCATCCGCCGCAGCGGCGAGTACGAGAACCACGAGAACCCGTACCAGGGCGCCCCGCAGCACGCTTTTGCCCCCGTGAACCCGGAATGGCCGCCCCCGCCGGCGTACCACCCGGCCGCGCCGCAGCCCGCCGGGCCGGCCGCCGCGCCGCAGCCCGCCGGGTGGCAGACGCCGGGCCGGCCCGCCGACACCCGGGACGACGCCGCGGCCGGTGACGGCAACGGTGGCGGCACCGCTCTCCTGACCCCCGTGGCCGCCGGACCCGGTCCCGTTCCCCCGAGGAAGCGCGCGGCACGCGGACCGATGGCGCTGCTCGCCGCCGTGGCGATCGTCGCCGCGGCGATCGGCGGCGGCACCGCCTACGGCATACAGGAGCTGACCGGCAAGGACCAGGTGGCCGCCTCCTCCACGACCACCAGCGTGGTGCCGGCCGGCAAGACCGGTGACGTCGCCGGCATCGCCGCCGCGGTCAGCCCGAGCGTCGTCGAGATCAACGCCACCCTCAGCGGCGGCTCCTCGACCGGCTCCGGCGTGATCATCACCGGTGACGGCGAGATCCTCACCAACAACCACGTCGTCGCCGGCGCCTCCTCGATCAAGGTGTCGACCAGCGACGGCAAGGAGTACACGGCCGAGGTCGTCGGCACCGACAGCAAGAAGGACCTGGCCCTGATCAAGCTGGAGAACGCCTCCGGCCTCAAGGCGGCCGCCCTCGGTGACTCCGACGGCGTCAAGGTCGGCGACACGGTCGTGGCGATCGGCTCACCCGAGGGCCTCACCGGCACCGTGACCAGCGGCATCGTCTCCGCCCTCGACCGGGACGTGACCGTCTCCACCGACGAGAGCCAGGGACAGCAGCAACAGCAGCAGGGCGGCGGCTGGCCGTTCGAGTTCGGCGGCCAGGAGTTCAACGGCGACACCGGCTCGTCCACCACCACCTACAAGGCGCTCCAGACGGACGCCTCCCTCAACCCCGGCAACTCCGGCGGCGCCCTGATCGACGCGGGCGGCAACATCATCGGCATCAACTCCGCGATGTACTCCGCCGCCGACGCCACCTCCTCCTCCACCGCGGGCAGCGTCGGCCTCGGCTTCGCCATCCCGATCAACACCGTCAAGGCCGACCTCGCCACGCTGCGGGCCGGCGGCTCCGACAGCTGAACCCCCTTCCAGCGCTCAGGGAGTACGTCATGATCAAGCAGGTCAAGCAGGTTTCGCACCCGGTGACCGGCGTCGGCGCGGCCGACCTCGCCCTGGCCCTCGACGTGGCGCGCGAACTGCACGCCCCGACGACACCGCCCCGGGCCCCGGAGGTCGGCGTCCCGCAGCTGATGGGCCTGCGCACCGGCACCGCCCGCCCGCACCGCCGCAAGGTGCCGCTGAGCCGGCTCACTACGATGCGAGGCTGAGAGGGCCCCGCCCCCAGCACCCCGCCGCCCCACCGCACCCGAGGGAATCCACGCCATGAGCCCCGCCGAAGGCGACCGTGACACCCAGCGCATCCTGATCGTCGACGACGAGCCGGCGGTGCGCGAAGCACTCCAGCGCAGCCTCGCCTTCGAGGGCTACGACACGCAGGTCGCCGTGGACGGCGCGGACGCCCTGGAGAAGGCCACCGGCTACCGGCCCGACCTCGTCGTCCTCGACATCCAGATGCCCCGCATGGACGGCCTCACCGCCGCCCGCCGCATCCGCGGGGCCGGCGACACCACCCCGATCCTCATGCTGACCGCCCGCGACACCGTCGGCGACCGCGTCACCGGGCTCGACGCGGGCGCCGACGACTACCTGGTCAAGCCGTTCGAACTGGACGAGCTGTTCGCCCGCGTACGGGCCCTGCTGCGGCGCAGCTCCTACGCCGCGGCCGCCGGCGCGAGCACCGACGACGACGAGGTCCTCACCTTCGCCGACCTGCGCATGAACCTCGCGACGCGGGAGGTGACGCGCGCCGGGCGGGCCGTGGAACTGACCCGTACCGAGTTCACCCTCCTGGAGATGTTCCTGGCGCACCCGCGCCAGGTCCTCACCCGCGAGCAGATCCTCAAGGCCGTGTGGGGCTTCGACTTCGAGCCCTCGTCCAACTCCCTCGACGTCTACGTCATGTACCTGCGCCGCAAGACGGAGGCGGGCGGCGAACCGCGCCTCGTGCACACCGTGCGGGGCGTGGGATACGTGTTGCGGCAGGGCGGCGCGGAGTGAACCGGGTCGTACGGCGGCTGCGCACCCTTCCCATTCGGGCCCGGCTGTCGATGCTGGTCGCCGCGGCGGTGGCGTTCGCGGTGGCGGCGGTGTCGGTGACCTGCTGGTTCATCGTGCAGGGGAAGCTGTACGAGCAGGTGGACGGCGACCTGCAGAAGACGGTGGCCCAGCCGAGGTTCGACGACCAGATCGAGAACGCGCTCACGACGTGTCCCCAGGAGGCCCAACCCGACCGCGGCTACCCGGGAAGCGGCTACTTCCAGGTCGTGACGGAGGACGACACGGTCTGCGTCAGCCCGTTCTCCGCGGGCAAGGTGAAGATCTCCGCCACCGACCGGAAGGTGATCGCGAACGCGGACGACAGCTCCGACGGCGTGTTCCACGACGGCACCGCCGAGAACGGTGAGGCCGTACGTGTGCTGACGCTGCCCGTGCAGACCAACGCGGGGCCGGTGGCGATCGTCCTCGCCACCCCCCTCAAGAGCACCCGGAAGACCCTCAACGACCTCGCCCTCATCCTCCTCCTCGTGTCCGGGATCGGAGTCGTCGGTGCCGGTGCCGCCGGTCTGGCGGTCGCCCGCGCGGGTCTGCGCCCCGTCGACAAGCTGACCGAGGCCGTCGAGCACGTCGCGCGCACCGAGGATCTCGGCATCCGCATCCCCGTCGAGGACGACAGCGAGGACGAGGTGGCCCGCCTGTCCAGGTCGTTCAACTCGATGACCGCCTCCCTGGCCAGCTCCCGTGAGCTGCAGCAGCAGCTCATCGCGGACGCGGGCCACGAACTCCGCACCCCCCTCACCTCCCTGCGCACCAACATCGAGCTGCTCACCCGCAGCGAGGAGACGCGCCGGCCCCTCCCGGAGGCGGACCGCAAGGCGCTGCTCGCGTCGGTGAAGGCGCAGATGACCGAACTGGCCGCGCTCATCGGCGACCTGCAGGAGCTGTCCCGCTCGGAGGGGCAGCGGGGCGAGCGGGTCCAGGTGGTCTCCCTCGAGGACACCGTGGAGTCGGCCCTGCGCCGGGCGCGGCTGCGGGGCCCGGAGCTGACGATCACGGCCGCGCTGGACCCCTGGTACGTGCGGGCGGAGCCGGCCACGCTGGAGCGGGCGGTGGTCAACGTCCTCGACAACGCGGTGAAGTTCAGCCCGCGGGGCGGCTCCGTGGAGGTCGCGCTCTCCGACGGCGTCCTGACCGTCCGCGACCACGGACCCGGCATCCCCGAGGACGAACTCCCTTACGTCTTCGACCGGTTCTGGCGTTCCCCGAGCGCGCGGGCACTCCCCGGATCGGGCCTCGGCCTGTCGATCGTGGCGCGCACGGTGCGCGAGGCCGGCGGCGAGATCACGGTGGCCCGCGCGGAGGGCGACGGCACGCTGGTGACCGTACGGCTCCCCGGCGCTCCGACGCCTCCGCCCGAGCTGCCGTAGCGCCCGCGCCGCCGTACTTCCCACGCGTCCGCACCTCCGTACTCCCCACGCGTCCGCACCTCCGTACTTCCCACGCGTCCACACCTCCGTACTCCCCACGCGTCGCGGCGGGTTCGGCAACCTTTCCGCCGTGAGCGGCGACCACCCGGTGACCCGCACCCCTTCCGGGTGGTCCTCCTCCCACGGAACGGAACCCCTCACATGACCGACATCGGCCGCAAACCCCGGCACCGCAGGCGCAGGACCGGCGTGGCGGTGGGCGTGCCACTGGCGCTGACCGCCGCCGGCACCTTCGCCTACGGCACGGACCTCGGACTGTTCGGCGCCCAGGCACAGGCGAACGCGTCCGCCGCCACCGCCGCCCCCGCCTGGGCGACCGCCACCGCCGACGGCTTCGCCTCGGTGAACGCGCTCGGTCAGAACGGGACGTACGGCGGCCGGGACGGCAGGACCGTCACCGTGAAGACGCTCGCCGATCTGGAGAAGTACGCGACGGCCGCCGAGCCGTACGTCATCGTCGTCGCCGCGACGATCACCATGAACCCGGTCGGCAAGGAGATCAAGGTCGCCTCCGACAAGACGATCGTGGGCTCCGGGACCTCCGGGCACATCGTGGGCGGCGGCTTCTTCCTCGGTCAGGGCGTCCACAACGTGATCATCCGGAACCTGACCATCCGGGACGCGTACCAGGGCGTCTGGAACGACAAGGACCACGACTTCGACGCGATCCAGATGGACGGGGCGCACCACGTCTGGATCGACCACAACGACCTGCGGCACATGGCCGACGGGCTCATCGACGTCCGCAAGGACAGCACCAACGTCACCGTGTCCTGGAACAAGCTGAGCGAGGACAACAAGGCCTTCGGCATCGGCTGGACCGAGAACGTCGTCACCGACATCACCATCCACCACAACTGGATCCGCGAGACCGAGCAGCGCAACCCGTCGACGGACAACGCCGCCCACGCGCACCTCTACAACAACTTCCTCGAGGACGTGGCCGGGACCACGATCAAGTCGTCGTACGGCAACTACTCGCGCGGCCGGACGAAGATGGTCCTGGAGAACTCCTACTTCCAGGGTGTGAACAACCCCGTGACCAGGGACAGCACCGCGACGATCGTCCAGAAGGGCAACACCTTCGTCGGGACGAGCGGACGCAACGAGAGCGGCGGCACCGCCTTCGACCCGAAGGCCTTCTACGCGTACACGCTCGACAGGACCGCCGACGTGCCCGCGCTGCTCAAGGCCGGTGCCGGGCCGCGCTCGACCATCGGCACCGCGTCCGTGACCACGGCGACGGGCACGACAGCCACGACAGCCACGACCAAGGCTGCCGCCACCACGCTCACCGTCGCCAAGGACGGCAGCGGGCAGTACTCGACCGTGCAGGCCGCCGTGAACGCGGTGCCGGCCAACAACCCCTCGCGCGTCGTGATCGCCGTCAAGCCGGGCACGTACCGCGAGCTGGTCAAGGTGCCGTCCAACAAGCCGCACGTCACCATCCAGGGCACCGGCGGCAGCCGCAAGGACACCACGATCGTCTACAACAACGCGTCGGGCACCCCCAAGCCCGGCGGGGGCACGTACGGCACCGGCGGCAGCGCCACCGTCGCCGTCGAGGCGGACGACTTCCAGGCCCGCAACCTGACCATCTCCAACGACTTCGACGAGGCCGCCCACCAGGACATCGCCGGCCAGGCGGTCGCCCTGCGCAC
This sequence comes from Streptomyces sp. NPDC048734, assembly GCF_043198675.1. Taxonomy (NCBI): domain Bacteria; kingdom Bacillati; phylum Actinomycetota; class Actinomycetes; order Kitasatosporales; family Streptomycetaceae; genus Streptomyces; species Streptomyces sp. NPDC048734. Next base: position 37,060 of record NZ_JBICUZ010000005.1, on the reverse strand, counting down.
CGCCGCCGACAAGATCTTCCTCGACGGCGTCATCGTCAGCGGCGACCAGGACACCCTGCTGGTGGACACCGCGTCCAAGGACAAGCTGGGCCGCGTCTACATGGCCAACTCGTACGTCGTCGGCAACGTCGACTTCATCTTCGGCCGGGCGACGGCGGTCATCGACAGGTCGGTCATCACGCTGAAGAAGCGCTGGAACGGCACCTCGGCCGGCTACGTCACCGCCCCCAGCACCGCGGCGGGCCGCAAGGGCATCCTGATCGCCAACTCCACGGTCAACGGCGACGTCTCCGACCGCTCCTTCTACCTCGGCCGCCCCTGGCACGCCGGCGGCGACGCCACCCTCGACCCGCAGACCACGGTCCGCAACACCACCCTCAGCGCCGCGATCCGGACCACCCCCTGGACCGACATGAGCGGCTTCTCCTGGAAGGACGACCGCTTCGCCGAGTACCGGAACACCGGGGCGGGCGCGGGCGCCGCGAGCGGCGACCGACCCCAGCTGACCGACGTCCAGGCCGCGGGCCAGGAGGTCGCGGACTGGCTGGGCGACTGGACGCCGACGGCTTCCTGACCTCACTCCGGCATCGGCCGCACCGGGCCCCGGAGCGGAAGGGGAACGGTGCGGCCGTGCGGACGACCGACCGCCGAAGCACGTCGCCACGGGGAGGACCGCGCCGCGGGAGCCGGGCCCCTCACATCCGCAGCGTCGAGGCGTCCTGCGCGCTTCCCGCCGGCACCCCCCGCGCGCACCCCGCCAGCCGCGCGTACGTCCCGCCCCGGGCCATCAGTTCCGCGTGCGTGCCCGTCTCCACCAGGCGTCCCCCGTCGACGACCAGGATGCGGTCCGCGTCCGGGGCGAGGCCCAGGTCATGGGTGATCAGGACGGTCGTGCGGTGGGACATCAGGCGGCGCAGGGGGCGCACGACCTGGCGGGCGGCGACGGAGTCGAGACCGGCCGTCGGTTCGTCGAGGACCAGGACCGGAGCGGCACGGAGCATCGCCCGGGCGATGGTGAGGCGCTTGAGCTGACCGCCGGAGAGGGCCGCGGTGCCGGGGGCGATCCGGGTGTCGTAACCGTCGGGGAGCGCGGTGACGAAGTCGTGCGCGGCGGCGGCGCGGGCGACGCGTTCGACGTCCTCGTCGGTCGCGCCGGGGCGGCCGCACGCGATGTTCTCGCGGACGGTGCCGTTGAGGATCAGCGTCTCCTGGGGAAGCAGGGCCACCTGTTCGCGGAGGAAGCCCAGGGCCACGTCGGGGAGCGGGACGCCGTCCAGGGTGATCACGCCCGCCGAGGGGTCGTAGAAGCGGGTGAGGAGTTTCGACAGGGTGGACTTCCCGGCGCCGCTCGGGCCGGTGACCAGGACCAGTTCGCCGGGGGACGCGGTGAAGGTCACCTCGCCGAGCGACTCGCGCGTCGCCCCCGGGTAGCGGAACGACACCCCGTGGAAGCCCACCCGGCCCCGGACCGGCCAGGCCCGGACGGGATCGGCGGGGTCCCGCACCGACGGCTGCGCGTCGAGGATCTCGTTCAGGCGCCGGGCGCCCGCGGTCGCCGCGGTGAGGGTGAGGCCGAGCTGGCCGAGGCTGCGGACCGGGGGGTAGAGGTAGCCGACGAAGGCGGCGAAGGCGAGGAGCCCGCCCAGGGTCATGCGGCCGGCCGAGATCTCCCAGACTCCGAGGCCGATGACCATGAGGACGCAGATGGTCTCGGCCACCTCCACGAACTGCTCGTACATCTCGCTCAGCCGGGCCCCGCGGACCGATGCCCGCAGCCACGCGCGGGCCTCGCGGTCGAGGCGCCGCGCCTCGTCGGCCTGACGGTTGTAGGCCTGGGTCAGCACGACGTTCCCGAGGGACTCCTCGACCACCGAGGTGATCGCGCCGTCGGCGACCCGTTCGTCCCGGGCGGCCTCCTTGACGCGACCGGAGAAGCGGCGGGCGGCGAGCAGGAAGAGGGGGGCGAGGACGAAGGTGACGAGGGCCAGGTCCCAGCGGAGCCAGAAGGCGGCGGCCGCGTAGAAGACGGCGGAGAAGGCCGCCGACACCATGCCCACGACGCCGGAGACGACCAGCTGCTCGATGGCTTCCACGTCTCCGGTCAGGCGCTCCACCAGGTCACCCCGGCGGTGCCGCTGGAAGAAGTGCGGGGGGAGGTCCTGGACGTGCCGGAAGACGCCGGCCCGCAGTCGCAGGACGAATCTCTCGGCGGTCCAGGTCGCGAGGGAGTTGCCCAGGTAGCCGACCAGCGCACCCAGCACGGCCACGGCCAGCCAGGCGCCGGCCGGGCCCCAGAAGGCGTCGAGCGAGCCCGCCTCGAGGGCGTTGTCGGTGAGTTCGGCGAACAGCAGGATCGAGGCGGTCTCGGCGAGCGCGGACACCACCACGCAGGCGATGATCGCCGACAGCCACTTGCGGTCGCCGCGGGTCAGCGGCCAGAAGCGGCGGAAGGCCTCGCGGACTTCCCACACGGTCGGCTCCCTTTCGGTGCGTGATGAATTTCGGTACGTGATGGATTTCGATGCGTGAGGGCGGACGCGGCCGAGGCGGGGCCCCCGGCGCGAGTCGTGCTCGCCGACCGGTGGCCCCGCCTCGTGGCGTGCCGGTTTCCCAGCCCTTGTCCCTTGTGCCTCAGCCCTTGCGCGCGACCGGGCGACGCTTCGGGGCGGCCTTCTCGGCGGCCTTCTTCTTCGGCGCCGGGGCCGCCTTGCGGGTCTTCTTCACCGGGGCGACCTTGTGGAAGCTCATGACGGTTTTTCCTTTCGGTTGCAATGACCTTTTAATTGACTTGCTTTACTCAGGCGTACGCCCCGCCAACCGACTTGTCAGCCCTTGTGCGCGACCGGGCGACGCTTCGGGGCGGTCTTCTCGGCGGCCTTCTTCTTCGGCGCCGGGGCGGCCTTGCGGGTCTTCTTCACCGGGGCGACCTTGTGGAAGCTCATCGAGTTCTCCTTCGCGTTGTTCGCTTCTGCGTCGTTCGCTTTCGACATGGAAAACATTACGGGACGCGAGAGCCAGAAAAAGCCAATTCCGCTTAGACCTCTATTAATTGGAGCTGAGACCAACTTTCAGGCGGCGCGGGGAACCAGACCCGGACTTACACAGGTCTTAATACACGCATATGCAAAGAGGTGGCGTACGCGCATACGCGAGAGGCGGCCGCGTCGATGACGCGGCCGCCTCTGCGGTGGGAGAACTCCCGGGGCGAGCTGGGAGGGCCCCGGGGTTACTGCAGGATCGTGATCCGGTTCGGCACCGGCGGCGCGATCGGCGCGGCGGCCGAGGAGTTGGCCGTCAGGTACTGCTCCAGGGCGGTCAGGTCGTCGAGGCCGACGAGGTCGTTCGTGCCCTCGCCCAGGGTGGTGAAGCCGTCGCCGCCGCCCGCGAGGAAGCTGTTCGTCGCGACGCGGTAGGTGGCGGCCGGGTCGACGGCGGCGCCGTTCAGCTTGATGGAGTCGGTGACGACCCGGTCGGCGCCGCTCTTCGTCAGGTCCAGCGTGTACGTCAGGTTCGCCGACGGCTGGAGGATCTTCGGCGCGCTCGCGTTCGACCCGCTCACCTGCTCCTTGAGCACCTGGATGAGCTGGGCGCCGGTGAAGTCCTGCAGGTTCACGGTGTTGGCGAACGGCTGGACGGTGAAGCCCTCGGCGTAGGTGACCACGCCGTCGCCCTCAGCGCCCTTGGCGGCGTAGGTCAGACCGGCCCGCACCCCGCCGGGGTTCATCAGCGCCAGGTCCGCCTCCGCGTCCAGCTTCCTGCCGTACCAGAGCTGCGCGTCCGCGATCAGGTCGCCCATCGGGGACTCGGCGCCCGTGTTGGGGACGTCGGCGGAGACATAGCCGATCGCGCGGTTGCCGATGGGCGCCGCCAGGGTGTTCCACTTGCTGATGAGCTCGGTCATGTCCGTCGCCTTGGGGACGGTCCGGGTGACCACGTGGTTCGCCGACTTCACCGCCGTACGGGCGATGTCCCCCGTGAAGCGGTCGTACGTCAGCGTGGTGTCCGTGTAGAGGCGGCCGAACGAGGCGGCCGAGGTCACCGTGCGCGGCTTGCCCGCCGGGTCGTTGACCGTGCAGGCGTACGCGGCGTGCGTGTGACCCGTGACCAGGGCGTCCACCGACGGCGAGACGTTCTTCGCGATGTCGACGATCGGACCCGAGATGCCGTCGCCCGCGCCCGGCGCGTCGCAGTCGTAGTTGTAGGAGGTGGAGGCCGGCAGGCCGCCCTCGTGGATCAGCGCCACGATCGACTTCACGCCCTGGCGCTGGAGCTCCTTGGCGTACTTGTTGATCGTCTCGACCTCGTCCTTGAACTTCAGGCCCTTGACGCCCTCCGCGGAGACGATGCCCGGCGTGTTCTCCAGGGTCACGCCGATGAAGCCGACCTTGACGTCCTTCTTCTTCCAGACCCAGTACGGCTTCAGGATCGGCTTGCCGGACTCCTCGTTCAGGACGTTCGCCGCGAGGTACGGGAAGTCGGCGCCGCCGAACTCCTCGTCCGTGTAGCAGCCGTCCGTCGGGTGGCAGCCGCCCTTCTGAAGACGCGACAGCTCCCTGGCACCCTCGTCGAACTCGTGGTTGCCGACCGAGGTGACGTCCAGGTCCAGCTTGTTGAGCGCCTCGATGGTGGGCTCGTCGTGGAAGAGGCCGGAGATCAGCGGGGAGGCGCCGACCATGTCACCGCCGGCCGCGGTGATGGAGTACTTGTTGCCCTCGCGGGCCTGGCGCAGGTGCGTGGCCAGGTACTCCACACCGCCCGCGTCGATCGTCTTCGTCGTGCCGTCGGCCTGGATCTCGGTGACCCGGCCGGAGGAACCGCTCGGCGGCTCGAGGTTGCCGTGCAGGTCGTTGAACGACAGCAGCTGCACGTCCTGGTAACGGCTCGGCAGCGGCTTTCCGTGCCGGGCGTCCTGCGCACCCGCCGGCAGGGCGGCGACCAGTGCGCCGGCGGTGGCCAGACCGGCGGCCGCCGCGAGCAGCCCGTACGTGCGGCGTCTGCGGCTCGGATGCGAGTGGGAAGTGGCTGGCATGCGCCCCCCTGTGGTGTCTGCTGTGGTGTCGACGTCCTCGGGGCCTGAAGGCCCTGCGAGGCGTCTGAGCTGGTGGCCCCGTCGGGCCGCAGCCTAGAGTCAACGCGCGTAGCGCGACAGGGGGTTCATGGTTACATCCTGGTTTCCCTTTGCCGTCCGCCGGTCGTCCGCCCAGCTCCCGCCCGTGCCGCCTCGCGGTTCCCGGTGCTCCGGCACCCCCGTTCCGGATGGATCCGCGTCCCCCTCCCCGATGCCGCCACTTTGCCGGGCTCGCCCCTTACCCTCGTACGCATGACCAGCGACGACCCGGCATCGGCCCCCGGCCAGCGATCCATCGAGACCCTCTCCGCGCTCTCCCCCGCAGAGACCGAGGCCGTCCTCGACCTGCTCGCGGAAGCCGCCCGCAGCGACGGCCGGCAGGCGGTGTCCGAACAGGGCCGGCTGCAACTGCGGGGCGGCCCCCGCGAGGGCGTCTCCCACCTCCTGCTCTCCGTGGCCGACGAACTCGTCGCCTACGCACAGCTGGAGGACACCGACCCCGTCGAGGCCCCGGCCGCCGAACTGGTCGTCCATCCCGCGCACCGCGGGCACGGACACGGCCGGGCACTCGGCTCCGCCCTGCTCGCCGCCTCCGGCAAACGCCTGCGGGTGTGGGCCCACGGCGGCCACGCCGCCGCCCGGCACCTCGCCCAGGTGCTCGGTCTGTCGCTGTTCCGCGAACTGCGCCAGATGCGCCGGCCGTTGACCGATCTGGACCTGCCCGAGCCGGTGCTCCCCGAGGGGGTGACCGTCCGGGCCTTCGTCCCCGGGCAGGACGACGTCGCCTGGCTGGCCGTCAACGCCGCCGCCTTCGCCCACCATCCCGAACAGGGCTCCCTCACCCAGCGCGACCTCGACGACCGCAAGGCCCAGCCCTGGTTCGACCCCGCAGGCTTCTTCCTCGCCTTCCGCGGTGACCGGCTCGTCGGCTTCCACTGGACGAAGGTCCACGCCGAGGAGGGCCTCGGCGAGGTGTACGTCCTCGGTGTCGCCCCCGGCGCGCAGGGCGGCGGCCTCGGCAAGTCCCTGACCACGATCGGCCTGCGGCACCTCGCGGCCCAGCGACTGCCCACCGCCATGCTCTACGTCGACGCGGACAACAAGGCGGCGGTGTCGGTGTACGAACGGCTGGGGTTCGTCACGTACGAGACGGACCTGATGTACCGCACGGAGACCTGACCGCCCCTCACCCCCGCCCGGCGGGGGCGCCGCCGAGGGCGCCGTCGGAGGGGCCGGGGCGCACCCGAGTGCGTCTCAGCGGTTCGGGTGTGCACAGTGCTGTCGACACCAGCGTCAGCGCCAGGAGCACCGCCCACCGCACGTGGGTCTCCTCCCACCAGCGGTCACCCGGCAGGGTCAGCAGTCCCCACCGTGCCGGGACGAGCACCGCCACCGCCGCCAGCGCGCCGAGCCGTGCCGCCGTCCCCTTGCCCACCTCCGCACCGCCCGTGAAGCGCACGGCGGTGGTCGCCAGGGCGATGGCGCAGGCGGCCGTGGCAAGGGCCTCCAGGGTGACCGGACCCAGGGGCGGGCGGGTCGGCCCGGGCAGCACAAGCAGGACCGCCGTCCACCACAGGACCATCAGGGGTGCGGCCATCGCCAGGCGCAGGCCGGCGCGGAGGGGACGGCCGAGCGGGCTGGTGACGGTGGTGTGCCGGGCCGGGTCGTCGAGCAGGAAGGCCAGGCCCACCCCGCCGGCCAGCGCGGTCAGCCGCAGCACCACCAGTCCCCAGGCCGTCCCCGGTGCCTGGTCCGGCAGCCGCGTACTCGCCGCGAGCAGCAGTCCCGAGCCGGCCGTCGCGGTCAGCGCCGCCCAGGGCAGGGACCGCCACACCGGCGGGGCGAGGGACCTGAGCAGGGTGCGGAGGCGGGGGGTCGGGCCGTGGCCGGGGGGCGGTGTCGGGGCGGGGCCGGGGACGGAGTGCCCCGAGCGGTCCGGGGCGGGGTTCCCCGCCCCGTCCGCGTCTCCTATTCGTCGCACGACTCCACCCCCTGCGGCACCGCGACGCCCAGCAGTTCCGCCGCCTCGGCCGTCGAGGTCTGCGCGGACGTCAGTTCCGACCAGTGCGCCTTGACCCGCGCGGTGATCTCCGCCCGGGGCCGCGCGAGCAGTTCGACGACGACCTTCGTCTGGTGGGCCGTCAGGCTCAGTCCGTTCGTGGGGGCCAGGACCTGGCCGGAGCCGGTGGTGCTGTCGTCCAGCCGCACGTCCTCGAACGTGGCCATCGGGGTGGGGTCGGTTCCCAGCACCAGCCACATGATCGTCACCGCGCGGGCGTCGCACATGTCCCGGGTGGTGGCGTCCTCCGTGCCCGCCACGAGGACGGTGGCGGCTCCCACCGCGAACTCGGGGACGCGGTTGCCGCCCCAGCGGGTACCGACCGTCACCTGGCCCGGGACGGCGGAGGGGGTCAGCGCGGAGTCGACCTCGATGCCGCCGCTGGTGTCGATGCGCTGGCGGACCGTCAAAGGTGCCGTCGCCGCGCTGCCGCCGGCCGCGGACCGGATCCGGTCGACGACCGCCGCCCAGTCGTCCCGCACCCCCTTCCACTCGGGGAAGGAGCAGTAGGTCGACCCGCCGTGCTCCGTGCACGACTGGACCTTCTGCGGGGCCGTGGACGCCGTCTTCCGTGCCGCCTCCAAGGCGTCGGTGTCACGCTGGAGCTGGCCGACCGCGCCGGCCGCGGTGAACGCGAGGGCGAGGGCGGTCGCCGCCTTGACGGCGCGGGTGCGGCCGCCGGACAGCAGCAGGGCCGCGCAGGTCAGCACGGCGCACAGACCCAGCAGATAGAGCGCGTGCCAGGCGGCCGGGCGGCCGAGGAGGTCGCTGGGGACGGGATCGCCGCCGGAGATCCCGGAGAAGACCACGGGGGAGAGCCAGCCCAGTCGTGAGTCGTCCGACTCGGTGGCGTCGGTGGCGAGGACCATGAGCAGATACGCGGCGACCACGAAGAGTATGGGCGCGAAGGGCACGGGGAGGAGCCGTGTCAGCAGGACACCGGTGATCCCCGCCATCAGGACGACCAGCGGCCCGACGGCCAGTTCGGCGACGGAGCCGTGGCCGATCGCCCCCGGCTTCAGGGCCTCCCGGACGAACGCGGCCGCGACGACGACCGCGGTGAGCGCCGCGAACGGCACCGCGGACAGGACGTGCGCGAGGACGCGCCGCCAGGGTTCCATCGCCATGACGTCGAACTGCTGGACCGTGCCGTGCTTGCGCGACCGCAGGGCGGCGGCGTTGGTGCAGACGAGCAGGGCGATGGCGAGGAGCAGGGGGGACGTCTGGGTGTCGCGGTCGACCGTGTTGAGGACGGGGTGGTCGCTCATGCCGTCCTGGAACATCAGCCGTGCGGTGGTGAGACCGACGTAGAGGAGCAGGAAGACCAGTATCGGGACCTGGAGGAGGAGTTCGCGGGCCTCGAAGCGGGCCAGGGCGAGCACGGCGCCGGTGCGGGGGCCGGACTCCGGTGGTTCCGGAAGGGCGGGGGCGGGTTCCCTCACCGTCGTGATCGTGGTGCTCATGCGGTCACCGTCCGGTCGTCGCTGTCGAGGGTGAGCAGATAGCCGTCCTCCAGGGTGGGTTCGAGAAGGTCGGCGCCTTCCGGCGGATCGCCGACATTGCGGAAGGTGCCGGTACCGGTACGCCAGCCGGCCAGGGCGGCGGGGTCCCGCTCCGAGCTGCTCCAGACCCGGCCGGCCGCGCGGGCGGTCAGCTCCGCGGGGGTGCCCTCGAAGCGGACGCGGCCCCGGGCGAGGACCACGACCCGGTGGCAGAGCATCGCCACGTCCTCGGTCTGGTGGGTGGACAGCAGGACCGTGCGCGCCTCACCGGCCTCGGCGATCAGCCCGCGGAAGCGCATGCGCTGCTCGGGGTCGAGGCCGACGGTCGGCTCGTCCAGGACGAGGAAACCGGGGTCGCCGACGAGCGCGGCGGCCAGCGCCACGCGCTGCCGCATCCCGCCGGACAGCCGCTTGATCCGCTTGCCCCGCACGTCGGCGAGGTCGACGGCGTCCAGCACGCGCCGCACCTCGCGGCGCCGGGCGGTGCGGTCGGTCAGTTCCTTCAGGATCGCCACGTAGTCGACGAACTCGAAGGCCGTGAAGTCGGGGTGGAAGCCGGGCGTCTGCGGCAGATAGCCGAGCGTTCGGCGCAGGGCCAGGCGGCCGGCCGGCGTGCCGGGGTCGTGGCCCAGGGCGGTGAACTCGCCCCGGTCCGGCGGCACGGCCGTGGCCAGCACCCGCAGCAGGGTGGTCTTTCCGGCACCGTTGGGGCCGAGCAGGCCGGTCACGCCCCGCGTCAGGCTCAGTGAGACGCCGTCCAGGGCGTGGGTGCCGCCGTAGCGCAGGGACAGGCCGGTGGCCGTCACGGTGGTGGGCGGGGTGATCATGCGGGACTCCTGGGATTCCGGTCGGTGGGCGGGGGCGGGCGCGGGTGTCATACGGCCCCGCCGTCCGGGAAGCCGCCCACGGGACGCGCGTCGAAGCGGTCCCGGGTCTGGTAGAGCAGCACGGTGGCGAGGGCCGCGACGACCGCCGCGGCCGACTGCCCGGCCGCCGTGAAGGGCACGAGCGTGGTGGAGTGCGCCTGCGACTGCGCCACCCCCAGCAGCGTCAGCCAGGCCCCGCCCACCAGGGCGGGCGCGAGGACCGGGCCGAGCCGGGGGGTCAGCGCCAGTCCGGTCGCGGTCAGGGCGAGCGCGGGCAGCAGCCAGGCCAGGGCCAGCAGCCCGTACTCCGGCAGGGCGAGGGTGGCCAGGCCGTTGAAGGCGAGACCCGCGGTCAGCACCGCGACCGTCCGGATCATCAGCAGGCGGAAACCGTGCATCGGGGCGACGACGGCCATCTCGTACGACGGGTCGAGGGCCGGTCCGTACGACAGGGCGACCCCGCCGAGCGGGAGCAGCGGGGCGAGGGCGAGGAACAGCGCGGGCCGGTCCACCAGGTGAACCGCCAGCACGGTCATGACCAGCAGGGACGCCACCGCCAGCAGCCACGACCGGCGCAGCACCGGGGTGGCCGTCAGCAGCCGGGCGGTGTGGTCGGCGACGCCGAGCCGCACCAGCAGCCGCTCGACCGGGCTCGGCCGCGGCGCGTCCAGTTCGGCGTCCAGCCGCTCCCAGCCGGCGTCCAGCGCGACCGGGTCGACCGCCCCCGCGAGCCGGGACCGGCACGGGGCACACCCCGTGAGATGCGTGTCGGCGGACCACAGCAGGGGCGCCACCAGCTCGCCCCGCGCGTAGGCGCGCAGGTCCTCCTCCGGTACGTGCCACGTCATGCCAGGGCCTCCTTCACTCTGCCGGCCTCCGCGCGTCCGCGCAGGCGCCCTTCCGTCACGTGCCGCCTCATGCCAGCGCCTCCCGCAGTTGCTTGCGGGCCCGCTGGGCCCGCGTCTTGACCGTGCCCGCGGGGATGCCGAGCAGGACGGCGGCCTCCCGGGTGGTGAGTCCGTCGATGACGGTGGCCTGGAGGACCGCCCGCAGCTCCGGGGAGAGACGGGTGAGGGCACCGGCCAGATCCCCGTGCTCCACTCCCGCGAGCACGCGCTCCTCCGCGGAGGCCTCGTCGCGATGGCGCAGCCGGGCCAGGGCCTGGCGCAGCCGCCCCCGCGCGCCGTCACCGCGCACGGCGTCGACGAGGCGGCGGGCACCGATGCGCCACAGCCAGCCGGCCGCGTCCTCGGAGTAGCCCTCCTGGAAGCGGGCGGTGCCGCGCCACACCGCGAGGAACGTCTCCTGGACGACGTCGTCGACTATCGCGGCGTCGGCGCAGCGGCTGCGCATGCGCGCGGTCAGCCACGGCGCGTATCGCCGGTACAGCTCCTCGAAGGCGTGACGGTCCCCGTCTGCCGCGATGGCCCGCAGCAGCTCCCCGTCGCTTCTCGTTTCGCTCACATCCCCTCATCGGACGAGCCCCGCCGATCGGTTCACGATCCGGCACCCGAATTCCTCCCACCCGCCTCCGCGGCCCCGGCCCTGCGCGGTGTGTCACCGGCCGCCACGCCCCGTACCACCCCGCGTCCCGCTTCCGCTCCTCCCCACCGGCAGAGACGTACGGGACCCGTGGCCGTGCAGGACCCACGACCTTGCGGGACCCCTGGCCGTGCAGGACCCGCGACCTTGCGGGACCCGCACCCGCACAGACCCCGCACCCACAAAGGACCCACAGCCGTGCGGGACCCCGCCCCGACCACCCGCGAAGCGCCCGCCCCGGCCCTCCCCCGCGCCCCTCACCCCCGCGAGCCGCCGCCCGATATCCCGCACGCCATGTCTCCGTAACCACTGGTTCAGACGACCTTGCGACGCTCAGCCAATGAACCCCGCCGTGCCCGAGCCCTCGCCGCCCCCCGAGGACAGACTCCTCGACGGGAACGTTGCCGCGCTCCCCCGCGCACGATCCGACGCGCCTGTCTCGCCGTCGGCGCGGAAGAATGGGTCCATGAGCCAGTCGAACGCCCAGGCCAAGGTCCAGCACGAGCAGCCCTCCGTGGGCTCCATAGCCGCGCACCGCCCGCACACGGTGGCCGCCGCGGTATCCGATCTGGAACCCGACATCGACGCCGACCTCGACGGGTACGAGGAGTCGCCGTACGACGGGCCCCAACTGCCGCAGGGCCGCTTCCTCGACCGGGAGCGCAGCTGGCTGGCGTTCAACGAGCGGGTCCTCGAACTCGCCGAGGACCCGAACACGCCCCTGCTCGAGCGGGCCAACTTCCTCGCCATCTTCGCGAGCAACCTCGACGAGTTCTTCATGGTCCGGGTGGCCGGACTCAAGCGCCGCATCGCCACCGGCGTGGCCACCCGCTCCGCCTCCGGCCTCCAGCCGCGCGAGGTGCTGGAGATGATCTGGGCCCGATCCCGCGAGCTGATGGCCCGGCACGCCGCCTGCTACCACGAGGACGTCGCCCCCGCACTCGCGGAGGAGGGCATCCACCTGGTCCGCTGGAACGAGCTGACGGAGAAGGAGCAGGCCCGCCTCTTCACGCTGTTCCGGCACCAGATCTTCCCCGTCCTGACGCCCCTGGCGGTCGACCCGGCACACCCCTTCCCGTACATCTCGGGGCTCTCCCTGAACCTCGCGGTGATCGTGCGCAACCCGGTCAGCGGGCACAAGCACTTCGCGCGCGTGAAGGTGCCGCCGCTGCTGTCCCGCTTCCTGGAATGCTCCCCGGGCCGGTTCGTCCCCGTCGAGGACGTCATCGCCGCCCACCTGGAGGAGCTGTTCCCGGGCATGGAGGTGCTGGAGAGCCACGCCTTCCGCCTCACCCGCAACGAGGACCTCGAGGTCGAGGAGGACGACGCCGAGAACCTCCTCCAGGCCCTGGAGAAGGAACTCATGCGGCGCCGCTTCGGACCGCCGGTGCGCCTGGAGGTCGAGGAGTCCATCGACCGCGAGGTGCTCGACCTGCTGGTGCGCGAGCTGAAGATCGGCGAGGCCGAGGTGTACCCGCTGCCGGGCCCCCTGGACCTCACCGGCCTGTTCCGCATCCACGGCCTGGACCGGCCCGAGCTGAAGTACCGCAAGTTCATCGCGGGCGTCCACCGCGACCTGGCCGAGGTCGAGTCGGCGTCCGCGCCCGACATCTTCGCGGCCCTGCGCAACCGGGACGTGCTGCTGCACCACCCGTACGACAGCTTCTCCACCTCCGTGCAGGCCTTCCTGGAGCAGGCGGCCTCCGACCCGGACGTCCTCGCCATCAAGCAGACCCTGTACCGGACCTCCGGCGACTCCCCGATAGTCGACGCGCTCATCGACGCCGCCGAGTCCGGCAAGCAGGTCCTCGTGCTGGTCGAGATCAAGGCCCGCTTCGACGAGCACGCCAACATCAAGTGGGCGCGCAAACTGGAGGAGGCCGGCTGCCACGTCGTCTACGGCCTGGTCGGCCTGAAGACCCACTGCAAGCTGTCCCTGGTGGTCCGCCAGGAGGGCGAGACCCTGCGGCGTTACAGCCACGTCGGCACCGGCAACTACCACCCGAAGACGGCCCGGCTGTACGAGGACCTCGGCCTGCTCACCGCGGACCCCCAGGTCGGCGCGGACCTCTCCGACCTCTTCAACCGGCTCTCCGGCTACTCCCGCCGCGAGACCTACCGCCGGCTGCTGGTCGCCCCCAAGTCCCTGCGCGACGGCCTGATCTCGCGCATCGACAAGGAGGTCCAGCACCACCGCGCCGGGCGCCCCGCCCACGTCCGCATCAAGGTCAACTCCATGGTGGACGAGGCGCTCATCGACGCCCTCTACCGGGCGTCCCAGGCCGGTGTCCCGGTCGACGTCTGGGTGCGCGGCATCTGCGCCGTGCGCCCGGGCGTGCCGGGCCTGTCGGAGAACATCCGGGTCCGTTCGATCCTCGGCCGCTTCCTGGAGCACTCCCGGGTGTTCGGTTTCGGCAACGGCGGTGAACCCGAGGTGTGGATCGGCAGCGCCGACATGATGCACCGCAACCTCGACCGTCGTATCGAAGCCCTGGTCAGGGTCGTCGACCCGGCCCACCGGGCGGCCCTGAACCGGCTTCTGGAGACCGGCATGTCGGACTCCACCGCGTCCTGGCACCTCGGCCCGGACGGCGAGTGGACACGACACGCGACCGACGCGGACGGCCAGCCCCTGCGCAACGTCCAGGAGATGCTCATAGACGCCCGGAGGCGCCGGCGTGGCACAGCGACACCATGACCTGACGGATTCCACGGCCGGGCGTGCCGCCCCGCCCGTGACCGGGGAGGTCCTGGCCGGCTACCTCCGGGGCCAGGCCACCGATTTCCTCCGCGCTCTGCGCCTGCACCGGGAGACCGGCGGCGGGCAGAACGGCTCGGGCGGCGGCACGGCGGACGCCGTCGACGCGGCGCGCGCCCTGCGCCGCTCGGCCCGCCGGATCAGCGGCAGCCTGCACACGTTCCGCCCGCTGCTCGACCCCGGCTGGTCGGAGGAGATACGCCCCGAACTGGCCTGGGTGTCGGGCACGCTGGCCCTGGAACACGCCTGCGCGTCCCGCCTGGAGCGGCTGCTGCTCGCGCTGCAGCGGCTGTCGGGGGCGACGGTGATACCGCCCCAGGCCCTGGCGTCGGGGACGGGCGCGGCCACCGTGACGGCCGTGCCCGTGGCCGGCTCCCGGAAGGGCGCCCCGCCGAGAGCGGCGGGCACCGCCCCCGACCGCGGCAACCTGACCGTGGGCGCGGCCAAGGCGGGCGCTCTCCTGGACCGCCAGCTCACCCTCGCCCGCACCCGGGCCCACTCCACCGCCCTCCAGGCCCTCGGTTCCTCCCGCTTCCACGCCGTCGCGGACAAGGTCGCCGTCCTGGCCAGCGAGGTCCCCCTCGCGCCGCACGCCGCCACCGCCGACCCGTGGCCCCTGGCCGCCGCGGCTAAGGAGCGCCTCGCGGACGCGGTCACCGCGTTGCCCCTGGTGACCGCCGGTCATCCGTACAACGCGGAGGCGCTGATCCACGGCCTGTCCCCGGACCCCGCCCCGCACCCGCAGGACGCGCCCTGGCACCAGGTCCGCCTCCTGCTGCGCCTGCACCGGTACGCCCTGGAGGTCCTGCACGGCGACGACGGCCCGTCCGACGTCCGGCTGCTCTCGGCCGGCCAGGCCCTCGACCGCCACCGCGACGCCTCGGAGGCGGCGGCCGCCGCGGCCCAGGCGGCCCGTACGCCCCGCATCGCCCCGGCGACGGCGTACGCGCTGGGGGTGCTGCACGCGGACCAGCGGCACGAGGTGGAGGCGGCACGGTACGCCTTCCAGCGTTCGTGGCAGAAGCAGACCGTCGGCACGATCACGTCGTAGCCCGCGAGGGCCCCACTCGTCCAGGAGGCGGTGACCGGTGAGCCATCCCGACGGCACGTCCGAAGAGGTTCCCGTGCGGGCAGCCGGCTGCGTCCTGTGGCGGCGGTCGCCGATCGACGGTGAGCTGGAGGTATGCCTGGTCCACCGACCGAAGTACGACGACTGGTCGCATCCCAAGGGGAAGCTCAAGCACGGCGAGGACTGGCTGGCGTGCGCCGTCCGCGAGGTGGCCGAGGAGACCGGCCACACGGCGCACCCGGGGCCCCGGCTGCCCACGGCCCGCTACCTGGCCCAGGGCCGCCCGAAGGAGGTCCGCTACTGGGCGGCCGAGGCCGGCGCCGGTCGTTTCACGCCGAACGACGAGGTGGACCGGGTGCTCTGGCTGCCCCCGGCGGCCGCCCGCGCCCGCCTCACGGAGCCGAGGGACCGCGCCCTCGTGGACGCGCTGCTCACCGCCCTGCACCGGGCGTAGCCCCGGGCCCGGCGCGTCGCTCACCGCCCCGTACCGGGCGCGGCCCCCGCCCGGCCGGAATCACCCTGTGTCCTCGGCGTGAGCGTTCCGTGACCTAACCGCACCGCCTTCAGGGGTTCACCCCGCGTTCATTTGGGCCCGTAGGCGGCTTCACCTGTTCTGCCTAATTTCGGCCTTACCCGGTGCGGTGCGCGACTCCAGGGAAGCGCTCGTGCCGCCCAGTCTTCGCACGCCGCCGGATTCAGGACGGCGGCTCTCGGAAGGATCTCCCTCAAGTGAAGCTTCAGCGCATGAACCGGCGGGCCCTCACCCTCGGTGCTCTCGCCGTCTCCGGCGCCCTGGCCCTCACGGCGTGCGGCTCCGACGACACCGGCTCCAAGAGCGGCGGCGGCAGCAGCTCCGCCGCCGCGGGCGCCAGTGACATCAAGTGCGACGACGCCAAGGGCCAGCTCCTCGCCGACGGCTCCTCCGCGCAGAAGAACGCGATCGACGCCTGGGTCAAGAACTTCACCCAGGCCTGCAACGGGGTCCAGGTCAACTACAAGGGCTCCGGTTCCGGCGCCGGCATCACCGCGTTCACGCAGGGCACGGTCGCCTTCGCCGGCTCCGACTCCGCGCTGAAGCCCGAAGAGGTCACCGCCTCCAAGGAGGTCTGCACCGGCGGCCAGGGCATCGACCTGCCGATGGTGGCCGGCCCGATCGCCGTCGCGTACAACCTCTCCGGTGTCGAGAACCTCGTCCTGGACGCGCCGACCCTGGCGAAGATCTTCGACGGCAAGATCAAGAACTGGAACGACGCGGCCATCGCGAAGCTGAACCCCGACGCGAAGCTTCCCGACCTCCAGATCCAGCCGTACCACCGCTCGGACGAGTCCGGCACCACGGACAACTTCACCAAGTACCTGATCGCCGCCGCCCCGAACGACTGGAAGTACGAGGGCGGCAAGGCCTGGCAGGCCAAGGGCGGCCAGTCCGCCTCCGGCTCCTCCGGCGTCGCGCAGGGCGTCAAGCAGACCAACGGCGCCATCGGTTACATGGAGCTGTCGTACGCCAAGGACGGTCTCGGCACCGTCGCCCTGAACACGGGCGCCGCCGCCCCGGTCAAGGCCTCCTCCGAGGGCGCCACCAAGGCCGTCGCGGCCGCCAAGGTCGTCGGCACGGGCAACGACCTGGCGCTGAAGATCGACTACACCTCCAAGGCCGAGGGCGCGTACCCGATCACCCTGGTGACGTACGAGATCGTCTGCGACAAGGGCAACAAGGCAGCCACCCTGCCGGCCACCAAGGCCTTCCTGCGCTACCTGGCCAGCGAGCAGGGCCAGGGCATCCTCTCGGGCATCGACTACGCGCCGATCCCCGACTCCATCATCACCAAGGTCCGCACCACCGTCGAGGGCCTGAGCTGATCTGAAGGTGCGGTCCGGCGCCGGGTCCGCCCGGCCCGGACCGCACCGTCCGGTGCACCGCCGCCAGGGGCCGCACGCATACCCGGCCCCGCCCGAGCCGCCCACCCACGAGCGGCTCCGCAGACCGGAGAACCCCATGGACATATCGACGCAGAAGACAGACGAAGCACCTCCACCCACGGCCCCGTCGCCGGCCACTGCCGAGCAGAAGCGCGCGGCGCGCGGCGCCACCCGACCCGGTGACCGGATCTTCCTCGGTCTCTCCCGCGGGTCGGGCATCCTGCTGCTCGCGATCATGGCCGCCATCGCGGTCTTCCTCACGTACCGGGCCTCGCTGGCCATCAGCGAGGACGAAGCGAACTTCCTCACCACCTTCGAGTGGAACACCGGGCTGGTGCCGCCGAAGTTCGGCATCGCCGTCCTCGCCTTCGGCACGGTGGTCTCCTCGATCGTCGCCATGGTCCTCGCGGTCCCGATCGCCGTCGCCATCGCGCTGTTCCTCACCCACTACGCCCCGCGCAAGCTGCGCAACCCGATCTCGTACGTGATCGACCTGCTCGCCGCCGTGCCGTCCATCGTGTACGGCCTGTGGGGCGCCCTGATCCTCGTCCCGCACATGAACGGCCTCTTCAGCTGGCTGGACGAGTACCTGGGCTGGACGGGGGCCTTCTCCTGGGACCAGGGCCCCCCGCGCTCGATGCTCACCGTCGGCATCCTGCTGGCGATCATGATCCTGCCGATCATCACCAACGTCAGCCGCGAGGTCTTCCGCCAGGTGCCGCAGATGCACGAGGAGGCCGCCCTGGCCCTCGGCGCCACGCGCTGGGAGGTCGTGCGGATGTCCGTGCTGCCGTTCGGCCGCTCCGGTGTGATCTCCGCGTCGATGCTCGGCCTCGGCCGCGCCCTCGGCGAGACGATGGCCGTCGCCACGGTCCTCTCCCCCGACTTCGACATCCACGCCAGCCTGCTCAACGCGGGCGGCGGCACCTTCGCCCAGAACATCGCCAGCAAGTTCAACGAGGCGAACGAGTTCGGCCGGGACGCGCTCATCGCCTCCGGCCTGGTCCTGTTCGTCATCACGCTGCTGGTCAACGGCGCGGCCCGCGCGATCATCGCCCGCCGCAAGGAGTACTCGGGGGCCAACGCATGAGCCACGCCGTCCTCAACGACAAGCGCCCCGGCAGCACCCTGCGCGGCGCCTCCCTGCCGAAGTGGTCCCCGTGGGCCATCGCGGGCGGTTCGATCGCCCTGGCCGTGGTCATCGGTCTGGCCGGGGGCCTCGACAGCCGCGTGCAGTGGGGCCTGATCGCCGGCCTCCTCTTCCTGCTGGCCACCTACGGCATCGCCGCCCGCGTGGAGGGCCGCCGCCAGGCCAAGGACCGCATCGCCACCGCCCTCGTCTGGGTCGCCTTCCTGATCGCCGTCGTGCCGCTCGCCTCGCTGATCTGGGCGACCGTGGAGCGCGGCGTCAAGGTCCTGGACGTCTACTTCCTGACCCACTCGATGGGCATCGTCGCCGACTCCGAGGCCGGCGGCGGCATCTACCACGCCATCCTCGGCAGCCTGGAGCAGGTCGGCCTCGCCACCCTGATCGGCGCCCCGATCGGCATCCTCACCGCGATCTACCTGGTGGAGTACGGGCGCGGCAACCTCGCCCGCGCCGTCACCTTCTTCGTGGACGTCATGACGGGCATCCCGTCGATCGTCGCGGGTCTGTTCATCCTCAGCCTCATGCTGATGTTCGACATGCAGCCCTTCGGCTTCGCGGGCTCGCTGGCCCTGGCCATCCTGATGATGCCGGTCGTCGTACGCTCGACGGAGGAGATGCTCAAGCTCGTCCCCAACGAGCTGCGCGAGGCCTCCCTCGCCCTGGGCGTCCCCAAGTGGCGCACGATCCTGAAGGTGGTCGTCCCGACCTCCATCGGCGGCATCATCACCGGCGTCATGCTCTCGGTGGCCCGCATCGCGGGTGAGACCGCCCCCGTCCTCCTCCTCGTCTTCGGCAACCCGTTCATCAACTCGAACCCCTTCGAGGGTGCGCAGGCGTCGCTGCCGCTGTACATCTACCAGCAGTACGCGCAGAGCGCCGGCTCTCAGGCGGCGTACGACCGCGCCTGGGCGGCGTCCCTCACGCTGATCGCCTTCGTGATGATCCTCAACCTGGTGGCCCGCGGCATCGCCCGCTGGAAGGCCCCGAAGACCGGTCGCTGAGCATCGACACACGGCTGCCGCCGCGCGGGACCACAGCGACCCACCGGACTTTTGGAAGTGAAGTAGAAGACATGGCGAAGCGAATCGACGTAAGCGGACTGACCGCGTACTACGGCTCCCACAAGGCGATCGAGGACATCTCGATGACCGTCGAGCCGCGCTCGGTGACGGCCTTCATCGGCCCCTCCGGCTGCGGCAAGTCGACGTTCCTGCGCACGCTGAACCGCATGCACGAGGTCACCTCCGGTGGCCGCGTCGAGGGCAAGGTGATGCTCGACGACGAGGACCTGTACGGCCAGGGCATCGACCCGGTGTCGGTGCGGCGCGAGGTCGGCATGGTGTTCCAGCGTCCGAACCCCTTCCCCACGATGTCGATCTTCGACAACGTCGCGGCGGGCCTGCGGCTGAACGGCAACTACAAGAAGAGCGAACTGCAGGACGTCGTCGAGAAGTCCCTCAAGGGCGCGAACCTGTGGAACGAGGTGAAGGACCGCCTGAACAAGCCGGGCTCGGGCCTCTCCGGCGGCCAGCAGCAGCGTCTGTGCATCGCGCGGGCGATCGCGGTGGAGCCGAACGTCCTGCTGATGGACGAGCCCTGCTCCGCGCTCGACCCGATCTCCACCCTCGCCATCGAGGACCTGATCGGCGAGCTGAAGGAACGCTTCACGATCGTCATCGTCACGCACAACATGCAGCAGGCGGCGCGCGTCTCCGACCGCACGGCCTTCTTCAACCTGGCGGCCGTCGGGCAGCCCGGCCGGCTGATCGAGATCGACGACACGGAACGCATCTTCTCCAACCCGTCGGTCCAGGCCACCGAGGACTACATCTCGGGCCGCTTCGGCTAGGACCCCTCGCGGTGCTGCATGGCGGTGCCACCGCGAGGACGCAGAAGAGCCCGCCCCCCGGCTCCCGGGGGGCGGGCTCGCGCGTTTGCCCGCAAAGGGCCGGGGGGCAGGGACGGACACCGTCCGCGCAGCCCCACCCGCCGGGCGGGCTCCGCGTGCCCTACAGGAACGCCAGGTTGACGAGCCAGAAGGCGCAGGCCGCGACGACCGCCGCCGCCGGCATGGTGATGAACCAGCCGAGGACGATGTTCTTGGCGACGCCCCACCGCACGGCGTTGATCCGCTTGGTCGCGCCCACACCCATGATCGCCGAGGTGATGACGTGCGTCGTCGAGATCGGCGCCTTGAAGAGGAACGCGGAGATGAACATGATCGAGGCGCCGGTCGTCTCGGCCGCGAAGCCCTGCGGGGGGTCCAGCTCGATGATCTTCCGGCCGAGCGTGCGCATGATGCGCCAGCCACCCGCGTAGGTGCCCAGCGACAGCATCACGGCGCACACGATCTTGACCCACACCGGGATCGGGTCGCCGTAGTCCTCGACGTCGGCGATGACCAGCGCCATCACCACGATGCCCATCGTCTTCTGCGCGTCCTGCAGACCGTGCCCGAGCGCCATGCCGGCCGCCGACACCGTCTGCGCGATGCGGAAGCCCCGCTTGGCCTTGTGCGGGTTGGCGCGCCGGAAGATCCACATGATCGCCGTCATCACCAGGTAGCCGACCAGCAGGCCGACCACCGGCGACACGAACATCGGGATGACGACCTTCTCCAGCACCCCGCTCCAGTAGACCTGCGTCCCGCCGGCCAGCGCCGCGCCCACCATGCCGCCGAACAGCGCGTGGGAGGACGAGGACGGCAGGCCGAAGTACCAGGTGACGAGGTTCCAGGTGATCGCCCCCACCAGCGCCGCGAAGAGGATCCCCATCCCCTGCGACCCCTCGGGCGTCTCGATCAGCCCCTCGCTGACGGTCTTGGCGACCCCGGAGCCGAGGAAGGCGCCGGCGAGGTTCATCACCGCGGCCATCGCCAGCGCCGCCCGCGGCGTCAGCGCCCGCGTCGACACGGACGTCGCGATCGCGTTCGCCGAGTCGTGGAAGCCGTTCGTGTACGTGAAGAAGAGCGCGACCGCGATGGTCGCGACCAGAGCGAAGGTGTCCATGAAGGGGTCAGGACTCCTTGACCGCGATGGTCTCCACCGTGTTCGCCACGTGCTCGAAGGCGTCCGCGGCCTCCTCCAGCACGTCCACGATCTGCTTGAGCTTCAGCACCTCGATCGCTTCGTACTTGCCGTTGAAGAGGTGGGCGAGCAGCTTGCGGTGGATCTGGTCGGCCTGGTTCTCCAGCCGGTTGACCTCGATCCAGTACTCGGTGAGGTTGGACATGGTCCGCAGGTTCGGCATGGCCTCGGCGGTCAGCTCCGCCGCCCGCGCCAGCACCTCGATCTGCTGCTCGACGCCCTTGGGCAGTTCCTCGACGTTGTAGAGGACGACGAGGTCGACGGCCTCCTCCATGAAGTCCATGATGTCGTCGAGGGACGACGCGAGGTTGTAGATGTCCTCGCGGTCGAACGGCGTGATGAAGGAGGAGTTCAGCTGGTGGAAGATCGCGTGCGTGGCGTCGTCACCGGCGTGTTCCGCGGCCCGCATACGCTCTGCGATCTCGGCCCGGCCGGCGGTGTCCGCCCCGAGCAGTTCCATGAGGAGTTTCGAGCCCGTGACGATGTTGTCCGCGGACGCGGCGAACATGTCGTAGAAGCTCGTCTCCCTGGGGGTCAGACGAAAGCGCACGTGGGGTCCTCAGGATGCATCGGTTTCGGTCAGGCTGATGCTAGGCGCATCATCCGGCCACGGCTAATGGGCCGCCCACCAGTGTCACCCATGAACCACGACGACCGGCAGCGGGGCCGCCCGGTGGTCCGTTCCACGAGCCGTCGGCAGCCGCAGCTCCAGGCCCCATACCCCGCAAAGTTCGGTACGATATACCCAGTAGGGGTATATGTCTGGAGGACACCATGACGACCACCGAGGCCGGGGCGGCCACCGAAGAGGCCGTGACCGACCACGACCGCGGTGTGCACGGCTACCACAAACAGAAGGACGAGCACCTCAAGCGCCTGCGTCGCATCGAGGGGCAGATCCGGGGCCTCCAGCGCATGGTCGAGGAGGACACCTACTGCATCGACATACTCACCCAGGTGTCCGCCTCCACCAAGGCCCTGCAGTCCTTCGCGCTGCAACTGCTGGAGGAGCACCTGCGCCACTGCGTCGCCGACGCGGCCGTCAAGGGCGGCGACGAGATCGACGCGAAGGTCGAGGAGGCCACGAAGGCCATCGGCCGCCTGCTGCGGACCTGATCCCGGCCCTGCCCCTGAGCCTGTCCCCCCTGGCACCGACCGGGGCCCGCGCGTCAGCCGGCGCGGGCCTCACGCTCCTCGGCCACCCTCAGCACCTCGTCGATGCTCTCCAGGCTGAGCCGCTCCTCGGCGGCGGAGGCCGCGATGATCAGCTCCCCGCACAGTTCGATCTCGGCGAGGGCCACGTGGTCCTGTACCGCCGTACCACCGACCGGAGCCACGCGCATCACCTCGTCCCTGCCGTCACCGACTTCCTAGAGTAGGGAGCGGCGCACACGCCGCGCATGGCACGGACGGGCTAGTCCTCATACCGGTTTCCTGGCCGGATCCGGCCCCCACCGGACGGTCACCGGCCGCCCGCCCCGCGGCGCCGGCCCGGCTCACTCCTCCGCGATCCGCCCGGCGTAGATGTCCGCGGGCACCGGCAGCCGTACGTCGACGGGCGCCCCGAAGTCGTACAGCAGCGTCGTCGAGGCGACCGCGACGGCCTCCTTCTGCCGTCCGTTGACGAAGGTGAACCGGTGCCGGACCTTGCGGATGCGTCCCTCGTCGTCGAGGTAGACGTCGAAGGGGACCCGGGCGGTGGCGAACCCCTTCGCCGCCGCCCCCAGCGAGTCCCGGCCGCCCGCCGAGGCACCCCTCGCGGCCACCGCGAGGTCGGCGGTGCCGCGGAAGTGCCGCACGTCGGTCCCCGCCAGCCGGCCCCGCCCCACATAGGTCGCGGTGCGCGTCCCGCGCAGCACCTCGGCGGCTGCGTACGGGTTGGTCGCGCCACCGGTCACCAGGTTCCCGTCGGACAGCGTCGCCGTGTCCACCCGCACCCACTTGTCGGCGGGCACGCCCGCGCCCCGGTTCTTCATGAACAGCGCGCCGGGCGCGAGGAGTTCGACGATGGGCCGGTGCCCACTGACGCCGGACGGATCCTGCGGGAGCACCACCTTCAGCCGCCCGAGCTGCCGGCGGTAGTCGTAGACGCCCTCGCCCCGGATCGTCACGCGGGTCCCGCCGGTGGCCATCTCCATCGACGTCCGGGCCTTCGAACTGCCCGCCGCCACCAGCGCGTCGGCCGCCCGGCGGAGCGTCTCGACCGGGTCGGCGGCCGGCGCGTCCTCGGCGGCGTTCCCGGGCCCGGCGCACCCGGCGGCGGCACCGGCCCAGACCCCGGCCGCCAGCCCCGCGACGACCGCCGTACCCCACCGCCGCTGCTGCCGCTGAGCCATCGCCTGTCTACCCCCAGCCGGTACGTCCGTCACGGGTCCCCTGTCGTTCCCGATAACGACGGGTGGGCGGCACCCGTCACGCGCGAGCGGGGTTCACGGCGGTCGCGGGCGTTCTTTCCGCCGGGACTGGGTACGGTTGACTCCGTGACCCAGCAGGACCGTTCGGTCTCCTCCCCCGGCGACGGGGAAACCCACACCACCACGACCGTCGAACGCGGCCCCTTCTGCCTGGCCCGCTGCACCTGCGGCTGGCACGGCCCGGCGCGCAGGGCGAGAAGCCTGGCCAGAGCGGACGCCGCCGGCCACATCCACGACTGACCCGTCCCGTTCCCCTCCGCGGGGAACCCCCGGGCCCTGGACCCCGTCTGGCTCCCTGGGACGACGGAAGGCACAGGACGGTCGGACATGCATCGGCGTACGTTCATCGCAGGCGGCACGGCCGCCGTCACGACGGCCGCGTGCCGGCCGGGCGTCGACGGCGGCGGCTCCTTGGGGACCGCCCCCGTCTCCCAGGCCCTCTCCGGCACGGCGGACGGCAAGATCCCGCCACGGACCGCGCGCGCCGTGGCCGCCGCCGACTGGGCCGCCCTCGACCGCTCCCTCGACGGCCCCCTGATCCGCCCCGCGGACGCCTCGTGGACGGCGGCCCGGCAGCTGTACAACACCCGCTTCGACACCCTCCGGCCGGCCGCGGTCGCCTACGTCGCCCATCCCGACGACATCCGTACCGCCCTGGCGTACGCCCGCGCCCACGGCACCAAGGTCGCCATCCGCAACGGCGGCCACTCCTACGGCGGCTGGTCCTCGGGCGACGGCCGGCTGGTCCTCGACGTCTCCCGGCTGAACCGGGTCCGCGCGAGCGGCGGTTCGGCCGTCGTCGGCGCCGGCGCCAAACTGATCGACGTCTACCGCACGCTCGCCGCCAAGGGCGTGACGATCCCGGCCGGCTCCTGCCCGACGGTCGGTGTCTCCGGCCTGGTCCTGGGCGGCGGCCACGGCGTCGTCTCCCGCGCCTACGGCCTCACCTGCGACAGCCTCACCCAGGCGACGATCGTCACGGCGGACGGCAGGCGGCTCACGGCGGACGCCACGCACCACAAGGACCTGTTCTGGGCACTGCGCGGAGCGGGCAACGGCAACTTCGGCGTCGTCACCGAACTCCGCTTCACCACCCACCCGGCCCCCCAGGCGGTGACCGGCCGCCTCTCCTGGCCCTGGGCGAAGGCCGCGGCCGTGCTGCGGGCCTGGCAGGAATGGGGCCCGTCCCAGCCGGACGAGATCTGGTCCGCCCTCCACCTGGCGGGCACGCCCGGCGGCACCCCGAGGATCTCCGTGTCCGCCTTCTGCATCGGCACCCACGGCCAGTTGCAGAACGCCGTCGACCGCCTCGCGGACCGCGTGGGCGCCTCCGCGACGACCGTGTCGCTGCGCCGCCGCTCCTACGAGGAGGCCATGGAGGTCTACGCCGGATGCTCCTCCTTCGCCACCGACGCCCAGTGCCACCTGCCCGGTCCGACCCCCGGCCGCTCCCCGCGGGGCGCCCTGGGCCGCGAGACCTACGCGGCCTGCTCGGACTTCTTCGACCGCTCCCTCTCGGCAGCGGGCGTCCAGACCCTGTTGCGGCAGCTGGGGACCGTCCGGGGCGGCTCCGGCAGCATCGCGCTCACCGCCCTGGGCGGCGCGATCAACCGGGTCTCCCCCACGGCCACGGCGTTCGTCCACCGCCGCTCCCGGATGCTGGCCCAGTACCTGGTGTCGTGGCGCGCGGGCACGACGGGCACGACGGCCCGGTCCTGGCTCACCGCGGCCCACCGCGCCATGGCACCGCACGCCTCGGGCGCCGCCTACCAGAACTACGCCGACCCCACCCTGCCGACCTGGAAGAAGGCGTACTACGGCCCGGCGCTCCCGCACCTCACCGAGGTGAAGCGCCAGTACGACCCGACCGGCTTCTTCACGTACGCACAGTCGCTGTGACGAGGCCGGCCCGGACCGCGACCACCCGCCGCCGGACCGCGGCCGGCGCCCCGGGACCGACGGGCCCCCGGCCCCGGCCCCGGGGCGCCGGCCGCGCGACCGCCTACGCGGCCAGGTCCCGCTCCTCGGCGGAGGCCGCCCCGACCCTGGCCCCCGGGACCACGGCGTCCTCCCCCGTGCCCCGCACGGAGCGCGCCCGCACGGCCCATCCCAGCCACGCGGTCCGCTCCACCGCCTTCAGCACGGGGGTGAGCAGCATCGAGGCCACCGGCGACAGCAGCAGCGCCACAGCCGTACCGAGCGCGAACCCCCCGATGACGTCCGTCGGGTAGTGCACCCCCATGTAGACCCGGCAGAACCCCTCCACCAGCCCCAGCCCGATCCCCACGATTCCGAACCTGCGGTGGGCGACGAACAGCGCGACCCCCATCGCCATGGTGATCGTCGCGTGGTCGCTCACGAAGGAGTAGTCGGTCTTCCCTGCGACCAGGACCTCCAGGCCCTGGTGGTCGAGGAAGGGCCGGGGCCGTTCCACGAAACCCCGTATCGGCACGTTCACCAGGACCGCGACCGCGGCGGCCAACGGCACCCACACCAGCGCGGCCACGGAGGAGGCGGCCTCCTCGGCCGACACGGGCCGCCGCCGCACGGTCCACCAGCACCAGAGCACGAGCAGCACCATCGCCAGGAGCAGCCCGTACTCGCCGACGAACTCGACGATCCGGTCCAGCCAGTGCGGGGCCTCCTTGGCCAGGCCGTTGATGTCGTAGAGCAGGTCGACGTCAGGATTCGACCCGGATGCGGCGAGTCCAGCCATGGTGCTGCGGCCCCTTCGTCGTTGCTGCCGGGCGCGCCTCACGCACGCCGCTCGTACCCACCCCCGTGGTCGTAGATCCGCGTTCGCCGCTCTGTCGGTCGGTCACAGGCATTGCTCGGCTACGTCAACAGGAACGCACGACCCCCGTTGATACGTTCCACTCTCCACCGAATGATCACGCAGACGTTATCGAAGAGAGATACGTCACCGCAGCTCAGGCTACGGGTCCCCGTCCGGCTCAGACCCTCGTGGGGAGCGCTTTCGCGCCATCTTCGGTGACCCGCGTGGCACCGAAGTACTTGCGGGTGTCGATCGGGTCGAACCGGATGACCGCCCCCGTGCGGGGCGCGTCGATCATGTACCCGCCGCCGACGTAGATGCCGACGTGGTCGATGGCCCGGGAGTTGGTCGGATCGGTCGAGAAGAACACCAGGTCGCCCGGCAGCAGCTCGTCCCGCGAGGGGTGCGGCCCCGCGTTGTACTGGTCGTTGGCCACCCGGGGCAGGGTGATCCCGACACTCTCGTACGCCGCCTTGGTCAGCCCCGAGCAGTCGAACCGTCCGCCCTGCTCAGGCGTGCCGTTGCCACCCCACAGATACGGCGTCCCCAGCTTCTTCTGGGCGAAGTAGATCGCCCCGGCGGCCTGCTCGGACGGATCGACCCGGGTGACCGGCGCGGCGAAGCTCTTCGCCAGCGTGGTGATCGTCTTCACGTAGTTCTGGGTCTCCCGGTACGGCGGCACACCCCCGTACTTGATGACCGCATAGGCCCCCGCGTTGTAGGACGCGAGCATGTTGTGGGTGGGGTCGCCCGGCACCTTCTTGACGTACGAGGCGAGTTCGCAGTCGTAGGACGCGGCCGACGGAATCGCGTCATTCGGGTCCCACACGTCACGGTCGCCGTCCCCGTCGCCGTCGATGCCGTGGGTGGCCCAGGTGCCGGGGATGAACTGCGCTATCCCCTGGGCCGCCGCGGGGCTCTTGGCGTTGGGGTTGAATCCGCTCTCCTGGTAGAGCTGGGCGGCGAGCAGCGCCGGGTCGATCGCGGAGCAGAGGTTGCCCCACTTCTGCACGAGCGCCTGGTAGGCGGCGGGCACGGCACCCTTGGCCAGCCCGACGCTCCTGCCGCCCACGCCGCCCGCGAGGTTCCCGGCGATGACGTACACGCCGACGACGAGCAGCATCACGAAGCTGAGCCCCGCCGCAGTCGCGGCACCCGCCAGGATCCACGCCTTACGCACCGTCAACCGCCCCTCGCCCGTACGGCTTTCCGCCCGCGTCAGTGTATGAGCTTCCCCCGCGGAATCCCGTGCAACCGGCGCATCCACCGCCGGCCGGACCGACCCCGACGGGGCGCCGCCCCGTCACCGCCGGATGCGCCCCTCCCGGTCGGCCGCGTCAAGGCCGCTCCCGGTGCACGCCAAGCACAGCCCATCGTCCGGTAGCGGATTCCCCATCGACTCCCATGTTCGGGCAACCTCCGCACCGATCCCGGGTCTCGCGCATACGTTCCCTTCCGTGATCCCTGACGTTGACACCTCCCCCCGCCCGGCCGCCCTCCTCCCGGCCCCCGCCCGCCGCACCCTGCTGCGCGGCGGCCTGGTCGGTGCGATGACCGTGGGCGGCGCGCCCCTCACCGCGGCGCCGGCCTCCGCCACGCCCGCCCCCCGCAAGCCGGCCCGCCCCGCCACCGCGTCGGAGGCCCTGCGGGAACTGGCCGCCGGCAACCGTCGCTGGCGCACCTTCCGCGAACGGCACCCGGACGAGACCCCTTCCGTCCGGCAGAGCCTGACGCAGGGCCAGCACCCCTTCGCCGTCGTCCTCGGCTGCATCGACTCCCGCGTCCCGCCCGAGCTGGTCTTCGACCAGGGCCTCGGCGACCTGATGACCGTCCGCACGGCCGGTGAGGTCCTCGACGAAGCCGTCCTCGGCAGCGTCGCTTACGGCGTGCTGGAGCTGGGCATACCGCTGGTCGTCGTTCTCGGTCACCAGTCCTGCGGCGCCGTGCGCGCGGCGGTCGAGGCGGACCTCTCCGGCGAACGGCTGCCCGCGCACATCCAGTACCTGGCCGACCGGATACGCCCCTTCATCGACCGCACGAAGGAAGGTGACGCCCGCGTCGACGCCACCGTCGACGCGAACGTCCTGGCCGTCCGCTCCCTGCTCGCCGCCGAACCCGACCTCGCCGCGAGGATCACGGCCGGCGAGCTGGCCGTCGTGGGCGCCCGCTACGAGCTCACGACCCAGGCGGTGCACCGGATCGACTGACCCGGAGCCGGGCCGGGCCGGGCTATCGTCCTCATGTCGCCGAGGCCCGTGCGGAAGGAATCTCCCGTGACCGACATCCCCCCCGACCTGACGTGGGTTCGCGCCGCGCCGCCGGAGGCGACCGGCCCCGGCCCCTGGATCGAGATCGCCTTCGGCGAGGGCGACGACGGAGAGGCCCCCGTATATCTCCGGGAGACCAACGACCCGGACAACGTGGTCACGACGAACCGGCGCAAGTGGGACGCGTTCGTCCTGGGCGTACGGGCAGGGGAGTTCGACCACTTCGTGGAGGGCGTGGACGAAGCCGGTGAAGCCGACGGCGTGAACGGAACGGCGGGCGCGGCGGACACGGACGGCGAAGCCGAGACAACCGCCCGTCCGCACCGCTGACACACGGTCGGGGAGCGCGCGGAGGGCGAGCAGCAGCCCCGCCTCCCGTTCGCCCTCAGTCATGAGACCATCGAAAACGGAAGCTCACCCGACCAGCCGTCAGAAACGGCGCACGGCCGTGAAGTGGGTCAACGACGGAACCGCACGACAGGTTCCGCTCCGACTTCATTGCCCGGCGTGACCTGCCGTGATACACAGAGTGACGAGTGCGTGCCATTCGTACGAATCCCGCCCGTCAATGACGCCAAGTCGACATACGAAGGCGGCTTTGTCGGCGACAATGAGACGTGACCTCTGCACACCGCAGGGGCATCTCGGAACTACCCACCAGGGGCGGTGACTTACATGCTCTTTGCGGCCGACAAGGGCGACATCAACACCATCATCGGCGGGATCGCTCCGGACTGGGGCCCCTTCGGCAGCCTGGGCAACGAGGCCAAGGTGATGATCGAGGTGGTGATGGCCATCGCCATCCTCCTCTGCCTCGGCATCGCGATCTGGGGCGCCGCCAAGCAGCGCATCGGCGCGACGGCCCTGCGCGACACCTTCAGCGCGGAACAGGGCAAGGGCCTCATCATCGCCGGGCTGACGGGCGTCTTCATCATCGGCTCCCTCGGCACCCTGTTCACGATCGTGTACGGCATGGCCGTGTAGCGGGCGCCGCCCACCGCCAGTCCGCTCCGGGCACTCCCGGCCCCCTCCACCCCACCCACCCGTCGTGCCCACCGGCTGAGGTTGCGTTTCCCTGATGTCGAGTCACCACACCGCGCCCGCGCGGGAACCAGCACGGCTACCGTCGTACTACTACGTGTTCCGGTACGGCATCGAGGGGGCGTACACGGCATGAGTCCCGGAGACGAACACGACTACGGCGAGCCCGCGGGCACCCGTGTGCGCCTGCCCGAAGCCGACCCCTACGGCGGCGCCCGCCGCCCCGCCCGCTCGTCCTCGCGCAGCCTGGTCATGGTGGTCGGCGTCGTCGTCCTCCTGATCGCCGCGATCGCCTTCGCGAACCGTGGAGGAGACGATTCCTCTTCCACCGCGGCCACGGGCGAGGGCAGCGGCGACAAGCCGAGGACCTCGTCGACGGCGGCGAGCGGGACGAAGCCGGTGAAGACGAGAGCCGGCGACGTCCCGTCGGGCTTCGCCCGGACCGAGCAGGGCGCCCAGTCCGCCGCCGCCAACTACGCCGTCGCGCTGGGTTCGACCGGCATGTTCCAGAAGGAGAGCCGGCACGCCCTGGTCGGCACCGTCTACACCGCCGCCGCGGCGGCCGGGCTCCAGGCCCCGATGGACCGGGCCTACTCGGCCGACTTCCTCGCCAAGCTGGGTCTCGACGCCGACGGCAACGCGCCGACGGGCAACACCTTCGTCTCACGCGTCGTCCCGGTGGGCACCACGGTCCAGGCGTACACCGACACCACCGCGAAGGTCGCCGTCTGGTACCTCGGTCTGATCGGCATGTCCGGGGAGAAGTCGACCGACCCCGTCACCTCGTCGTGGAAGACCTGGACCTTCGACCTCCAGTGGGTCGAGGGCGACTGGAAGGTCGCCGCCGACGAACAGCAGGACGGCCCCGCCCCGGTCCCGGGCGACGACAGGGCCGCCTCCTCCGACGAGATCAGCAAGGCCATCGAGGAGTACGGAGGGTTCACGTATGCCCGGTAACCCGCCCCGCGTGCTCCGGCTCGCCGCGATCGTCACGGCCGTCCAGGCGTCGGCCGTACTGCTGGCCACCCGCGCCGCCGCCGTGCCCACCCCCAGCCCGTCGCCCTCGCCGTCGGCCTCGCCCTCGGCCTCGGACGGCGTCGACTGCAGCCTCATCCCGGGTCAGGCCAAGGAGTACTGCGAGCGGGGCAACGCCCGCTCCGGCACCACCACCCCCACCGTCTCCGACACGGCCGACCCCCTCTCCTCGCTGGCCAAGGGCTGTGCCGAGGCCGCCGCCTGGACCGTCGACAAGCTCAGCGTCGCCGTGCAGGACACCGCGAACGTCGACTTCACCAACGCCCGGTTCCTCCAGCAGTACGCCGTCGTCTTCGCCGCGTCGACCGTCCTGACCCTCCTGCTGTGGCTGCTGGCCGTCGCCAAGCGGGCCGTCCGGGGAGTCCCCCTCACCACCGCGATCGGCGAGGCCGTCGGCTTCCTGTGGCTCACCGTCCTCGCCTCCGCCTTCACGCCGCTGATCCTGTACACGGTCGTCTCGGCCACCGACGGCATCAGCGAGGCCCTGGCGAAGACCACCGGCAACCAGACCGACACCTTCTTCGGCACCTTCTCCGCCGCCCTGGAGAAGGGCGAGGACATCGGCGGCGGCCCGATCATGCTGATCGTGGTCTCCCTGGTGTCCATCCTCGCCGCCGGCGTCCTGTGGCTGGAGCTTGTCCTGCGGGCCGCCCTGCTCTACGTCGGCGCCCTGCTCGGCACGGTCGTCTACGCGGGCCTCGTCGACAAGAACCTGTGGGGCCACGTCCGCCGCTGGGCCGGCATCATGATCGCCGTCATCCTGGTCAAGCCGGTCGTCGTGATCGTCCTCGGCCTGGCCGGCGCGCTCTCCGCCGACGACGGCCCGAACGCCTTCGGCGCGGTCGTCTCCGGCCTGTCCATCATCCTGCTGGCCATCTTCGCCAGCGCGATGATCTACCGCTTCGTGCCCGGCTTCGGCGACGAGATCGCCAACTCGCGCAACAACCGCATGATGCAGGGCGCCGAGCGCAAGGCCGCGGCCGTCATCAGCTCCCCCGCCACCCTCGTCGCCCAGGGCATCAAGACGCACAGCACCCGCGCCGACAGCAACGGCGGCGGGTCCTCCTCCAGTGGCCAGCGCCCGGCCAACCAGACCGCCGGCGGCGTGGCCGCGCACAGCTCGCGTACCTCGAACGGAGGCGGCGGATCCGTCCCCTCCGCCGCACCCGCGCCCCGCGCCGGCAGCCCGGTGAACACCCCGCACGCCGGAAACAACCGCAACAGCAGCACCAACCGCACCGGAGGTGAAGGGCGTTGACGACTGATTCCCACGTGTCCCACGTGGTCACGCCCCGCCGTACATATCTGATCGGCCGCGCCCGGCCGAACGCGATCGTCGGCCGCAACCGCGAGTCCGGAGAGATCGCGCTCATCGTCGTCGGCGCGTTCCTCGGCATGATGTGCGGGCTCCTCGTCCCCGTCCTGACCCTGCGGATCGTGCTGCTCGCCGGCTTCCCGATGATCGCGATCGCCGCGGTCTACATGCCGTACAAGCACCGCACGTTCTACAAGTGGTTCGAGATCAACCGCAGTTACAAGCGCACCCTGCGCCGCGGCACGGTCTACCGCTCGGCCGTCATGGAGGCGGGCACCCGGATCGACGGGCAGGAGATCGAGATCGGCCCGCCGCCCGGAATCGGCCGGATCAGCTGGCTGGCCGCCCCCTTCGGCCCCGACGAGATCGCCGTCCTGCTGCACGCCGACCGCCGTACGGTCACCGCGGCCATCGAGATCGAGGGGCCCGGCGTCGGCCTGCGCGACAGCGAGGACCAGGAGGCCCTCGTCGACCGCTTCGGCACGCTCCTCAAGCACGTGGCCAACGGCGACGGCTTCGTCACCCGCCTCCAGATGCTCGCCCGCACCCTCCCGGCCGACCCCGACGCCCACGCCAAGGACGTCACCCAGCGCGGCGACGACAAGGCCCCGCCGTGGCTGCAGTCGTCGTACGACCAGCTCCAGTCGATGGTGTCGACGAGCAGCGAGCAGCACCGCGCCTACCTGGTCGCTTGCATGCACTACACGCGCGAACTGGCCGCCGAGGCGAACGCCATGGCCCGTGCCGCCCGCCCGCAGAACGGCCGCAAGCTGGACCGCGACGCCGGTCTCGCCGTCGTCATGGCCCGCGAGCTGACCGACATCTGCTCCCGCCTCCAGGAGGCGGACATCCGGGTCCGCCAGCCCCTCGGCCAGGGCCGCCTGTCGTCGCTCATCCACTCCATGTACGACCCGGACCACCCGATCGACCACATCCAGGCGATGACCCGGCGCAACGCCTGGCCGGCCGAGCTGGACGCCATGGAGCCGACGTACCTCAAGGCCAAGACCCGCGAGTCCTCCACCCGGGCCCCCTGGTGTCACGCCACGGCCTGGGTGAAGGAGTGGCCGATGACGCCCGTCGGCGTCAACTTCCTGGCCCCGCTCCTCGTCCACACCCCGGACGTCATCCGGACGGTCGCCGTGACGATGGACCTCGAACCCACCGAGGTCGCCATCGAACGCATGCTGACCGAGAAGACGAACGACGAGGCGGAGGCGAGCCGGGCCGCCAAGATGAACCGTACGGTGGACCCGCGCGACGTGGCCGCCCACTCCCGCATCGACCAGCGCGGCGAGGACCTCGCGAGCGGCGCGGCCGGCGTCAACCTCGTCGGCTACATCACCGTCTCCTCCCGCAATCCGGAGGCACTGGCCCGCGACAAGCGGACGATCAGGGCGTCCGCGGGCAAGTCGTACCTCAAGCTGGAGTGGTGCGACCGAGAGCACCACCGCGCGTTCGTGAACACCCTCCCGTTCGCCACCGGCATCCGAAGGTAGGGCTTTACATGCGGGACCCGATGTCCGTCCTCACCGACGCCTTCACGTCCTTCCTCTTCGGCAAGGTCGAGACCACCCGCCTGCCCGTCCGCACCTCCACTGGCCAGGCCCAGGCGGTCTACCTCCCGACCGCCGCCCCCGGCCTCGGCGACTCGGGCGTGATCATCGGCCGCGAGGTCTACTCGGGCAAGGGCTACATCTACGACCCCTTCCAGCTGTACGGCCAACAGCTCCCGGCCCCGCACTGGCTGGTCCTCGGGGAGTCCGGCAACGGCAAGTCGGCCCTCGAGAAGACGTACGTCCTGCGCCAGCTGCGCTTCCGGGACCGCCAGGTGTGCGTCCTGGACGCCCAGGGCGAGGACGGCGTCGGCGAATGGAACCTCATCGCGCAGGCGCTCGGCATAACCCCCATCCGCCTGGACCCGATGGCCGCCCTGGACCACGGCATCCGCCTCAACCCACTGGACCCGTCGATCACGACGACGGGCCAGCTGGCACTGCTGCGCACCATCATCGAGGTCGCGATGGGCCACGGCCTGGACGAACGCTCCGGCTTCGCCCTCAAGGTCGCGCACGCCTACGTCAACGAGACGATCGTCGAACGCCAGCCGGTGCTCAGCGACATCGTCGAGCAGCTGCGGCACCCCGAACCGGAGTCGGCCGAGGCGATGAACGTCGCCATAGACGACGTACGGGCGTGGGGCCTGGACGTGGCGCTGGTGCTGGACCGCCTCGTCGACGGTGACCTGCGCGGCATGTTCGACGGCCCGACGACGGTCGGCATCGACCTGGACGCCCCGCTCATCGTCTTCGACCTGTCCCACATCGACCGCAACTCCATCGCCATGCCGATCCTCATGGCGATCGTCGGCGTGTGGCTGGAGCACACCTGGATCCGCCCCGACCGGAAGAAGCGCATCTTCCTGGTCGAGGAGGCCTGGCACATCATCAACAGCCCCTTCGTGGCGCAGTTGTTCCAGCGGCTGCTGAAGTTCGGCCGCCGCCTCGGCCTGTCCTTCGTCGCGGTCGTCCACCACCTGTCCGACGTGGTCGACGGAGCGGCGGCGAAGGAGGCCGCCGCCATCCTCAAAATGGCGTCGACACGGACGATCTACGCCCAGAAGGCCGACGAGGCGAGGGCGACGGGCCGCGTGCTCGGCCTGCCCCGCTGGGCGGTGGAGATCATCCCCACCCTCACCCCGGGCATCGCGGTGTGGGACGTCAACGGCAACGTCCAGGTCGTCAAACACCTGATCACCGAGACGGAACGCCCGCTGGTCTTCACCGACCGCGCGATGACCCAGTCGTCGGCCGACCTCGCCGAGGACGACGCGCTGCGCGCCGCGGAGCTGGAACAGGAGCGGCGGGCGGCGGCCTTCGTGGAACAGCACCTGCCCGACTTGGACGGCTCGTCCGAGTCGACGGTGGCGTAGGCGCGGGGGGCGCGATGAGACCGGGCGACCACCGCGGCCAGGGCCAGGACCGCAGGCAGGGCCAGGGAGGCGTCCCCGACGGTCTGCTGGTCGGGCTGCTCGCGTTCCTGCTCGGCATGACGCTGCTGGTGTGGACGGCGACGGGCCTCGCGGCCCTCTTCGCCCACGGCTCCTGGCCGGCCGGTGTCACCTTCCCCAGCACGCCCCTGGCCATGCGCCACCTCGTCGGCCGGCCGCACGACGTCGCCGGCGCCTGGCCGGCCGCCGACCCGTCGGCCCTCTCCGGCTACGGCCTGTTCTGGGGCCTGTTCATCGGCCAGGTGATGATCCTTCTGGTGCTCACGGTCTTCGCGCTGGGCACGGTGGCGAGATGGCGGGCCGTACGGGCGGGTCGCAGGACGCGGCCCGACCAGGAGGTGCCCCTGCCGGCTCCGGCACCGGTTCCGGAGCCGGTGGCCCGCCCGGCCCGGCACGAGGTGCCCACCCCCCGGACGGAACCCGCACCGCAGGCCGTGGAGCCCCTTCCCGTCACCCGGACCGAGCCGCCCGTCGGCTGGGAGGCGGCTTCCCGCCCCGAGGGCACGGTCCTCTACGCCGCGCCCGACACCCGCCACACCACCGCGGCCCGGGCCGTACGCGACGCCGAGGGCGCCGTCCTGGTCCTCACCTCGCACGCCGCGCTCTGGCAGGACACCAAGGACGCCCGGGCCAAGCTCGGGCCGGTCCTTCTCTACGACCCCAGCCACCTCTGCGACACCCCGGCCCGCCTGCACTGGTCACCCACGGCGGGCTGCGAGGACAAGGCGACGGCGGCCGCCCGTGCGAGCGCCCTCCTCACGCCCGTCCGGCCCACCGCCCGCCTGGACCAGGCGGTCGCCGAGACCGCCGAGACGCTCCTGCGCAGCTACCTGCACGCCGCCGCCGTCGACGGCCGCACCGTCCGCCACGTGCACCGCTGGTCCCAGGGCACCGGGCTCCAGGAAGCGGTCCGCACCCTGCGCACGAATCCGAAGGCCGCGGCCGGTTCCGCGGGCGAGCTGGAAGCCGCCCTGACGGCCCACCCCGAACGGCGGGACATCGCCCAGGAACTGACGACCCGGGCCCTGGCCGCCCTCTCCACGGTGAACGTCCGCGAGGCCTGCACTCCTCATCGAACTGACGCCCTCGCCTTGGATTCCTTCGTCGACGAAGGGGGAACGCTTTATGTGGTCGGTGAATCCATCGAGGACCCGAGGACGCGTCCCGGCGCGATGCCCTTCCTCACGGCCCTCGTCTCAAGCGTGGTCGAGCGCGGCCGGCGCATGGCCGAACGGTCATCCTCCGGTCGGCTCGACCCACCACTGACCCTGATCCTGGACGACGTGGCGGCCGTGGCTCCGCTCGCCCAGCTCCCCGATCTGCTGGCCGAGGGCACCGTCATCGGTCTTCCCACCCTGGCCCTGCTCCGCTCCCGCGAGCAGGCCCGAGCGCGCTGGCCCCACCACGAACTGCCGGTGTGACACCTACGTCCGCTCGGTCCGCTCAAGGACGTACTCCAGCTCGCGGCCGCCGGAGTTCCCGGCCAGCGACACGACGACTCCGCTCGGTATGAAGCCGGCCCTGCGATAGAAGGTCCGGGCCCGGCCGTTGTCCTCGTGCACGATGAGCCGCACGCGCTCCAGCCCGCGTGTCCACGCCCATTCGAGCCCGGCGTCGAAGAGCACCTCGGTCAGTCCGATCCCGCGGTACTCGGACCGCACGAACACCCCGACGACGTGCCCCTGCCGCTGCTCGATCGGAAAGCCCGCCCAGTCCTTGGTCCCGGCCTCCTCGACGAGCACGGTGAGCGTCCCCACCAACTCCCCGTCCGGCCCTTCGGCGACGATCTGCTGCGCCCGGTCGGACCCCTCGGCCCCTCCCGCCGTCCGCTCCTGCCAGAAGGAGTCGGGCCGCGCCAGCCCTTGCTCGTACGTCTCCAGGAAGGCGAGGTGCGCGACCGGGTCCCGCAACGCCAGGAGCCGCAGCTCCTTCACCGCCGGCCACTCCTCGGCACGCACGGACCTGATCAGGTAGCTCATGGGGCCACCGTAGTGCCCGGGCATCGACCCACTCACCCGAATAATCCGTGCCCGAAAAGTCCCCGTGAACGCAGGAAACCCCCGTGCCATTGGCACGGGGGTTTCCCGGAATGATTGTTCGGCGGCGTCCTACTCTCCCACAGGGTCCCCCCTGCAGTACCATCGGCGCTGTGAGGCTTAGCTTCCGGGTTCGGAATGTGACC
>NZ_JBICUZ010000004.1:163749-565463 GCF_043198675.1 Streptomyces sp. NPDC048734 | reverse complement strand
CATCTTCATCACCCACAACCCCCACCACGCCTACATGGTCGGCGACCACTTCAGCGTCCTGCGCCTGGGCACCCTCGAACTCTCCGCCTCCCGCAGCCGGGTCGGCCTCGAGGAACTCACCCACCACATGGCCGGCGGCACCGAACTCGCCACCCTCAAACACGAACTGGCCCAGGTCCGCGGCGTCGACGTCGACGAACTCCCCGAGGAGCAGGCCCTCACCCCGCCCGCGGCGGAGGACGGCGGGAAGAAGGTCTGAGGAGGCGTCACCTAGGCTGACGGTCATGGACGCCACGCACGACACCGGCCCGCGAGCCGTACGACTGGAGGCCGGCGCCACCGCGTCGGCGCCCGCACTCCTGCTGCGCCCGTGGCGCGCCGGGGACGCCGCCGGAGTGGCCGAGGCGTACCGGGACCCGGTGCTGCGCCGCTGGGCGGCCGTGACCGTGCGGGACGAGGCGGAGGCGCTGGACTGGCTGCGGGCGCAGCACGAGGGCTGGGAGACGGGGGCGCGCCTCGCCTTCGCCGTCCTGGAGGCCCGGCCCGACGGCGGCGAGGGGCGGCTGGCGGGGCACGTCGTCCTCAAAGCGCCGTACGGTCCGGAGCCGGAGGTGGGCTACTGGACCGCCGCTCCCGCACGCGGCAGGGGCGTGGCCCCGCGCGCGCTGGGCGCGCTCACGCACTGGGCCTTCAGCACCTTCCCCGAGGTGAACCGTCTGCGACTGCTGCACTCCGCTGCCAACACGGCCTCCTGCCGGGTCGCGGAGAAGGCCGGGTACGGCTTCGACGCCGAACTGCCTCCCACGCCACCGGAGTTCCTGGCCGACGGCCACCTCCACGTACGGGTGGTCAAAGGGCCAGCTCCCGCGTGAACACCACCCGTGACTGACCGGGCCCGTTGTACTCCTCCTCCAGCCGGACGGCGAAGCCGAGGCCGCGGTGGAACCCGACGGAATCCTCGTTGCCCGGCGTGGTGACGGCCTTGAGCCGGACGGCTCCCTGGGCGCGGGCCGCCCGCGTGAAGGCGTCGTACAGGGCGCGGCCGAGGCCCGTGCCGCGGGCGTCGTCGCGGGTGGCGACCAGGTGGACGTAGCCGGTGCGGTCCGGGGTGACGAAGCCGATGAGGTGGCCGAGAACGCCGTCCGCGGAACGGGCGGCCAGACACGTCGAGCCGAACTCGTGGACCAGCGGCAGGAGGTGCAGGGCGCGCAGGTCGCGCCCGCCCCAGTAGCGGTGGTGGTCGGCGAGGGCCTCCCGGATGTCGGTGACCCGGGCCGGAGCGATCTGCGCGGACATGCGCCGATCATCGCAGGGACCCGGCGGCCGGCCCCACCGCTGACGGGCGTGCCGGACCCCCGTCTCCGGCACGACCCGCCGGACAGGCTCTGGGGCCGGGTGCGGGCCGCCGCCAGGCGGCGGCCCGCACCCGCTCCTATCCTGGTGACGATGGGCCGCGCGGCCCGTGCCCCTGGTGCGGCTGTGGCCTGCGGCGGAGTCTTCTGGTGGGAGTGAGCCCATGACGCATCCGCATGTCCGTGCGCGCAGGGGGGCCGTGGCCGCCGCCGCGGTGACGGCTCTGGTACTGCCGCTCGCGGGCGGTACGGCGGGGGCGGCGCCCCTCGTCGGGGCCACCGTCGTCGCGGCACCCTCCCCGACCCCCTCCGGCGACGCCGTCCGCGACCTCACGCCCGACGTGAAACAGCAGCTCGACCGGGCCGTCCAGCAGGTCATGAAGCAGGCGGACATACCCGGTGTGTCCGTCGGCGTCTGGACGCCCGACAAGGGCGAGTACGTGAAGTCCTTCGGCGTCGCCGACAAGGGCACCGGCCGGAAGATGTCACCCGACCTCTTCATGCGGATCGGCAGCGAGACCAAGACGTTCACCGTCACGGCCGTGCTGGAGCTGGTCGACGACGGGAAGATCGGCCTGGACGACACCATCGGCACGTACGTCGACGGCGTACCGAACGGCGACGAGATCACCCTTCGGCAACTGGCCGGCATGCGCAGCGGACTGTTCAACTACTCGATGGACGAAGGCTTCTTCAAGGCGCTGACGTCCGACCCGGACCGGCCGTTCACGCCGCGGGAACTGCTCGACTACTCCTTCAAGCACCCGGTGCTGTTCCAGCCCGGCGCGGAGTTCGACTACTCCAACACCAACCTGATCCTGCTGGGCCGGGTCGTCGAGAAGATCAGCGGACAGACCCTCGCGGACTACATCCAGGAAAACGTCCTCGACCCGGCAGGCCTGGACGACACGAGCTTCCCCACCGGCAACGAGTTCCCGCAGCCGCACTCCCAGGGCTACACGAACCAGACCGCGACCGGCAAGGTCGAGGACGCGGCCGACTGGAACCCCTCCTGGGGCTGGGCCGCCGGCGCGATGATCTCCAAGCTGGAGGACCTGCGGGTCTGGGCGCGGACCGTGGCCACCGGCCGGTTCCCCGACGGGGAAAGGATGATCAGCCCCGCCACCCAGAAGCAGCGCCTGATCACGCCGTCCATGCCGGTCCCCGGTTCGGGTTACGGGCTCGGCATCTTCGACGTGCAGGGCTGGATCGGCCACAACGGCTCCCTGCCGGGCTACCAGTCCCTGACCGTCTACCTGCCGTCGGCGCAGGCCACCCTCGTCGTCGTGCTGAACACCGACATCAGCTACAAGAACGAGGAGCCCAGTACCCTCTTCGGCAACGCCATCACGAAGATCATCTCGCCGGACCACGTCTTCAACCTGCCGGCCCAGCCGGCCCCGAGGTGAGGGAGCCGTCCGGCCCCGAGGTGGGGGAGCCGTCCGGCGGCGAGGTGAGGAAGGTGTGCGGCGGCGAGCAGGGTACCCGCCGCCCGTACACCGGTCAGGCGGCGCGCACCTCCGCGATCGTCACCGGCCGGTGCTCGTGCAGCGACAGCGTGCACGCCTCCGCGATCCAGCCGGCCTCCAGGGCGTCCTCGACCGTGCACGGTGAGGGCCGGGTGCCGGCCACCACCTCGGTGAACGCGGTGAGTTCGGCCCGGTAGGCGGCGGTGAAGCGGTCCATGAAGAAGTCGTGCGGGACACCGGCCGGGAAGGTCACGCCCGGCTCCACCGAACGCAGCGGCAACTTGTCCTCCAGACCCACCGCGATGGAGTCCTGGAAGCCGTGGATCTCCATGCGGACGTCGTAACCGCGGGCGTTGTGACGGGAGTTGGAGACCACGGCGATCGTGCCGTCGTCCAGGGTGAGGACCGCGCCCGTGGTGTCGGCGTCGCCCGCCTCCCTGATGAAGTCCGCGCCCCGGTTCCCGCCGACCGCGTACACCTCGCGCACCTCGCGGCCGGTGACCCAGCGGATGATGTCGAAGTCGTGCACCGAGCAGTCCCGGAAGATGCCGCCCGACGCGGCGACGTACGCGGCCGGCGGCGGCGCCGGGTCCAGGGTGGTCGACCGCACGGTGTGCAGGGTGCCCAGCTCACCGGAGCGCACGGCGGCGCGCGCGGCGACGAACCCGGCGTCGAAGCGGCGGTTGTAGCCGATCTGGATCGGCACGTCCCTGCCCCGGACGGCCCGGAGCACCTCGACGCCCTCCCGCATGGTCCTCGCGACGGGCTTCTCGCAGAAGACGGGCACACCCGCGTCGACGGCGGCCAGGATCAGCGCCGGGTGGGCGTCGGTGGCGGCGGCCACGACGATGCCGTCCACCCCGGCCGCCAGCACGGCCTCCGGGGAGTCCGCGACCTCGGCACCGAACCGGTCGGCGGCGGACTTGGCGGCCTCGGCGAACGGGTCGGCGACGACGAGCGACTCGACGGCGTCGAGTCCGGACAGGGTCTCGGCGTGGAAGGCGCCGATGCGGCCGAGGCCGAGAATGCCGATACGCATGGGGGTGCAGCTCCTTGGAGGTCGTACAGGGGAGGTCGTGCAGGGGAGAGGAGAGCGGAGGAGAGGAGAGCGGAGGAGGGGCTAGTCGAGGCCGCCGAGTACGTTCTGGTCCCAGTCGATCACCGAACCGGTGACCACGCCGGACCGGTCGGACAGCAGGAACACCACGAAGTCGGCGATCTCGTCCGGTTGGCCGAGCCTGCCCATCGGCAGCCGGGCGGCCGCCCGCTCGCGCCAGTCGTCCCCGGCGCCGTGGAAGGCCCGCTGGGTCGCGTCCTCGCCCTCGGTCGCCGTCCAGCCGATGTTCAGGCCGTTGACGCGTACCCGGTCGAAGCGGTGGGCGTGCGCCGCATTGCGCGTGAGGCCCATCAGGCCCGCCTTGGCGGCGACGTACGGGGCGAGGAACGGCTGCCCGCCGTGCGCCGACGAGGTGATGATGTTGACGACGGTGCCGGGCGCGCCGCGGCCCACCATGTCCGCGACGGCGGCCTGCATGGCGAAGAACGGCGCCTTGAGGTTGATGGCGATGTGCTGGTCGAACAGCTCGGGCGTGGTGTCCAGCAGCGTGCCCCGTGAGGTGAGCCCGGCGGAGTTCACCAGGCAGTCCACCCGGCCGTACGCCTCGACCGTGCGGGCCACGGCGGCCTTGGCCTGGGCGGCGTCCGCGAGGTCCGCCCGGACGAACACCGCCGTGCCGCCGGCCGCGGCCAGCTCCGCGACCAGCGCCTCGCCCGGCTCCGGACGGCGGCCGGTGACGGCCACCACCGCGCCCTCGCGGACGGCGGCCCGCGCGATCGCGGCGCCCACACCCTGGCTGCCGCCGTTGACGAGCACGACCTTGTCGCGGAGGAGTCCCCCGGAGGGGGAGGGGTCGTCGGAGGGAAGGGGTCCCATGGAGGAAGGGTCCTTTCAGCTCGTGCGCCGCTCGGCGCCCGCCCGCAGCGCGTCCCGCAGGGTTTCGGGGGTCCAGGTCTCGCGCAGTGCCCGCCGCACGGTGTCCGCCTGAGACGGCGGGGCCAGGCCGTCGACCGGCGGGTCGCTGTCGAGGTTGGTGGGGAAGGGGTAGCCCTCGGCGCACACGGCGATCACCCGCTCCAGCCAGGCCGGGTCGGTGCCGTCCGCGGCGCGCTTCAGCAGCACCGGATAGACGGCGTCGGTCACCGCCGCCCGGTCCACCGTCTCCATGGCCCGGCCGAACGCGGAGGACACCTGGAGCAGGTTGGCCGTGCGGCGGACGCCGGCGGAGCGGTTGGTGCCGGCCGCGTGGAACAGCGCCGGGTTGAAGAAGACGGCGTCGCCCTTCGCCAGGGGCAGCTGGACGTGCCGCTCCTCGAAGTACGCGCGGAACTCCGGCAGCCGCCACGCGAGGTAGCCGGGCTCGTACGCCTGGGAGTACGGCAGGTACATCGTCGGGCCGGACTCCACGGGCATGTCGCAGTGGGCGACGGCGCCCTGGAGAGTGAGCACGGGGGAGAGGCGGTGGACGTGCGCCGGGTAGGCGGCCGCGGCCTCGTTCGAGAGGAACCCCAGGTGGTAGTCGCGGTGCGGACTCTGCGCGGCGCCGCCCGGATTGACGACGTTGACCTGCGAGGTGACCTGGTAGCCGGGGCCGAGCCAGGCCCGCGAGACCAGCGCCAGGACGTCGTTGGCGTAGTAGTCGGCGAACGCCTCCGGGTCGTGGCGGGCCGCCTTCTCCAGCGCGTTCCACACGCGGTCGTTGGCGCCGGGCTTCGCGAAGTGGTCGCCGGCTGCCCTGCCCGACGCCCGCTGCCCGGCGATCAGGGCGTCGAACACGTCGGTCAGCCGGTCCACGACGGCCGTCTCGGGGAAGGCGCCTTGGACGACCACGACGCCGGGCCCGTCGGTGAGGGCGCGGACCAGCTCGGCCCCGACGTCCGGGGCGCTGCCCCCGCGCAGCCGGTCGCCGTCGTACACGAGGACGTTCCGCTCCACGCGGGAGGCGTGCGGATGGTCGGCCGCGTCGGTGCCGCGTTCGACCAGCGCGCGGAAGGCGTCGAGGTCGCAGTCCCGCTCGGACAGCCAGGGGGTGAAGGACATCGTCGTCCTCTCGGTGACGAGGGTGGTTCGGGGATGAGAGCGGTTCGGTGACGAGGGGGGTTCGGTGCTGTCATTCTTGTCAGTACAAACCCCTCGAACAACCAGCAGGAAGCCATCAAAAACCCCTCAAGGAGCCGCCGACATGGGACATCCCTTCCCGATCCGCGAGATCGCCCGCCAGGCGGGGCTCAGCGAGGCCACCGTGGACCGGGTCCTGAACGCCAGGGGAGGGGTGCGCGAGAGCACCGCGCGGGAGGTCCGCCGGGCGATCGCCGACCTCGACCGGCAGCGCACCCAGGTCAGGCTGGTCGGCCGCACCTTCATGATCGACATCGTCATGCAGACGCCGGAACGGTTCTCCACCGCCGTGCGGGCCGCCCTGGAGGCCGAGCTGCCGTCGCTGCGCCCGGCGGTCGTCCGTTCCCGCTTCCACTTCCGGGAGACCGGGCCCGTCGCCGAGCTGGTCCGCACCCTGGACCGGATCGCCCGGCGCGGCTCGCAGGGCGTGGTCCTCAAGGCCCCGGACGTCCCCGAGGTCACCGCCGCCGTCGGCCGGCTCACCGAGGCCGGTGTCCCGGTGGTGACGCTCGTGACCGACCTGCCCGCCTCCGCCCGCCTCGCCTACGTCGGCATCGACAACCGGGCCGCCGGAGCCACCGCCGCCTACCTCATGGGCCAGTGGCTGGGCGAGCGGCCCGGCAACGTGCTCACCAGCCTCAGCAGCGGGTTCTTCCGCAACGAGGAGGAGCGCGAGATGGGCTTCCGCAGCGCCATGCGCGCCCGCCACCCGCACCGCGCGCTCGTCGAGATCGCCGAGGGCCAGGGCCTCGACGCCACCCAGTACGACCTGGTGCGCGCCGCCCTCGAACGCGACCCGGAGATCCGCGCCGTCTACTCCATCGGCGGCGGCAACATCGCCACCCTGCGCGCCTTCGC
The DNA here is from genome assembly GCF_043198675.1 of Streptomyces sp. NPDC048734. Taxonomy (NCBI): domain Bacteria; kingdom Bacillati; phylum Actinomycetota; class Actinomycetes; order Kitasatosporales; family Streptomycetaceae; genus Streptomyces; species Streptomyces sp. NPDC048734. Next base: position 558,609 of record NZ_JBICUZ010000004.1, on the reverse strand, counting down.
CGACCTCGGCCGCGCGTGCGCCGTGTTCGTCGCCCACGACCTCGACCACGACAACACCCGCCTGCTGCGCGAGCACCGGCTGTCCGCCGTGCTCCACCACGACCTGCGCCAGGACATGCGCGAGGCCTGCCACGCCGTGATGCGCGCCCACGGCGCGCTGCCGCCGGCCGGGCCCGTGCTGCCGTCGGCGATCCAGGTGGTGACGCCGTACAACCTGCCGCCGACCGCCATCGGGTGACGGTATACGGAATGCTGTCCACGGTCGTCGGGTGACGGCGTGCGCGATGCCGCCGACCGTCGTCCGATGGCGGCGTACAGCACGCCGTCGGCCGCCGTCGGACGACTCCGTGCGACCGCGGCCGCCCGCCACGGTGAGCACGGCACCGGCGCGCTATCCCGCGGGGACGTCCACCCAGCTCCCGCTCGCGGCCGAACGGGCCATCGCGTCCAGTACGGCCGCACTGCGCACGGCGTCCGTGAGGGTCGCCCCGTACGGGGTGTCCTCGGCGATCGAGCGGAGGAAGCGGTACGCCTCGATCACCTTCAGGTCGTCGTAGCCCATGGCGTTCGCCGCGCCCGGCTGGAAGGCGCCGAACTCACCCGCGCCGGGACCGACGTACACCGTGCTGACCGGCTGGTCCTGGTACGTGGTGCCGCGGCTGACCGCCAGCTCGTTCATCCGGCGGAAGTCCCAGGACACCGCGCCGCGCGTGCCGTGCACCTCGAAGCCGTAGGAGTTCTGCTCGCCGACCGAGACCCGGCAGGCCTCCAGGACACCGCGGGCTCCGGAGGCGAACCGGAGCAGGCAGCTGACGTAGTCCTCGTTCTCGACCGGCCCCCGTACGCCGCCCGTGGCGAGGGTGTGGCCTGCGGTGGTGCCGGTGGGGCGGGCCCGCTCGGGGACGAAGACGGCCGTGTCGGCGGTCAGCGAGGTGATCTCGCCGAGCAGGAGGCGGGCCAGGTCGGCGCCGTGCGAGGCCAGGTCGCCGAGGACTCCGCTGCCGCCGCGCTCACGCTCGTAGCGCCAGGTCAGGGCGCCGTCGGGGTGGGCGGCGTAGTCGCTGAAGAGACGGATGCGGACATGCGTGACCGCGCCGATGTCGCCGGCGGCGATCAGTTCGCGGGCCGCCTCGACGGCGGGCGCGTTGCGGTAGTTGAAGCCGACCGCACCCTGGACGCCGGCCTTCGTCACCGCGTCCGCGACCGCGCGGGCGTCGGCGGCGGTGAGGCCCACCGGCTTCTCGATCCACAGGTGCTTGCCCGCCTCCGCCATCGCCACACCGATCTCGCGGTGCAGGAAGTTCGGCGCGGTGATGCTGACCGCCGCCACCCGCGGGTCGGCGGCGACCTCCCGCCAGTCGCGCACCGCCGAGGCGAACCCGTACTGCCCGGCGGCCTCCTCGGCCAGGCCCGGCACCTCCTCGGCGACCGCGATCAGCTCGGGCCGCAGGGCGAGCCGTGGAAAATGGTGCGGCACGCGCGCGTACGCCCGCGTGTGCACACGGCCCATCCAGCCGAACCCGACGACGGCGACACCCAGCGGATCACTCACGGCAGCAGCCCCTTTTGGACCGGTCCACACTTTGTCCAGGTCACCCTGATCTCCCGTTTTCCGGGGTGTCAAGGCCTGCTACCACCGGGTGGCCCGTGGAGCGGCCCACCGCACGGTCGGGCGTCCCGCGACGGACGGCGCCGTCAGAGACTGATCGCGTACGCCTTGCGCAGGGTCTCGTGCACGGTCCACGTCGTCAGGTCGCCGGCCCGCAGGACGGCCATGTCGCCTGGCCCGACGCGCAGCGTGGGCCCGCCCTCGACCTCGACGGTGGCCGAGCCGCTGACCACCACGAACAGCTCGTCCGCCTCCGTGTCGGTGACGACGCCGGGCATGATCTGCCAGATCCCGCGGATCTGCCGCCCGTCCGGCGACTCCCACACCACCTTGCCGGTCACCTCGGGAGTCCCGGACACGATCTGCCCCGGGTCGAGCGGCTCGGGTTCGAGATCGGCGTCGGGGACGTGGAGAGCGAAGCTGGGTGTCATGGGGCGACCTTGACGAGGCGGTGCACCGGCGGGGGCCGACACTGTGTGCGGTATCGGACGGCGTCCCGGGACACATCGTCGCGCGGCGGCCTCGGGCCGCGTCTGCACGGCAGGCGTGACGGCAATAGGGCGAACAAAATTGTTGACAATGTTGTTTGGCTAGATTTAGGTTCGACAGGCACTCACTCAGGGAGGGCAACGATGCCGAAAGAAGCCCGTCCGAGCACCGGGGAGCAGGCCAGGCAACATGCGCTCGCGCAGTTGCGGCAGGCGATCCTGCACGGCGAGATGGCACCGGCGCAGCGGCTGGTGGAGAACGAGCTCGCCGAGCAGTTCGGTGTGACGCGGGCCAGCATCCGCGCCGCGCTCATCGATCTGGAGTCCCAGGGGCTCGTCGAACGGATCCGCAACCGCGGCTCGCGGGTGCGGGTGGTGAGCGTGGACGAGGCGGTCGCCATCACCGAGTGCCGGATGGTCCTCGAGGGGCTGTGCGCGGCGAAGGCGGCCGTCGCGGCCAGCGACGACCAACTGGACCGGCTGACCGACCTCGGCACCGCGATGAGCAAGGCCGTGGCCGCCGGCGAGCCGGTGACCTACTCCGAGCTGAACCACGAACTGCACGTCCGCATCCGGGAGTTCTCCGACCAGCGGACCGCGCAGGAACTGCTGGAGCGGCTCAACGCACAACTGGTCCGGCACCGCTTCCAGTTGGCGCTGAGGCCGGGGCGTCCGCAGCAATCCCTGAACGAGCACCTGACCATGATCGAAGCGATCAGGGCCAGGGACCCGCAGGCGGCCGAGGCGGCCGTCCGCGCCCACCTCACCAGCGTGATCGAGGCACTGCGCGACTGATCACGGCTGCGCGGGGCGGGCGCCCACCTGTCACCACGGCGACCGAGCCGAAGGGTGCGCGCCGGTGTCCGGAGCGCGAGCGTGCGTGGGGCCCACGGGGCCGACCGCACGCTCGTGGTCCTCCGCGGACACCGGCGGGAGCGCTCCAAAGGCGAGTCGCCCCACAAGGGAGATTGCAGCATGACCCAGGCCACAGCGCCCGCCCGCCCACCCCGATCGACCCTCGTCGTCACCGCGCACGCCGGTGACTTCGTGTGGCGGGCGGGCGGCGCCATCGCCCTGGCCGCCTCGCGCGGGGAGAAGGTCACCATCGCGTGCCTGACCTTCGGCGAGCGCGGCGAGTCCGCCAAGGCGTGGCGCGAGGGCAAGCAGCTGGACGAGATCAAGGCGATGCGCCGCGACGAGGCCGAACGCGCCGCCGCCACCCTCGGCGCCGAGGTGCGTTTCTTCGACGCGGGTGACTACCCGCTGGTCGCGACCGCGGAACTGACCGACAAACTGGTCGAGGTCTACCGTGAGACCCAGCCCGACGTCGTCCTCACCCACCCCGCCGAGGACCCGTACAACGGCGACCACCCGGCCGCCAACCGGATGGCCCTGGAGGCCCGTGTCCTCGCCCAGGCCATCGGCTATCCGGGCCCCGGCGAGATCATCGGCGCTCCGCCCGTCTTCTGCTTCGAGCCGCACCAGCCCGAGATGAGCGGCTTCCGGCCCGAGGTCCTCCTCGACATCACCGAGGTCTGGGAGACCAAGCGCAAGGCCATGGAGTGCCTCGGCGCCCAGCAGCACCTGTGGGACTACTACACCGACCTCGCCGTCCGCCGCGGCGTCCAGCTCAAGCGCAACGCGGGTCCCAACCTGGGCCTCGCGCACAAAACGATGGCCGAGGCCTACATGCGCCCCTACCCGCAGATCGCGAAGGAACTGGCATGAGCGGCGTGATCGTCACCGGCCCGCCGAAGGCGGATGCGCAGGACGTCGAGGCGCTGGCCGCCTTCGGGGTGGCCACCGTGAGCGAGGCGATGGGGCGAACGGGCCTGCTGGGCCCAAAGATCCGGCCCGTCCAGCAGGACGTACGGGTCGCGGGCACCGCCGTCACGGTGCTCAGCTGGCCCGGCGACAACCTGATGATCCACGCGGCCGTCGAGCAGTGCGGCGAGGGCGACGTCCTGGTCGTCACCACCACCTCGCCGTCCACCGACGGCATGTTCGGCGAACTGTTCGCCACCGCGCTGCGACAGCGGGGCGTGCGCGGCCTGGTCATCAACGCCGGCGTCCGCGACACCCGGGAACTGCGCGAGATGGACTTCCCGGCCTGGTCCCGTGCCGTGTGCGCACAGGGCACGGTGAAGGCCACCGGCGGCTCGGTGAACGTCCCCGTCGCCGTCGACGGCCAGGTGATCCGCCCCGGTGACGTGATCCTCGCCGACGACGACGGTGTCGTGGTCGTCCCGCGCGAACGTGCCCGCGCCGTCGCCGAGGCGTCCGAGGCCCGCGAGGCGAAGGAGGCGAAGTCCCGCGCCGCGTTCCTCGAGGGCGAACTCGGACTGGACCGGTACGGGTTGAGGGACACGCTCAAGCGGCTCGGCGTCGAGTACCGGACGTACGAGGAGTACGTGTCGGACGCGGGGGAGTCCTCGTGAGCGGTGTGCCCGGGGCGGGCGGTGGGCCCGGGGTGGGAGGCGCGCCCGAGGAGGTGCCGTGCCTGCTGATGCGGGGCGGCACGTCCAAGGGCGCCTACTTCCTCGCCGCCGACCTGCCGACCGAACCGGCCCTGCGGGACGACCTGTTGCTGCGGATCATGGGCAGTCCCGACGAGCGCCAGATCGACGGCCTGGGCGGCGCCCACCCGCTCACCAGCAAGGTGGCGGTGGTCTCGCCCTCCACCGGCCCGGACGCCGACGTCGACTACCTGTTCCTCCAGGTCGCGGTCGACCGTGCCGAAGTGACGGATCGTCAGAACTGCGGGAACGTCCTCGCCGGCGTCGGCCCGTTCGCCGTCGAGCGCGGACTGGTCCCGGCGGGCCCGGACGAGACCTCGGTCCGCATCCGCATGGTCAACAGCGGCGACCGGGCCACGGCGACCTTCCCCACCCCCGGTGGCCGGGTGGACTACACCGGCGAAGCGGAGATCTCCGGTGTGCCGGGTGCCGCGGCGCCCGTGCTGATCGAGTTCCCGCCGGGCCCGAACCCGCTCCTGCCCACCGGCAGCGTCCGCGAGGAGATCGACGGCGTCCAGGTGACCTGCGTGGACAACGGCATGCCGACGGTCCTGATCGCCGCGACCTCCCTGAAGGTCACCGGCTACGAGCCGCCCGCCGAGCTGGAGGCCGACCGGGACCTGGCCGACCGGCTGCACCGGATCCGGCTGGCGGCGGGCCGCCGGATGGGGCTCGGGGACGTGACGGACGCCACCGTGCCCAAGCTCACGCTGCTCGCCCCGCCCCGCGACGGCGGCGCCGTCACCACCCGCACCTTCATTCCGGTGCGCTGCCACCCCTCCATCGGAGTGCTCGGCGCGGCGGGTGTCGCGGCGGGCCTTCGCATCGAAGGCGGCGTCGGTGCCGATCTGGCGGACCTCGAGCCCGGCAGTGACCGGATTCGCATAGAACATCCCACCGGATTCCTGGACATCGAAAGTAGCCTCGGCGCCACCCCCGAAGGCCTGCCCTCCGCCCGCCGCACGGCCGTGGTCCGCACGGCCCGCAAGATCTTCGACGGCACCGTCTTCCCGCGGTCCGCCGGGACGGCACCGATCCACCCGCACCCCCTTGGAGGTCCACGATGACTCCGCCGCTCGGCGACATCGCGCACATCGGCCACGCCCAGCTGTTCACCCCGGACCTGGACGCCAGCGTCGGCTTCTTCACCGACTACCTGGGCCTCACCGTCAACGGTCAGGACGGCGACACGGTCTACCTGCGCACCTTCGACGACTACGAGCACCACAGCCTCGTCCTCACCGCCCGTGACACCCCCGGCCTCGGCCGGCTCGCCCTGCGCACCTCCAGCGAGGAGGCGCTCCGGCGCCGGGTCGAGGCGGTCGAGGCGGCGGGCGGCGCCGGCCACTGGGCCGAGGACGAACCCGGCCTCGGCAAGCTGTACGTCACCACCGACCCGGACGGCCACGAGCACGCCCTGTACTGGGAGAGCGAGCACCACCGGGCCCCCGACGAGCTGAAACCGGCGCTGAAGAACCAGCCGCAGGCCAAGCCCAACCGCGGTGTGGGCGTGCGACGGCTGGACCACGTCAACTTCCTCGCCGCCGACGTCCTCGCCAACGCCGAGTTCCAGCACCACGTCCTCGGCGCCCGGCCCACCGAGCAGATCCGGCTCGACAGCGGGAAGATCGCGGCGCGCTGGCTGACGTACACGAACAAGTCGTACGACGTCGTCTACACCTCGGACTGGACCGGCAGCGCCGGGCGGCTGCACCACGTCGCCTTCGCCACCGACACCCGAGAGGACATCCTGCGCGCCGCCGATCTCGCCATCGACAGCGGTGTGTTCATCGAGACGGGGCCGCACAAGCACGCCATCCAGCAGACGTTCTTCCTGTACGTCTACGAGCCCGGCGGCAACCGGATCGAACTGTGCAACCCGCTCACCCGCCTGGTGCTCGCGCCCGACTGGCCGCTGATCACCTGGACCGAGGAGGAGCGCAAGAAGGGCCAGGCCTGGGGCCTGAAGACCATCGAGTCGTTCCACACGCACGGCACCCCGCCGGTCGCGTAACACCCCTTCCGGGCGCCACGGACGACCCTTGGGGACTCCCCTGCCGGCTCTCCGGCGGCCTGTCGACGGCTCTTGCCGGGCCCCGCCGCCCCGACGCGGGACCGATCGCCGATGAGATTGTTGACAAAAGTGTTGACGAAAATCGCCGCAGGTCCTTAGCGTCGGGGCACCCCGCCCGTACGAGAGGAAACAAAGATGTCCTCCTCCCCCTCCCCCCTGTCCGCCCGCGGCAGCAGACTGGCCTTCCTGGCCGTCGGCCTCTGCTGGCTGGCCGTCCTCTTCGACGGCCTGGACATGTTCATCTACGGCTCGGTCCTCCCGCACCTGCTGGAGACCAGGACCTTCGGCCTCACCCCGGACCAGGCCGGCGACCTCGGCAGTTACGCCACCTTCGGCATGCTGATCGGCGCGCTCACCGCGGGCACGGTCGCCGACCGGATCGGCCGCAAGAAGCTGATGGTCGCCTGCGTGACCCTCTTCTCGCTGGCGTCGGGCCTGTGCGCCCTCGCCGACGGCGTCGCCGTCTTCGGCCTCGGCCGGACCCTCGCCGGCATCGGCCTCGGGGGACTGCTGCCGACCGCGATCAGCATGGTCTCCGACTACGCCCCGCGCGGCCGCGCCGCCATCGTCATCGGCCTGCTGATGACCGCCCACCACGCCGGCGGCATCCTCTCCGCCTACGTCGCCAAGTGGCTCATCGACCCCGTCGGCTGGCGCGCGGCGTTCTGGGTGTGCGTGCTGCCGCTGCTGTTCGCCCCGGTCCTCGCCCGGTTCCTGCCCGAGTCGCTGAGCTTCCTCGTCGCCAAGGGACGGACCGAGGAGGCCCGCGCGCTGGCCGCCCGCCACGACGTCGAACTGCCCGCCGCCAAGCCGGCCGAGGCGGGCGCGGGCGACCGCTGGACCAACCTGGTCGGCCTCTTCCGCGGCGGCGAGTGGACCCGGACCCTGCTGTACTGGCTGGCGTCCTTCGGCGGTCTGCTCCTGGTCTACGGCGTCGCCACCTGGCTGCCCACCCTCATGCGCGCCGAGGGGTACGAACTCGGCTCCGCGCTGTCCTTCGTGGTCGTCTTCAACCTCGGCGGCATCGTGGGCATGCTGGTCGCCGGCCGGGCCGCCGACCGTTTCGGCGCCCCGCGCATCTCGGCGATCTGGTTCGCGCTGACCGCCGCCGGCGTGTACCTGCTCAGCATGCACATGCCGATGACGGTCACGATGGTCGTCGTCTTCCTCACCGGCGTCTTCCTCAACAGCGCCCAGACGATGATCTACGCGACGGTCTCCATCCGCTCCGCCCCGGACACCCGCGCCACCGCGGTCGGCTGGACCTCGGGCATGGGCCGCTTCGGCGCCGTCTTCGGCCCGTGGCTAGGCGGTCAGCTCCTCGCCTCGGGCCGGGGCGACTGGGGGTTCACCGCCTTCGCGCTCGCCGGTGTCTCCTCCATGGTCTTCATCGGGATCGCGGCCCTGCGCACCCCGCGGACGGCCGCCCGGGACAGCCCGCGCGAGCAGCCGCTGGCCGCGCACTGACCGGCCGGGCAGCCGGTCAGGGGCTGCCCGGCCGTCGGAGGCGACGACGGACGCCGGCCACCGCACCGCAGAGGTGCCGGTGGCCGGCGTCCGGCGTACCGCAGAGGTGTGAGCCGCGGGGCGAGCCGCCCCCGTCCCTCAGTCGCGCCGCGCCACGATCCGGTAGGCGTTGGACAGGCCCAGCCGGTGCGACAGCGGCCGGACCGCGAACCGGTCGAGGAGGGTGCCCGCGACCAGCGCAGGGACACCGGCGAGGAACAGCGCGGCCCGCAGCGCGCGGCGTGCCCGGCCGGGCGGCTCGGGCAGCCAGGGCGCGTCCTCGCGCGGCGCCGCACGGTCCAGCGCCAGCCAGACGGCCGCCAGCAGGTCCACCGGGTCGTGCGCCTCGGCGTGCTGCTCCGCGACCACCGTGAACCCGAGGTCCGCCAGCCGCTCCCGCAGGTTGGCGACCGGCACGAAGTGCAGGTGCTGCGGCTGGAGCCACGGCAGCCACCACCGCCCGAGGAGGCGCGCGTACCGGCTTTCCGGGTCCGGGACCTCGATCAGCAGGTGCCCGCCGGGCCGGACGGCCTCCCGGGCCGCGCGCAGTTCCCGGTCGGGGTCGGTGCTGTGCTCCAGGTAGTGGAACATGCTCACCACGTCGTAACGGGCGGCCAGCTCGGGCGCGAGGTCGGGGAAGGCGCCCCGGTGGCCGTGCCGCACCCGGCCCTCGCGCTCGGCGATTTCGACGCCGTCGGTGAAGTCCAGTCCGTCGAACACCGTGCCCGGCAGCACCTGGGCGGCGACCGCGCAGAAGTGCCCGTGCCCGGTGCCGACGTCCAGCCACGTCTTCGGCCCGGCGTCGTGCGGCAGCATCGACTCGGCCCGTCCCCGGTACATCCTCGCGCGCCCGCCGAAGGTGTCGCCGAGCTTCTTCTCGCCGAGCCCGTCGTAGAAGTCCCGGTAGTAGAACTCCAGCCCCTCCGGGCCGAGCCGGGGGTTCTGGAAGGTGTGCCCGCAGTCCTCGCAGCGGTCCAGGACGAACCGGCCCGGCTTGTGCTGGAGCAGGTCCGTGGTCCGCAGCCGCGTGGTCAACCGGGCCGAGCCGCACCAGGGGCAGTCGGTGCGGCGCGGCTCGAAGAAGCGTTCCACGCCCGCCGCGAGATCGTCCCGGTAGCCGGGCCGCAGCGCCGCGATCCGCTCGGTCTGGTCGCTCATCGCATCTCCTCGGCGAGTTCCTCGAGACGGTCCGCCGCGGCGGACGCCCCGCCGGCGGCCCGGAAGGCGGCCCCGATCCGCTCGGCCGCCGCCCGGTGGCCGGGCGCGTCCAGTACGGCGTCCAGGGCCGCGCCCAGCCGTTGTGCGCCGACGCGGCCGAACCGCACCCGCACCCCGGCCCCCGCGTCCGCGACCTGCCCGGCCACCACCGGCTGGTCGTCGCGGATGGGGGCCACCACCAGCGGGATGCCGTGCCACAGCGCCTCACACACCGTGTTGTGCCCGGCATGGCAGACGACCGCGGCCACCCCCCGCTCCAACAGGGCGAGTTGGGGAACGGACGGGACGACCAGGACGTCCTTGTCACCGGTCGGCGGCGGCCGCAGGGTGCCGCCGGGATCGACGACCACCCCCTGCACGCGGTCCGCCCGTTCGCGCAGCGCCGCCACGCACACCTCGAGGAAGCGGCCGCCGACGTCGGTGTTGGCCGTGCCGAGCGTCACCAGCACGGCCCTGCGTCCGGCGTCGAGCCACTCCCAGGGGAAACCGGCCGCGGCGGGCCGGGCCGCGATCGAGGGGCCGACCCAGCGGACGCCCTCGGCGGGGCCGGCCAGCTCCGGCGCGCTGAAGGCGAGGACGAGGTGCGGCGAGAACCGCGGATCGGCGCCGCCGGCCGGGTTCCCGACCGAGGCCCGCAGCCGCCCGAGCCGTTCCTCCAACCACGCGCGGACCTTCGGCAGCCCCGCCAGCGGATCGGTGAACTCGGCGGAGGTGGTCGCCGAGGTCGCCCACGGCACGCCCAGGCGTTCCGCGACCAGGGCGCCCGCGAAGGCCTGCTGGTCGGCGACCACCACGTCCGGCCCGAACCGCTCCACGGCCGCCCGCACCCCCGGCGCCATCGCCTCGGCGAGCGGCAGCAGGTACCACTCCCACAGGAACCTCAGCGCCTCGGGTCCGCGCAGCTCGGGCGGCCGGCTCCCGGCCGGCGCCCCGGCACAGGCGAACACCTCGGCGCCCGGCCCCGCCAGCCGCCGGACCAGCGCGGGATCGGGGCACGCCCACGCCACCTCGTGCCCCCGGCCGGCGAGGGCGGCCGCCACGCCCACGGCCGGGTTGACGTGCCCGGTCAGCGGCGGCACCACGAACAGGTACCGGCTCACCGGACCTCGGCCCCCGCCCGCTCGGCCTCCCGCGCGGGGGCGCCTGCGCGGCCGCCCGGCCCCTCGGCCTCCCGCACCAGCGCCAGGACGTGGCCGCCCACCGTCGCGGCCGCCTCCACCAGCACCGAGTGCTCGTGTCCCGGGATCACCACGGTCCGGCAGTCCGGCAGCAACGCCTCGAGCCAGGGCGCCAGTTCGGCGAGATCGGAGTCGCCGCCGTAGACGCCGAGCACCGGGCAGCGCACCGCAGTGATCTGATCCTCCGTCAGTACCCGGCTGGCCGGGATGTCCCTGCCCAGCGTGGTGTCGCGGGCGAGGCGGGCCGCGCCCCTGGCCAGCCGGGCGGTGTTGTGGCCGCGGTGCGCGGTGATCCAGGCGATGGCGTCGGGCTCGTTGTGCGCGAGCTGCGTCATCACCCGGTCGAGGATGCCGCCCAGTTTCACCGCCCAGGCGGCGGTGGCCGGTTCGGACTCGACGAGGGTGACGCTCGCCGCCCGCTCCGGATGCCGGGCCGCGTAGCCGAACGCGACCGTCCCGCCGTAGGAGTTGCCGACCAGGTGCACCGGGCCGCGCACCGCGAGGCGGTCGAGGAGCGCCTCCAGGTCGTCGACGTTGTCGTCCAGGGTGTAGCCGTCGGCGGGGCGTTCGCTGCGGCCGTGGCCGCGCAGGTCGTACATGACCACGTCCAGGCCCGCGGCGGCGAACGCGGGGGCCACGGTGAAGTAGTGGCTGGCCAGGCTGTCGGTGAGCAGGCCGTGCACCAGCACCACGGTGGCGGTGGCCGGCCGGCCGTCGCGGGGGCCGAGCCGCTGCACGTGCAACCGGACGGTGCCGGTGTCGACCATGGCCATCGTCAGCTCGCCTCCGCGGTCTTCAGGCTCGCCACGACGTACTCGACGAGCCGTCCGACGGTCAGCTCGATGATCTCGTCGAACTCCATGCCGGCCAGGAACTCGGCGAAGTTGACCCGGTCGCCGTACCGCTCCTGGAGCAGCCCGGCCAGGGTGACCAGGTCGATGCTCTCCAGTTCCAGGTCCCGGTTGAAGGTGGTGTGCGGGCCGATCTCGACGTCGTCGAGGCCGTACTCGTCCGCCATGAGCCGGCCGAGCATCTCCGTGAGGTCGGCGAGGACGGCCGCCTCGTCGGCGGCGACGGGGGTGTGGGGGGTCATCGGTCGTACTCCTTCGCTTCGGTGGGGCCCGTCGTCCAGGCCACGACGTACGCGCGGTCCGGCAGGCGGGACGGGTTGGCGGCCGGTGCGCAGTGCACGGTGTAGGCGCGCTCCAGGCGGCCCGCGACGGTCAGCCGGTCGCCGGCCGGGGCGGCGTCGAGGACGGCGAAGTCCCGCGGCCGGCCTCGCAGCCCGGTGCCCTCCGCCTTGGCGACGGCCTCCTTCGCCGCCCAGAAACGCGTGAACCACCATGCCTCGGAGCCCTCGGAGCCCTCGGAGCCCTCGGAGCCCTCGGACGCCCCGTCGGACGTCAGCGCGCGCAGCAGCCGCAGCTCGTCCCGGCCGAGGACGGCGGCCAGGGTCTCGGGCGTCCGGTCCGTGACCTCCTCGATGTCGATGCCGGGACCCGGCCACGGCGTGTGGGGCCGCACGATCGCCACGCCCGCCTCCGCGCAGTGCGCCAGCGACACGTCCAGCGGCGGCAGGACCCGGCCGTGCGCACCGGTGACGTACGGCCGGCCCACCTCGTCGTTGTGCACCCGCAGCTCGGCCGGGAAGACCGGCCCCTCGCCCCGGTCCCACAACCACCGCCGTACGGCGTCCTTGACGGCGATCCGGCCCAGCAGCCACTGCCGGCGGCCCCGGGGGGCGTGCTCCGCGTACTGCGCGCGCTCCGGACCGGCCAGCGAGTTGCGCATGATCAGCTCGCGGGACGCCAGATCGGGCCAGCGTTCGTGGAGCAGCGACCAGCCGCCCGGACGGGCCTCGGAGAGCGTGTGGCGCTCCGGGAAGCGCTCGACGGGACGGGTCCTCGGGTCGTTGTCGAAGCGGCGGTCCTGCCAGCCGTGCAGCTGCGCCCACACCGTGCCGCCGACGGTCAGCTGGACGTCGGCCTCCAGGAAGGTGTCGGTGAGCGAGGTGATCCGCACCAGGCATCCCACCGGGGTCCCGGGCGCCGGATGCGGTCCGTGGAAACGCATCTCGCGCATGCCGACCGGGAAGACGACGGTGCGTTCCGTGCGGGTCGCCATGATCCAGTAGCCGAGGATCTGGCCCACGTTGTCCAGCAGGGCGCCGGGCGCGGACGGGGTGGTGATCACGCCCCGGACGTGCCGGTCGCCGATCGCGGTGAGCTCGGTGACGCCCTGGAACGCCGGACCGTGGAACATCCAGCGCTCGGCGTACAGCTGGCCGGCCGTGTGCTCGGGGGCCCGCTCGGCGGCGGTGCCGGCCGGCCAGGGGGCGGGCGGGGCCGGGTGGGCGGCGGCGAGTTCGACGGTGGCGCGGGCCCGCGGACCGAAGGAGACCGCCAACCGGTCGGTGCCCTCGGGGACCGCGGTGACGGGGACGTCGACGGCGGGGGTGGCGGTGAGCCACTCCTCGAACCGCGCCCCGTGCACGGCGACCGGCACCCGGCCGGGCGCGGCTTGCCGTGCCGTGTCCATGATGTGCTGCACGATCGTCGTCGCCGGAACCACCGGCCACCGGTCGGAGACGTCCGGCCAGCCGGGCCGCTGCGGGAAGAAGCAGTGGTCCAGGAGGTACGGCATCGTGTCGGGGGAGACCCGGACGGTCGTGCGGTACGGGGCGAGCGGCGGCGGGGTGAGCGGTCGCCCGGTGAGCGGCGGCCGGGTGAGCGACGGCGGTGCGGCGGGATGCCCGGCGCGGGCCGGTGCGGTCAGGAGGGCGGCCGCGGTGTCCGCCGTGTCCTGGAGCAGCGCGGACAGCTCGGCGGCGACCGGCGAGCCGGGCACGAGGGCGTCGAGGGAGCCGAGGGCGGCGGTCGCGGGGCTCGCCGTCCGCCCCAAACCGGCCCGCAAGGAGCCCAGTCGGTCGGGCGGGAGCGACACCAGGCCGCTGCCCAGGTCCAGTTCGACCGGCTGCTGCCGGGTCCGTACGGTCCCGGTGCGCGCCGCCGGTGCCGGCACCGGTGCCACCTCGGCGCCCGCCGCCCACAGCGCGGTGGCGACCCGGCGGAGCTGGGCGAGGCCGGTGCGGTGCGGGGAGTTGGCGGCGACGACGAGGTGGTCGTGGCCGCCGAGCGTGTCACCGACGAGGGAGCCGAGCTGCCCCGGCCCCACCTGGACGAACACCCGGTGGCCCGCCGTGTGCAGGGCCTCGGCGAGTTGCCGGAAGCGGACCGGTTCCAGCAGGTGCCGGACGAACAGCTCCCGCACCCCCGCCTCGTCCTCGGGGAAGGGCGCGGCGGTCGTCCCCGACCACACGGGGGTGTGCGGCGGGTGCAGCCGGAACCGTCCGGCGGCCTCCCTGATCGGGCCGAGGTGGGGTGCCAGCATCGGCGTGTGGAAACCGGAGCGGAACGGCAGCACCTGGCTCAGCACACCCCGGGCGCGGAAGTCCCGCACGAACTCCCCGACCGCCTCGTCCGGGCCGCACACCATCGACTGGCCGGGCGCGTTGTCGTGCGAGAGCACCAGACCGGCCCCGGCCCACCGCTCCTCCCGCAGCGCGGCCAGCACGCGCTCCGCGGGCGCGCCGACCGCCCCGAAGGCAAGGCCCGGCACGGTGAGGGCCCCGGGGTCGAAGTCCGCCATGAAGGCGTCGACCTCGTCCCCCGCGTACAGCCCGCCCGCCGCCATCGCCGTCCACTCGCCGAGGCTGTGCCCGGCGACCGAGTCCGGCACGATCCCGGCCCGGCGCAGCGCCGTGTCGAGGAGACGGCCGACGGCGACGACGCCCAGCCCGTACCGGCCGAGGTCGCGGGCGCCGTCCTCGGCGACCACGGGCACGGGCAGCCCGAAGTGGTCGGCGATGTCGTCCACCCGGGGGGTGAAGTCGCCCTCCAGGCCGGGGAAGAGGAAGGCCAGTTTGCCACCGCCCGCGCCCAGCAGGGGGCCGGGCCGGAACCAGACGTCGCTGCGGCCGTGCCAGGCACGCCCCTTGGTGACCGCGCGACGCGCCAGGGCGAGCCGCTTGTCCGTCGGGCCGACGATCCCCAGCCGGATCGGCCCGGCCTGCGGACCGGGACGGGCCGGATCGAGTCCGGCGGCGCGCACGGCACCGTCGTCGGCGTCGAGCAGGGCGGCCAGTCCCTCCGGCGAGTCGGCGGCCAGCAGGAGCACCGGCTCGGTTTCGGTGACCTGCGGCACCGGACGGTCGGCGACCGGGCCGCCGCGCCCCGACGCCGGGCGGGCGACTGCCTGGCCGCGGCCCTCCGGCACCGGGCGGGCGGCGACCGGGCCGCGGGCCCCCGGCGGCTCCTCCAGCACCACGTGCGCGTTGATCCCGCCGAACCCGAACGCGTTGACCGCGGCCCGCCGCACCGGCTGGTCCGGGGAGGTCTCCCAGGGGGCGGCCTTCTCCAGCGTGCGGAAGCGGGTGCGGGCCAGCGCCGGGTGCGGGTCCTCGCAGTGCAGGGTCGGCAGCAGCGTCGCGTGGTGGACCGCGAGGGCCGCCTTGACCAGTCCGGCGACGCCGGCGGCCGGCATGGCGTGCCCGATCATCGACTTGACCGAGCCGAGCACCGCCTCGCCGTCACCGGGTCCGAACACATCGGCCAGCGTGGCCAGTTCGGCCCCGTCACCGGCCGGGGTGGCAGTGCCGTGCGCCTCCAGCAGTCCGATCGCGCCGGACGCGGCCGGATCGAGCCCGGCCGCCCGCCACGCCTGCCGCACGGCCTGTGCCTGGCCGCCCGGATCGGGGTTGACGAGTCCGGCCGCCCGGCCGTCGCTCGCCACGCCGGTGCCCCGGACGACGGCGTAGACCCGGTCGCCGTCGCGTTCGGCGTCGGCGAGCCGCTTGAGGACGACCACGCCCGTGCCCTCGCCGATCAGGATGCCGTCGGCGTCCCGGTGGAAGGGCCGGATGCGCTGGCTGGGGGAGAGGGCGCGCAGCTGGGAGAACACGCTCCACAGCGTGATGTCGTGGCAGTGGTGGACGCCTCCCGCCAGCATCAGGTCGCAGCGGCCGCCGGCGAGTTCGCCCACCGCCTGGTCGACGGCGACCAGCGAGGAGGCGCAGGCCGCGTCCACCGTGTAGGCGGGACCGCGCAGGTCGAGCCGGTTGGCGATCCGGGAGGCGGCGAGGTTGGGCACCAGACCGATCGCCGACTCGGGGCTGTCGGACCCCAGCCGGTCCGTGAACGCCTGCCGCACCCGGTCGAGTTGGCCTTGCGACAGGTCCGGCAGCAACTCGCCCAGGGTGCGCACGAGCTGGCCCGCGGTCCGCACCCGCTGGTCCAGCCGGACCAGGCCCGGGGTGAGGTAGCCGCCCCGGCCCAGGACGACACCGGCCCGCCCCCGGTCCGCCAGGCGGTCCGCGCCACCCGCGTCGTCGAGGGCGGCGGCGGCCACGTGCAGCGCGATGAGCTGGTCGGGCTCGGTCCCGGCCACCGAGTTCGGCATGATCCCGAACCGGGTGACCTCGACCTGCGCGAGCCCGTCCACGAACCCGCCCCGCCGCGCGTACACCCGGTCCGCGACCGCCGGTTCGGAGGCGGTGCCGGGACGGTAGTAGTCCGCGTCCCAGCGGCCGTCCGGCACCTCCCCGACGGCGTCCACGCCGTCCCGCAGGTTCCGCCAGTAGGCGTCCAGGTCGGGGGCGCCCGGCAGCAGCACCGCCATCCCGACGATGGCGACCGGTACTTGACGGGTCGTCACGACGGCGGTCACCAGCCCGAGGCGGTGTGGACGACGGCCGTCGCGGACTCCTCGCCCCAGGCCAGCTCCCGCAGCAGCGCCGCGGTGCCCTCCTCCGGGTCGATCAGCCGGATGCCGCGCCGGGCGTACTCGCGGGCCAGCTCCGCGCCCACCATGCCGCCGTGCCCGGCGGCGGGCGCCCAGGGACCCCAGTGCACGGTCAGCGCGCGACGGCCGGTGCGGGCGGCGAAGGCGGTGCCGAGGGACTCCAGGGCGTCGTTGGCCGCCGCGTAGTCGGCCTGGCCGCGGTTGCCGAGGACGGCGGAGATGCTGCCGAACAGCACCGTGAACGCGGGCGCGGCGGGCAGTTCCTCCAACGCCGTGAGCAGTGCCCGGGCACCGCCGGCCTTCGTGCCGTAGACCCGGCGGAAGGACTCGGCGCTCTTCTCGGCGATGAGCCGGTCCTCGATCACCCCGGCCGCGTGGACCACGCCGTCGAGCCGGCCGTGCTCGGCGTGGATCTCCTTCACGGCCTGGCGGACGGCGTCCGGTTCGCGGAAGTCGACCGAGCGGTAGCGGGCCCGGCTGCCGAGCGCGGCGAGTTCCGCCAGGGTCGCCCTGATCTCCCTCTGGGCGAGCAGGAGTTCGGCGGCGCGGTTGATCTCGGCCGGCGTCGCCCCGCCACGCGCGGCGAGCGCGGCGCGCAGCTGCGCCGGGGTGCGGGCGGCCGCCGTGTCCGCGTCCTCCGGCCCGTCCGGCACGGGGGTGCGGCCGAGGAGTTCCAGACGGCAGCGGGCCGCACCGGCGAGCGCCGCGGCGAACTGCGCGGTGATGCCCCGCGCCCCGCCGGCCAGCACCACCACCGAGTCCCGGTCCAGGCCCAGCGCGACGGCCTCCGCCGCGCCGTCCCCGGCCGGTCCGGCGCCCGTGCCGGCGAGGGCGCCGAGCGGGGCCTCCACCAGCTCGAACCCGTGCCGCCCGGCCGCCGACCGCACCACGACCGGCACACGGTCCGGGGCGGCGGCCTCCAGCGCCACGGCCTCGGCGACCGCGGCGGGCGAGACGTCGTCGAGGTCGACGACCCGCGCCACCGTCTCCGGGTACTCCCGGGCCACGGTGCGGAACAGGCCGCGCAGCCCCGCCGACCGCGCGTCGTCGCCGGCCGGCCGGACGGCCAGCAGCCACCTGGGCCCGCCCGCCAGGGCCGCCTTCAGCACCGGGAACGCGTCCGGCAGCACGGACGTGCCGTCGTCCGCGAGCGCGCCGAGGTACAGCACCCCGTCCACCGGCCCGTCCCCGTCACCCGGCAGGTGGTCCCGGCCGCGTACGACGACCTCGGCGCCCGACGCCGCGATCGCGGCCGCCACGCCGGGAGCGTCACCGAGGACGAGCCAGCGGGTGCCGGGGAACAGGGCGTCGGGGTCGGCGCCGCCGGGGCCGTCCAGGAGCACCGGGCGCAGGACGTGCCGGCGGGGCGGCTCACCGGTCACGGCCTCCGCGGGCGCGGGCCCGTCCGCCACGGGAGCCGGCTCGTCCGGGGGCGCCGCCGTCTCCGGCACGGCGGGCGTGCCCAGCCGGGCCGTGAGCCAGCCGGTCACCGCCGCCGCCGTACGCGCCTTCGCCAGCTCCTCCAGTTCCGCGTCGGTCATCGCGGTGAGGTCCGCGCCGCTCCCGGCACCCAGCCGCCTGGCCAGCTCACCGGCGATCTCGGCCCGCTTGATGGAGTCGATGCTGAGGTCCGCCTCCAGATCGAGGTCGGGTTCGATCATGTCGACCGGGTAGCCGGTGCGTTCGCTGATGATCTCCAGGACCACCCGCTGGACGTCCACGGGCCCGGCGGTCTCCGGCGCGGGCTCCTGCAGCAGTTCCGGCTCCGGCTCCGGCGGCGCCGCCGCGGCCGGCAGGCCGGGCGCCTGCGGCACGGTCACCACCGCGGGCAGCGGCGCCTGCGGGGGGACGGGCGCGGCGGCCGGGGCCCCGGTCGCGCCGCCGAAGTAGGTGAGCAGCACGTCCCGTTGGGCGGCGATCATCTCCCGGCTGGTGCGCAGGAACTCGGCGACGAGCGCGTCCCGGTCGGACGGGAGGCCGTGCGGGGGTTCGGTCGTCACAGTCGTCTCCAGGGTGTCCGTGGTGTCCGCGACTCGTCGGGCCGGTGCGAGGGCACCGGGGAGCAGGGCGCCGGCGGCGGTGCGGACGAGCTGCCCGTCCACCGTCCAGCCGGGGACCCGGGGCGCGGGGGCGCGTACCGCGTCGACGGCGTCCCGGCCGCGCAGCAGCCGTCCGGTGCGCACCGGCAGTCCCGCGACGGCCAGCCGGGCGAGGGCGTCGAGCCAGTCGCGCAGGCCGCCGCCGGGGCGGGGCTCGCAGGCGACCGCGGTGTGCGGGCGCTCGCCGAGGATCTGCCCGACCAGCCGGGTCAGCACCGATCCGGGACCGGCCTCGACGAAGACGCGCGCGCCCGCCTCGTACATCGACTCGATCTGCTCGACGAAGGAGACGGGGGCGCCGATCTGCGCGGCGAGCTCGGCCCGGACCGCGTCCGCGCCGGCGGCGTACGGGGCGGCCGTGCGGTTGGACCACACCGGGAACTCGGGGGCGTGCACCGGGTGGGCCGCGAGCACCTCGGCGAAGCGGTCGCCGGCGCCGGCCACCAGCGGGCTGTGGAAGGCGCACGCCACCGGGATCCGCCGGGCGTCGAGACCGGCCTCGCGCAGCAGCCGTACGGCCTCGGCGACCGCGTCGGTCGGACCGGAGACGACCGTCTGACGAGGGGAGTTGCGGTTGGCGACGACGACGGTCTCCGGTGCGCCGGCCGCCTTGAGGGCCTGCTCCACCTCCTCGGCGTCGGCGGCGACCGCGGCCATGGTCCCCGGGTCCTCGCCGGCGGCCCCGAGGATCGCCGCCGCCCGCTCGCCGCTCAGCTCCAGCAGCGTCTCGGGGGCGAGGGCCCCGGCGGCGCACAGGGCGACCAGCTCGCCGTAGCTGTGGCCGGCGGCCATGTCCGGTTCCACGCCGGCGGCCGTGAGCAGCGCGTGCGCGGCGAGCCCGGCGACACCGAGGGCCGGTTGCGCCACCCTCGTGTCGGTGAGCGCGGCCCGCTGCCGGTCCCGGGTGGCGTCGTCGAACGCGGCCGGCGGGTACAGCGCGTCGGCGTGCGCCCGCCCCAGTTCCAGGTGCGGGCGCAACTCGGGCAGGGCGACGAACAGTTCGGCGAGCATGCCGGGGCGCTGGCTGCCCTGCCCGGGGAAGAGGAAGGCGACCTTGCCGCCGTCGGCCTCCCCGGCGCCGGCCAGGTGGATCCCGCGGGCGGCGGGGGCGGTGCCGGCCGGGGCGTCGAGCACGGCCCGCAGCTTCCCGGTCAGGTCGTCCACGTCGTTCGCCACGACCGCGATCCGCACCGGGTCGCTGCTCGCGTCCGAGCGCCGTGCCGCACCGAGCGCCAGGTCGCGCAGGCGCCACGGGCGGCCGTCCGTCCCGGCGGCCCGCAGCACCTCCTCGACCGCGTGCCGGGCCGACTTCTCGTCCCGGCCGCGGAACACGAACAACTCGGCCGGCCAGGCGTCCAGTCCCCGCGCCGGCGGCACTCCGTCGGCATGGGCGGCCAGCACCACATGGAAGTTGGTGCCGCCGAAGCCGAACGCGCTCACCCCGGCCAGGCGTTCGGCGGCGGGAGCGGCCCACGGCCGGGCCTCGGTGTGGAAGGCGAACGGGCTGCGGCCCGCGTCCCAGGCCGCGTTGGGCGCCTCGACGTGCAGCGTCGGCGGCCGGACGCCGGTGTACAGCGCGAGCACCGCCTTGATCAGGCCGGCCAGCCCGGCCGCACACTTGGTGTGCCCGATCTGCGACTTGACCGAGCCGATCACACAGCTGCCGGCCTCGGCGCCCGCCTCGCGGAACACCTCGTCCAGGACGGCGAGTTCGGTGCGGTCGCCGACCACCGTGCCGGTGCCGTGCGCCTCGACGAGACCGACCCGTGCCGCAGAGACGCCCGCGCTCGCGTAGGCCCGCTCCAACGCGGACCGCTGCCCTTCGGGGCGGGGTGCGGTCAGTCCGAGGGAGCGGCCGTCGCTGGAGGAGCCGAGGCCCTTGACGACGCCGTAGATCCGGTCGCCGTCGCGCTCGGCGTCCGCGAGCCGCTTGAGGACCACGCAGGCCACGCCCTCGCCGAGGGCGATGCCGTCGGCGGAGCCGTCGAAGGCACGGGAGCGGCCGGTGGGGGAGAGGGCGTGCACCGAGGAGAACAGGACGTAGTCGTTGATCCCGTTGTGCAGGTCGGCACCGCCGCACAGCACGACGTCACTGGTGCCGGCGAGGAGTTCCTTGCAGGCGGCGTCGACCGCGGCCAGCGAGGAGGCGCAGGCGGCGTCGACGGTGTAGTTGGCGCCGCCGAGGTCGAGCCGGTTGGCGATCCGGCCGGAGATGACGTTGGCGAGCATGCCCGGGAACGAGTCCTCGGTGAGCCGCGGCAGCTGCTCGTCCAGGCCCTGCGGCACCGTCCCGTAGTAGGAGGGCAGTACGGCCCGCAGGGTGGCCGCGTTGGAGAGGTCGCTGCCGGCCTCCGCGCCGAACACCACCGAGGTGCGGGAACGGTCGAACTCCCTTCCCCCGTCGCCGTATCCGGCGTCCTCCAGGGCTCGCCGGGCCGCTTCCAGGGACAGCAGCTGGACCGGCTCGATGTGGCCGAGGGAGGCGGGCGGGATGCCGTAGCGCAGCGGGTCGAAGGGGATCGGGGGCAGGAAGCCGCCCCACTTCGACGGGGTGGACGCGCCGTGGTGCACGGCCGGGTCCCAGCGGTCGGCCGGGACCTCGCCGACCGCGTCCACGCCGCCCACGACGTTCGCCCAGAACGTGGACAGGTCGGGTGCCTGCGGGAACATGCAGGCCATGCCGACGACGGCGATGTCGAGCGGCGCGGGCGCCGGGGGGCGCGGCGCCTCCCTGAAGCCGAGTTCGGCGGCCCGCCGGGACAGGAACGCGGCCGCTCCCGTCGTCACGGACGCGTGCAGCGCGGCGAGCGTCGTGGTCGCCGAGCGCAGTACGGCCACCTCGCCCGCCATGAACATCCCCTCGGCGAGCTGCCGTTGCTCGTCGACGGGCGCGAGGGCGCCGTCCGCCTCCCGCGTCACCCCCTTGCTGGCGAGGCGCAGCCGTCCGACGTTCAGCCGCTCCAGCTCCTCCCAGATCCGCCGGTCGGGGACGCCCTCGGCGCGCAGCCGGGCCTCCTGCGCGCGGTAGCCGGCGGCGAACGGGCTGGGCACGCAGCGCGTGGCGTGCCCAGGCGCCGACTCCAGCAGCGTGGTGCGGTCGGCGGCCAGCACCTGCCGCTGGAACAGCGGCCGGATCGCCCCGTGCGCCACCGCCTCCTCGGTGAACAGGTACGCCGTGCCCATCAGGACGCCGACGGCCGCCCCGCGCGCGGTCAGCGGCGCGGCGAGCGCGGCGACCATCGCGGCGGACCGCTCGTCGTGCACCCCGCCCGCGAAGAACACCTCGAGGTCACCGGCGTCGCCGCCGTCCTCCAAGTAGTCTTCCAAAACGGTGAGTTGAGCCTCCCACAGCGGGAAACTCGCCCGCGGTCCGACATGCCCGCCGCACTCCGAGCCCTCGAACACGAACCGGCGCGCACCGGCCTGGAGGAACTGCCGCAGCAACCCCGGCGACGGCACGTGCAGGAAGGTCCGGATCCCGTCCCGCTCCAGCGCCTGCGCCTGCGCGGGCCGCCCACCCGCGATGATCGCGTGCGTCGGCCGCACCTCGCGCACGGCCTCCAGTTGTGCGGCCCGTACGTCCTCCGGCGCGAAGCCGAGCACGCCGACCCCCCAGGGCCGGCCGGCCACCGCGTCCCGCGTCCCCGTCAGCATCGCCCGCGTCCGCTCACCGTCGGCCAGCGCCAGTGCCAGGAACGGCAGCGCCCCGTCCGCGGCGACCGTCGCCGCGAACCCCGCCTCGTCGCTGACCCGCGTCATCGGTCCCTGGGCGACCGGCAGCCGGGTGCCCAGCGCGCGGCTCATCGCGGACCCCGCCGCCGGTGCCCGCGTGGCCCCCTCGTCGCCCACGGCGTCGCGCACCGCGTCGCCCACGGCGTCGCGCACCGCGTCCCGCAGCGCCCGCACAGTCCGCCGTGCGTCCCCCCATCGGTCGGCGAACCGGGCGGCGAGGAAACCGTCCTGGCCCACCGGCAGCAGCCGGGTGCGCGGGTCCCGCCCGCCGAGCAGGGCCGCGACCTCCTCGGGTCCGGCGTCCCCGGGGAGGGGCGGGACATCGGCGCCGCGGCGCAGCAGCACCCGGTGCCCGGCCACGACTACGGTCTCCGAGCCGTCCAGGGGGCGCAGGGCGGCGGCCGTCGCCTCGGGCAACGAGGATTCGGCGAGCAGCGCGAGCTGTGCGTCGAGGACGACCCCGGCCGCCCCGCCGGCCACCGCGGCGGCGGCCGTGTGCGGGCCGATGCCCCCGCAGGCCCACACCGGCAGGTCCTGCTCCGGGGCGGAGAGCAGCTGTTGGAGCAGCACGAAGGTGCTCAGCGTGCCGGTCCGGCCGCCGCATTCGCCGCCCCGCGCGATCAGACCGTGCGCACCGGCGCGGGCGGCCTCCCGGGCGCCCGGGAGGTCGGTGACCTCGACGAGGACACGGTGCCGGGCGACGAGTTCGCCGAGCGGCCAGGCCGAGTCTGCGGCCAGCACCACCGTGTGCGGACCGTCGGTTCCGAGGTCGGCGGGGGACAGCCGGCAGCGCGTGCCGACCCTGACCCCGAAGCCGCCCGGCGCCGAGCGCCGCAATCGGGCCAGAGCCTCGCGCGATCTTCGGCCACCGTCGCCGAGATCGAGCACACCGAGGCCGCCGGCCCCGGCGATCGCCAGGGCGAGCCCGGCATCGGGTTCGCCGAATGGAGTGATGCCGATGATCATGTCCTCGCAGCGCACAGCGGACGTCATTGATTCTCCGAATCAAGGTGAAACCGCACGGTGGGGGGTTCGGGACAGCAAAGGCGTGCACCGGGATCCCGGCGGGAGAAGATCACCGCGGAATGCCGTGGAAAGCGCTTTTCGGAGCGCGTCGAAAGGTAGTGGGCTTATTACTCGCCAGTCAACGTTTGAACGACCGCTCGGTTTTTTGTCGCATTGATTCGGTCACCTTCGGAGAAAAGGCCACGGTGGAGGAAAACGGATCTATTGCTTTTCTCGTCGGCCCGGTTCATCCGGTCCACACATTGTTGAAACATGCACGAGCGACGGAAATGGGTTCTTTTGGAGTGCATGTCCGGAAAGCGGGGCCGAAAGGTCCGCCCGAACGTGGCCCGCGGGGAAAATCCGCGTGTCGCGTCCGAGTGACCGGGAAGGGACCGGATCCGCCCGTCCCGCGGCGCACCCTGCGGGGGTGCGCCGTTCGGCGCGCGGCGTGCCCCCCGTCCGGCGCGATGGCCGGGACGCGGTCGCGCGGCGCGTCGTCGGTGAAGGTGGTCGCCGTGATGCCGACGACCATGCGCGGCGGGTCGCCGAAGTCCGTGTCCTCGCGGGCCGCCCGGGCCGCCCGGGCCTCCCGGGTGGCGGACCGCCCGCCGGGCCCGGCGCCCCGTCCGGCCGGGAGCACGGCACCGGTACGCGTGCGGTAGTGTTTACCTGTGCGTTCCCACGGTTCACCGGCGCGGGACGCGGCGGGACGTGGCGCAGCTTGGTAGCGCACTTGACTGGGGGTCAAGGGGTCGCAGGTTCAAATCCTGTCGTCCCGACCAGCACGATGTGGTCGGAGGCCGTCTTCTCGGACGAGGAGGCGGCCTTCTCCGTGCCCGGGGTCCGGTCACGGGCCCTCGACGGCGGCTGCCGTCGAGGGCGGCAAACCATTGGACAGCTCCCGGACGCCGGACCATCGTGGAGCCCATGGAGCAGCAGCAGATCTGGGACGCCGACACCGCGGGCCGCTACGACACTCCCGGCACCGGCATGTTCGCCCCCGAGGTCCTCGGACCGGCCGTCGACCGGCTCGCCGAACTCGCTTCCGGTGGAAGGGCGCTGGAGTTCGCGATCGGGACCGGGCGGGTGGCGGTGCCGCTCGCCGCGCGGGGCGTGCCCGTCACCGGCGTGGAGCTGTCCCGCCCGATGGTCGGACAACTGCGCACCAAGGCGGACGAGTCGGCGATCCCGGTGGTCGTCGGAGACATGGCCACGGCCCGCGCACCGGGGGAGTACGCACTGGTCTACCTCGTCTACAACACGATCTCCAACCTCCTCACCCAGGCCGAGCAGGTCGCGTGCTTCCGCAACGCCGCCCGCCACCTGGGACCCGGCGGCCGGTTCGTCGTCGAGCTGTGGGTGCCCGAACTGCGCAGGCTCCCACCGGGACAGGAGGCGACCGTCTGGCACGCCGAGCCCGGTTACATCGGCCTGGACACCTACGACGTCCTGCACCAGCACGTCGTCTCCCACCACTTCAGGTTCGACGGGAGCGGCCGGCAGGCGCGGCTGGACCGCAGCCCGCACCGTTACGTCTGGCCCGCCGAACTCGACCTCATGGCCCAGTTGGCCGGTTTCGGGCTGGAGTCGCGGCACGCGGACTGGACCGGCTCCGAGTTCACCGCCGAGTCCCGGTCCCACGTGTCGGTGTACCGGCTGCCGGGCCCCGCGACCGCGGAGTGAACCGCGGGGCGGGCCCCGGCGCGAACCGCCCTGCGCGCCCCGGAGCCGACCCCGGGGCGGTCTCGGCGCGGTCCCCCTCCGCACGGACTCCCCCCTGAGCCGCCGTCGCGAAGACCGCCGGACGCGCCGGGTCCGACCCGCTGTTCCCCGCCGGAGGACTCCGGCCGGGCGGACAGGCGGCCGCGTCCACGCCCCACGGCCCCGGGGCCGTGCCGGGTGCGGCCGGCGCCCGTCTCCCTCCCCCGAAGGCGACGGACGCCGGCCCTTCCCCCCGGCGCCGGACCGTGGTCCCTGGGCGCGTACGGCGCCGTCCCGTGCCGTCACCAGCACATGACGGCGGTCTCTCCCGCGCCCCAGCCGCAGTACAGCCGGACACGGACGAAGTAGCGTCGGCCCTTGACGAGGCGGGCCCCGACGGTGGCGTTGTGCGGGGTGCCCCCGTCGTCCCGCCCGGCCAGGAAGCGGGGTTCGCCGTCCCGCTCCTCGAAGACCACCAAGACCGCGTCACCGTCCCCGAAGGTGCCGAAGGCGTACTCGCGGGTCTCCGGCGGCTCGATCGTGAAGTCGGCCTGCTCGCCCGCCGCCAGCGACAGCGGCACCGAGCGGAACGGCACCAGCGCGGGCGGCCGCGGCGCGGCCGGCGGCGGATACCAGCGGAGCACGAACTCCTTGTCCATCGGCGACAGCGAACCCGGCGGGTGCACGCCCCCGCGGAACTGCTCCGGCTCCAGGATCAGCCCCGCCGGGAACGGGTACTCCATCACGGACTGCGGGTCCCACACCGAGCCGTTGACCTCGGCCGGGTCCAGCTTGCGCAGCACGTTGAAGTAGGTGCGGTCCCGGCTCCAGTGGTTCGGCGGGCCCGCCAGGTCGGCGTACACGGCCTCGTCGTCCCAGTGGATGCCGGCGAACGGACTCTGGTGCTCGTGCTGCATGCCCAGCGCGTGCCCGATCTCGTGCAGGGCCGTCCCGCGCTCCCCGGGCACGGTCAGGTCCCAGCCGAAGTTCATGGTGCGCTCGTTCAGGCCCGCCCGCAGCGCGTCCCGGCCCACCGCGGACCAGGAGCCGTCGCCCTGCTGGAAGCCGATGCGCAACTCCGCCTCCGAGCGGTCGTCGACCTCGGCGAACGACACTCCGATGCCGAGATCCGCCCACGCGCGGAACGCGTCGCGCACCACCTCCCGCTGGGCCCCGTCCCCGACCCACGACACCCACCGGGTCCCCCCGGACCCCGGCACCGGGATGACCGACCCGTCGCTGTCGCCGTCGAGGAAGCAGTAGTGCAGCACGGTGCCGTTGACCCACATCCGGCGACCGCTCATCAGCGCACCGAGCCGCTCGGCGGCCAGCCCCGGAGCGAACGCGGGGGCCGGCTGCCGCGTGAGCGAGCAGTAACGGGCGGTCATGGTCACCAGATTGCCCCGGAGCGCCGTCCCGGGCCTGAGTCGGGGCCTACTCAAGTCGCCCTGTATCAGGCATGAGTATGTGGACTCCTGTTAGACGTGACGACCTCCGTACATGACACAAGGACCCTTCGGCCGCTCTCCTCGCCGCCGTGGCCGTTCGCCGGCCGCGAGGACGAACTGGAGCTGCTGCGAAGTGCGTTGGGCGCCGGACGGCCGGGCGTCGTGGTGACCGGGCCGCCCGGCGTCGGCCGCAGCCGGCTGGCCGCGGAGGCGGTGCGCGCAACGGAGTGCGTGCGGGTGGCCGGTACGCCCGAGACCCGCGGCACCGCCTTCGCCGCCTTCGCCCACCTCCTGCCCGAGGGCGTCACCCTGCACCGCGCGGTCCACCTGCTGTCCGGTGTGCGGCTGCTGCTGGTCGACGACGCCCAGCTGCTGGACGACGACTCCGCCGCAGTCGTCCACCAGCTGGCCGTGCGGGGACGCACCCGGCTGCTGGTCCTCGTCGCGGACGGCGTACCGGCGCCGGATGCCGTGGCCCGCCTCCGTTCGGGTGACCTCCTGCCGCGGCTGGCGCTGGAGCCCCTGCACCGTGCGGACGTCGCCCAGCTGCTGGCCGCCGTGACCGGAGCCGCTCCGGAGCCGCTCACCGTCAACCGGCTGCACCGGCTGGCCGGGGGTGACCTCGGTCTGCTGCGTGACCTGCTGGACGCGCTGCGGGACCGGGCGCCGCTCGACCGTGGAGCGGACGGTCGGGGCCCGGACGGTCGGGAGTGGAGGTGGCGGGGGCCGGTCCCGGTGACGCCCGCCCTGCGCGAGCGGGCCGCCGCCGTGCTCGGCCGGTCCCGCCCCGAGGAGCGGGAGGTCCTCGACCGGCTCGCCTTCGCGGAGCCGCTGTCACTGGCCGCGGCGGTGGCGGGGCCGGACCTGGACGTTCTCGAACGGCTGGAGGCCGACGGGCTGGTCCGGGCCGACGACGACGCGACGGTTCGACTTGCCCGTCCGCTGCACGGTCCGCTGCTGCGGGCGGCCGCGGGGCGGTTGAAGGCCCGGCGGCTGGCGGCCGGCCGGCCACCGTGCGGGGCGGCGCTGGAGGCGGAGGCGGCGGAGTTGCTGCGGCGCATCGACGCGGCGGACGTGCGGTCGGGGGCGGCGCCGGTGGGGGACTGGCTGGTGGGGGAGGGGGAACCGGTTCCGGCCGGGTACGCGGCTGTGCGGGCGCGGTTCACCCGGCTGCGGGGGGAGCTGCGGGAGGCGGTGGCCTGGGCGCGCGAGGGGTTGGCGGGGACGCCGGGGGACGCGGGGTGCCTGTCCGAACTGGGTTTGGCCGCAGCACAGTCGGGGGAGTCCGCCCCCGCCGTCCCTTCCCGGCCCGACCCTGGGGGCCGCCGCCCCCCGACCCCCGTTTTCGGCCCTGGAAGGGCCTCGTCCTCACACTCCCCCGGAGGGGGGATTCACGGACGGGCCGGATACGGCCCACCGGACCGGACGGGTGGGCAGGGGGCGCCCACCGGAACGCCGGACCGGGCGAGCGCCGGTGACGCCGTACGGCCGGCCGCTCCCGAAGGCGGCGTCTTCGCGCGGCACGCCGAAGTCCTGGCCCGCGGGGACGGGCCCGGACTCGACGGGGTCGCCGCCGAGCTGGAGGAGCGGGGGTTCCTGCTGTTCGCGGCCGAGGCGCACGCACAGGCCGCGCGACTGCACCGGGACCCGCGCGCGGCCCGCACCGCCCGCACCCGCGCCGTCGCCCTGGCCCGCCGGTGCCAGGGCGCCCGTACCCCCGCCCTGGCGGGACTGGTGCTGGGCGAACTCACCGCCCGGCAGCGCCAGATCGTCACGCTCGCGGCGACCGGCCTCAGCAACCGGCAGATCGCCGAGCGGCTGACCCTGTCCGTCCGCACCGTAGGCAACCACCTGTACGGCGCGTACACCCGCCTCGGCGCGAGCGACCGCGCGGCGCTGCCGTGGCTGGTGGACCTGCCCGGCGCCCGGACGGCCTGATCCACCGGGCGGCCGGGGTTCGCTTCCGGCGGGCGGCGGGTGCTCGCATCCGGTGGGTGTCCGGCGTTCGCATCCGCGGGGCCACGGAGGTCCCGTCCGTCGGACCACGGGGGTGCCCGTCCGCCGGGCGGCGGGCGTTCACGCGGCTCCGAAGGCGGTGAACGCCCACCCCGTCGCCTGGTGCAGCGCGTCCCCCGGCAGGGCGGCGCGGGCGTCGCGCAGCGCCTCCGCCAGGGACAGGCCGGCGCTGACCCCCTTGTGCAGGGCCAGCATCAGCGCGACCACCGCCTCGTCGTTGACCGGTGCGCTGCTCGCCACCACCCCGGCCGTGCCGAGCGGCAGCAACGCCGTCACCAGGCCGAGGAGTTCGTCGGCGCCCACCGAGGCGAGGCGGGCGGTGTCGCAGCTGGAGAGGATGATCCGGTACGGACTGCGGGCCAGGCGCTCGAAGTCGTGCACGATCAGCGGGCCGTCGGCCATGCGCAGGGACGAGAACATGGGACTGTCCGCCCGGAAGGTGCCGTGGGCGGCGATGTGCGCCAGCGCGGCCCCGTCCAGTGCCTCCAGCACCCGCGGCACCCGCGCGTCCGCGTGCTCCAGCACCGTCGGTCCGCCGTACCGGCCCGCCACCTCCGGCACCTCGGCACCCCCGGACGCCAGGCCCGGCCCCCGCACCAGCACGTGCCGCCCGTCCGGCACGGGGTCGGTCTCCCGGGCCCGCAGCCAACTGCTCGCCGACGGCGACACGCTGAGCACCCGCTCTCGCAGGGCCGGCAGCAACGCCCACGGCACCTGGTGCAGCCGGGCCGGGGGGACGATCACGACCGGGCCGGGCCCCAACCGCGCGGCGGCCTCGCCCAGCAGCAGGTTCTCCAGTCGCCGGCCGGCCGCCTCCACCACCGGCAGCCGCGCGTCCGCGCCGGGGTGCGCCAGCCGCCGCAGCCCGGCCTGCACGTGCTCGGCCTCCCGCTCCGCCTCGGCCACCGGCCCGCCCGCGAACCTGCGCACCCGTCCGCCCCCGCACAGCAGCACCTGCACCCGTCCGTCCAGTACGGCGATCTCCACCAGCCGCCCGTCGCCGAGCCGTTCCAGCAGCCGGCCCGCGTCGAACCGGTCGCCGTCCCCGGGGGAATCGCCCCGGATGTGCAGGGTGCGGGAGCGGATCTCCCGCTCCAGACGGCGCTGTTCGCGCTCCAGCGTCGGCACCGGGCGGCCGTCCATCCGCGCGCCCTCCGCGCGGGCGGCGATCTCGCGGTAGGCGGTCAGTCCGCTGAGCAGCGCGGGATCGGCGGGCGGCCGGGTGGGCGGCGCCGACAGGACGGTGGCCCGCCAGCGCTCGCTCCACACCAGCAGTCGCCGCGGGCCGCCCCGTTCCAGGCTCACCTGCTGGGCGAGCGCGGCGAGTTCGGCTCCCTGGGCGGTGGCGCGGGCCCGCAGCTCGGAGGCGCCCAGCGTGGTGCGGTGGTCGTCGAGGACGTCGAGGCCGCGCCGGCAGGCCTCCAGGACGCCCCGCCGCGAACCGGTCGCCCGCGCCCACAGCGCCTGCGCCGCCCAGCCCGTCATCCGGGCCAGCGGCGGCCCGCTGCGCCGGCTGCGCGCGGCGACCGCCAGATAGCGTTCGGCGTCCTCGGTCCAGTGCAGGTCCAGCGCGATCCGGCCCGCCAGCAGCCAGCCTTCCGGCGCGGCGGGCGCCCCGAAGGAGGACAGCCGTTCCGCCACCCGCACCGCGTCCGCGACCAGCCGCCCCGAACTCCGCCCGGTCGCCACCCGCGCCTCGATCAGCACGAGTCGGGCGTGCGCCTCCCACCAGGTGCGGCGCTGACCGGCGAACAGCCGCACGGCCAGCGCCGCCCGCGCGGTCGCCGTGCCCGGATCGCCCGCCAGCCGGGCCGCCTTCGCCGCGGCCAGCAGCAGTTCCGCCTTGCGGGTGGACTGCCCGCCGATCCCGTCGAGGACCGTGATCGCCGCGTCCGCCTCGGCCAGCGCCTCGGGCGCCAGCCCGGCCGCCATCAGCACCTCGCAGCGACGGATGTCGAGCATGAAGGTGGGCGTGCCCAGCTTTGCGTACCGCTCCTCGGCCTCGTCCAGCAGCCGCAGTGCCGCCGGGACGTCCCCCGAGCGGAACGCGGCGAGCCCCCTGCTCTCCACCGCGTCGGCCTTGTCGTGCTCCTGGCCGGTGGTGTCCCACAGTGCCTCGGCCGCCGTGAAGTCGGCGTCGGCCCGCTCCACCGCGCCGAGCGCCAGGTGCACGGTGGCGCGCAGGGTGAGGGCGCGCGCCGTCCAGATGACGTCGTCCGCCTGCCGCAGCACGGTGATCGCCCGGCGCAGGTCGTCCAGCGCCTCGCGGTGATGGCCCAGCACCCACCAGGAGTACGCCCGCCGGTACCGCACGCGCGCGCGGGTGTGCCCCGTACCGCGCTCGATGCCCCGCTCGAACGCCGCCAGGCCCTGCCGGGTGCGGCCCGCGTGGACCAGGGCCACGCCGAGGGTGGCCAGGACGTCCGCCTCCCGCTCCGCGGAGTCGGCGCGCGCCGCCAGCGTGCGGGCGCGCCGCAGGTGGTCCAGGGCGAGACGCAGGTCGCCCCAGTCCCGCTGCCAGATGCCGATCACCTGGTGGGCGACCGAGGCGTGCAGGGGCGGGGGATCGGTGCGCAGCACTCCCTCCGCCCCTGCCAGGGCGTCGTTGGGGGCGGCGAACACCAGGGGCAGCAGTTCGAGCACCGTGTCGTTTCCCGCTGTCACCCCACGGATGGTAGTGCTCCGGTCGCATCGCACACAGGGCTGAGGTCATTTCGGGTTGTACTTGTGAGACGCCACGTCAACGGGACGCGCACACCGCCCGTCCCGCGTCCCCCGAAGCGTGGCCGCGCACCGCCCGCCGTGCGCCTCTCGAAGCGTGGCCGCGCACCGCCGGGCGCCGCCGCGTACGCCGAGGGCGTGCGGCCGCAACCGCGCCCCTCCCCGCTGTCGTCGCACCACCTGTATCAGACAGGGGTTCCGCGGGTCTGATAGACGACCATCGGGTTCAGGGGAGGACGGGTCATGGCACCACGGAGATTCCACGAGCAGTTCGGTCAGATCCAACGCGCGCTGCCGGGAGTGCCGTTGGCGATGGGCCCGGACGACTCCGCCGAGTTCATCTACGAGAAGGGCGTCGTCCTCGCGCGCGACGGCGAGGAGGCCCAGGTCGTCGAGGACGCCGTCCGCACCCACTTCACCGCGGTCCCCGACCTCACCCCCGACCACGTGCGCCGGGCCGGACCGCAGGCCAACCGCTCCGGCATCACCCGCATCCAGGTCGCCGACCCCGGCCAGGGCGTGCCCGGCACCGACCGTGCCGTCGCGGGCGCCCTGCGCGCCCTGCGGGGCACCGAGGACCGCGTGGGCCGCCGGCTGGTCAGCCGCAACCACGTGGTGTCCATCGCGGTCAACGCCTGCCCCGGCGACGAGCCGGTGCCCGTCGGCCACGACGCGCCGCCCAACCCGGCCGCGGCCCGGACCGCCCACGACCCGGACGGCGCCGTCGGCGTGCTCGTCGTCGACACCGGCCTGATGCACGACCACCGCTCCTACTCCCTCCTCGCCCACACCGAGGGCGACGCGCAGCTCCGGGAGACCGACGACGACGGCGTCCTCCAGCAGTACGTCGGCCACGGCACGTTCATCGCCGGGCTCGTCGCGGCCGTCGCCCCCAACACCGACATCACCGTGCGCAACACCCTCAACGACGCCGGCGCGATCCTCGAGTACGACTTCGGCGACAAGCTGTTCGAGGCCGTCGAGCAGGGCGGCTGGCCCGACATCCTCAGCCTCTCCGCCGGCACCTCCAACGGCCGCGTCGACGGCCTGCTCGGCGTGGCCGCCTTCATGGAGGAACTCCGCGCACAGCGAACCCTGTTGGTGGCCGCCGCCGGCAACAACGCCAGTGCCACGCCCTTCTGGCCCGCCGCCTACGCCGCCCTGCCCGAGTACGCGGACGCGGTGCTGTCGGTCGGCGCGCTGCGCGGCGACGGGGAGTTCGGCGCCTGCTTCAGCAACCACGGCCCCTGGGTACGGGTCTACGCCCCCGGCGAGCGCCTCACCAGCGCCCTCACCGGATTCGGCAGCCCCGTCCCGTACGTGTACCAGCACTCCACCTACGACGCCTGCCGCTACGGCTTCGCCTACGCCTGCACCTGCCAGTCGCCGCGCCACACCGGGGTGTTGAGCGAGGATCCGGCGGCCGGCGCGGGCAAGCCCGACCAGGTCATGTTCGAAGGACTGGCCTCCTGGAGCGGCACCTCCTTCGCGACGCCCGTCGTCGCCGGCCTCGTCGCCGCGCACATGACGGCCGACGGTCTGACCGACCCGCGCGCCGCCGCCCGCGAACTGCTCGCCGCGCACGCCGAATCGGCCGAGGTGCGCGGAGCCCACGTGCCGGCGCTGCTGCCGGCCACCTGGACACCGGTGCCCGTCGGGCAGCCGGCCGTGCCGGCGTGAGGGCGTCATGAGGTCCGGGCCCGGCCCCGTCACGGCGTACGATGACGTGCCGTACACGAGGGGTGGGACCGTGGACCGTAGTGAAGTCGGCGCGCTCGTCCAGTCCGCCGTCGACGGTGACACGGCGGCCTGGAAGGCGATCGTGGAAGGGCTGAGCCCGCTGGTGTGGTCCGTCGTGCGCGCGCACCGGCTCTCCGACGCCGACGGGCACGAGGTGTACCAGACCGTGTGGTTCCGGTTCGCCCAGCACCTCGGGCGGATCCGCGAACCCGACAAGGCGGGTTCCTGGCTGGCGAGCACCACGCGCAACGAGTGCCTGAAAGTGATCAAGAGTCTGCGCCGGCTCACCCCGACGGACGATCCCCAGCTGCTCGACCGGATCAGCGAGGACCGCACGCCGGAGCAGGCGGTGCTGGACTCGGAGGAGGCGGCCGCGCAGAGTGAGCGCGTCCGCCACCTCTGGCAGGAGTTCGAGGCGCTCGGCGAGCGCTGCCGGCAGTTGCTGCGGGTGCTGATCTCCTCGCCGCCGCCCAGCTACCAGGAGGTCTCGGCCGCCCTGGGCATCGCCGTGGGCAGCATCGGACCGATGCGCCAGCGATGCCTGCGCCGCCTGCGGGCCCGACTCGACGCACGGGGAGCCTTGTGAGCCACATGGACGACGACATGGACGACAACGCCTTCGACGACGCCTTCGACGACACCCGCCACGACGCGCGGTTCGACCACGCGGGCCTGGAGGCGGAACTCCGCGAGGCCGCCGCGATCCTCGACCCGGTACCGGCCGAGCTGCGCCGGCTCGCCGTCGAGGCCTACGCGCTGCACGACATCGACGCGCAGATCGCCGAGCTGACCTTCGACTCGCTGGTCGACGCCATCCCGGTCAGGGGAGCGGTGGACGTCCCGCGGATGCTCACCTTCCACACCGGCGGACTCACCGTCGACATCGAGGTGACCTCCCGGGGCATCATGGGCCAGCTGCTGCCCCCGCAGTCCGCCTCCGTCGAGGTCCTCGACGGCCCCCGCGCCGGAGCGGCCCTGACCGCCGACGACATGGGCCGCTTCACCAGCGAGGCCCGGCCCGCCGGCCCGTTCGCCCTGCGCCTGCGCACCGGCGGCGAGGTGGTGGTCACCGAGTGGATGCGCGCCTGACACCGTCCGCCACGTGACTGCGGCCGTCCCGGCGGGCGGGGCGGGGACCGGCCCGCCACGGAGCGGAGGCGACCCGCCCGCGCCGGGCTCCGCGCCCCGCCCCCCGCCCCGCGCCCCGCGCCCCGCCCCGCGCCCCGCCCCGCGCCCCCCGCCCCGCGCCCCGCGCCCCGCGCCCCGCGCCCCGCGCCGCGCCCCGCGCCCCGCGCCCCGCGCCCCGCGCCGGGCCCCGCGCCCCGTGTCCGCGCCGGGCCCCGCGTCCCCGCCGGGCCCGCGCCCGTCAGCCGGGGACCGCGTCGACCAGTTCCGCCGGTGCCGCGGCGAGCCGGGGCAGCCCCGGACCCGCCGGACCGCCCGGCGTGCGCCTCCGCCCCGACACCTGCGCCCGCCCCTACCCGTGACCGCGCCCGGACGTGCCTCCGCCCCGGCCGGCGGTGTGCCGGTCGGGGCGGAGGTCCGGCGGGCGGGCGTCAGCTCAGGGAGGCGAGCAGCTCGTTCCAGGTGGCCGACGGACGCATGACCGCCGCCGCCTTCGCCGGGTCGGGCTGGTAGTAGCCGCCGATGTCGGCAGGCTCGCCCTGGACGGCGTTCAGCTCCTCGACGATCTTCTGCTCGTTCGCCGCGAGGGTCTCGGCGAGCGGGGCGAAGGCCTTCGCGAGGTCGGCGTCCTCGGTCTGCCGCGCCAGCTCCTGCGCCCAGTACAGGGACAGGTAGAAGTGGCTGCCGCGGTTGTCGATGCCGCCGACGCGACGGGTCGGGGACTTGTCCTCGTTGAGGAAGGTCGCCGTGGCGCGGTCGAGGGCGTCGGCGAGGACCTTCGCGCGGGAGTTGCCGGTGAAGTCGGCGTACTGCTCCAGCGACGGGACCAGCGCGAAGAACTCGCCGAGGGAGTCCCAGCGCAGGTAGTTCTCCTTGACCAGCTGCTGGACGTGCTTCGGCGCGCTGCCGCCGGCGCCCGTCTCGAACAGGCCGCCGCCCGCCATCAGCGGGACCACCGACAGCATCTTGGCGCTGGTGCCCAGCTCCAGGATCGGGAACAGGTCGGTGAGGTAGTCGCGCAGGACGTTGCCCGTGACCGAGATGGTGTCCTCGCCTCGGCGGATGCGCTCCACCGACAGCTTGGTGGCCTCGACCGGGGCGAGGATCCGGATGTCCAGGCCCTCGGTGTCGTGCTCCGCCAGGTAGGCCTGGACCTTGGCGATGAGCTGCGCGTCGTGGGCGCGGGTCTCGTCCAGCCAGAACACGGCCGGGGCGCCGGTGGCGCGGGCACGGGTGACGGCCAGCTTGACCCAGTCGCGGATCGGGGCGTCCTTGGTCTGGCAGGCGCGGAAGATGTCGCCCGCGGCGACCGGCTGCTCCAGGACCACGTTGCCGGCCTGGTCGACCAGGCGGACCGTGCCGGCGGCCTTGACCTCGAAGGTCTTGTCGTGGGAGCCGTACTCCTCGGCCTTCTGCGCCATGAGGCCGACGTTGGGGACCGAGCCCATGGTCGACGGGTCGAAGGCGCCGTGGGCGCGGCAGTCGTCGAGGACGGCCTGGTAGACACCCGAGTAGGAGGAGTCCGGCAGCACCGCGAGGGTGTCGGCCTCCTCGCCGTCCGGGCCCCACATGTGGCCGGAGGTGCGGATCATGGCCGGCATCGAGGCGTCGACGATGACGTCGGACGGCACGTGCAGGTTGGTGATGCCCTTGTCGGAGTCGACCATCGCCAGGGCCGGGCCCTCGGCCAGCTCGGCCTCGAAGGAGGCCTTGATCGCGTCGCCCTCGGACAGGGCCTCCAGGCCCTTGAGGATGCCGCCGAGACCGTCGTTCGGGGTCAGGCCGGCGGCGGCCAGGGCCGCGCCGTACCGCTCGAAGGTCTTCGGGAAGAAGGCGCGCACCACGTGGCCGAAGATGATCGGGTCGGAGACCTTCATCATCGTGGCCTTGAGGTGCACCGAGAACAGCACGTCGTCGGCCTTGGCGCGGGCGATCTGCGCGGTCAGGAACTCGCGCAGCGCGGCCACGTGCAGGACGGAGGCGTCGACGACCTCGCCCTCCAGGACGGGGACGGACTCGCGCAGGACGGTGGTGGTGCCGTCCTCGCCGACCAGCTCGACGCGCAGCGCGCCGGCCTCGGAGATCACGGCGGACTTCTCGGTGGAGCGGAAGTCGTTCTCGCCCATGGTCGCCACGTTGGTCTTGGAATCCGCCGACCAGGCGCCCATGCGGTGCGGGTGGGTCTTGGCGTAGTTCTTGACCGACGCGGGGGCGCGGCGGTCGGAGTTGCCCTCGCGCAGGACCGGGTTCACGGCCGAGCCCTTGACCTTGTCGTAGCGGGCCTGGACGTCCCGCTCCTCGTCGGTCTGCGGGTCGTCCGGGTAGGCCGGCAGCGCGTAGCCCTGCGCCTGGAGCTCTGCGATCGCGGCCTTGAGCTGCGGGATCGACGCCGAGATGTTCGGCAGCTTGATGATGTTCGCCTCGGGCGTCTTCGCCAGCTCGCCCAGTTCGTGCAGGGCGTCCGGGATCCGCTGGTCCTCGGTCAGGTACTCCGGGAACACGGCGATGATGCGTCCGGCCAGCGAGATGTCCCGCGTCTCCACGGAGACACCGGCCTGCGAGGCGTACGCCTGGACCACCGGCAGGAAGGAATACGTCGCCAGGGCCGGGGCCTCGTCAGTGTGCGTATAGATGATGGTCGAGTCAGTCACCGGTGCTCCGCTCCACGTCTGCAACATTGCTCGACATCAAGATATCTCGTGACCGACCCGGACTCGACAGGACCCCACGGCGGCCGGCCCTTTCCGGACCGGCCGCCGCACCCCGGAGCCGTCCGGCCGCCGCACCTTGGAGCCGTCCGGCCGCCGCACCCCGGAGCCGTCCGGCCGCCGCACCTTGGAGCCGTCCGGCCGCCGCGCCCTGGAGCCCTCCGGCCACCGCGCCCCGGAGCCGTCCGGCCACCGGGGCCCGGAGCCGTCCGGGGCGTTCGGGGTGTCCGGGCCCGCCGGGGTGTCCGGCCCGGACGGCCCGGACGGCGGGATCAGTCGTGCAGGGCCGCGGGCGGCACCAGGTCGTCGCCCGTGCGCTGCTGCGGGATGACCACCGTGCCCTGCTGGAGCGCCACGGTACGGGTGGGCGCCGGGATGCGGATGCCCTCGGCGCGGTAGCGGCGGTGCAGGCGCTTGATGAACTCGTGCTTGATCCGGAACTGGTCGCTGAACTCGCCGACGCCGAGGATCACCGTGAAACCGATCCGGGAGTCGCCGAAGGTGTGGAAGCGCACCAGCGGCTCGTGGTCGGGCACCGCGCCGGTGATCTCGGTCATCACCTCGGTGACCACCTCGCAGGTGACCCGCTCGACGTGCTCCAGGTCGCTGTCGTAGGCGACCCCCGCCTGCACCAGGATGGTCAGCTGCTGCTCGGGGCGCATGAAGTTGGTCATGTTCGACTTGGCGAGCTGCCCGTTGGGGATGACCACCAGGTTGTTGGAGAGGGCGCGCACGGTCGTCTGCCGCCAGTTGATGTCCTCGACGTAGCCCTCCTCGCCGCTGCTGAGCCGGATGTAGTCGCCGCGCTGCACGGTCTTGGAGGCGAGGATGTGGATGCCCGCGAAGAGGTTCGCGAGGGTGTCCTGGAGGGCCAGCGCGACGGCCAGGCCGCCGACGCCGAGGGCGGTCAGCATCGGCGCTATCGAGATGCCGAGGCTCTGGAGCGCGACCAGGAAGCCGAGCGCCAGGACCAGCACCCGCGTGATGTTCACGAAGATGGTGGCGGATCCGGCCACACCGGAGCGGGCGTGGGTGACGCTCTGCACCAGCCCGGCGACCACCCGGGCCGCCGACACCGTCACCGCGAAGATCAGCAGGACGGTCAGACTCTGGTTGACGGTGTGCTGGACGGACTTGGTCAGCGGCAGTACGGCCGCCGCGGCCGCCCCGCCGCCCACCAGCGCCGCCCACGGCACGACCGTGCGCAGCGCGTCCACGACGACGTCGTCGCCGCTCCACTTGGTGCGCTTGGCGTGCTTGGCCAGCCAGCGCAGCAGCGTCCGCGACGCGAACGCCACCAACAGGCCCGCGGCCAGGGCTATTCCGGCGAGGACGGCGTCGTCGAGGGTCAGCGCGCGGTTCACCGGTCGCCTCCGGAGGGACGGTTCGCGGCGAAGGGGGTTGCCGACGGCCGGATGTGATGTGTCGTCACTTGGGTCACCTGCTCGGTTCCGGGAAGTGCGAAGTGCGGTCGCGCCCGTCCCGTGCACGGACGCGACCGCTCATCCTGCCGTATGCGCGACGGCGGTTCGTACCCGGTGACCGGCTCGGACGACGGGCTCGGACGACCGGCTCAGACGATGCCTTCGGCCAGCTCCGCCTGCTCCTTGTCCGAGCCGTACGCCGCCGTCGTGGGCGTGCCGTAGGAACGGCGGGCCACGAACCACCACACCGTGGCGAGGGCCAGGACGACGACGAGGGCGAGGGACGCGTAGTTCATGGTGTCCGCCGTCACCGGCGAGGACTGCGGCAGGCAGAACAGCACGGTCACGCAGGCCACCCACACCACGGCGATCCAGCCGATCGGCCTGCTCCAGCGGCCCAGGTTCCAGGGACCCGGCCGGAAACGGTCCCCGGCGCGCAGACGCAGCAGGACGGGAATGGCGTACGCGGGCGTGATGCCGATGACGTTGATCGCGGTGACCGCCCCGTAGGCGGTCGCGGAGTACAGCGACGGCAGGGCCAGGACGCAGGCGACGCCGACCGACAGCCACACCGCGGCGACCGGGGTCTGGGTGCGGGCGCTGACCTTGCGCCACAGGTGCGAGCCCGGCAGGGCGCCGTCCCGGCTGAACGCGAACACCATCCGGCTGGCCGCGGCGACCTCGGCGTTGCCGCAGAACAGCTGGGCGACGATCACCACGAGCAGCAGCGCGCTCGCCCCGTCCGTGCCGAGCCCGTCCAGGAGGATCTGCGCGGGCGGCACGCCGGTCGCGGTGGCGCGCGTGGCGTCGTAGTCCTGGATGGCGAAGGTGAGGCCCGCCAGGAGGGCGAAACCCGCCGCCCAGGACACCCAGATCGAGCGGACGATGCCGCGCGCCGCGGACACCGACGCGTTGGCGGTCTCCTCCGACAGGTGCGCCGAGGCGTCGTAGCCGGAGAACGTGTACTGGGCGAGGAGCAGGCCGATCGCCGCCACGTACACCGGGTTCTCCCAGCCGGTGTCGTTGACGAACTCACCGAAGACGAAGGAGGGGGAGCGGTGGTGGTCGGGGACGACGGCCAGCGCGCCCACGATGAGCGCCACCCCTGCCAGGTGCCACCACACGGAGACCGAGTTCAGGACGCTGACCAGGCGGACCCCGAACAGGTTCAGCACGGCGTGCAGCAGCAGGATCGCCATGAAGATCAGCATCGTCTTCTCCGGCGTCGGCTCGAAGCCCCACTGGAGGTTGGCGAACGCCCCCGCGAACAGGGCGGCGCCGTAGTCGATGCCGGCGATCGCGCCGAGCAGCCCGAGCAGGTTCAGCCAGCCCGTGTACCAGCCCCAGCGGCGCCCGCCGAGCCGGTCCGCCATGTAGTACAGGGCGCCGGACGTGGGATACGCGCTGGTGACCTCGGCCAGCGCGAGCCCCACGCAGAGCACGAACAGCCCCACCCCGGCCCAGCCCCACAGCATCACCGCGGGACCGCCCGCGCCCATGCCGAAGCCGTACAGGGTCATGCAGCCGGAGAGGACCGAGATGACGGAGAAGCTGATAGCGAAGTTGCCGAAGCCGCCCATGCGGCGGGCCAGCACGGGCCGGTAGCCCAGTTCGCGCAACCGCTGCTCCTCGTCGGGCCGCGGGACGGGCGTGGCGAGCGGTGGTTCGGTAGTGCCGGACATGCCAAATCCTCCGAAGGGTGGTCGGACGGGGACGTAAGGGGGGGCGAGCGGGTGCGTGATGACGGTCCGTCAGTCGGACACGGGCGGCGCGGCCCGGTGACTGCGGGTGCGGGCCTGGAGGAACACCTGCGCGGCCCGGCCGTGATCGCCGGGCACCTCGGTGCGGTACGCCCAGGGCAGGGGTGTGCAGTAGGGGCCGATCGCGTCGAACACCCGTGCCGCGTCGGCGAATCGGTGCGCACCCCACAGCGCGTGGGCGAGATGGTTCAGGTCGAGCGGGGAGCGCTCGGCGGCGTTGCTGTGCCCGAACCACGCGGTGTGCGCGTGCAGCGCCTCACGGGCGGCGTCGTCGGCCACCCAGTGCAGGTCGAGGGCGGCCTCCCGCCCGCCGCCGCGCCGGTAGCGCTCGACCCGGACGTACAGCGGCAGGACGTGCAGCGCCGAGCCCGGCGGGGCGCTCCGGGCGGCCAGTTGGGCGAATCCGGCCGCCTCCGCCAGCCGCCCGGACGCCGCACGCGCGTAGAGGAACTGGAGCATGCGGTGGTGGGCCTCCCGGTTGTGCGGGTCGCGCTCGACGGCCGCCTCCAGCAGCCCCCACGGGCCGGGCGGCAGGGTCGGGTCCGGCGGCGGCGCCCGGTGCTCCTCCCACGACTGCTCACGGTCCAGCTGGGCCAGGGCCAGCAGGCACACCCACGGCACCGGGTCGGCCGGCGCGGCACGGGCGGCGCTCTGGCTCACGTCCCAGGCCTCGATCCACAGTTCGTGCGTACGGCGGTGCCGCTCGCGGTGCGCGCGCAGCGCCCGCTCGACGGCGACCCGCGCCGCCATCACGGCGGCCGGCACGCTGTCCGGCTCCTCGGCCAGCCAGGCCCGGACCACATCGGTCCCGGCCGCCCCCGCGGCGAGCACCTGGGTGCGCTGGGTCCACTGCCACCACCGCGTCGTGCGCTCCAGCAGGGTCCGCATCGACAGCCAGCGGCCGGCGCGCACCTCCTGCAGGGCCGCCCGCAGTTCGCCGTCGTGGCCCGCGGGATCGTAGGCGGGGCGTGCTCCGTCTCTGGCCATCAGCCGCTCGCCCCCGGTCGGGGATGGGGCGGGACGGCAGGGTGGAGTAACAACAGCCCTCCTCGGGGCGGCAGATGAGGAGATCGCCTGGGACGGCGGTCACTATAGGGCCCGGCCCGCACCCCTCACACCCGTTTCCGGATCGATCCGACCAGGCTTGGTGATACTGCAACTGAGCGGTGATCAGGCGGCGTTGGAGTGGCCGGATCGATGCAGGTGGGGACGGCCGGCGCCTCTTGACGGGGCGGGCCGCCCGGCGGCAGGCTGAGGCCGCCGATCACCGACGGGGCCAAGGCCGCCGATCACCTGGAAAGGGGCGTGATGACGGGTCCGGTACTCGCCGTCGACCAGGGCACGTCCGGCACCAAGGCCCTGGTCGTCTGCCCCGAACGCGGCGTCCTGGGAACCGGCTTCGCGGCCGTACGCCCCCGCCACCTGCCCGGCGGCCTCGTCGAGGTGGACCCGGCCGAGCTGTACGCCTCGGTGCTGGACGCCGGCCGGCGCGCGCTGGCCGAGGCCGGTGAGCCCGTCATCGCGCTCGGCCTCGCCAACCAGGGCGAGACCGTCCTCGCCTGGGACCCGGCGACGGGCCGCCCGCTCACCGACGCCCTCGTCTGGCAGGACCGCCGCGCGGCCGCACTGTGTGCTGAACTCGCCCCGCACGCAGAAGAGTTACGGCGGCTGACCGGTCTGCCCG
Source organism: Streptomyces sp. NPDC048734 (assembly GCF_043198675.1). Lineage (NCBI taxonomy): Bacteria > Bacillati > Actinomycetota > Actinomycetes > Kitasatosporales > Streptomycetaceae > Streptomyces > Streptomyces sp. NPDC048734. The sequence continues at coordinate 517,055 of NZ_JBICUZ010000004.1, read as the reverse complement.
TCGACCCGTACTTCGCCGCCCCCAAGATGGCCTGGATCCGCCGCCACCTGACCACCGGGGGAGTCGTCACCACCAGCGACGCCTGGCTCACGCACCGCCTCACCGGCGCCTTCGTCACCGACGCGGCGACCGCCGGCCGCACCCAGCTCCTCGACCTCGACCGGGTCACCTGGTCCCCCCGCGCCCTCGGCCTCCACGGGCTGGACGGGGAGCGGCTACCGGAGATCGTCGACAACGCCCAAGCTGTAGGGACCACCAGCGAGTTCGGGTACGACATCCCGCTCACCGGCCTCGCCGTCGACCAGCAGGCCGCCCTCCTCGCCCAGCGCGTCACCGCACCCGGCACCGCCAAGTGCACCTACGGCACGGGGGCGTTCCTCCTCACCCCGACCGGCGGCACCCCCCGACGAGGCACCTCGGGCCTGGTCAGCTGCGTCGCCTGGCGGCTCGCCGGACGCGCCGACTACTGCCTCGACGGCCAGGTGTACACCGCCGCCTCCGCCGTGCGCTGGCTCACCGACCTCGGCGTCATCGCGGGCGCCGCCGACCTCGACACCGTCGGCGCGGCCGTACCCGACAGCGGCGGCGTCACCTTCGTCCCGGCGCTCGCCGGACTCGCCGCCCCCTGGTGGCGCGGCGACCTGCGCGGCTCCCTGACCGGACTCGGCCTGGACACCACCTCCGGACACCTGGTGCGCGCCCTGTGCGAGGGCCTGGCCGCCCAGGTCGTCGAGCTGGCCGAGGCCGCGGCGGCCGACCTCGGCACCCCCCTGACCCTGCTGCGCGTCGACGGCGGCCTGACCCGTTCCGCGCTGCTCATGCAGACCCAGGCCGACCTGCTGCAACGCCCGGTCGAGGTGTCCGCCCTGCCCGACGCGACCGCCCTCGGCGTGGGCGCCCTGGCCCGCCTCGGAGCCACCGACGGCACGACCCTCGCCGAAGCGCTCCCCGAGACCGAGCCGTCGGCGGTGTACGAGCCCCGTGTCACGGCCGACGAGGCGGCGGACCGCCTGGGCCGCTTCCGCGCTGCGGTGACGGCCCTGCTGGACGGTGCCCCGGCGTGACGATGACTACGGAAGGCCTGCGGGGTGGTGGTCTGGTGGTGATGTCGGCCGCCGAGGGTCCGCGGGGCGGTGCCTCCGGGGTGATATGGGCCGCGGACGGTCCGCGGGGCGGTGCCCCTGAGGTGACGGCGGCTGCCGAAGGTCCGTGGGGCGGTGCCTCCGGCACGGCGGCGGACGCGGACGGTCCGTGGGGCGGTGCCTCCGGGGTGACGGCGGCCGCCGAGGGTCCGCGGGGCGGTGCCTCCGGGGTGATGTGGGCCGCGGACGGTCCGCGGGGCGGTGCCCCTGAGGTGACGGCGGCTGCCGAAGGTCCCTGGGGCGGTGCCTCCGGCACGGCGGCGGACGCGGACGGTCCGTGGGGCGGTGCCTCCGGGGTGACGGCGGCTGCCGAAGGTCCGCGGGGCGGTGCCTCCGGCACGGCGGCGGACGCGGACGCTCTGCCGGACGGTGCCCCGGCGTGACGGTGACCGTCGAAGGACCGCTGCCCACGGACCCGTACGACGTCGTGATCGTCGGCGCCGGGGTCGTCGGCTGCGCCGTCGCCCGCGAACTGGCCCGCCGGCCCCGCCTGAAGGTCGCGCTCGTCGAGGCCCAGGACGACATCGGGCAGGGCACCTCCAAGGCCAACACCGCGATCCTGCACACCGGGTTCGACGCGGTGCCCGGCTCCCTGGAGGCACGGCTCGTCCGCGAGGGCGCGCGCCTGCTCACCGCGTACGCCGCCGAGTCCGGCATCCCCGTCGACCCGGTCGGCGCGCTCCTGGTGGCCTGGGACGACGAACAGCTCGCCGCCCTGCCGCGCCTCGCCGAGAAGGCCGAACGCAACGAGTACCGCGACGCCCGCCTCCTCGGACCGGCCGAACTCCACGCACGCGAACCCCACTTGGGACCCGGCGCGCTCGGCGCCCTGCACGTGCCCGGCGAGAGCGTCGTCTGCCCGTGGACGACCCCGCTGGCGTACGCCACCCAGGCGGTCCGGCACGGAGTGGACCTCCACCTCAACTCACCGGTGACGCACGTGAGCCGACAGGGCGGCGTCCACGCACTCGGCACCGCCCGGGGCACCCTGCGCGCCCGCCGCCTCGTCAACGCGGCCGGGCTGCACGCCGACACCCTGGACACCCTCCTCGGCCACGACGACTTCACCGTCACCCCGCGCCGCGGCCAGCTCATCGTCTTCGACACCCTCGCCCGCGGTCTCGTCCGCCACATCCTGCTGCCCGTCCCCACCGCCCTCGGCAAAGGCGTCCTCGTCGCCCCCACCGTGTACGGCAACGTCCTGCTCGGCCCCACCGCCGAGGACCTCGACGACAAGCGGGCCACCGGATCCACCGCCGAGGGCCTCGCCGCCCTGCGCGCCCAGGGCGCCCGCATCCTGCCCGCCCTCCTCGACGAGGAGGTCACCGCCGTCTACGCCGGCCTGCGCGCCGCCACCGAGCACGAGGACTACCGCATCACCGCCCACCCCGACGCCGGACACGTCACCGTCGGCGGCATCCGCTCCACCGGCCTCACCGCGTCCCTCGCCATCGCCGCCCACGTCACCGCCCTGCTGGCCGACGAGACCGGCCTCGACCTCGGCCCCGCCCGGCCCCTGGAGCCGGTGCGCATGCGCGACCCGCGCCCGGCAGCCGCCCGCATCGCCGCCGACCCTGAGTACGGCACCCTCGTCTGCCACTGCGAGCACGTCTCCCGCGGCGACATCCGCGACGCCCTCGCCGGTCCGATCCCGCCCCGCACCCTCGAGGGCCTGCGCCGCCGCACCCGCGCCCGCGCGGGCCGCTGCCAGGGCACGCACTGCGGCCCCGAGGTCCGCGCCCTCCTGGCGCAGGCGACGGCCCTGGCGGCCCCGCCGGTGAAGACGAGGCCGGCATGACGGCCGCACGCGGGTTCCACGTCGTGGGGCCCGGCGCGGGGTACGGCCGGCTTGGCGTGGGGTACGGCCGGTCTGGTGCGGGGTACGGCCGGCTTGGCGTGGGGTACGGCCGGTCTGGTGCGGGCTACGGCCGGCTTGGCGTGGGGTACGGCCGGTCTGGTGCGGGGTACGGCCGGCTTGGCGCGGGGTACGGCCGGTCTGGTGCGGGGTACGGCCGGCTTGGCGTGGGGTACGGCCGGTCTGGTGCGGGGTACGGCCGGTCCGGCGCGGGCCATGACCGGTCCGGCGCCTCCCGCAGCCCCGGCCGCGGTACCTACGGCGGTGCTTCTGCCCGGTCCCTGCCTGCGCAGGCGCCTGCGGTGCCGCCCCGGCCGGGGGAGGCGAGGCCGGCGTGACGGCCGCACGCGACGTGGACGTCCTGATCGTCGGCGCGGGCCCCGCCGGACTCGCGGCCGCCGCCCGCCTCGCCGCGGCGGGAGCCGGCCGCGTCGAGGTCCTGGACCGCGAACGACGGCCCGGCGGCACACCCCGCCACTGCGCGCACGGCGGCTACGGCACCCTCCTGCACCCCCTGAGCGGCCCGGCGTACGCCCGCCTGCTGGTCACCGCCGCCGGGCGGGCCGGCGCCACCGTCCGCCCCGGCGTCACCGCCCTCGACTGGGCCGGCCCGCTGTCCCTGCACACCGTGAGTCCCGACGGCCCCGAGACGCTCACCGCACGCGCGGTCGTCCTCGCCACCGGCGCCCACGAACGCCCGCGCGCCGCCCGCCTGGTGCCCGGCACCCGCCCGGCAGGCGTCCACACCACGGGTGAACTCCAGCGCGCCGTCCACCTCCACGGGCAGCGCATCGGGACACGGGCCGTGGTCGTCGGCGCCGAGGACGTCTCCTACGCGGCGGCCGACACCGTACGGGCCGCGGGCGCCACCGTGGTGGCGATGCTCACCGAGCACGCCCGCCCGCAGACCGCCGCGGCCCGTGCCGCCGACTCCCGCCTGCGCCACGGCGTCCCCCTCCTCACCCACACCACCGTCGCCGAACTGCTGGGCCACGGCCGCCTGTCGGGCGTGCGCGTCCGGCACCACGACGGCCGGACGGCCGTACTGCCCTGCGACACCGTCGTGTTCACCGGCGACTTCGTCCCCGACCACGAACTGGCCCGCCGTGCGGGCCTGTCGCTCGACCCCGGCACCCGCGGCCCCGCCGTCGACGGCGCCCTGCGCACCTCGCGGCCGGGCGTCTTCGCCGCCGGCAGCCTGCTGCATCCCGTGGAGAGCGCGGCGACCGCGGCCCGCGACGGCGCCCACGCGGCGGGCGCCGTCCTGGACCACCTCACCCTCACCGGTGCCGGTGCCGGTGCCGGTGCCGGTGCCGACACCCGCACCGGACGCCGCCCTGCCGGCACCGGACACCCGTCCGCCGTCCCCCTGACCGTGGCCCCGCCCCTGCGCTGGATCGCCCCGAACCGCGTCACCCCGGCCGACCGGCTCCCGTACGTCCTGCGCACGGCGACGGAACTCACCCGGCCGGTCCTGCACGTCACCCAGAACGGCCGGGTCCTGCACCGCGAACGGCTGCGCACCGCACTGCCGAACCGCACCCTGCGCCTGCCCGCCGACTGGACCCACCGCGTCGACCCCGACGCCGGTCCGGTCCGGGTGACGGTCTCCCCGCACGGTGTCTTCCCGGACGGCGTCTTCCCGGACGGTGTTTCCCCGCCCGGCGTTTCCCTGCCGCCGGGTTGACCTCAACTCCGGTCGAGGTCCTACGGTCCCCCCATGAGCATGGAGACCACCGCCTGGACGCAGCTGTACAGCGTCATGCACGCCCGGCACGAACGCCGCCCCTTCAACCGCGTCACGCTGCGCCGCATCGGCGCCTTCGCCCGCCCGCACCGCCGCCGTATCGCCGCCTTCGTCCTCATCGGGGTGGTGACCGCGCTGTTCGCCGTGGCCACGCCCGTCCTCGCGGGCCGCGTCGTGAACACGATCGTGTCGCACGGCGAGGCCGCGACCGTCGTCCGGCTGGCGCTGCTCATCGCGCTGATCGCCGTGCTGGAGGCGGCGTTCGGCATCCTGGGCCGCAGGCTCTCGGCGGCCCTGGGGGAGGGGCTCATCCTCGATCTGCGCACCACGGTCTTCGACCACGTGCAGCGGATGCCGGTGGCCTTCTTCACCCGCACCCGCACCGGCGCGCTCGTCTCCCGCCTCAACAACGACGTCATCGGCGCCCAGCGGGCCTTCAGCAACACGCTGTCCGGAGTGGTCAGCAACCTGGTCACCCTGGTCCTCACCCTCGTCGTCATGCTCACCCTGTCCTGGCAGGTCACCCTGCTCGCGCTGGTCCTGCTGCCGGTGTTCGTGGTGCCGGCCCGGCGCATGGGCCGCCGGATGGCCGAGATGCAGCGCGAGGCGGCCGCGCTGAACGCGGTGATGGGCACCCGCATGACGGAACGCTTCTCCGCGCCCGGCGCCACCCTCGTGAAACTCTTCGGCCGTCCCGAGCAGGAGTCCGCCGAGTTCGCCGAGCGCGCCGCCCGGGTCCGTGACATCGGCGTCCGCACGGCCACCGCCCAGTCGGTGTTCATCACCGCCCTCACCCTGGTGTCGGCCCTGGCCCTCGCCCTCGTCTACGGCCTCGGCGGCCGGCTCGCGCTGGACGGCACCCTCGACCCCGGCGCCGTCGTCGCCCTCGCCCTGCTGCTGACCCGCCTGTACGCCCCCCTCACCGCGCTCGCCGGGGCACGCGTCGAGGTGATGAGCGCGCTGGTCAGCTTCGAGCGCGTCTTCGAGGTGCTCGACCTGAAGCCGCTCATCGAGGAGAAGCCCGAGGCCCGCGAGGTGCCCGAGGGCCCGGTCGCCGTCGAGTTCGACGACGTCCGCTTCGGCTATCCCTCCGCCGACAAGGTCTCCCTCGCCTCCCTGGAGGAGGTCGCCGCCCTCGACACCCGCGACGGCGCCGAGGTCCTGCACGGCGTCTCCTTCCGCGCCGAACCCGGCCAGACCGTCGCCCTCGTCGGCTCCTCCGGCGCCGGGAAGTCGACGATCGCGCAACTGCTCCCGCGCCTGTACGACGTCGACGAGGGCGCCGTCCGCATCGGCGGGACCGACGTCCGCGACCTGAGCGCCCGTTCCCTGCGGGCGACGCTCGGCATGGTCACCCAGGACGGCCACCTCTTCCACGACACCGTCCGCGCCAACCTCCTCCTCGCCCGGCCCGAGGCCCCCGAGGACGACCTGTGGGACGCCCTGCGCCGCGCCCGCCTCGACGACCTGGTCCGCTCCCTGCCCGACGGCCTGGACACGGTCGTCGGCGAGCGCGGCTACCGCCTCTCCGGCGGCGAACGCCAGCGCATGACCATCGCCCGCCTGCTGCTGGCCCGCCAGCGGGTCGTCATCCTCGACGAGGCCACCGCCCACCTCGACAACACCTCCGAGGCGGCCGTCCAGGAGGCGCTCACCGAAGCCCTCCAGGGCCGTACCGCCGTCGTCATCGCCCACCGCCTGTCCACCGTGCGCTCCGCCGACCTGATCCTGGTCGTGGAGTCCGGCCGGATCGTGGAACGCGGCACGCACGAGGCCCTGCTGGCGGCGGACGGCCGGTACGCCCAGCTGTACCGCACCCAGTTCGAGAAGCCGGGGACGGCGACGGCGGGGACGGCGGTGGCGACGACGGCGTGAGGCGGGCCCACCGGTACGAGGAGGTGCCCGCCGGTACGCGGGTGCCCGCCGGTACGGGACGCCCGGCGCGGTCGACCGGGGCGTGGCCGACGCCGGTCGGTCCCGCCACACCGACGCCGTGCCCGGCCCGTCGGGGCCGGGAGGCCGAGTCCTCCGGCTCAGTCCTCCGGCTCAGTCCTCTGGCTCAGTCCTCCAGCCGGACCGGCATCAGGACCGACAGTGAGCCCTCGTCGTCGGGCCGGCGGATCGTGATCGGCGCCGTGGGAGCGTCGACCTGCAGCACCAGCCGCTCCCGGGCCCCGGCGGTGAGCGCCTCCAGCAGGAACGCACGGTTGACGGCGACCCGGTCCGGGCGCTCGTCACCGTCCGCGCAGACGGTCACGGTGCCGTCGTCCTCCACCCGGAGCAGGCTGAGGTCCGCGCCGGTCTCCTCGGCGGAACGGACGGGGCCGGTCTCCAGCGCCGTACGGAAGGCGGCCACGTCCACGAGGGCCGTGCGCCCGCCGGCCGGGGGGAGGAGCCGGCGGTACTCGGGGAAGTCGTGGTCGAGGCACTGACCGGCCGCCTGCCGGTCCCCCGCCTCCAGCGTCACCCGGCCGCCGTCGACCGAGAGCGTCACCCGGCCGTCGTCGTCCGAGAGCCGTACCGGCCCGTCGTCGAGCAGTGCCCGCATCGCGTCCGCGAGCGGGGCGGGCACGACGGCCTGCACACGGCTCCCCTCGTGGCCGGTGCCGTCGGCCCGGGCGACGGCCAGGCGGTACCGGTCGGTCGCCACGACCTGGAGCCGCCCTGCCTCGATGTCGAACAGGACACCGCCCAGCATCGGCAGCTCCGGGTCGGTACTCACCGCGAAGCGGACGGCGTCCAGCGCGGCGGCCAACTCGGGTGCCGCGACGGACAGTCGGGCGGTGGCGGTACGAACTGAGGTCATGGGGTTCTCCCGGTGATCGAGGACTGCTCGGAGTGCGGAGAACTCGCCGCGGGCGTCGGACAGCCCCTGGGCGAGCCGGCGCAGATGCGCGTCGAGGAGTTTGCTGACGAGGCCGGTGTCCGCGCCGGACCAGCCGGCCAGCACCAGCCGCACGTCGGCCAGCGGCATCCCGGCCCGCCGCAGCCGCGCCAGCAACCGGGCCTCGCCGAGCTGTCCGGACCCGTACCAGCGGTAGCCGCTGACCGGATCCACCCAGGCCGGCACCAGCACCCCGGCCCGGTCGTAGAACCGCAGGGCACTGACCCCGAGCCCACTGTCGCGGGCCATCTCCCCGATACTGCGCATCTCGCTCTCCACACCCGGGACTGTGCTCCCTCGACCAGGTCGAGGGTCAACCCGGCCCCGGCCCCGGCCGTTCCGGCGGCGCTGCGCGAATGCCGAGGAGAAGTCCGGCTTCCGGATCGTTCGGATACACGTCGCACCTTGGGGCCTATTGTTAACGGCGTCAACAAAAGCATGCATTGGACGGCGGGACCCGCCCGTGTACGGTTGCCGGTATGACGGAAACCCCTGCCCCCAAGGCCGGCCCGTTGGTCACCGGTTCGGAGATCGCCAGGCTCGCGGGCGTCACGCGCGCCGCCGTCTCGAACTGGCGGCGACGTTACGAGGACTTCCCCGCACCGTCCGGCGGGGGTGTCAACAGTCCGCTGTTCGACCTGGCCGAGGTGCAGGCCTGGCTGGACCGGCAGCGCAAGGGGCAGGACGTCTCGGTGGAGGTGCAGCTGTGGCAGGCGCTGCGCGGGGTCTACGGCGACGACCTGGTCGGCGGCCTCGTGGATGTCGCCCGCCTGCTCGCCGGGGGAGAAGCTTCCGAACGGCTTCACCCGGACGTCGTCCGGCTCGCGCGCGGCCTGGCCGACAGCGGTGGCGTGGCGGAGGCGGTGAGCGCCCTCGCGGAGCGCTTCATCGACTCCGTGCGCCGTGCCGGATCGGACCAGATCACCTCGCCGCGCGTCGTCCGTGCCATAAGCCACTTCGCCGGTGAGGTCGCGCCGGACGCGACCCTGTTCGACCCGGCCTGCGGCATCGGTTCCCTCCTGCTCGCCGTGGGCCCGGAGCAAGGCCCCAGGCGCTGCGGACAGGAGTCCGAGGCGCGACGGGCCCAGTTCGCGCAGCTGAGGGCCGACCTCACCGGGCGCGTCGACGTCGGCATCGTCCCGGGGGACTCCCTGCGCGGCGACCGGTGGACGGACCTCAAGGCCGACCTGGTCGTCTGCGACCCCCCGGTCGGTGAACCCGACTGGGGCCGCGAGGACCTGCTGCTCGACCCACGCTGGGAGTTCGGCACCCCCTCGCGTGCCGAGGGCGAACTCGCCTGGCTGCAGCACGCCTACGCGCACACCGCGCCCGGCGGCCGGGTCCTCATGGTCCTGCCGGCCTCGGTCGCCTACCGCAAGGCGGGCCGTCGTATCCGCGCGGAGCTCGTACGACGGGGCGTCCTCATCCAGGTGACCGCCCTGCCGTCCGGTACGGCGGCCTCGCACGCTCTTCCGGTCCACCTCTGGCACCTGCGCCGCCCGCGGACCCCGGAGGACGCCGTCACCGCTGTCCGCATGGTCGATCTGACGGCGGTCGATCCGGACGGCTCACTGGAACCGGGCCCCGAACAGGTGGCGGACGTGCCCCTCATCGATCTGCTCGACGACGTCGTCGACCTCACGCCCGGCCGCCACGTCGACGATCTCCGGCGCGACTACGCGGCGGAGTACCGGACGTTGCGAGAAGAGCTGACCGAACAGGTGCGGCTGCTCGCGGAGTTACTGCCGGCACTGATCGAGGGGGACGGCCCCGGCTCTTCGGACGGACCCACCGTGAGCGTCGCGGACCTCGCGCGCGCGGGGCTGGTCGAGTACGGCGATCCGGAACCGGTGTCGATCAGCGACCAGTTGGACACCGACTACCTGCAGGGCTTCCTGCGCAGCACGGCGAACACCCGGCGCTCCACGAGCGCCAGCGGAACGTTCCGCCTCGACGGCAAGGGCGCCCGCATCCCGCAGATGGACATCACCGAGCAGCGGCGGTACGGGGCGGCCTTCCGCGCGCTCCAGGAGTTCGAGGAGCGGGCGCGGAGAGTGATGGAGCTGAGCCGGGACGCGGCGGCCCTGGCGAGGGACGGCCTCGGCAACGGCGCGCTCACCCCGGAAAGGTGACGGGAACCGTCAGACCGCCTGGCCCGTGAGCTGACGCGACCGGGGCACGAACGAGCTGGCCGACCCGCTCCAGGTCACCGCCAGCGCCTCCCGGGCGCGCGTGCACGCGACGAACAGCAGGCACCGCTCCCGCAGCAGATCCGACTCGCGCTGCAGCGCGTCCACGGAGGCCGGGGTCACCTCGCGGGCGAACGGCACCGCGCTCGCCGTCACGCCCAGGACGGCGACACAGCGGAACTCCAGCCCCTTCATGGCGTGCATGGTGGCCAGCCGCACCCCGTCCTGGTCGGGCCCCGGGTTGTCCCTGACCCGGACCACTGGGACCCTGGCCGCGGCCAGCTTGTCGTACGCCTTGTCGAGCAGCACGTTGAACCGCGCGCACACCCCGATCTCCGACGGCCGGATGCCCTGGGCGATCCAGCCCTCGACGCGCTCGACGAGCGCGGCGACCTCCGCCTGCTCGGAGCCGTACCCGTCCACGTGCGGCCTGCGCCCGTGCAGCAGGGAGCGGTAGCCGGCCAGGGTGTCACTGCCCTCGCCGCCCAGGTCGTCGACCGAGACCGGGCTGAGGATGCCCGTCGACCAGATCAGGATCTCCTCCGTCGAGCGGTAGTTGATCCGCAGCCGGTGCGTCCGGCCGGCCACCGAGATGCCCAGGGAACCGAGCGACACCTTCGAGTCGTAGATGCGCTGGTGCGGGTCGCCCGTGATGAACAGGTCGTCGCCGCCGGGCGCCACCGCGCCGCGCAGGACACGCCACTGCGCGGGATGCAGGTCCTGCGCCTCGTCGACCACGACGTGGTCGTGCGTGGGCCCCGAACCGGCCAGGAGGTCGGCCGCACGCGCGCACACCTTGAGATGCGTGGTGGCCCTCTGGACCCGCAGCATCGACTCGAACAGCTCGACGCCCGACCACAGGTGATCGCGTCGCGCCGACGGCAGCGCGCTGCCGCGACCGCGCCGCAGGGCCGCGCGGTAGGCGTCGGCGGTGCGCAGGTCCTGGGCAAGGACGACGTGCCGGTACTCCTGGGCCAGGAACTGCTCCGTCCACGGCAGACCCAGCTGCCTGACGGCCCGCTGCCACAGCTGCCGCTCCTCCCGGTCGTTCACGGGGGAGGGGGACCTGCCGTCGAGCCGGGTCACGACGCCGTGCGCGTAGGCGTCGACCGTGGTCACGTCGACGCGGCCGAGCAGCGCCTCGTCCCCGTCCAGCAGCAGCGACAGGTTCTCGCGCAGTGAGCCCGCCAGGGCGTTCGTGTAGGTGGTCAGCAGGATGCGGGTGCCGGGCGAGCGGGAGAGGAGGTGCTTGACGCGGTGCAGCGCCGCGACCGTCTTGCCCGTGCCGGGACCGCCGGTGATCTGGACCGGGCCGCCGTACGACATCCGGTAGGCGACCCGGCGCTGCGAGGGGTGCAGGAACACCCGCCAGGCCGCGAACGGCTTCTCCAGGATGTCCGCCAGCTCTTCGGGGCCGCTGACCAGGGTGATGCGACTCCTGGTGTTGGCGATGGCGACGGCGAGGCTCTCGTCGGGGTCGGGGCCCGCGTCGACCGGACGGCGGACGGCGACCACGTCCCGGTACACCTCGTCGGGACCGAACCCTTCGGCGAGGTACTGGAGCACCTCGCACTGGTCCTCGGGCAGCAGCGTCTCGAACGCCTTGAGCTGCGCCTTGTCGACGATGGTCCGCACCGCGCGCAGCACCTGGTCGTCGATGCCCAGTTCGCGCAGCACGCCGTCCGAGTACTTCGCGAAGAGCAGGGAGTCGGCGGCGGCGGCCGCCTTCTCCAGCGCCGGGGTCAGCTGTTCGAGCGCGACCACGTTGCGGACCTCGAGCGCGCGCGTCGCGGAGTTCGTCGTGTACAGCCTCTTGGCCGCCCAGGTGTACGCGTCGTCGTGCCGTACGACGTTGACGAGCAGGAACACGTCACTGCCGTCGTCCGGGGCCAGGACGACCCCGCGCCAGAAGTCGTTGACGCGGATGGTCCGCATGCGGGTGTCCTGCGCGTTCTGCACGGACTCCAGGTGGAGCCCCTTGTCCGCGTGCAGCTCGGGCACGGAGAGCAGCTGGAACTTCTGCATCGCCTTGCGCACGCCGGCCTTGACGGGCTTCTCCAGGGAGTCGTAGCTCTCCCAGAAACTGTTGGCGAACGCGAGCTGCGGCACGAGGTGAACTCCCCACCCTGGACGGACACTCCGCAGTCGATCATACGCGCGGGGTGTTCACCAGCCGCTGGGCCACCTCCGCGATGTCCGCGAGCAGTCCGGGGGGATCCTGGTCCAGGTCGAGAGCGTGCTGATGGATGGCGATGCCCGCGTGACGCACCCGGTGGGCGGCGTGCGGGGCATTGCCTCTCGCGTACACGAGGTGACCCTCGCGCAGGCCGAGGGCCGTGCAGTACGCCAGCATCTGGTACAGGTCGGCGTCCGGGTAGCCGTCCCGTTTCTCCGCCTTGTACTTGGCGTCCACGACCGCGCACGGCATGCCGTCCGGCCCGTACAGCACGAGGTCCGGCTTCATGCGGATCGCGGCGGCCTCGTCGAGGTGGTGCGGGTCCTGGAACCGGACGGTGTGCCCCGGACCCACGGCCTGGAAGGCCTCCCGCAGGGCGACCGTCACGAAGTCCTCGAAGAGCCTGTTCATGTCGAACAGGAACCCGTCGATGCGCAACCCGCCGGGAGCGTGCTCGGCGGAGACGCCGTCCAGGACCGCGCGGGCGAGGTGCAGGGCGTGGTGGTACCGGGCGTTGAGGCGGGTGGGCAGCCAGTCGGGGATCGGCTGCCCGCGCACGATCGCGGTCACGTCGGCCAGCCGGGCGCGCTGGTGCGACAGCCTGCGGCGCACGTCGCGCGGCACCCCGGGCAGCCGGAGGAGACGTTCGACGGCCGCACGCAGGACGCGGTTCTCCGCGATGTCGGTGGTGAACTCGTCGTACGCCACCTCCACCGGCGGCATCGCCCCGAAGCGCCGCCGGATCTGTTCGGCCTCCCTGATCCGGCCGCGGACGACGAGCGCGGATTCCTCGGTCGCCCGGTAACCCTGCAAGAGCCCTTGCCGCAGTGCCCGGTCCACCTGCCGCTCCACGGCGTGGGCGAGCGCCGGCAGCAGATCGCGGTGCTCGGCGACCTCGACCTCCCCGTCCCGCCGGCCCTGCCGCGGATCGAGCGTGTAGCCGAACAGGAAGAAGAGCCGGGCGATGGGCACCTTGGGGGTGACACGGACGGTGACCGTGGCCCCGCCGTCCGGTGCCGTGACGGCCACGGCCCCGACCCTGCTCCCGGCCCGCAGGGACCAGAACCCGGGCGTGTACGGGTCGGGGACCGCGTCCACGACGTCGGAAGCGGCGAGGGCCCGGCCGACGGCGTCCGGCAGGGCGAGACGGGTCGCCGGCCCGTGCTCGACGAGTTCGACGGACCGCACGGCCTCCACTGCGTCCACGGCCTCCACGGCGTCCACTGAGGACGTCACCCCAGCGACTCCCGCAGCGCGGCCAGCCCGTACCGCTTCTCGACGTCCACGCCCTCCCCGTAGTGGTGCTCCTCCAGCAGGGGCAGGATCTTCGTCCGCCAGGTCCGCTCCAGGCCGCCCTCCCGGTAGACACCCTTCTTCATCAGGTAGGAGGGCCCGATGCGGAAATCGGCCTCGTCGACGCGCGAGTTGAGCGCGTCGAGCAGGTCGGCGGGCTCCGCGTCCCTGCCCTCCCTGGCCAGCCAGCGGCGCAGCAGACCGCGCGTGGGCTCCGTACGCGGCGACAGCTCGACGAAGGCGAAGCGGCGGCGCATCGCCGCGTCCACGAGGGCGATGGACCGGTCGGCGGTGTTCATCGTGCCGATGACGAACAGGTTCGGCGGCAGCGCGAAGTCGTCACCGGAGTAGGTGAGCCGCACCGACTTGTTGCGGTACTCCAGCAGGAAGTACAGCTCGCCGAACACCTTCGCCAGGTTGGCCCGGTTGATCTCGTCGATGATCAGGAAGTGCGGGACGCGCCGGTTGCCCTCGCGGGAGGCCAGGTCGGCGAGTTCGCGCAGCGGGCCCGCGGTGAGCCGGAAGGCGACCTCCCTGGTCTGCGGGTCCTCCTGGGGCCGGAACCCCTCGAAGAAGTCCTCGTAGGCGTACGACGGGTGGAACTGCACGAGCTTGACCTGCTCGGGCCCGCCGCCGAGGAACTCGGCGAGCTTGAGGGCGAGGTAGGTCTTGCCGGTGCCGGGCGGCCCGTACAGCACCAGCTGACGGTCGTCCCAGAGTAGATCGCGCACCTCGCGCAGCCACCGGGCGTCGTGCACGAGGAGTTCACCGGCCAGTTCGTCGGTCGGCTCGGGCAGTTCGAGCTCGCGGCGGGCGGTGATCGCCGGGATCTCCGTGCTGGGGTCCCGCTCTATGGCCTCCGCCTCCTCGGCCAGTTCCTGGTCGGACCGGCCCAGTCCTTCGATGTGCGCCTGTACGGAGGTGAGGTCGACGACGTCGTGCTGGACGGACAGCTTCTGCTGCAGTTCCTCCGGCAGGTCGTCGTACGGATAGCCGGCAGCCTCCCACTCGACCGGTCGCCGCAGGTTGCTCCGCCCGTCCTCCGACGCGACCTGTTCGACCTCACCCGCGATCTCCCCGGCGTACAGCCGACCGCCGGAGATGGTGCACACGGTGTCTCCGGGTTTCATACGGGAGAGGAAGGCGTGCAGGTCCTCGACGAGCTGCTGCTTCTGGCTGTAGGTGGCGGTGGCCTCGTAGTCCTCCTGGACCAGGGTCCGCAGCTCGTCCTTGCTGACGCCCTGCCCGACGCCCTGCCGGAGACGGGAGGCGGCCAGCGTGACGCGGCCTTCGGGGAGCCACATCCTCTGGACCAGGTCCAGCCCGGTCACGTTCGACCCGCGTACCAGCCAGGGACGGTTCGGTCCGTGCCACACCGCCGCCATGAAGTCGGACAACGGCGCGCCGTCCTCCGTCCGCCATTCCTTCCACCCGTTGCGCGGGGCGCCGACCAGGAGGACGGCGGCGAACGAGGGCGAACCGACGACCACGTCCTCGGTCAGCTCCAGCCAGCCGGGCCACCGGGTCGAGAGTACGAGCACGCCCCGGGCCTTCAGTTCCTCCCGGTGCTTGAACGGGGCTTTGAAGTGTGTGGAGAGCGACGGCGTCACATGATCCCGGGCCGGGGACCCGGCCCGGATCAGGAACCTCCGGCTTCCGTTGGTGCCCGTCTCGTCCAGCAGCGCACCGCGTGCCCGGCCGATGCCGTCGCCGTTGGGCAGACGCAGATGGAACTCCGGATACGTCGCGGACTCGGCCACGGACATCACTCCCCACTCGGACACCGTCTGACGAGAACGATAGGTGCGACCACCGACAGATCGGTCCCGGGCCGGGACGCGGGTGCCGTTTGCGTGGAGCGCCGCAGGGCGGCAGCGCCTCCGTCGCGCGAGTCCCCCGCGCCGAGCCGGACCGTCCGCCGGTCCGGCCGGAACAGGCAGGCCCGGTCGTACGACCGGCACGCGATGTGCCCGGTCAGGAGCCCGCCGTCGGCCTGACCGCGGCCGTGCCGGTTCCGGGCCGCAGGGCCGGCAGAAGGCCGGTGACCTCCAGCAGGCGGGTGCGGATCTCGGCGGGGGAGGGCGGCAGTTCACCGGTGCGGTAGTGACAGGCCGAGCTCAGCGCCGACCAGGTCGTACGGCACCTGCGGGCGGTGTCGTGGCCCGCGTACCACTCCAGGCAGAGCATGCGGTGCTTGCCGACCCGTGTCATCGACGGGGTGACGCCGAGCCAGTAGGCGTCCAGGGCCTGGTCGAGGGCCATGCGGAGCAGGATCGCGGCGGCGCGGGCGCGCAGGCCGGGCGTCAGCGTGCCGGCCGTCCCGGGGCCGGGGGACAGCAGACGGCCCGCGGCGGTCACGAGGGTCTCCGGGGACACGGTCACCGGGCACCTCCGGCACTCTGGACTCCCGCGCCCTGGACTCCCGCGCCCCGTCGGACGGCCGTGACGAGCGCCTTCGTGCGGCGTACGAGATCCCTGCGGCTGTCGAGGGTCGGCAGGGGCGTGTGCGCGCCGGAGTTGAACGCCGTGATCAGTGCCCAGCCGCCGGGGCAGATCCGTTCGACGGCCTCGCGGGCGTGCTGCCGCTCGTCGCCCAGCAGGGCGAGGGCCACGTACGTCTTGGTGCGGTCCAGCGAGCCGATCCGCTCCTCCACCTCGCGGATGCCGAGGCCGTCCTCGTCGCGCAGCCTGCGACGCGCGGTCTCCAGACAGGCCGCCTCCAGGGCCCTGCGGCACATCGCGGGCAGCACGTGATCGGCCACGTCCTGCGGTACGCCCGGGTCCAGGGACACGGCGCGGGCCTCCGTCAGCGCCTGTTCCACGGGGTCGCTCGCGGTCTCGACGCCGACCACCGAGTCGTTCCCGCGGGTGACGTGCAGGACGGTCGCCCGGATGCCGAGGTGGTCGACGGCCTGCGCGAGACGGGTGTCGTGGGTGAACACGATCACCTGCCGGTCCCGGGCGCAGGCGTCGAGGACCCGGGCCAGCCCCTCGACCTTCTCGGGGTCCATCGACTGCACGGGGTCGTCGATGACGAGGAACCCGAACGGGCTGTCCGCGTGCGTCGCGCGCGGCAGGAACAGGGAGAGCGCGAGGGAGTGCAGCTCCCCCTGGCTCATCACGCTGTACGCCGGGGCCGCCATGTCGTCCACGGAGACGTCGAGAACGACCCTGCCGCGCCCGGGAGTTCCCGCGAGGGTGACGGACCCGAGGCTCACGCTGCTGTGCTCGCACAGCCGCTGCCACACCTCCTGGGACCGCAGGGCGAAGGGCCGCAGCCGTTCGTTGCGCAGCTCGTCGATGATCGGCCGCAGCCAGGCGCGGGCCTTGCGCGCGTGCGGGAGGCGGACGCGGGCCGCCTCGGCCGCCTCCGCCACGCCCAGCCACTCGGCGAGCCGCACCGCCACCGGCTGCCACGCCTCGTCGTGGTCGGAGAGCCGCCTGGTGTGGTCCTCCCGCACCTGCCGGCACGCGTCGTCCAGGACCGCCGCCGCGCGCTCGGCCCGGTCCGCCAGCTCCCGCGGATGGGTGATGTCGCGGCACAGCGTCCAGTCCCGCCAGACCGGCACGAGCGGAGTGTCCTCGTCGCGCAGCCACACCGGAACCGGCTGTACGAGGTCGTGGACCGCCCGCAGAGTGGTCGCCACGGCCTTCCGGGCGGCCTCGGCGGCGACCGCCTCCGCCTGGAGCCGCTCCACGTCGGCCCGCGCCTGTTCCGCCCATGCCCGGTCGAGCCGGTTCTCACTGCCGCAGACCGGACAGTCCGTGCTCCCGGAGCGGTGGCGGTGGTCCAGCGCCGCCTCCAGCAGCCGGGCCAGGCGACGGGCGTCCTCGGCGCTGCCGTACCGGGCTTCCTCGGCGTCGGCCGCGGCCTCCCGCAGCCGCGCGACGGCTCCGCCGACCTCCCGCAGGTCCGGCCCGGCGAGGCTCGCGTACCGCCGCAGCCTGGAGAGTTCGGCCTCGGCCGCCGGGGAACGACTCTCCAGCAGGGCCCGCACCCGTACGAGGTCCGGCGTGGTCCCGGACAGCGCCGAGGCGGCCTCACGGGCCTTGGGGCCGTCGATCCGGGAGAGGTCGCCGAGGAGCTTCGCCGTGAGGGCCTTCCCCGCCTTGTCCGCCTTGTCGTACTCGCTTACCGCGTCCTTGACCCGCGTGTCGAACTCGGCGAGCAGTTCGAGCCCGAGGAGCCTGAAGAAGGCGTCGTGCAGGTTGCCGAGCGTGCCGTTGATCATGGAACCGAGTTCGCTGTACGGCAGGAACGGCCTGGCGAGCTCCAGCGCCCCGGTGTCGAGAACCTCCTCCAGCTTCCGCTCCGAGCCGTCCCGCCCCTCGACCCGCGTCCGCGCCTCGTCGACCTTGTCGCCGTGCCAGGTCCGACGCACGGTGACGGCCTCGGCCCCCTCGCCCACGGACAGTTCGACGCAGACCTCGGGGGTGACGTCGGGACTGTGGAGGTTGCGCCAGCCCTTCTGCCAGTCCCCGGCCCGCCGCCCCTCCCAGCGGGAGTTGCGTCCCGTGATCGCGGTTTCGGCGGCCTCGGCGAAGCTCGACTTGCCGGACCCGTTGGGCCCCGCGACGACCACCAGGCCGGGCCCGGGCGGCAGTTCGAGGGTGGCCCGCGGCCCGATACCGCGCCAGCCGGCCGCGGTGATGGACCGGAGCTGGACGGGACCGGCCCGCCCACCGCTGTTCCCGACCTCCTCCTCCGGGAGCAGTTCGATCAGCAGGTCCCGCGCGGCCGGGGTCAGGCCGGGGCCGGCGAGGCGGCCGAGAAGGAGCTCGCGAAGGGAGCCGGAGGCGGCGGGAGGGGGCTCGGGGGGCTGGTGACTCATGTGCGGTTCCTTGGTGCCTGGCACGACGAAGGTGTGCGGCGCGGACTGATGGGGTGTCATGTTGCCGCGAACGAGCATGGCAAGGTCGCGTTAGCAGTGTCAACACAGTTGTGAAACTAGTGGAGTTCGAATTTGTGTACGCCTTTCGAACGTGTGGCCATCGAGGCGTGAGCTGTGCGGAAGGGAGGTCGCCGCGACGTCGGGACCGGCGGCGTTTCACCTCGGTGAGGGGCACTGCACCGGCAACTCTGTCCGTATTCCGCGCTGTTGATGACGTGGCACGGGAGTCGGTGATCG
Organism: Streptomyces sp. NPDC048734; assembly: GCF_043198675.1. Taxonomy (NCBI): domain Bacteria; kingdom Bacillati; phylum Actinomycetota; class Actinomycetes; order Kitasatosporales; family Streptomycetaceae; genus Streptomyces; species Streptomyces sp. NPDC048734. The sequence continues at coordinate 498,640 of NZ_JBICUZ010000004.1, read as the reverse complement.
GAACGGGGAGACGATGACGTTCGGCGACTGGTCCCTGGCCGTCGGCAGCGGCATGACGAACACGACGGGTACGGTCACGGTCGTGCCGGGTGAGAACGGCGAACCCAGGATCGGTCTCGACTACCAGGTGAACGTGTGGGACCGGTGCAACTGGGACCCGGGGCGCGACGGGACACGCACCGATCCGGGTCGGAACGGGGACGCCCGATGACGCGGACACCCCACGACTCCCGAGTGAAGCGCGTCGTCCTCGCCGCCGACGCGGTGGCCGCGCTCTGTCTGACCGGCCCGGCCCTCGCCGCCTGCTCGGCCACGGCCGAGTCCCGTGCGGCCGACAGCACCGGCGAAGTGCCCGGCTGGGACGACGAGGCCACCCCTGCGACGGTCAGCCGGCAGATGAACATCGGCCTTCCGTCCAAGGCCGCCGACACACGTGCGGCACGTCAGAACGGATTCCAGGACGACGGGCTGCTGCTGGCCTTCACCCTCCCCACCTCCGGCGTGAACGGCTTCGTGGAACAGCTCCGACCCGAAAGGGAGTTGAGGCAGCGTGACGAGCCCCGCGAGAGCGTCGCGAAGCTCATGACTTCCTTCTCCCACCTCGGACTCCCCGAACCCGAGTCGTTGCCGGACGTACGGGAAGGGCAGGTCTGTGCCCCCTGCGGCGGAGACTTGAACTCCCTGGCGATCGCGGTGCACAGGCTGGACGACAGCGAGAGCCGGATCTACCTCAGGGCAGTCGACTGACGAGAATGTTTCGGCGGTCGGCGGTCGGCGGTCGGCGGTCGGTGGCTCTGCCCGGGACTCCTGCTTCACACCGACCACCCGGTCATTTTCCGGAGGGTGGGGAGAGGACTAAACGTTGAGCCGAGTGACCACCGTAGTTCCGGCACCGAAGGGGAAGCGCCGGCGACGCCGTACCAGGACGCGGGTACCGTTCGCGCGGATCGCCTCCCACGCCTGACCCGGCGTCACCGCCCGGTCGCCATTCGTGGAACGACCGTACGGCGCACCTGGGCCCGAGGGGGGTGCGATCCACGAAGTCGACCCGCCTTGCGCGGTGCCGACACACGTGACGGTGGTGGGGCTAACCGCCCACGGCCCATCGCACTCCCGCGACCACGCCCAGCAGCAGGGCCGGAAGTATCCACCACCACGAAATAGTCCTGCGCACCGAAGGCGCCAGCCACAGCGCCGCCGCGGTTCCGGCGGCCGCGAGGGTGACGACGCACGACAGGACGATTCCGGCGTACGCGTCGTCGTCCCAGGTGCCTGACGGAGTGATGGTCAGTGCCGTCCAGCAGAAGTACGCGGCGATGAGGGTGAGCAGGGTGAGCGGCACGGCTAGGACCGCGCGGAGGCAGCCGCGGTCGTCGTCCACGGGGGAGGGGGCGTTCATCAGCGCAGTGCGTTCCTTGCCTCGTCCAGATTGTTCGCGAACCCACGCCCGTAGGCCTGGGCGTCGTCGGTCTGCCAGTACGGCCCGCCGTTGTACCGCGCGGCGAGTTCCTGGTACTGGGCCGGTGTCATCTCCTCGGCCGGCACGTCGGCGAACTCGCTCTCCGCCTTCAGCTGGGCCAGATACTCCGAGGCGATGAACATGTTCTGCGCGGGGTCCTGCAGGGCTGCTTCCACCGTGCCGCGCTGCTGGTCGGTGAGGTGCTCGGGGTCGTAACCGAGAACCTCGGCACCACGTCGCACCTGGATGGCGATGGGGCCCATGGACGTGTTGTCGGGGTCACCGCCGAGGCGCCACGGCAGGCTCTCGGGAGCGATCGGGCTCAAGGGAGAGTCCGCCTGCTCGCGGATGGTGTCGGTCATGTCGTCCAGGATGCCGGGCTGCCCGCCGATCTCCTGCCACGCGATACCGGCGACCATGTCCGGCGGCAGCCCCGAATTCCGTGCCGCGGCCTTGATGATCTCCTTGTTCGCCGCGATCCAGTCGGCCCGCTCCTGTGCGTTGGACGGCGGGCTCCAGTAACTGTCCGTCGCGCCGGGAAGGTTGGCGATCCGGAGGCGGATGTCCCGCAGGGTCGGGGAGACGATGTCGTCGCCGGCGACGGGATAGTAGTCCTGCTTGGGGCCGCTGCCGGGCAGCCGCGTCAGCGGGTTCGTGCTCGCCTCGGCCGCCTCGCGCCGCAGCTCCGAGATCGCCGAGACGATGTCGACACGTTGGACGAAACCCATCCGGAAGTCCGGCAGCAGGTCGTAGGCCTGCTTGAGCTCGTGCACGCAGATCTCCCGCGCCTCGTGCTCCGTGGTCCTCGCCAGGTGGAAGTCCCCACCGGCGGCGCCGTGCAGCCGGTCCGCGTCCTCGCGGATGTCGTCGACGTCCATGGTCAGCTCGGCGAAGAAGTCCATGACACCGGTGGTGGCCCGCATGTCCTCCCACTGGCGCATCGGCTCCGCCTCCTGGGCCTCACGGGTGATCGCCGTGCCCTTGGTGTGGATCAGTTCCGCGAGGGCCTGCTCGCTGGCCTTGCCGTTGGAGTAGTGGGCCTTGGCGACCTCCAGCGCGAACGCGTAGCCACGCAGAGCGCCGGCGGCCTTGGCATAGCCCTCCGCGAGCTGCGCGATCAGCTTGCGCCCCTCGGTGAGACGGGCTTCGTAGTGCTGACTGCCCTCGCTCTTCCACTGCGTGTGCTTCTCGGCGCGCTCGGCGGAGGGGTCGACCGACACGAGCATGTCGTGCAGGCGCTTGAACTCGTCCGCGTTCCGCTCCACGAGGGGCGGGTTGCAGTCCTCCAGGAACTCGACGTCCTTGCGGTGACTGATGCCGCTGCTCATCGCGCCTCCGGGGCGACGTACTGGCCGTATTCCAGGACGGTGTCCAGGAAGTGCTGGGCAGTGTCGTCCTCGATCTTCACGAAGCCGCTGCCGGTCGTCCTGAGGCGGGTGGACAACGCCGCGAACAGGGCGACCGCGTCCAGGTACTGGTCATCGGCGAATCCGGCGAACCGCGCCACCTGCCTGGCCACGTCCTCGGGCGTCCGGGGTTCCCGGGCCATGGTGGTCAGTTCAGCATCGGGCCTGCCCTCATGGAGGAAGCCCGCGATCTCGATCAGCAGATTCGCGTTCCCGTTGATCGACTCCGCCTTGGCGACCAGGGAACCGGCAGCCGGGGCGACGGCCCCGCCGCCTCCGTCCGCCGGCAACTGGTCGATCTGCATCCCGGTCCGCTGACGCGCCAGTGCGTCGGCCTTCAACTGGGCCCATTCCTCTTCGAAAGACAACCTGTTCCCCCTCCAGCCCGTCACCTCGAACAACCAATCGATCATGCCATTGGAGGGAGGTGCACCGAAACCTCGCCGCTCCGCCCGGGGGTTGGTTCACACACGGTCTTGACCAGCCGCGCACAACGAGGGGTGTCTGCGGGGCGATGGCAGGGCCCCGGCGTTCGCCTCGGATGTCCGGTCGATCATGTGATGCCGTAGAGGGCGAGGACGTGGTGGCGTTCGGTGCGGGCTCGGCGTCCGGCAGTGTCGACGTACCCGGCGGGCGTGAGTGCGCCGCGGACCACGGCGGGTAGGCCGGTGTACTGCGGGCCCTGACCTGGGACTTGTCCTCACCGAAGACGGCATTGTGTACCCAGTGGACGGTGTTCTCCACGGTTCAGTACCCGCGGACCCGGACGGCGATCCCGCCCGCGAGGGTGCGAGGCATGAGCTGGGCAGGGAAAGGACGAAACGTTGAGCCGACCATCCCCTGGGGACCTCACCGTCCATGGCTGCTGTCGCCGAGCGGGCGGCGCGTGTTGGTCAGCGAAGCACTGAGCCGATCCACGTTGCCGCCTGCTCTGGTGTAGCGCGGGTGTCGACACCGAGGACGCGGATGTTGCCCAACGGGCCTTTGGGCCCCCGCACCTTGAGCGTCCGCTGGGTGTTACAGCCTTGCTGGGGGTGGACGATGACGGAGACCGGGACGTCGGCGGGTGCGTAGCCGCCGCTGTAGGTGAGGAGTTGGTGGACGTCGGCCGCGCTCACGCCGTGGCGGTCGTAGCGCTTGTACTTGGCGTCCACGGGCAGCAGCGTGCGATGTGCCGGGTCGGGCCCGGGAAGGCTGAGAAGGAGGTCGGGCCGGAAGGTCGAGGCGTTGCCCAGGTCTCCGCGGACGGTGATGCCGGCGCCGCTTCCGCCGGGTACGGCGTGGCCGCCGCGCGGGCCGGCTGCCTCGGTGCCGAGACGGCGGACGACGGCCTCCCAGAGCGCGGGCATGGCGAGCAGGAGACCGTCCGCCGTGGTGCCGTGGTCGGTGAGCAGATCGGTCACGCCTCCTCCGCGCAGCAGCAGGCGGGCCCACGTGTGGGCGGGGCGGTAGCGGGCGTTCAGGCGGGTGTAGTGGGTGCGGTCCAGAGCGCGGAGCGCCGCGGCCGGGGTCGGCGCCTGGGGGAAGGCGCCGGCGATGTCGTGCAGGGCGCGCCCCAGGCCGGGACCGGTGGTCAGACCGAGCGTCGCCTTCAGTGCGCTCCCCAGAACGCGGTTGTCCCAGATGTCCGCCTCCCGGTCGAAGGTGCGGACATGTAGCTGGTCCAGTTGTCCGTAGCGACGGGTGGCCTGGGCGGCGAAGTCCAGGCGCCCCCGGAGCACCGGCTCGACACTCCGGCGGCGTACGTAGTCCCGGCGCAGTCCCTCCCGCAGCAGCCGCTCGCACTGTTCGAGCAGGGCGGCGGCGACCAGGTCGGCGTAACCGTCGGGGCCGGTGGCCCAGCGCCTCGCCGTCGCCGGGACGGGCGTACCGAGGGCGTAGGCGAGCCAGCTCATGAGCTGCTCTCCCGGAATGGCGAACTTGGGGGTGATGACCACGCGGACACGGTCCAGGACCAGGACCCCGACGGTCGCGTCGGCCTTGAGGCGCCAGCCGGTGCGCTCCCTGGTCAGGGTGAGGCAGCCCCGCGCCTGGAGGGCGTGCAGACGGTCGACGTCCCGCTCGGTGAGTTGACCGGGCTCCAGCGGGGCGGACTCGTACTCACCGAGCTGGACCGGGGTGCGGTCAGGCATCCTGGCCGGTGACGCCGCTGGTGAACTCGGTCGCCAGCGCGTCCGCCAGGTCCTGCGGGGACATGAGGCGCGCACGCCCGGTGTCGGCGTCGACCAGGTCGCCGAGGATGCGGTGCAGCAGTTCCGCCCGGCCGAGGCAGTAGTCCTCCAGGAGCGGGATCACCTCGTGGTGGAAGGCCGCGGCCAGGTCCTCCTCGGTGGCGATGGGCTCACCGTCGCGCAGCAGGTAGGCGTGCCCGATCTGGTGGTCGGCGTCGAGATGGCGGGCGATACGGCTGTTGAGGGACTCGAAGAACGCCGCCAGGTCCAGAGGGCCGACGGTCCCGGAAACCGCGTCCGGGTCCGGGCCCACGGGCAGGAACGCGAAACGGCGGCGGACCGCGGCGTCCAGGTGGCTGATGCTGCGGTCCGCGGTGTTCATCGTGCCGATGACCCGGACGTTCGGCGGGACGGAGAAGCGGCGCTTGCTGACGGGCAGGGCGACCGGCAGATTCCGCTTGTCGAGTTCGAGGAGCGTGATCAACTCGCCGAAGATCCGCGGCAGGTCACCGCGGTTGATCTCGTCGACGATCAGCAGGAACGTCTGGTCGGGATGGGCTGCGGCCCGGCTGCACAGACTGTGGAACAGGCCGTCCGTGAGCGCGAGGGTGAGTCCCGGGCCGGTGGCGCTCAGGTCCGGCTTGAAGCCCTCGACGAAGTCCTCGTATCCGTAGGAGGGATGGAAGGTGACCAGGCGGACCCGGTCGCCGTGCAGCATCTCGGCCTGCGCCGCGGCACGTTGGGCGGCGTCGGCACCGAGCACGTCCGCGCGGCCGTCCAGGGCGAGGGCGACGCCGAGCGCGAGCCGCGTCTTTCCCGTACCGGGCGGCCCGTGCAGGATCACCTGCCCCTTGCGCTCAAGCGCGTCCAGTACGGCCTGTACGTCCTCGGGCAGCACGACCGGCGTGGCCTGCGGTGTGTGGTTCACGTCCCCACCGGAAGCGACCTGGGGCGCGGTGAGCTTCGCGAAAAGAGCCGGGTCGACCTTGGCGAAGGTGGACCGCCACTGCTTCGGTTCCGACAGCCTCCGCGCGTACGACAGGTCCCAGTCCACCGGGACGACGTGCTGGAACTCGGGCCGCTCCACTTCGAACCGGTAACCGCCACTGACCGTGCCGATGGCCAGGACCTCGTCCACTCCCCGGTTGGCCACGATCCGGTCGCCCTCCTCCAGGTCGCGGAAGGCCAGCAGCCGACGGGCGAGCGTCAGGCTGCCCCCGCTCCTGCGGGGCCAGTTCGCGTCCAGGGCCTGCTTGAGATCCGTGTCGCTCTGGTACAGGCCGAGGTCTCCGAGCTGGTCCCACCCGACCCGGATGACTCCGTCCGCCCGGCACTCCTCCCACAGACGGCCGCGCTCGCCCGGGGCGATCTTCCAGATGGTGCGCTGCCTGGGCCGCGGGTCGAAGTGCTCGTACAGGAAGTGCATCACCTCGTGCCGGGTCCAGCCCGCGAACTCCTCACGCGAGCGGACCAGTTCCAGCAGGCGACGATTGCTTCCCCAGGCCGGCGCATCGCCTTGCGTCGAGCCGCCCAGCAGAGTGACGAACCGGCGCAGGTGCTCTCCCGCGTAGATGGGCAGGAAGTGCTGCGGGAAGTAGGTCGCCAGCGACTTCGTCACCAACGTCGTTCCGTACCGCAGCACTTCGAGGTCGTCCAGCGCCTCGAAGTCCCCTGCCCCGACGGCGTCGAAGGCCTGGACGAACTGTCCGCGCAGTTCCGCCCAGGCGTCCTGCGGGTCCATGCCGCGCAGGGGAGCGGCCATTCGCCATTCGCCGGAGTTGTGGTGGTACATGATGTGCTTCGCGGCACTGCCGCCCTTGATGCTGCCCAGGTGGGGAGTGCCGAACTCCATGAGTCGGCAGTACGTCGGCCCCGACCCGGGCGGCGCGCCCTGCCCGAGGGCGTAGCGCTCCAGCGGCAGCTCCGTCCACTCCTCCAGCGGAAACTGGGACAGCACCTGCTTGCGCTCGTCCTCGGCAGCCGACTCGGCGTCCGCCACGGCGGTCCGGTCGAACCCGGCCGCCGCCGTGCGCACATCCACCCCGTTCGTCATGGAGGCCATGATGCCGGAGCGCGGGGTGGTGGTTCCCTGTATGCGGCGAGGTCGGCCGACTTCCTGCGCGCGGGTCGGGCGGCTGGCACGATGCTCAGCACGGCGAGGCAAGTTCCTCTGCGGCGGGCGACACGGTGACGGGAGAGATCGTGCAGGACTGGATCTACATCCTCAATCCGAACAAGGACACTTTCGACGGAGAGCCCTCCGACAAGGAGACCGTGCGTCGCCTCGCTCACGAGGATCCCGAACTCGACCTCTGGCTCAGTCGGCGCAACCGCATGAACTCGGGCGACCGACTGTGGTTCTTCTTCAGCCGTCCGGAGTCGGCGGTGGCGGCGGTGGCCGAGGTCGACGGCGAACCGCGCGAGGACCCCGACGACCCGAAGTTCGGCTATCGGGTCGAGGCGACCTTACTGCCCGAACCCACCGACGCCCTGTACGGCAGCCCGGTGGGCCGGGACGAGCTGGAACTGGGCCAGGTGCGGTCCGTGCAGAAGGTCAAGCCGGGGGCGCTGAAGATCCTGCTGGCGCGGGCCGACCTGTGACGCGGCTGTCGCGAGCAGGACGGCTACCAGGGTTCCAGCCCTTGCTCGGCCGGGTTCGTGTGGGGCAGGAGTGCTTCCTGAGCACGTGAGTTCAGGGCTACGAGTTTGTCCGCTGTGGGGTCGACGAAGAAGACGAACGCCTTGGCGGTGTCGGCGAAGGCCGCTGCTGGGCGGCTGATACCGGATGTCGTGATCACGATGAGCCGCTTGGGCACGTCCTCACCGGCCGCCGCGGCCAGGCCGTTCAGCCGCTGCACCTCGGAAGTGGACAGGTCCCTGGACCGGTTGCGCCACTCGATGTGGAACGCATCGGACCGGATGGGGACTTCGGCGTCCCCTTCCTCGATGTCCCCGAAGCCGAATGCCGTCAGCTGTTCGAGAACCGTGTCGGTGATGTGCCGGGGGCTGGGCGAGCGCCGCGAGGTCCTCGGCCCGGCTTCCTCGTCGAGCTGGTCGATGTCGAGGTCGACGTGCCCCAGCCACTCGGACGGAGCGGCTTCATCTGCGAAGAGGGACTCCTGCCACTCGGACCGGTGCCCGGTGGGAGCCGGTTCCCCACGATCGGCCGGCTCGCACGACACCTCCACGTCCCAAGCCGTCAGACCCTTGCCGAGCACGTCGGCGATGTCCGTCACCGAGGCGTCCGCACGGGGTATCCCCGGCGCGGGCCGCGTGCTGCGCCATAGGTTCCAGGCCAGATCGACACGGCCCCAAGCCCCGCATTCCGCGAGGTACACATCCACCAGCCAGCCGAGAGCGGGTTTGAGTGAGACGCGGACGAACGCGTCGGGGAACTCGGCCTCGACGAAGCTGCCGTCGCGCCCGCCCACGATGTCGAGTTTCGGCGAGTGGCGGGGACCATACGGGAAGTAGCCGTTTCCCGCCGCCACGCGTCGCACTCGGACACCCTGGGCGTCCAGGAGATCGGCCAGCTGGGTCATGTCGGACGGCTCGCTCTCGTTCCAGCGCCACGGTGAGGCAACCGGTACGTCCGCGAGATGCGCCGACGCCACGGCGTGCAGGGCGTCGACGAGCACCTCGTCGGGTGTGTCCAGCGGCCAGAGCGACGGCTCACTGTTGAGTACCGGATCGATCACCGCCCAGACGATCGAGTACCCCATGCGTACCTGCGCCAGCCCGACCGAGCGTCCGCCGGACAGCGTGACCTTCAGATGCATCAGGCGGTTCACGTCGTCGAAGTGCACCCGGTCGGCCAGCTCGGGATGACGTTCGCACAGAGCCTGTTCCAGGCTCTTGAAGTGCAGGTGTCTGCCGAAGGCGGCGACCATGTCACCGGGCGGGAAAGGCAAGGGACACACTCCTGTTGAATAGTGGCGCGGCATGGCCGTGGACGCCGTGATCCGTTGACGGAGCGTAGGTCGGCCGGATGCCGTTGCTCAAAGCGTTCGGCCGTCCTCAATGGCATTGGCCGCGGGATTGACCGGAAATCGCCCTCGGCCCCTCGCCGTGCTGGCCGATCTCCGCCCAGACGGTCTTGCCGGAGGGCGGGCGGGGCTCCGTGCCCCAGCGGTCGGCCAGGGCGTCGACCAGGAGCAGTCCGCGGCCCGACTCGTGGTCCGGGCCCCGCTCCGGGGGGATCGCGGGACGGTACTCGCCCCGCGTGTCGCTCACCGCGATCCGCAGGGTGCCGGCCGCGTCGTCCAGCGTCAGCATCAGCAGGAAGTCGTGCCCCTGGACGCGGCCGTGCAGCACCGCGTTCGCCGCCAGCTCCGCGACGACGTGTTCCGCCCGCTCGATGACTGCGGGTGACATCTCCCAGGCGGTCAGCTGTTCCACCGCCAGCAGCCGGGCGAGCCGGGCACCGCGGCGGGTGGAGGACAGCCGCTGCGCGAACGTGCTTACGGTAGTGCAGATCTGGGGCGTGGAGGCGTGCATGGGGAAACCCTGACGGGCGCGCGGGAGCGCGTTCCAGTAGCGCGGCCCGTACGGTGCGTCAGCGTACGGGCACATTCTGTGGACGGTACGGCGATCTTGCCGTCACGCTGGGTGCTGTCGATCGCGGAGAAACCGCGGAGGACGTACGCACCTGGAGGTGGCCGCGCATGACGGACGGCAGCGACGTGACGGTTTGCGAGGGGGAGCGTGAGCCCGATCCTTCCGACAGTCTGCGGACCTTCGGGGCGGTCGTCCAGGCCCTGCGTGAGCACGCCCAGCTCAGCCGGGTCGAGTTCGCGGCGCTCGTACGGTTCTCCAGGCACACGGTGGAGTCGGTGGAGTTGGGGCGCCGGATGCCCGACGTGTCGTTCGTGGAGCGGGCCGAGGAGGCGCTGGGGAACACGGGCGCGCTGCGGAAGGCGGCCGGGCACCTGACGCGGGGCGAGGCGGGGCTGGCGGCCTGGTTCCGGCGGTGGGCCCGGCTGGAGAAGGTGGCGGTGAGCCTGTGCACGTACGAGTGTCGGCTGGTGCCGGGGTTGTTGCAGTCGGAGGGGTACATGCGCGCCCTCTGTGAAGAGGACATCCCACCCCTGTCGGACGACGCCCTTGAGACCACGGTGCGGGCCCGTATCGAGCGTCAACTGCTTCTGAGGGAGGGGCCCAACACCACCTTCGACTTCATCGTGGAAGAGGCCGTGTTCATGCGTCGTCTGGGAGGGGCGGAGGTTACCCGTGACCTGGTCGACCACGTCTTGGAGGCGATTGCTCCGAGGAACGTCACCCTGCAGATCATGCCGGCGAACTCCGAGCACCACGCATGCATGGCAGGGCCCATCCAGTTACTGGAGACCCCTGAGGGGAGTTGGCGCGGTTACTCGGAAGGGCAGGAGAACGGCCGTTTGATCGCTGACCCGAAACAGGTCAGCCGACTGCACATGCGCTATGCGAGACTGCGCTCGCAGGCCCTCTCCCCGAAGGACTCCGTGGGTCTGCTGGAGCGGATTCGAGGAGCGCTATGAGTACGTCCGAACTCGACTGGTTCAAGTCCAGCTACAGCAGCGCGCAGGGAGACAGCTGTGTTGAGGTCGCCGTCACTGAACAGGTCATCCACGTAAGGGACTCCAAGGAGGTGACGCGCCCACACTTCGCCGTCGGGCGTAAGGGGTGGTCGCAGTTCGTGGGCTTCGCGGCGCGCTCCTGAGCTGAGTCGTCCCGGCAGTGGCGTAGTCACGTTCACCGCCGGGACACCGGCCCGCCGGGTCAGTCGGCGGCAGGCCTGACAAGCTTCTCGGCCTCGTCGCGGAGGCTCTTGATCTCTCCCAACGCTGTCTCACGCTCAGCGCTGATCTCGGCACCCTGCTTCGTGAGACCGCTGAGCGACTGTTCCACCTCGGCGATCCACTCGCTCAGGTGCCGCCCACCGGCGTCAGTGAGACCGGTCCGCTGTCTGTGTGCTTCCTTGTCGAAGTGATCCCTGATCATCTTCCGGTGCTTGTTGATCGCCATCCACTTGCTCTGGTCCTGCGCGACGCTCGTCAGGTCCATCAACGGTCCCATGACCACCAGCGCCATCTGTACCTTGCCGGCCGTACTGGCGACCTTGCTGGCCGCCTTGCCCTTACCCCACGGCTTGAACTTGCCCACGCCGTTGGTGATCTTCCCACTGGCGTCGAGCACCTTCTGGCCCACTTGATGCTTGTTGAGCCAGTTCGCGATGTCGGAGGCCGTGCTTCCCTGCTCGCTACCGCCGGCTGCGACCTTCCCGATCCACTCGTGCATCTTCTTGGCGCCCGTCTTCGCGGCCTTCTCCGCGGCTTCCCTGACCGCACGCGCCAGCGGTGATTCGTCATCCGGGGACGTGTCGATCGTCGGCTCGGGTGAGTCGAGGTCGTTCACCCAGTCTTCAGGCTCAGGCACATCGGTTCCGTACTCGGCGACCAGCGCATCGAACGCTGTCCTCACCGATGAGGAGAAATTGGCGTCGAACTCGGTGCTCGCACGCACCAGTTCCTCACTGACGGCGCGAGCGACGTCGACGGGGACGACGCCGTCCTTCTCCGATATGCCGGCGGCGGCCTTGCCTCCCGCCGTTTTGATCTTGGAAGCGACGACCTCGCTCTCCCTCTCCAGGGCGCTCAGCACACTCTCCTTCGCCTGGGAGATCGACTCCTTGACCTCCTTCGCGGTCTCCGCGGCGCCGAGTTCCTCGCCGTCCAGTTCCCACCTCTGTTCGGCGTCCGCCAGAACCCGGAGGAGTTCGAATGCCTGCGCTCTGGGCCGGACGCCGTCGACACCTGGTGCGATGATGCTCCGCAACTCGGCTGTAAGAGCGTCGACACCGCTCTCCGTGACAAGCATCTCACGCTGAGCGACCGTGAGGTCGGGGTCATTGACTGCGTCGACGTAGTCGCGCGCGTCGGTCGGGACGATCGGGACACGGTCGGCGAAGGGACCGAGTCGCTTGCGAATCTCGTTGAGGATGACGTCGCGATCACTGTTCTCGGCGTTCATCTTGTTGACGACGACCACACTTCGGTCAGCGAACCCGTCGGCATCGAGCGCCTGCAGAATCGCCCTGGTCTCCGCCTCGCCCGGTAGTTCGCTCGTTGTCACGATCATCAGCGCGTCCGCATTACGCACGCCGTGCCGCGCCGCACCGGAATGGCCGTCGTTGCCTGAAAGTGTCCCCGGCAGGTCGACGAGCGTCACGTCGTTCCACGGGTACGGCGTCGGCTCGTGCGTCTTGGGCGCCGCGTCGACGAGTTCATCGACGGCGGCCGGCGGGAGCCGGAGGAGTGCCGCGATGAGCATCGACTTCCCCGCACTGTACGGACCCAGGAGCGCGATCCGCAGCGGGCTCGCGTCGGCATGGGGCAGGCTCGCTGTCAGGCCCCGAGTACGAGGGTGAGTGTTCAGGGTGCTCTCAGCCCGTGCGATCAGCGCGGGTACGAGGGCGTTCAGACCCTCGTTGCTCTCCGACGCGTCAACCGAATTGCCGTCAGTCATCTGCCTTCCCTTCGCTCGCTCCGCGGGTGCCGACGCTCCCGGATTCCGAACAGATCTCGATCCGCTCGGTGAGGACATCGACGAACTGGTCCTTGAAACACGCCCGCACTTTCGCGATGCGGGACGCGTCGGTCCAGACGCGAAGTTCGACGCCCGGCGTACGGCGTGCCCGACGGATTGCCCCCGGGTCCCCGCCCGCAAGGGCCAGGAGCCGGCGCGCCAGGACGAGGTCGATGGCATCAAGGGCGGACCGCACGGACGACCGCAGCCGACGGACCCGCTCGAACCGTTTCCGTGTGCTCCTGATGTCCGCGGACTGTGCTTCGAACTGGTCATCGACTTGCATCTTCGCGTCATGCACGATTCGAGCCAACTGTGCCTCGACACTGTTGAACAGCTCGTCGAGCCCGGCCTCGGCCGCGGCCGTGGTATCGGCCGTCCACTTGTCCTTGGCCTGCCGCAGACGATCAACCTCACTGCTCACCGCTTTTGCCGCTCCGACCAGCGGGTCCAGCGCATAGCTCACTGCCACCACAGCAGGGTTGGCCGTACTGGCACCCGTAGCGAGTTTCTTGGCGATCCCATGGGCGGCGAGTGAATTAAAGAGGGCTGTCGCCGCCCCTTTGGCAGCCGCTGCGCTCAGGTTCCCGATCGATGCGTCAGGAGAGGGTTGTACACGCAGGTGCTTGTCGTCCTGCCGCTCCGCGGTGCTTGCCTGCGCGCGCAGAACCCTCTCCCGTCTCCGCATCTCCTGCTCGAACTCGCTCTCAAGACTCGAGACAAGTTCCTCCAGGTCCAGACCGGTGAGGAAGTCGCTCCATCGCTGCGCGTGATCCACGCCGCCCAGTTCCCGAACCACATCCGGCAACCGTTCTTTGGCACGGTGACGCTCGGCTTCGAGTCGGTCGCGCGTCTTCTGACCCGCGATCCGGAAAGCTTCGAGCAACGCGTCCCGCTGACTCGGCGCCGAGCGTTCGAGTTCGCCGAGCGCGAGGCCGATCTGAGGTAGTTCCTCAACCGCCCGGTCGTGGAACGCGGCGAGCGGCGCCCGCACGCTGTCGGCCAGCCGAACGGCACGAAGCGGAATCGCGCGCTCGGCCAGGAGCCGGGCGAGGGACTGCTCCAGCTCGGGCAGCCTGCTTGCCTGCAGGGCCCTGTCTCCCAGCTCGCGATCTCCCGTGGACAACGCTTCGTGCGCGGCACCGGAGTGGACGGCGAGAACGACGGGCGGTGCGACTCCGACCGCTCGGGAGACCTGCTCGATCCGCACGGCGTGACCCGGCGCCGACGCGAATGCCCTCTCCGGGCGCTGGGCGAAGAGGTGAAGGCGGTCCGGTGAGTTGACGCGTTCCTTCACGTTGACGACAGTGAGCAGAGGCTTTCCCGAGAGGAGGAGTCGTTGGAGTTCGGACGACTCCTCGTCGCGAAGGGTGTCGGCGTAGTTCCATATGACCACGTCGGCGATGTCGCATGCGGCCCGAGCGTGTTGGGCGTCGAAGTCGTCGTCCTTCGCGGCGACGCCGGGCGTATCGAGGTAGGTCACGGAGCCGAGCTCGAACGCGGAGGTCTTCCGTGTGGTGCGGTGCGCACCTCGCCCGATCCCGGTTCGGTCCGCGTCACGGGTGAGGGCTTTGCGGAGCGTGGTCTTCCCGGACTTGGTTCTTCCGGCGATGGCCACGAGAAGCCTGCCTCTCACCGCGGGCATGGTCCGCACGGCATCACGCAGTTCGCGTTCGAGCACCCCGATGTGGCTGATGGCCCCGACGAGATCCTCGCTCTCGATTGCATGCGCTGAGTACGACGTCTGCTGAAGACGTGCCTCGACCTCGGCCCGGAGGGTGGACTGGATATCGCGGTAGGCCGAACGACTCGCGTCCACCGCACCGGACGGAAGCGCGAGCTCGCCGACCAGGGACTCAAGGGCCTCGCGGAGATCTGGTTCGGTTCGCCGCGAGTCCATGGCCGCCGCCACGCGGTCGAACAACTCGATGTTTTTTGTGTACCACGACTCGAACGCTCGTAGCTCGCTGATGTCGGTCCGAGCGACGACCGCCGGCAGTCCCGCCACGAGCCGTGCGGCCGAACTCGTGGCAGGCGCGGCCAGGGACGCGGTCGTGCTCAGGGGCGCCGTCGCGAGCCCGTGCTCGATCACCGCCCGCACGCTGTCGTCCGCGAGCATGTCCAGAGCGCTCCCCGAAACGGCGCCGGTGTCGCGAGCCTTGATCGCCCACACCAGGGCGTCACACCGATCCGATCTGAACCCCGACCGCCCGTCCGGCCCGAGCCAGCGCCACCACTGCGGTCGCACGGACAGGACCGCCTCGTACGACTTCTCCGCGGCGACGAAGTCCCGCACCTTCTCCAGCCGCGCCACCAGATCCCGGTTCCGCAGATCGCGAGCTGCCGAGACACTGTGTCTGAGCACTAGCTCACGCGTGTCTGCCGCCTGCCGGGTTCCTCGGCGACGACTCAGGGCGGTCAACGCGAGTTCGACGTCGATCTCACGGATCGTACGCCAGATCTCCTTGGGCCATTCCTGTTCCGCACGACGACACGGCTCAAGGGCTCCAGGCAGTAGCCGTTCCGCGATCGCCACATCTGCGAGGTCCGCCCGAAGCGCTTCCACCGGCACGCCCTCAAGCGCCTGGAGATGGGACCGTACTCCTTCGAGCCGCATCAACTCCCGGAGGAATCCGGCCCCGTCGGGCGTCAGAGTCCGGCCCAGAGTTGTTGCCAGGCGGACCAGTTCCTGTTCCTCGACGCACGCCGCCGCGGCTTCGGCCACCCGCCGAAGAGTGCTCCCGGAGGGCGGCAGACCGGCACACCCACGCGCTTGGGCGACCGCCTCCACGTCCTTGGCGAGCCTCTCGAGTGAGGCCGGCCCGGCCATGGCGTCGATACCCAACGGCTCCAGCAGGAGGGCCAACACCTCGGCTCTGAGACTCGCCGTGTCATTCACTGCCATGCCATTCACCCCTACTCCTCGTGGGGGCGGTGGTATCTGAACTCGGGAAGGGGACCGGGGCTCGGGGGAATCAAGGCCCGGGACTGCTGAGGTACCTCCGCTCGTACGATCCGGTGGCGAGGCGACGGCACGCAGGTGCGCGGTGTGAAAACCCACCTCCCTTGCGACAAGGTGACCCCGAGCACTCGTTCCTTGTTCCGCAGCCAGGGGTATCTGTTCTGCAACTCGGCATAGTTGTCGTTGGTGACGACGGTTCCGCCGGTGTCCTCCGCGATCGCTGTGACAAGCGCATCGCCCTTGCCCTCGGTTCCGGCCGGAGGCTGGATGAGATCGCCTTTGCTGAGCGCCGAATCCACTGCCGCACGTTCTTCTTCTGCGACCTCGTACCTGAAAGTGGCGTCGACGACCACGTGGAGCACGGCGTCGGGATACCGCGATGTCAGGGCGTCGCGTGCGGACAGCAGTTGGGCGTAGGACGGTCGGTCGTCGCTGCCGTACGTACCGGGTTCCCGCGGCGACCTGCCGATCCACGCCAAGTTGGAACCGTCCACCACGAGCGCCGTAGGCGCCGAACCCGTGGTTCGCTTCTGTACCTGTGTCGGTAGCGGCCTGGTGATCACGTTGCCGGCGAGCAGATCCTCAAGTTCCCTGCGTACTGCCGGCGTCGGGCCACCAGAGCTGAAACTCTTGATCTCCTCGTTCAGCACTTCCTCGCCGGTACGTTCAAGGATCGCCTTGACGTGCAGAAGCCCGTTCGTGTCGTACGTGTACTCCAGCAGGAACCGGGAGTCCTCACGAGCCCGAGGATCCTGATAGGTGAGCCGGAGTTCTGTCAACTGCACATTGTCGGGGTGATCCAGAGGTCGCTCCGGGGCACCCTCCCAGATCTCCACGGGGAGACTGCGGGCGTTGTCCCGGCCCGGCGTGTAGCTCTTGCGCTCCTTCCACGGCAGCGGTGAGTTGCGCGGAATGATCTCACTGAACTTCCGCCGGCCGGTGTCGTCCGTGACGACCGTGCCCAGGGCATGGCTCGTCGCCACCTGGATCACGCCGTCGACCTCCCCCGACAGCACAGCTGCCGCGATGGAGGCACCGCGGGCGACCGCCGTCATGGGATCGCACACTCCGACCTCGACAGGCTGCTGCTGCATGACCTCGGCGACCGCCATCCGGACGCTCGGGATCTGACTGGTGCCGCCGATCATCAGCACCGCGTCCACGTCCAGTGGTGCCATATGCAGGTCGGTGAGGCACTGCTGGACCGGTGCGAGGGCGCGGTCCACGAGGTCGGTGATGGCGTCCTCCAGTTCCTCCTGCCACACCTCGACGGTGTCACCGTCCGGAGTCCTGACGGTGACGGAGTCCTCGGAGGACAGGCGGATCTTGCTGCGTTCCACGTCCAGCCCGAACTGCCGCTCCTGCGCGGGCGTCCACGCCGATCGCGCCGGAGCCCGTTCGAGGACGAGGTCACGCAGACGGCGGTCGATCTCCAGACCGCCCAGCTCGGTCACACCCCGTGATGCGAGCTCCTCGAAGAACCCGTCCTGGTAGTCGAGCACGGTGACGTCGATCGTGCCGCCGCCCCAGTCGAAGACCAGGATGGTGCGGGCCTCTTGCAGCTCGTGCACGTACGAGATCGCGGCTGCCGTCGGTTCGTTGAGCAGCGCCAGGACGTCGATGCCGGCGAACTGCGCGGCGGCGCGGGTGCGATAGCGCGCGGCACCCGTGGCGTTGGCGGGCACGGTGATCACGGCCTGGTCGATGGCGGTGAGATTGTGTTCCGCGCCCTTCCGCATGGCCTGGAAGACACCGGCGGCCACCGTCGTGGCCGCGAACCTGCGGCCGTGGATCGTGACGTACTCGTCGCTCTTGAGAAGTCGCTTGCAGGCCTCGGCCGCCTCCTCGGAGCGGAGCTTGGCCTCCCAGCCGAACAACGCCCCCCGGCGCAGCGAACTCATGCCCACCACCGATGGGAAGAGGTGTTCGAAGCCGGGGTGGCGCCAGTCGGCGTCGATGTGGTGGGCGTCCAGCAGCAGCACGTCGGCATCGTTGCCCAGCCACTGGGCCACCACGGAGTTGGTGGTGCCGAAATCGATCCCGGTGGCGGTCACACGCCCTCCCCGTTCGGCGCCACGTCGTCCGCGGCGGAGTGGTCTCCTCCGTCGGGCCCGGGCAGGCGGCGCAGTTGTCCGGAGAGCACCAGTTTGCCGGTGGCCTGGTCCACGTAGGCCGGGCGCAGCACCTCGAATGCCTCACCATCGCCTTCCACCACCACGAAGAGTTCGCTCTCGCCGTCGGGCGAGTCCACGCATCGCACGCCTTGGTCCAGCAAGGCGGTACGGATGCCCTTCCGAAGCGAACTGGCACTCTGGTTGGGGGCCCCGGCGAGCAGATCGACCTCGACCATCCGGGCCACGTACTCCTCCCTGGAGCGAAACGCCTCCAGTACGGCCTGGCGCAAGGCAGCCGTCACAGCGGCCTGTGTGGGGCGCTCCTCTTCCGGGAGGGCGATCAGGAGGTCGGTCGCCCGCTCGGTGAAACGGGAGAGCAGCATGTGAGGGCTGAGTAGTTCCTCGGGGCGGTAGGTGCGCGGGGAGTCCTTGGGGACATCTGCTGCCGCCTGCCGCTTCTCCCGACGATGTTTGAGGCCGTTGTTCCCCTTGGGGGTAACGCGCTTGAGGGCTCCTGTGGTCTTCCGCTGGCTGCGGGGCACCTTTTTCACTGTGTGTGCATCCTTGCGTTGCGATCGGGGCGCCGGGGGGCGCTGAGCAGGTGGGGCAGCAGATCCGCCACCGCTCGCTGCCGCACGAGCCCGAGGTCTTCGGGAAAGTGAGGGATCGTTCGCCTGGTCAGCGGGGCCAGGGGCGGGACCAGCGTGATCGGCACCTCGTCCGGAAGCTCGAACACGTCCGCGTCGAGCGGTAGTACGAAGAAGCCGGACGAGTCCTCGTCGCGTTCGGCGTCTCTGATGCGTTTCATCGCGCTGTTGAGCCGCGCGCTGATGTCCACGTCGTGCACATGCTCCCGGCGGAGGTCCCGGTACCGGGTCTCCCAGTTCGGTGCGCCGTGCGGCAGCCCGAGGTCCAGGTAGGGGTTGGACGCTGCCGGTCTGTCGTTACGGGGAACGGTCCGACGCTGCTCGATCATTCGGAGATTGGACTCGGCCGACTCGCGCGATCCGCTGATCCCCTTCAGGGCGGCGGCCGCCTCGTCCAGTTCCTCCCGGAGCAACAGCGTGTACGCATGGAAGTTGAGGGCTTCGGCTCGGTAGGCCGGGGCAGCGGTCTCGAACGACACCAGCTTGTCTATCTGAGACGACGCATGGGGCAGGTCGTTCAGGCACAGCAGGTCGTAGGCCTGACGCAGTGCCATGAGCGCGTGCAGGGGCGACCGTGACGGGTTGACGGCAGCCTTGGGCTCCCACAGAGAGAAAATGAGCCGCCACAGCCCCCTGTCCTCCCAGATGTCCCGGTCCCAGTTGCCGACATCGACCCCGCCGAGAAGCCGGCGCAGTCGGATCACCAGATCGCGGGGCAACTCCCTTTCGAGCTCCTTCACCACCGAAGCGTCGCCGTCGGCAACTCGCTCCAAGAGGTCGTAGACGTCGCCGACCGAGGGCAGCGGCTCACCCCCGGCGAGGAACGCGTTCCGCCGCTGCCGGGCCGTCCACTCCAGCGCGGTTGCCTGCTCGGCGGATACCTGATCGGGAACCAGCCGGGCTTTGAGGTAAGCGTGCTCCGGCTCATCGGCCCGGTACTGCCAGGGCTGATGCTCGGGACCGACCGCTCCGGCGTCGATGAGGTCGTCGAGGACGCTCGGTGGTATCCAAGGAAGCACACGCGGCAGCATCCGAGGCGGGAAGGCGGCCGTACCCTCCGTCGCGAACGCGGTGAGGAGGGCGAAGGCTCCGGAGGGATCCTCGCTCGCGGAGACGGCGAGCGTGTCGTCGCCCGCTGTCAGGGCGGTGAGCCGTTGCTCCCCGACCTCGGTCAGCCACAGGAAGCCGCCCGCGTGGACCGCCGTAAGTATCGCGGCGACCGTGGCTGGGTCGGCTCGTTCGAGGACGGTCCGCACGGCAGGCAGCAGCCGGTCGTCCGGTTCGTCGCGCAGGGCATCGGCCAGGGTGTCGTGCGTCGCGTCCTGTGCGAGGGACGCGAGTTGTCGGAGCAGAGCATGGGCCTGCAGTACCGCCGGGGCTCCGAACACCCCCACCTTCCGCCACCTGCGTACGGTGAACCCGTCGACCCCCGTGTCCGCACTCTGGGCGTCCCGGCGCTCCCTGAGCGCCCTCAGCCGCTCCCGCTCCCGTGCGACCGCCTCGGCCCGCGTCCCAGACACCGGCTGCCCCGTCCCGTTGGCCGACGGCGGACTCGTCACTCCCCGGCTCCTTCATGTCGATTGCCGCTCCGCTCATCGTTGCAGAGCGGGAGCACGGTGTCCGCAACCGTACACGAATTGACGTAGGCGCAGGAGATTTTCAGTCTGTTGACATCGTCAACGTGTCGCTATACGTTCTGTGAGGTCATCGGGGAGGGGGTGGGCGGTGTGAGGCATCGGTCTGTCGGAGGGTGTGGCGCGCCAGGTCGCGCGGCGGGACAGGAGTCCGGCGGGGCGGCCGGGGATGCGGCGCAGCGGGCCCGGTCGAGTGGTGAGCCCGGACTGAAGGCCGCGCTGGCAGGGCTGCTCACCCGCCTGCGTGAGGCGGCGGTGGGCGGCGCCGTGCCGGAATCCGTGTTCGTGGAGCAGGTCCGCGCGCTGGGGCTCGGTGAGGTCGAGCGGGAGCGGCTTCGAGCGGAGCTGGCCGGGCTGGGGCTGCCCGTCCTGAGGGCGGTGGCGCATGCAGACGGTGACGGTCCGGATGCGGAAAAGGTTGCACGGATTCGTGAAGAAAATGTGTTCAGGTCTGCCTTTCCTTCAAGTGACGTGGTGCGCGCCCTGCTGAGGCGCTATGCCGACCCCGAGGGGTACGTGACGTCGCGCGCCCTGGACGGTGTGGCCCGGCTGGCCGGACTGAACCCGCGGGACGCGGCAGCCCTGAGGGCCGGGGCGCGGGTGCGGGGAGCGGCCGCCGCGACCGTCGAGGCGGCCGCGGATGCGGCGACCGGTGGTGAGGCGGTTCGGGACGAGGCGGCCGCCCCGGTGGCCGAGGCCGCGGGAACCGGTCCCACCGCTCTCGTCGACACCAAGGAACACGAACTGGAGGACGTGCCGGAGGGCGAGCCCTTTCTGCTTCCGGACGCGGCGACCGCAGGCGACCTCGGCGACCTCGCACCCGCCGTCGCCGCCGCGCTGACCGTCCTGGAGGACGACCGCTTCCGGCGGCGTCCGGAGACGCGCCTGCTGAGCGCCGAGGCCGAAGTCGGACTCGCCGTACTGGTGCGGGGCGGACCGGACCACGTGGCGGAGGAACCCCACGGCGACACCCTGAGCGGCCTGCCCTCCGACGACCTCCGGATCCGCGCCCGCGACTGTCTCGTCCTGCACAACCAGCGACTCGTGCACAAGATGGTGCCCCGGTACCTGGAACAGGGGCTGGACTACGACGACCTGTTCCAGCACGGCGCGTTGGGCCTGATGCGGGCGGCGCGCAAGTTCGACCCCTCCAAGGGCTTCAAGTTCTCGACGTACGCGACCTGGTGGATCCGCCAGTCGATCAGCCGGGGCATCGCGGACGAGGGCGCCGTCATCCGCATCCCGGTCCACATGCACGAACAGGTGCGCAAGGTGGCGCTGGCGGAGCGCAACCTGGCCCTGCAGGGCCGGCCCGCCGGAGTCGCCGACGTGGCCGTGTACTGCGACATGACCCTGCAGAAGGTCGAGGAGGCCCGGAGGCTGAGCCGGCGCACCGACTCCCTCGACCGGGTCGTCGGGGACGGGGTCACCCTCGGCGACTTCATCGGGCGGACGAATCCCCTGCCACCGGTGGACAGGGTCGTCCTCGGCGCGATGCTGCTGGAGCAGATCATGGAGGTGGTCGACACGTTCCCCGAACGTGAGGCCCACATCCTCGTCCGGCGCCTCGGCCTGGACGGCGATGAACCTTCGACACTCGAGGAGTTGGGGCAGCACATCGGCCGGACCCGTGAGCGCGTCCGGCAGATCGAGTCGAAGGCCAAGAAGGAGTTCCGGGACCGGCTGGTGGCGGCCGGGCTCACCGCCGCGTACCAGGACGACGGCGGCCTCGGAGAGGAACCCGACAGGGCAGGGGAGCCGGCCGGCGTACGGCGACCCGGCAGCCGGGCGGGAGCTCCGAAGGAGCTCTCCGGGGCCGGGCGGATGCCCGACACCCCGCCCGGCCCCGCGCCGCAGCAGGCTCAGCCGGAAGTGCCGCCCCGGCCCGCCGGAGCGGGGGAGACGCCGGACGGCGGACATTCCACGGAGACCGGGGCGGCAGTCGCCCCCGGCGACCGCACCGCACGCGGCGAAGCGTCGGCGGGCTCCCCGCAGGACGTGCCGCCGGACGCTCTCGGCGCACCCGCGGCTGAGCCGGAGGAACAGGCCGGCCGTCGGTCCGCGGAGCCCTCGGACGACCTCCGGCCGGTGCCGCGGCAGGAGCCCGGGCACGTGGCCGACACGCCCGGTGCCGGGTCGGGTGCCGGCCCGGTCCCGAAGCCGGGCACGGGGCACATGCCGCAGACCGCGCAGGAGAGCACCCCTTCGGCGCCGGCCGTCGTCCCCGAGGCGGGCGGGCTGCCGGTCTCCGGGCCGGCGGCCCGCGAACCCGCGCGGTTCGCGGCGGACTGGCAGAAGGCGCTGCGCATGCCGACCGATTTCGGCGGGGGAGTGGCCTGGCTCGCCGAGTACGCGCTGCTCGCCGTGGGACATGTGCAGCTCACGGTGCTCCTCGGCCCGTCCTCGGCCGACGCCGTCGTACGCGCCGTGCGGGACAGGGGGATGCTCGACCGGCCTGTGGTCACGGCCCTGGAGGTGCTGCGGCGCGTGTTCGACGCCGTGAAGGAGGCCGGGTTGCGGCCGGAGGACTTCTTCGAAAGGCCGGCCGAGGCACTGCTCGGCGTGACTCCGCGCGCGTATCTCGCGGCCAAGCCCCTGGTGCTGGGTGAGTCGCGCCTCGCGCTGCGTGACTCGTTGCGGGAGTTCGTCGCCGAGCTCCCGCAACGTGCCGGCCGGGCGGCGGCGCGGACCGGCGGTTCGCCGGGCGGTCCCGCGGCAGGGCGGCATGCGGAGGCGATTCCAGGGCCCGAAGACAGCGCGCGGACGCGCGCGGCAGCAGGAGAGGCACCGGGTGGGCGCATGACGGCCTCGGCCGACGGCCCGCGGGGTGAAGCGGACGGCCCCACACCGGAGTCGCCCCCGTCGCCGGGCGAAGTCCGGCCCGACGTGACTCGCGCGGAGGGGGCCACCGACGTCGAACATGACCAGGCGAGCCCGGAGGCCGGCACGGTCCCGGACGGTGAACGGCCCCGGGACGACACGGCCGGGCCCCGGGCCATGCCGCACGGAGCGGGGGACCCGAGGACCGGTCACGGCCGAGCCGACACGTCGACCGTCGCCGGGCAGCCCGCTTCTCCGCTCGGGGACGGGCTCGCGTCCGTGTCGCCCCGTACCTCCGAGGAGGTGTCCCGGGCCGGTGCCGCGGCTCGCGGCACCGGACAGGGCGGGGCCGGGCCCGACGCCGAACGGCGCCTGACCGAGCTGCGCCATGCGCACGAGGCCGAGCTGACGCGCCTGCGGGACGAAGCGCAGCGGCGACTCACCGAGGAACGGCGGGCCGCGGACGACCGGCACAGCGCTGCCCTTGCGGACGCCGAACAGCAGCTCGACGCCTTGGAGGAGACGCTGCTGCGGCGAGCGGACAGGGCCGTGCTCCGCCGGGAGCGGCACCTGCGCGCACAGGCGGACGAGCGGATCGCGCACATCGAGGAGGTGCACCGCGAGGCACGGCAGACCCTGGTCGAGCGCGCCGAACACGCCGAGCAGCGGGAGCGTGCGGCACGGACGGCCCTGGCCGCAGCCGGTGAGCGCGCCGTCCGGGCGGAACGGCGCGCCAAGGATGCCGAGCAGGCCGTCCGTACGGCCGAGGAGCGCGCGAACGACGCGGAACGGAGGGCGAGCACGGCCGAAGAACGGGCAGCGGTGCTCTACCAGCGCGCGAACGACGCGCAGCGGCGGGCGGAGGAAACCGGCCAGCGGTTGCGGCGCCACCACGAGGAAGGGGAGGCCCGCGTCGCGGCCCTGGAGCAGCGGCTGCGGCAGGCAGAAGCCCTGCTCGCCGAACGCGACATGGCTCTGCGGGCTGCCCAGCAGCAGGCCTCGGCCCAGGTGGCGGCGGCCGAACAGCGGGCCGCGGCGCGGATCACCCAGACCGAGCACGACGCCTGGGCCCGTATCACCGAACTGCAGCAACAGCTCGCCGCCGAACGCGAAGCAGCCGCCGAACGCTCCGCACCCCGCAGTCGCTGGCGCTGGTCCTGACGGCGGACTTCCGGCCCCGCGCACTCCACATCCGACACGCACCCGGCACATCACACCCGCCACGCCACACCCGGCACCCGCAGCCCGCACCACCCGTACCGCTTCAGGAGCACGTCCATGGACCCCAGACAGGAACTCGTCTCCTCCCTGCGCCGCCGGCTCGTCGGCCCGGCCTTCGGGGAACACGAGCTGCTCGAAGCGCCGCCCGACCGCGAGTACCTCATGGGCACGCTGTATCCGCAGGAAGCCGACCTGCAAAGGCAGTTGGACCTGGCCGCCGAGGAGCTCGAGGGGACCGGCACGGAGGGCGGCGCCGAGGACACGGCGCCCGCGGCGGACCCCGTGCCCGAGTCCAACTCCTGGCTGCCGTCCTCGCTCGGCCTCAGCTTCTACACCGACGCCACGACCATCGACGTCCGCTGCGCCGGAGCCCGCTACAAGACCCTCGCCGCCACCGGTGAGCAGGGCCGCCGTTGGGAACGCGTCCCCCTGCCCGAGGAGACCCACGCACTCGGACCCGACCGGAACCACGTGCCCGTACTCGACGGACGCGCCGAGATCCGCGTCCGAAGGCGCGCCTTCGGCTCCGGACAGCTCGTCACCGTCGCCCTGGTCAACACCGCCCACCACGAGCAGGCGCTCGGCAAGGCCGCCCAATGGGACCGGATGCTCTTCCAGGTGGAACTGGAGGCGAGGCCCGCGGACGGCGACGTCCTGCCCTACCCGAGCGTGCGGCTGGCCAGCCGCGACCCGGAGGAACAGGAACTGCGTCTTCAGTACCGGCACGTCCGCACCCACGCCGTCGGCCACGGCTGCGCGGTCGAGGAACGGTACGCCGAGCACCGTGGGGCCGACGAGCGCGGCGAGCCGACGGTCGTGGCCCTCAAGGCCGCCGTCATGCCCGAGGCCGAGGTCAGCGGTGTCCGGGCGGCCGGCTTCACCGGATCCCCCGTCCTGAACGTGCTCCACCTCGCCGACCCCGCCGTACCCCATGCCCAACTCCGGGAGGAGCTGGCGGAATTCGCCGCCGACTACCGAGCCTGGTACGTGGGACAGCTGAACGCCGAGGTCCCCGCCTGGGGCCGCGAGGCCGCCGACCGTGTCCTGGAGCGCGTCAGCGCCGCCGTCACCCGGATCGAGTCCGGCGTCCGTACCCTCTGCGACCCGGCACGCCCCGAACTGCTGCACGCCTTCCGCACCGCGAACCGTGCGATGGCCCTCCAGATGCGGCACTCCGCCCGCGATCAGGCAGGGGAACGCCGTGACCGCCGCGACCCGGTGCTCCTCGAGCCGGAACCGAGCCCGGATGCCGTATGGCGGCCCTTCCAACTCGCGTTCTTCCTGCTCGCCCTGGACGGCGTGACGGACCCCCGGCACCGCGACCGCGAGACCACCGACCTCATCTGGTTCCCGACCGGCGGCGGCAAGACGGAGGCCTACCTGCTGCTGGCCGCCTTCTCCATGGTGCTCCGCCGCGGTGAGGAGGGCGGCGGGGGCACGGCGGTCCTCAGCCGCTACACCCTGAGTCTGCTCACCACCCAGCAGTTCCAGCGCGCGGCCACCACCATCTGCGCCCTGGAGACGCTGCGCCGCGCCGACCCGGCCCACTACGGGGACGAGCCCTTCTCCATCGGCCTGTGGGTGGGCGAGGCCACCTCCCCCAACTCGTACGAGAAGGCCCGCGCCGTCTTCGACGACGTGCGCGGCGCCGCCCGGCCCGACGACGTCTTCATCCTCGACCGCTGCCCCTGGTGCGGCACCCGCATCATGCCCGCCCACAAGTCGCCGGACATCGGGGACTACGGCGTACGCGCCACCGCCGGCTCCTTCGCGTTCTTCTGCCCGCGCGACGAGTGCGCCTTCCACGACGAACTGCCCGTCGCCGTCGTCGACGAGCAGCTGTACGACCGGCCGCCCACCTTCGTCCTCGGGACGGTGGACAAGTTCGCCCGGCTCGCGTGGGAACCGCGCTCGGGACGGCTGTTCGGCGCGGGCACCGGGAACCGGCCGCCGTCCCTCGTCATCCAGGACGAGCTGCACCTGCTCACCGGTCCGCTCGGCACCACCGTCGGCCTGTACGAGGCGGCCGTGCTCGGGCTGTGCACCGACCGCGACGGCACCGGACCCAAGGTCGTCGCGTCCACGGCGACGATCCGCCGCTCCGGCGAGCAGATCCGCGCCCTCTACGGCAGCGGCGCCCAGCTCTTCCCACCCGCCGGGCTCGACGCCCGCCACTCCTACTTCGCCGAACCCGACACGTCCCGGCCCGGCCGTCGTTACCTCGGCGTCATGGCCCAGGGACACACCGCGGGCCGCGCCGCCGTCGCCACGGCCGCCGCGATGCTCCAGGGTGCCCACGAACTTCCCGAGGAGCACCGGGACGCCTACTGGACGCTGGTCGCCTACCACCACAGCCTCCGCGAGCTCGGCCGTACGGTCACGGCCGCGGCCGACGACATCCCCGCCCAGCTCACGGGGCTGGAGTCGGGCTCGGGGGTCAGACAACTGCCCGACCACCAGGTGCAGGAGCTCACCAGCAACCTGCCGCGTGCCGAACAGCCCGTTCTCCTCGACCGGCTGGAGAAGCCCTGGAACGACCCGCAGTCGGTGTCGTTCCTGCCCTGCACCAACATGCTGTCCGTCGGCATCGACGTGAAGCGGCTGGCGCTGATGCTCATGCAGGGGCAGCCCAAGACGACGGCCGAGTACATCCAGGCCACCAGCCGGGTCGGCCGGCACACCGTGCCCGGTCTCGTCGTCACCTTCTTCAACGCCACCCGCCCCAGGGACCGTTCGCACTACGAGACCTTCGACGTGTACCACCGCTCCCTCTACCGGCACGTCGAACCCACCAGCGTCACCCCCTGGTCCGTCCCCTCACGCCGGCGCGCCCTGCACGCCGCGCTCGTCATCCTCGTACGTCACCGCCTCGGCCTCGCCGCCGAGAACCGGGCCGGGCACATCCTCGACCGGCTGCCCGAAGCGGAAGCCCTCGTCGAGGAACTGGCGGCACGGGCCGCCGCCGGTGAGCCGTACGCCGCCGACGCCGTACGCGAGGAACTCACCGGACTCCTCGCCGACTGGGAGGACGCCGCGCGCGAGGCCCGCAAGGACGGCCGCGAGCTCTACTACCGCAGCCAGGGCAAGGGACAGTCCAACCTGATCAAGAGCTTCGAACAGCGCTACGGCCTCTGGGAGACACCGAACTCCATGCGCAACGTCGACCGGGAATGCCAGGTGACGGTGAAGGGAGCCGACCTGTGAACCGCACACTCCGCGTACGCCAGTCGCAGACCGTTCTGCCGTTCGGGGTCGGAGCCGTCTTCGACATCCAGGGCGAGTCCTTCGTCGCCACCGGCATCGGCGACTGGCCGCTGAAGGCCAGGCAACGAGTCGAGTCGCCCCGCCTCGCCGGCAGGCTCGGCGTCACCGGCTTCTACGCCGCGCCCCCCACGGCCAACGACCGCTTCGACACTCCCGACGCCCCCGGCGCCCCCTACATCCGCTTCCCCTCCTGGCTGTTCTGCGGCGCCTGCCGCCGCATGAAGCGGTGGCGCATCGCCGACGAGAAGCCGGGACAGCCGCCCCGCTGCCCGTCCTGCTCACCCGGCCGGACCCTCGCCCCCATGCGGTTCGTCCAGATCTGCGCGGCCGGCCACCTGGGCGACGTCGACTGGTGGTTCTGGGCCCACTCGCGTCGAGAGGCCGGCGAACGGCGCCGGTGCGGCGAGCGCGAGAGGCTCCGCTTCCTCGTGTCCGAGCGCGCCTCCGGTCTCGAAGCGCTCTCCGTCACCTGCACGGCCAAGGGATGCGGGGCCTCCCGCGACCTGCTCGACATCCTCGGTACGCACGGCACGCGCTGCACGGGACGCAACCCCTGGCAGCGGGCCGGCGAGGCCACGGAGTGCGTGATGCCCGTCCAGATCGTGCAGCGTACCGCGGGCAACCTGTACTACCCGGTCGTGCACTCGGCGCTCGACATCCCCGAGTCGGACGCCCCCGCGTCGCACGCAGACGAAGAGCTCGCCGGACGCGTACGCGCCCACGACCTGTGGGTGTCGCTCTGCCGGGTCGCCGGCACCCCGCGCGCCGACGTCTTCCGCACGATGATCCAGGAGGACACCGGCGCCGACGACCAACTCCTCGACGCCCTGCTCGCGGAGGAGACCGGGCAGCCGCTGCCCGCCCCTTCGTCCGACCCGGCCGCGGCTTTGGCCCGCCCCGACCTCAGTCGCGAGGAATGGACCGCCTTCACCTCGCCCGCCATGCCCGCCACCCGCGACTTCGCACTGCGCGAGACCACCCTCGGACTCGGGCAGGAGACCGCCGAACCCTGGGCCGGCCTGCACCGCCGCATCGGCCGGGTCGTCCTCGCCGACCGGCTGCGCGAGGTCCGCGCGCTCTCCGGCTTCAGCCGGGTCTCCCCGGACGCGACCGTCGTCCCCGCCGACACCGCCCGGCGCCTCAAATGGCTCCCGGCCGTCGAAGTGTTCGGTGAAGGCGTCCTCCTCACCCTCGACAAGAACGAACTCACCGCATGGGAAGGAGACACGGAGGTGTGCCGGCGCGTCGCGGGCATGCGCGCGGACTTCGACCGGTCCTTCCAGAAGGACCGGCTCCAGGCCCTGACCGGGGAAGAACTCTCCCCGCGCTTCGTCCTCCTGCACACCCTCGCCCACCTGCTGATCCGCCAGCTCTCCTTCGAATCCGGCTACACGACGGCCAGCCTGCGCGAACGCGTCTACGCCCGCCCCGAGCACGACCAGTACGGCATCCTCGTCTACACGGCCGCGGGAGACGCCGAAGGCACTCTCGGCGGGCTCGTGCAGCAGGGCGAACCTCCGCGCCTGGCCGAGACCCTCCTGCGGACCATCGAAGCCGCCGCCTGGTGCTCCGCCGACCCCCTCTGCGCCGAGCACACCGGCCAGGGCTTCGGCAACCTCAACCGCGCGGCCTGCCACGCCTGCGCCCTCCTGCCCGAGACGAGCTGCGAGACCGGCAACACCCTTCTCGACCGCGCTCTCGTCATCGGCGGCGAACAGGTACCCGGCTACCTGGAGTCGATCGTCACGGCCGCCCGGAGTGCCGCGGTGGACGCCCTGGAGGAAATGTGACCCTCACCTACCTCGACCTCGTACCGGAACAGCGCGCCTGCCTCGAGAGCCTTCCCTTCGACGGCAACCACCTGATCAGCGGCCCGCCCGGCAGCGGCAAGAGCCTCCTGGCGGCCCAGCGGGCCGTCATGCTCGCCCTGACCGGAACCCCGGCGGTCCTGCTGACCCGGTCCAACCTGCTCCGCCAGTCACTGGCCGCGACCGTACACGCGCTCGGACCGGCGGACCGCGGCGTGCGCGTGGCGACCGCACACGCGTGGCTCACCGAGTGGTACGGCGGACAGCCCCCTCGCGGCACCGACGGCTGGTTCGACTGGCCCGCCCTCTACGCGCGCGCCGCGGAGACCGGTCCCGTGCCCGGACTCACCCTGGTCGTCGACGAAGG
Source organism: Streptomyces sp. NPDC048734 (assembly GCF_043198675.1). Lineage (NCBI taxonomy): Bacteria > Bacillati > Actinomycetota > Actinomycetes > Kitasatosporales > Streptomycetaceae > Streptomyces > Streptomyces sp. NPDC048734. The sequence goes on along the minus strand of NZ_JBICUZ010000004.1, from coordinate 469,204 downwards.
TCAGGACCTGCCACCGGAGTTCTACCGCCTCTGCCGGCTGCTCGGGAGCCGGACGACGGTGTTCGCGGACGAGTGCCAGCGGCTGACCGACACCAACTCCACGCTCGCCGAGATCGCCGAGCGGCTGGATCGCTGCACCCGTCTCGAACTCGACGGCAACCACCGCAACACACGCCAGATCGCGTCCTTCGCCGCCCACTTCCACACGGGCGCCGGTCTGCCCGTCCTCCCCGAACACGACGGGCCGCCCCCGAGACTGCACCGCCTCCCGCACCGCGGCGCGGCAGACCTGCTGATCCTGCTGGCGCAGCGCAACCCGCAGCACAGCATCGGCGTGATCGTGAACTCCACCCACACCCAGTTCTCCCTGCTCGGCAGTCTGGAGCGCAGGGCACCGCGGCTGAAGCCACAGCTGTACACCTCCCAGGCCCGTCCGGGACAAGGCCGTTACCGCACGCTGGACCTCGGTCGTCCCGGAATCGTGCTCGTCCACCGGGCAAGCGCCAAAGGGCTGGGATTCGACACCGTCGTCATCCCCGACACGCACACGGACGCGGCGGTCGATCCCACCTCGGCCGCCCTGCGCATGACGTACTACGTCATGGCGACCCGGGCCCGTCGTGAACTCCACCTCGCGTACGAGGGAGAGACGGAGCCGCCTCTGTGCGCGCAGGTGGGGCCCGGTGATCTGCTGCGCGGCTGACCGAAGCCCTCATCGGCTCCGCCCGCGCGAGGCGCACCGGTGCGGCCCCGCCCGGGTCAGCGGTTCATCCGGTCGACGGCCTCCTTGGCCTCGCGGAGGCCTGCACCGGTGATCTCCCGGTACTTCCGGATCGCGGCGACGTCCTTCCCGGCGCGTGCCAGAGCCACCACTTCGGCCGGTGCGGCATTCCCGGCCTCCAGGTCCCAGTGGTCGAGCAGCACGTCGAGTCTGCGTTCCAGGCCCCGGATCCGCTTGTCGAGCCGACTGGCCCTGCTCTCCACCGTCACGATCGTGGTGACGCCGGTCATGACGACGAGGAGGAGAACGAGAACGTCCACTGGTGCTGTCCGATCGATCGATTACTTGGGGAAGGTGCGACGGCCCGGGGAAGTCCCCTTCCCCGGGCAGGAGTTCGGCGTACTGGTCCAGAATGCCGGGTCGGTGGAGCCGTTTCTGCGGCAGGGCTTTCCGAACGCGTCCGCCCGGCCGCAGGACGGCAGGCCGGGTCGGCGGGTGGACGTCCGGTCGGCCGTCCGGGAGGCGTCGAAGGGCCCCTGGAGCGCGGCCGGGCCGCTGCCGTACAGGTCCGTGACGAGTCGTCGCACGGCGGCGTCGGGCGCGTCCGGCGTCGTCGTGGGCGGTCGGGTGCTTCGTCGCGACGGTGTCCCCGCCGGCGAAGCCGAGCCGCCGCAGGGCCCCGACGGTTGTCGGCCCGGATACCTACCCCTAGCCCTGCCGCTACCCCTGCCGCTGCCCGCGCCTGCGGGGGGCGCGTGGCGCCGGGTGCGCTGTCGGCCCCGGCGCCGGCCCCGGCCCGGTCCGTGGTTCACGGCCTCCCCGCCGTGCCCGGGGTCACGAGCCCGCAGTCGTAGGCGAGGACCACCGCCTGGATCCGGTCGCGCAGACCGTACTTGGCCAGGATGTGCGCCACATGGGTCTTGACGGTCGTGTCCCCGATGCCCAGGGCCTGGGCGATCTCCGCGTTCGACAGACCCCTGCTCAGGGCACGCAGGACGTCGAGCTCCCGGGAGGTCAGCGCGTCCAGGCGCGCCGGCACCGCCGACTCGGCTTCCGGAGACATCGCGGCGAACCGCGTCAGCAGCCGTCGGGTGACCCGGGGGGCGAGCACGGCGTCGCCCACCGCCACCGTACGGATGGCGCCCACCAGCGAATCGGCCGGGCCGTCCTTGACCAGGAAACCGCTCGCGCCCGCCCGCAACGCGTCCACGACGTGCGCGTCGAGGTCGAACGTGGTCAGGACGATGACCCGGCTGGGTGACCCCGACTCCGACAGCAGCCGTGTGGCCTCCACACCGTCCATGTGCGGCATCCGGATGTCCATGAGCACGATGTCGGGGGACAGCCGACGGGCCTCCTCGACGGCGCCGCGGCCGTCGGAGGCCTCTCCGAGGACGGTGATGTCGGGCTCCGCCTCGAGGATGAGCCGGAACCCCGTCCGGATCATGGGCTGGTCGTCGACCAGCAGAACGCTAATGGGCTGCATACCGTGGGCTTTCCTCGTGCTGTGCGGTGGTCTCGTCCGGCTCGGGCAGGGGCAGCGTGGCGTGCACGCAGTAGCCGCCTCCCGGCCGCGCGCCCGTGTACAGGGTGCCGCCGACCGCGGAGACGCGCTCACGCATCCCCAGCAGGCCGTGACCGGTGCCGGTCGGCGCCGTCGGCGGCCGGTGCGGACGGGCGTCGTCGCGGGGGCCGTCGTCGCAGACCCGCACGACGAGCCGGCCACCGTCCCCGTCCCCGTCCCCGTCCCAGGCGAGGCTCACACCGGTGCGGGTGGGGCCGGCGTGCTTGAGGGTGTTGGTCAGCGCCTCCTGGACCACCCGGTACACCGTGAGGTGCGCGCCCGCCGGCAGGGCGACCGGGGTTCCGGTGATGCGGTGGTCGACGTCCAGGCCGGTGGCGCGGACCGAGTCGATCAGCTCGGGAAGGGCGTCGACGGTCGGCTGGGGCGGTTGGCGCGTGGGGTCGTCGTCGGCTTCCTCGTCGGTGCGCAGCACACTCAGCAGCCGGCGCAGCTCGGTGACGGTGTCCCGCCCCGTCTGCTCGATCGTCGCGTGCAGTTCGTGGGCCTTTCCGGGGGAGCGGTCCTGGACCCGGTCGGCCGCGATGGTCTGGACGACCATCAGGCTGACGTTGTGCGCCACGATGTCGTGCATCTCCCTGGCGATGCGGGCCCGTTCCGCCATCACGGCCGCGCGTGCGTTGGCCGTCTGCTCCCGTTCCAGGGCGGCGGCGCGTTCCACCGCCTCGTTGCGCATCGCCGTCCGGGCCCGCACCAGAAGCCCCAGGGCCCACGCCGCCAGCAGGAGCAGGACGTCCGTCAGGAAGGTGGCGACGCGGTTCCCGGCGGAGGCGAGCAGCGCTTCGGCGAACGCGTGCACCGGAATGAGCAGGGCCGCCGGCGTCGTGATCCGCGGCTCGCACCGTACGGAGGTGAGGAAGACGGCCACGGCCACGCCGAGGTAGGCCGGGCCGATCGAGGTGCCTTCCGGTCCGGAGAGGTCGGGAATGTACGACAGTCCCTGAAGGGTGCTGGCGGCGGCCGCCACGACCGGCGGACTCGCCCACGGGAAGCGGTGGTGCAGGGCGATGGGCAGGGTCAGGAGCAGGATGAGCGCGAACCCCCGGGCGTCCGGGCCGTGCAACTCCGGTCCGTCCGGGGGAATCAGGCCGGGCAGGGCCAGACAGCCCGCGGCCACCAGTGCCGCCAGACTCGTGTCGGTCAGGGCGGCAGGCAGGCGGAGCCCCGCGAACGAGTCCATCAGTTTCATGACCCCACCGTAAACGGGCCCTCGTGGGCCGCGGCTCTGCCCCGAGGCGGATGTGCCCCGGCGGACCTCCTCCCCGACGCCTCCTCCGCAAGGAGGAGACCGGCGCGCGGCGGTGCCGTGATGCCGCCGCGCCCGCTCGCCCGCTCGTCCGGACGCAGGACCTCTCCGACCGTCTCGCCCGGGCGGAGGAGCGCGGACTTCGCCGCGGGGGAGGAGGCCACGGGCCCGCCTCTCGGCTGAAGTGGAGTTCCCACACCCCGTCGACCCGCGAGGACTCCATGGTCAGGCTGCACAGCCGCGACGAACCGGCCGCCGTCCCGGTCACCACCACGAGCGCCGTACGACTGACACAGGTCACCAAGTACTACGGGAGCGCGGCCTCCGGCGTGGCGGCTCTGGACCGGGTCAGCGTCGGCATCATGCCCGGGACCTTCACGTCCGTCATGGGGCCGTCCGGCTCGGGCAAGAGCACGTTCCTGCACTGCGCCGCCGGTCTCGACCGGCCCACGTCCGGCACGGTGCACCTGGGCGGGCAGGACCTGACCCGGCTCGACGAGACACGGCTGACGGAACTGCGCCGGACCCGCATCGGGTTCGTCTTCCAGGCGTTCAACCTGCTGCCGTCCCTCACCGCGGCCGAGAACATCACCCTCCCTCTCAGGCTGGCGGGCACGCGCGCGGCCGACGGCTGGGTGCGTGACGTCACCGAGAGGGTGGGGCTGTCCGGGCTGCTCGAGCGCAGGCCCGCGGAACTGTCGGGAGGGCAGCAGCAGCGCGTGGCCGTCGCACGGGCCCTGGTCACCCGGCCGGAGGTGCTGTTCGCGGACGAGCCGACCGGGGCCCTTGACCCCGACACCGCCCTGGAGATCCTGTCGCTCCTGCGGCAGGCGGTCACCGACCTGCACCAGACGGTCGTCATGGTCACCCACGATCCCGTGGCGGCGGAGCACGGCGACCACGTGCTGTTCCTGCGGGAGGGACGTGTCGTGCGGCACCTGGACCGGCCGACCGCGGAGCAGGTCAGGCACATCATGTCCGGACTGCGGAGGACCTCGTGATGCTGCGCCTGGGACTGTCGAGCCTGCGGGCGCGTCGGGGAGCGTTCGCCGCCACCTTCCTCGCCCTGTTCCTGGGCGCCACGGTGATCAGTGCCTGCGGCGTGCTCCTGGAATCCGGACTCCGCTCCACCCCGCCGCCCGAACGGTACGAGAAGGCCGCGGTCGTCGTCTCCGGCGAGCAGAAGGTCGCGCTCGACGTGAGGTCCGCCGACGGATCGACCCACGAGAGCGGGCAGCCGCTGTCCGAGCGAGCCCTGCTGCCCCGGTCGACAGCGGAACGGATAGCCGCCGTCGACGGGGTCGGGTCGGTCGTCGCGGACCGCGGGGCCACGGTCCGCGTGCTCGCCGGCGGACACGCCGTCACGGGCCGCAACGGTCGCGCGCCCCAGGCGCACACCTGGGCCGGCCTCGCGCTGGGCGGCTTCCACCTCACCGAGGGACGCGCGCCGCGAGGCGGCCGGGAGGTCGTGCTGGACACCGACCTCGCCGCCAGAGCCGGCGTCCGGTCCGGCGGCACCGTCAAGCTCATGACCTCCTCCACCCCGCGCACGTACGGCGTCGCCGGGCTGGTCGCGCTCGGCGACGGACGCACCCCCCGCCAGTCGGTGCTGTTCGTCACCGACGCCGCCATGGACCGCCTCGACGGCAGCGCCTCCGACGGTGTCCGCGCCTTCGGGGTCCTGACCTCGCCGGGCGCTTCCCCGGAGCAGGTGGCCTCGGCCGTCGAGAAGGCTCTCGCCGCACAGCCGGCCGTCGTCGAGACCGGCGCGGGGCGCGGCAGGGCGGAGTTCGACGACGTCGCCGTCGGCGCCGCCAACCTCGTCGAACTCGCCATCGCGATCGGCGGCAACGTACTGCTCGTGGCGGTCCTCGTCCTGTACGCCACCATCTCGCTGGCGATCCTGCACCGGCGCCGGGAACTGGCGCTCCTGCGGGCCGTCGGCACCACCCCGCGTCAGCTGCGCCGCATGGTCGTCGCCGAAACGGTCACGGTCGCCCTGGCCGCGGGAGTCGCCGGGTGCCCGGCCGGTGCCGGAGCGGTCCACTGGCTCGGCGCCCGGTTCGCCGGGCACGGCATCGTCCCTCCCGACTTCCGGCCGGCACTGGGGCCGCTGCCGTTCCTCGCGGCGATCGCCGTGACCGTGCTGACCGCGCTGACAGCGGTGTTCTTCGCCTCACGCCGCACCACCCGCATCCGTCCGACGGAAGCCCTCGGCGAGGCCGCGGCCGAGCCCACGCGCCTGGCACGCGGACGCACCGTCACCGGCTGCGCGCTGCTGGCCCTGGCGGCCGCCGTCACCGGCCTCGGTCTCGGCACGCGCACCGACTTCCTCACCCTCGTCGGACTGGCCAACTCCCTGGTCCTCGTGCTCGTGATCGCGGTGGCGGTACTCGGCCCGGCCCTCACCCGCACGGCGATCCGGGTCCTGGCCCCCGCCCTGCGCGGGACCGGTGTCACCGGTTGGCTGGCCACGGCGAACGCGCGCAGTCAGGCCACCCGCACCGCGGGGGCCGTCACCCCTCTCGTGCTGGTCGTCGCCTTCGCGGCCACGGTGGTCTTCACCCAGACCACGCAGCTGAAGGAGTCCGCCGACCAGATCCACGCCGGTACCGTCGCCGACCACGTCCTGACCGCACCGTCCGGCGTTTCACCCGAACTGGCAAAGCGGGCGGGCAACTTGCCGGGCGTGCGCGCGGCCACGGGGATCGTGCGCTCCAAGGTGGTGGGAGTGGGCTCCCTGCTCGGGGAGGAGGAGGCGGTCTCCCTGAGCGCGCAGGGCGTCGAACCGCGGGCCGCGGCCGCCACCATGGACCTGGGCGTGACGCGGGGCGACCTGGCGGAGCTGTCCCCCGGCACGGTGGCCGTCAGCACGACCACCGCCTCCTGGCTGGGCATCGGCGTCGGAGACCGGGCACGGCTGCGTCTCGGGGACGGTACGGCCTTCACCGGCCGGGTGATCGCCGTCTACGAGCGGGGATTCGGCTTCGCGGACGTCACCTTCGACCACGACCTGCTGCTGGCGCACACCACCGACCGCCTCGACCGGTCCGTGCTGGTCCGGTCGGCGTCCGCGGGGCCGGACCCGGCCGGAGCGCTCTCGGCGCTCGCCGCCGACTACCCCGGCACCTCACTGAACGACGGACCGGCGACCGACGCGCAGGTGGCCGAGCAGCGCGCGACGGCCTGGGTCAACTACCTCGTCGTCGCCGTGATCATCGCCTACACCGCGATCACGGTGGTCAACACCCAGGCCATGAACACCGCCACCAGGCGCCGTGAGTTCGCCCTGTTGCGGCTGAGCGGAACCACCCGCCGTCAGGTGATGGCCATGATGCGCCGCGAGAGCCTCACGGTGGCAGTGGTGGGGGTCCTGCTCGGAACCGCTCTGTCGGCCTTCCCCCTGGCGCTGGTCGCGACGGCCGTGAACGGAACGGTGTGGCCGTCCGTCTCCGTGCCCGCATACCTGGCGATCGTCGGCCTGACCGCCGCGCTGGCCGCGGCCGGCGCGATGGTGCCCGCGCGCCTGCTGCTGAGGGCCCGTCCGGTGGAGGCCGTCGGGACGAAGGAGTGACGGCGAGGTCGGCGTGGCCGGCACCGGGGACGCCGAACAACTCCTCGGGCTCGGCTCGGTGGCCCGGCTGCGGGCGCCCTCGCTCCGGAGGCTCCCCGGAAGGTGGCGAACTCGCCCGGCACGACATCGAGCGTGATGGCGTCGAGCACGAGTCGATGTCCGCCGGGCGTGCCCGGCACGGGGAAGGACGTCGGGACGTGCTCGATCCTGACGGCACGGGTCACCGCGGCCGAGTCCCCGGCGGCCATGCCGGGCATGGCCGCCGGGGACGTCACCCTCCGGGACTCATCGGTCCTCCCGCCGTTACCGGGCGCCCAGGCCGGCGTCGTCGACCTCGCTCCCGCCCTCGGCCTTCAGGACCTTGTTGAGCAACGCGAGGTCGTAGATGCCCTTCAGGTCGGGCTTCTCCAGCAGACCGGCCTTCACCGCGTGCTCCGCCTCCGTGTCGAGGGTCGAGGCCAGCGGGTCGTCGAGGAAGGTGATGGACTTCCACGCCGGGTCGATGACGTCGGCGGGCAGCGCCTTTCCGGACAGCTCCGCCAGTGCCGCGTTGGCGGACGCCTTGGCCTTGCCCGGGTTGGCGTTGATCCACTTGTTGGTCTTCACCGAGCCGCGCAGTACGGCCTCGACGACGTCCGGGTGCTGCTCGAGGAACTTCTGCGACACGATGATGTTCGTGATCACGAACTTCTTGTCGGGCCACAGGTCGGACTCGTCCAGCAGCACCTTCGCGCCCTCGGCGACCAGCTTGGACGCGGTCGGCTCGGGCACCCAGGCGCCGTCGATGGAACCGGACTCGTAGGCGTCCGGGGTGACCTTGTTGTCGGTGCGGACGACGGAGACGTCGCCCTTGCCGCTCTCGGCGTCGACCTTCCAGCCTTGCTCGGATATCCAGTTGAGGAACGCGACGTCCTGGGTGTTGCCGAGCTGCGGGGTCGCGATCTTCTTGCCCTTGACGTCCTTCAGGGACTTGATCTTCTTCGGGTCGACGACGAGCTTCACCCCGCCGGAGGCGGAACCGCCGATGATGCGCAGGTTCTTGCCGCCGGACTTGGTGTAGCCGTTGATGGCGGGGGAGGGGCCGATCCAGCCGATGTCGATCGAGCCGGCGTTGAGCGCCTCGATCTCGGAGGGGCCGGCGTTGAAGGTCGAGGCCTTGATCGTGGTGCCGCCGAGCTCCTTCTGGAGCAGCCCCTCCTGGACGCCCACGAGAGCGGTGGCGTGCGTGAGGTTGGGGAAGTAGCCGATCTTCACCTCGTCGGCGGAGAGCTTCTCGGCGTCGGCCGCGACCGCGGTCTTCTTGCCGTCGTCGGTCGACTCGGATCCGTACCCGCAGGCGGTCAGCAGGACGGGGAGCGCCGTCACGACGGCGATGGCGCGCAGGATGGTGAGCGGTCTTGCGGCAGACACGGAGGTGTCCTCTCGGGAAATGGGTGATCAGGGAGGTACGCGAAGGTGAGGGCTGAGGCCCATGGGCGTGCACCGGCACTCCACTCGCCCACCCTCGTCGGCAGGCATGCCGTCTCGGGGAGGAGCGGATCGCGGGCGGAGGAGGAGGGAGGTCGCGCCTCCGGCGTCGTCGTGCCCTGCCTGAAGCGTGGGGGCGGGACGGCGCGAGGGCGCTATCGGACGGGCCGACAGACGGCGCTGTACACGCGGCCGAAGTCGATGTGACGGCGCGAGGTCAGGCGGGGCAGCGACCGGACGCCGCGGTCGAGCGTTCCCATGGCCACACCCCCGCTGTTCCCTAGTTTTCCTACCTGAGTGCTAGGGATCGTGGCAGAAGAAGGCGCCTGCCCCAATAGGGTGTTCGCGATACGGACCGGCCTGTACCGAATGGTGAGACGGGCGAACCGTCGGGAGGGTCAGGGGTTGATCCAGGCGCCCGGGGCCTCCGCCAGTGCGGACACGTCCGCGGGGAGCCGGGCGGACGCGACGTCGGCGAGCGACACGCCGTCGAGGATCTCGCGCACGTTGGACCGCAGCGCGATCCACAGGGGGAGCAGCGACTCGGCGGGGCCGGTGTAGGACAGCTCCGGGGGGCGGACCCCGCGCACGGAGACCAGCGGACCGTCCACCACGCGGATGACGTCGGCGATGCTGATGGACTCGGCGGGCTTGGCCAGGCGGTAGCCGCCGTTGCCGCCGCGCTGGCTGAGCACGAGACCGCCCCGGCGCATGTCGTTCAGGATGCTCTCGAGGAACTTGTGCGGGATGTCCTGGGCGGCGGCGATGGCCTCGGCCTTCAGCGGCCCGTCGTCCCGTGACGCGGCGAGTTGCAGCGCGGCACGTACCGCGTAGTCCGCCCTGGCTGAGATCCGCATGCACCCATTATCCCGTACGGCCGTGGCCGGTATCCGCTGCGGGAGGGCCGCCGGGCGGGGGAGAGGTCCCTCCTCCGCCCGGCGGCCGGTGGGCTCAGGCCGGGGCGCAGGCGTCGTGGCCGGTGGCCGGTGGGCTCAGGCCGCGGCGGAGGCGCGGTGGGAGGCGTCGTCGCGCTCGGGGACGTGGCTGAGGGTGCCGTCGGGACCGGCGGGGACGCGGACGGCCGGGTGGGCGGTGCGGTACCTCCGGGAGGCGAACCTCTTGCGGTGCTCGGCCGACTTCCCGGTCCTGAAGGGGCGGCACAGTCGTGGTCGTCGGTGTGCACCGCCCACAGTTCGTCGGCCGGCTCCCGCGGCGGTCCGGCGGGGCGCGGTACGCGGCTGCCGCGTCGGCGATCAGGGCGCCCGCGGGGCCGCGCTCGTACGGTCAGACGGGCAGGACGAACGGAGGGTGCTCACCGTTGAGGAAGTAGTCGCCGACTTCGCGGATCCGGTGGGTGACCGGCTCGTAGAGGGTGTGGGTCCGGGCGTTGCGCCAGAAGCGGTCGAAGCCCAGCCGTGAGGAGGCGGAGCGGGTGCCGACGATGTCGAGGGCGCGCGCGGCGGACTCCTGCGCGGCCCGGGAGGCGGCGGCCTCGGCCAGAGCCACGAGGACCGAGATCTCCGCGCACTCGTCGAAGGTCAGGTCTTCCCCGCGCGCCAGCCCGTCGTGCACGGCCTGCAGCGCCTGATCGGCGAGCGCGGAGGCCGAGCGCGTGAGGACGGTGAGTTCTCCGTAGACGGACAGCACGTGGGGGTCCCGGGGGGAGCCGGCCGGCCAGGCGGTCTGCCAGGCGGAGTGTGCCGTTCGGCTGTACTCACGGGCCTCGGCGAGCACTCCCTCGGCCATGCCGAGACGGAGCTGGACGGACAGCAACCGTCCGACCGGTGACACCAGAGCGGTCGGGGGTGACAGGACGTCCTCGTCCGCGGACAGGGAACCGAGCACGTCGTCGGCGGCGACGCGTACGGCGTCGAACTCGACACTCCCGCCGGCCGCGAGCCGTTGGCCGAAGGCGTCGGCGCCGCCGTCGATCCCCACGCCGTGCCGGGTCGGGTCGACGACGACGGCGAGCGGTTCGCCGGTGCCGGCCCGCACGGCCCGCACGGCGAGGCGGTCGGCGACCAGGACCCCGGTGGCGTAGCTCTGGCGGCCGTCGAGCACGTGGCCGCCACCTCTCGCGGTCAGCGTCAACGGGTGCTCCTGACGGGCGAGACCGCCGCCCCAGCACCACTGCTCCGCCGCGGACCGCCGCTCGAGCCGGTCGGCGGAGGAGGGCTGGGTGAAGAACCGCGCGCTCCACGACAGGAAGTAGTGACAGCCGAGCAGTTGGCCGATCGCACCGTCGGCCGCGGCGATCTCCCGGATCACGGCGTGGGCCGTGGGCCAGTCCGCGCCGCCTCCTCCGGACCCGGCCGGTACGAGGAGGGCCAGCAGTCCCGCCTCGCGCAGCCGGGACACCTCGTCGAACGGCGCCTTGCCCGCCTGCTCCCGGGCCGCCGCGTCCGTGGCCAGGTCGTCCGCCGTCTCCCGGGCCACGCGCAGCCAGTGCGCCCGGCCGGGCCCGGTCCGGTCGCATTCCGGAGCGGGGTCGGCCGGAGCGGGGGCAATGCCCATGGAAGCGGTCTCCTCTAAGGTCGATGGCACGGTGCGGTGGCGGTGTCGTCCTGCCGGACGGGTACGTACTTGTAACCCACCCGCCGGACGGTGACGACGCGTTGCCGGTGTGCCGCGCCGAGCTTGCGGCGCAGACGCGCGATGTGCACGTCGACGGTGCGCCCGTCGCCGATGTGGTCGTAGCCCCAGATGCCGGCCATCAGCCGCTCGCGCGAGTGCACCTGGTGGGGTTGCTGGACCAGGTGGGCCAGCAGCGCGAACTCCAGGTAGGTGAGGTCGAGTTCGGCTCCGTCCACCGTCGCGACACGACGTGCGGGATCGATGCGGACGGCGTCGTCTCCCGTCTGCCGGACGGTGGGTGGGTCCGGGTGGGCGACCGGTCGGATCTCCGGTCGTGCCACGCCCTCGGCGAAGAGCCGGGCGGGATCGGTGCCTTCGGGGACGAGCAGGAGGTAGCCGACGAGCGGAGCGGAACCGTGTCCCCCGTCGCCGTCCTGCGCGATGCCGCCCACGAGGCGGAGACGACGCGTGTCGGCAAGGGGTGAACCGGACGGGGTGGCCTGGGCCGGAAGTGCCGTGGTCATGGCAGTCGTCCTTCAGGAGGGTGTCGTGTCGTCAGGCGCGGCGGGAGGGACGCGCCTGAGCACCTGGGGTGGGGGAGAAGGAGCGGCGTGGCACGCGCGGAGTGCGGGGCGCGTGCTTCACACGCGACAGCAGGCGGCGCTGACGACGTGACCAAAGTCGACATGCCGACGACGAACGAGTCGTTGCTGCGTGGGGGACATGTGCATCATCCTGCGCACCCGCCGGGTGGTCGGTCAATACTTCCCCAGTAAATCGATAGGAAATGTAGGGAACGCAACGCCGGGTGCGGCCTCACACGCACCGCGGGCGACTGCATGATGCCCTGCGTGTCCCGCTCGCGCTCCGACCGCCTGGTCCTGGACCTCTGAGCGTTCTGAACCGGCAGCCGGCCTCGGCCACGCGCTGCCGGACTTCCGAGCAGACGTGCCTCGAACCCCTTCGCCCGAGCCGCTTTTCGTGGAGCCGCCATGACCGAGACAGCAGCCGTTCCCGCGTCGCCGCCGATCAGTGACGCCGACCCGTTCGCCGCCGGGCACCTGGCACACCCCGAGCCACTGCACCGGCAGTTGCGCGAAGCCGGCCCCGTCGTCCGCCTGTCCCGTTACGGCGTACACGCCCTGGCCCGTCACCGGGAGGTGCACGCCGCGCTCGTCGACTGGCAGACCTTCCAGTCCGGTGCCGGAGTCGGACTGGCCAACTTCCGCCACGAGGAGCCGTGGCGCCCGCCGAGCCTGCTGCTGGAGGCCGACCCGCCCCACCACGACGCGCCGCGCCGCGTGCTGCGCGAGATCCTCGCCCCGCTCGCCCTGCGCAGGCTGCGCGAGACGTGGCAGGCGGTCGCCGAGGAACTCGTCGAGACGGTACTGACCGAGCAGGGGAGGGAGTTCGACGCCTTCGAGGTCCTGGCGAAGGCGTTCCCCCTGCGCGTCTTCCCCGACGCCGTCGGTCTCGGCCCGCACGGGCGGGAGAACCTGCTGCCCTACGGCAACACGGCCTTCAACGCCTTCGGACCGCGCAACGCCCTTGTCGAGGCCGACGCGCACCGCGTCGGGGAGCTGTCGGCGTGGGTGAACGCCCAGTGCGCCCGCGAGGCGCTGAGCGAGGACGGCTTCGGCGCCCGGATCTGGGCCGCCGCCGACCGCGGCGACCTCACCCACGCGCAGGCGCCCCTGGTGGTGCGTTCGCTGCTCACCGCCGGCGTCGACACCACCGTGCACGGCCTGGCCGCCGCGCTGTACGCCTTCGCCACGCATCCGGAGGAATGGCAGCGGCTGCGCGAGCGCCCGGAGCCGGCGCGGGTGGCGTTCGACGAGGCGGTGCGCTGGCAGTCCCCGGTGCAGACGTTCTTCCGCACCGCCACCACCGACGTCGACATCGCCGGTACCCGCATACCCGAGGGCGGCAAGATCCTCATGTTCCTGGGCGCCGCCAACCGGGACCCGGACCGCTGGCCGGACCCCGACCGCTTCGACCTCACCCGTGACCCCTCCGGGCACGTCGGTTTCGGCATGGGCATCCACCAGTGCGTCGGCCAGCACGTCGCCCGCCTGGAGGCCGAAGCCCTGCTCACCGCGCTCGCGCGCCGCGTCGGACACCTCGAACTCGCCGGCGAGCCGAGGCGGCACCTCAACAACACCCTGCGCTCCTGGGCCTCGCTTCCCGTGCGCATCCGGCCGGCGAGTTGACCACCGGTCCCGGTCCCGGTCCTGGTCCCGGTCACCGGTCCCTGCCCCGTCCACACGCGTCACCCCACCGGAAGGACCTGCTTCCATGCCCCAGCACGTACGTACCGGGCACGGCGCGCACACCACCACCGGTGACGATGCGCCACCACCGGTGACGATGCGCCACCACCGGCGACGATGCGCCGCACCTCGCGACATGGATCGCACGAGGCCACTGGGCCGGAAGGCACACCCCCTCGGCTCCCGGCCGGTGCCCGCCCCACCGGCGGGGGCCTCAGGCGCGACGCGCCGGGGCCGCCCTGGTGGACCGGCGGACGACCAGCTCCGGTCGGAGAACGACGTGCGCGTGCTCATGGCCGGTGCCGCGCGGGGCCGTGTCCTCGATGAGCAGACGGCCCGCCTGCCACCCCATCGCGACGGCGGGCCGTCGCACCGAGGTCAACGGCACGACGGCGGACGCCGCGAAGTCGATGTCGTCGTAACCGACGACCGCGATGTCGTCGGGCACGCGCAGTCCGGCCTCGTACAGTGCCTGCAGCACGCCCAGGGCGAGCAGGTCGTTGGCGCAGAAGACGGCGGTGGGGCGGTCGGGCAGGCCGAGGACGCGGTGTCCGGCGTCCCGGCCGGCCTGCGCCGTCATCGCGGGACAGGGCAGTTCCCGCAGTGCCGCCGCCGCGAGGCCCGACTCGCTCAGAGCGCCGAGGGCTCCCCTGCGGCGGTCCCGGACCTGCTGCCGGCCGACGACGTCAGCACCCCGGAGCACCAGAGCCTCGCCCACGAAGCCGCGGTCGCCTCCACGGTGTTGCTCCACAACCGCTCCGCGGCACTGCCGCTGCCCGCGTCGCTGACGTCGCTGGCGGTCATCGGCCCTGCCGGCGCCGACGTCCTTCCCGGCGTGTCCGGATCCACGTACGTCGACCCCGGCGCCTGGACCACTCCGCTGCGGGCGATCCGTGCTCGCGCCGGCGGTTCCGTCGAGGTCACGCACGCGCAGGGCACCAAGGGCGACGTCCCCCTCACCACGGTCCCCTCGGCAGTCCTGCGCACGAGCGCCGGGACGGCCGGTCTGACCGGAACCTATTACGCGGGCGCCGACGCCACCGGCACACCCCTCACCACCCGCACCGACGCGGAGGTCGACTTCACCACCGCCCCCGCCGACGGCCTGCCCGACGTCTGGTCCGCGAAGTGGACCGGCACCCTCACCCCGGCCGCCACGGGCCTGCACCGTTTCTCCCTGCTGCCCGCCGGAACCACCACACTCAAGATCAACGGCACGACGGTCGTCTCCGGCACCCGGCAGATGCGCCGCTTCTTCCTCGGCCCCTACGACTATCCCCTCCAGGGCACCGCCGAACTGACCGCCGGCCGGCCCGTCACCGTGGAACTGACCTACACCAACGCCACCGCCGAACCCGGCACCTGCGGCCTCACCCTCGGCTGGCAGCCCGACTCGCTCATCCCCGCAGCCGTGGCCGCGGCCCGCGCCGCCGACACCGCGGTCGTCTTCGCCAACCGGGTCGCCGGTGAGGCCATGGACCACGAGCGACTCGAACTACCCGGTGACCAGAACCAGTTGATCTCCGCCGTCGCGGCCGCCAACCCCCGCACGATCGTCGTCCTCAACACCGACGGCCCTGTCGCCACCCCCTGGCTGGACGACGTGGAAGCCGTGATCCAGGCGTGGTACGGAGGCCGCGGCATGGGCACCGCCCTCGCCGCCGTCCTCTTCGGCGACAGCGACCCCTCCGGCCGCCTCCCCGTCACCTTCCCCGCACACGCCGGCCAGGGACCGGGCACCACGACCGCCACCTACCCCGGCACGAACGGCACCGTCTCCTACGACGAGGGCATCGCCGTCGGCTACCGCCACTACGACGCCAAGGGCCAGCAGCCCCGCTTCCCCTTCGGCCACGGCCTGTCGTACACCACCTTCGCCCACGGCTCCCTCGAAGCCGCCTGGGACCGGACGGCCAAGCACGTCACCCTCAGCGTCACGGTCACCAACACGGGCCGACGCCAGGGCACCGACGTCGTCCAGGTCTACGCCACCCTGCCGGCGGCGGCGGAGGCCGAACCGCGCCGCCTCGTCGCCTTCCGGAAGGTCGTCCTCCCCGCTGCGGGGTCCAAGCGGCTCACCCTCACCATCCCCGCGCAGGACCTCACCGTGTGGAAGGCGGGCGCCTGGACGCTCGTACCCGGCCCCTACACCTTCGCGACCGCACGCTCGTCCCGCGGCCTGACGGCACAGCGGACCCTGACCGTCAGCTGACCTCGGCTCGATCCCCGCGCTCGTGCCTCCGACCGCCCGGGGGCGTGAGCGCGGCAGTCCCGTACCCCTCGGCTCACGCCGGTGGTGAGCCCCGCCCTCTCTTCCGGAGCCCGTCCGTGGACGGACCGTACCGCCTCGATGCGCTCCAGCCACCGCGGATCGGCGCCACCACCCGCTGCGAAACCCGGCAGCCAGGCAGGCGGTGCACTGCGGATGTCCCCGGAGGCGAGCGTGCTCCCCGAAACGTACTTCCCGGTCAGCAGCCCCATCGCGAGCGGGCTGCGGTTGATGCTCGCGAGGTCGGACGCCTCACACAAGGCGAGCATTTCGGGCGCGTCCTGGAGGACGTTGCAGCGGTGCTGCACGGCCGCGCAGTGCGGGCCCGCGGCGAAGAGGGCCGCGTGCCCCGGGTCGTCAGTGCTCCATGCGTACGCGCGGATGAGCCCTTCCCGTACGAGATCCTCGCAGCCGTCCCGCAGGAGAGCGGCCCGTTCGGGGTCCGCGTCCGACAGGTGAAGCTGGTAAAGGTCCACGTAGTCGGTGCCGAGCCTGCCGAGCGAATCCGTCAGCGCACGTCGTACGTACGCCGGTGAGTCGTCGCTGCCTGTGAGGACTTTGCTCTTCTCGTCGAAGAGGTTGCCCCACTTGGTGGCCACGACGACGTCCGCCCTGTGCCTGCCGAGGGCCTGTCCCAGTACACGCTCGCTGTGCCCGGTCCCATAGACGTCGGCGGTGTCGAAGAAGGTCACACCGAGGTCCAGCACACGGCGCACGGCACGCACGGACTCCTCCGCGGTTCGCTCTCCGCGGGCTTTCATCCGGTGTCTTCGGCCTCACCGGATCCCGGCTCGGCCATCCTCCGGTGCGCCTGGGCCTTGACCGCATCGGGCAGCACCTTGTCGGCCAGCGCCTGTGCCTTGGTGCAACCTGATCTGGATCTCCTCCGCCCGGTCCGGCCGCTCCAGCGAGATCACCACCGCCCGCCACGACAAGATCACCGCGCGTCTCCGCGAGGCCGGCCTCGGCACCCTGGCCGACCTCGGCTTCGTCGGCCTGGACGGCCGGCCCGACGACGACCCCGTGATCATCACCGGCCGCAAGGCCACCCGGAACCACCGACTCACCGATGCCGAGAAGGAAGCGAACCGGCTGATCAGCCGCGAACGCGCCGCCGTCGAGCACGGGTTCGCCCACCTCAAGTCCTGGCGCATCCTGACCAAGGTCCGCATGAACGCCCGCCACGCGACCACCCTCCTGCGGGCCCTCCTCGTCCTCGCGAACACCGGGTCCAGAGGTGACCGACGATCACCCCCGCAGTGATCATGATGCTGACCGGCAGGAGTCCGTCACCCCCGGACCACACCAGCCCCGCGAGCTGCGGAACCAGGATGAAACGATCCCACTGGTCGTTCGCGGTGTTCGCCGTACCTATCCAGTACCTGAGCGGCGAGCGTCGTCCAGGACGTCACGCAGTGCCCAGTAGGCGGGTTTCACCTCGTACGTCGCGTCCCAGGGAAGAGCGTTTCCCGGACTCGGGGGATAGTGTCGCAGGTCAGCCGTGGAACCGTACTTGTCGGTGAAACCCCAGGTCGAGAACGAGGTGCAGTTGGGTTCTTCGCCGCAGACTGCGAGTTTCCCCGCCAACTGGCGGGCCTGGATGTCCTCTTCGTCCTCGTCGACGAGGACGTCCGCCTCCGAGACCCGGGCCTTCAGGCCGAGCCCGGCCAAAGCCCGGACCTTGCGTCGGAAGACCTCGGGGTCGGTACGGTCGCCGACGGCGTATTCGTGGTCCTGGAAACCGACGCCGTCGATCGGAACGCCCCGCTCCTTCAACCGGATCAGCAGCGCGTAGAGGGCATCCCAGCGTGGACCGTCCTCCTCCACCCCGTACTCGTTGAGGTACAGCACCGCGTGCGGGTCGGCCTCGCGGGCAGCGTGGAAGGCGATGTCGATGTACTGCTCACCCATCGCTTCGAACCACAACTGTGGCCGCACGCCCCGGTTGCCGTTGGAGTAGTCCTCATCCTCGTCGGACATGGGCTCGTTCACCACGTCCCATTCCGCCACCTTCCCCCGGAAGTGGCCCGCTACCGCGCGTATGTGCTCCACCATGACGCGCCTGCGTTGCTCGTGCGTCATCTCGGCACGCATCCATGCGGGCAGGGCTTCGAACCAGACGAGGGTGTGGCCGTGCACCTTCATCCTGTTGGCCTCCGCGAAGTCCACCAAGGTATCGCCTTCCGCGAACGCGAACACGCCACGTCGAGGCTGGACGAACTGCGGCTTGAAGTCGTTCTCCGGCGTAAGCATGGAGAACTCCTCACCCGCCGTCCGGCGGTAGGCGCTGTCAGTCAGCAAGGGGCCCGCGGCCAGGGCGGTTCCCATACGGATCGGGCGTGGGAGAACCGCCGCCAGATCACGCATCGCATCGCTGGACCGGGGCACTCGCAGGCCAGGCGCGTCCACGACGGACATCCGGCCCCGTCCCAGTGACCGCGCGTGGAGATCGCTGAGGGTCCAGCCCTTCCCGCGGGCTCCCGCATCCGCGCCGAACCAGATGCGGCCACTGCCGAAGACGTCCCGCGCGGGAACGGTTCCCACGACCCTGCCGTCGGCCTCCAGCACAAGCCTGTTTGCGCGGACTTCGACGGCGAGGCGGACTCCGAGCCCCAGGCCGCTCCCGAAGGTCCGGGTCATCGCAGGTCTGTCGGAGTCTCCGTCCCAGCGGTCGATCCGGAGTCTCCCGCCGACCACGCCGATGCGCACGCCGCGCCGTTCGTAGCGCCATTCGTCGTAGATGACCGGCGTCTCACCGTACAGATGCAGGTAGGCATCCGTGTCATCCGTGCGCCGCAGGCCGGCTTCGATCCGGACGTCCCCTCGGAACACCATGTGGGGACCGCGCAGGTTCACCGGTGGGTTCGGCTGTCCGCCGGTACCGTCCTGGCGTGTGATGCGCCGGTCGAGGGGTGTGACCCGTACTCCTGTGTGCGTGGGCTTCCCGCCGGCGAAGTGAGCCCAGTCCCTGCCGTTCAGGAGGTCCTCCACAGGTCCCCCCGCGGGCGCGGAGGTGCCGGCACGGTCCCCCGAGACACCAGCGACCAAGGCACACACCACCGCGATGACAGCGCTCTTTCGAAACCGCATGAACAGCAGCACTCCGTATCCTCAGCCCGTCTTCCGACGGCATCGCCGCCCTCAGCCACACCGTCGCCGAGCACCGTCCTCCCCGGCCGCGGCAAGAACGGTGCGCAACCGATCGCGCCGCCCCGCTGTGACTGATCGCCATTGTTTCAGGTGCGAGTGAGGGACCGTCGGCCGAGGACCGTTCGGGAACGACAGCCGGAGAGCGGTCGGTACGGTCGGCGGTGGGATCGTTTCATCCTGGTTCCGCAGCTCGCGGGGCTGGTGTGGTCCGGGGGTGACGGACTCCTGCCGGTCAGCATCATGATCACTGCGGGGGTGATCGTCGGTCACCTCTGGACCCGGTGTTCGCGAGGACGAGGAGGGCCCGCAGGCCCGTCACCGACCCACGGGATCACCGTCGGCGCCGTCGTTCCGGACACGCAGTGTCAGGTGGCCGCCGTGGTGCAGCGGTGTGCTCAGCCGCGAACGCGCCGCCTCGTGGCCGGTCTCCGCGTCGACGATGTGCACCTCGCCGTGGCCGCCCCGGGTGACGGCGATCCAGTCGGAGCCCGGTGAGGCGGCCACCGCGCGGCGTTGGACGCCCTCCCAGGGGGTGCCGCCGCGACGTGGAGCACCATCCATACCGGGCAGGGGGAAGCGGCGGGCGGCGCCGTCGGCGCCGAGCAGGATCAGCTCGTCGCCGTCGGGATGGACACGGGTGAAGGCGGTGTGGCGCCGAGCCAGGGCCAGCCGGAAGACGAGCCCGGGACCGAGGTCCGTGAGCAGCGTGCGGCCGGTTCCCAGCTCGTGGTGCCATGCCTGGTTGGTCCACTCCGGCCAGCGCAGCGGGTCCGGGTCGCCGCCGCGCAGCGTGGTCCACAGTGCCTGACACCGGGTGTCGAGCCGGAGGTACCAGCCCCGGGCCGGCGATGCCCACGGAATGACCGCCTCGGCAACGAGGATGTCGCCCTTTCTGCGGGCACGGTGCACTCCCTGGCTCGTGGCCGCGAACACCTGCTCCGAGCCGGGTGCCTGGGCGTCCCCGTGCCCGTCGTCCGGCAGCGGCAGGAGCGCGTGAGGGGTGACCAGGGGGCAACCAGGCGGAGCCTCGAGGAGGTCCGCGAACCGGTGGACTGCCAGCGCACCGGGTTCCCGGTGCCGCAGTACGACCAGAGGGTCGATCCCGCCCAGCACGGTCACGCCCGGTTCGCCGATGCGCGTCCGCACCCGTGCGGCCTCTCCGGTGGCCAGGTCGAGGACCGTCAGCAGGTCCGACCACGGTTCGCTGTTCTTGCCGAGGCCGGTGGTGACGACCAGTCGGCGGCCGGACGGGTCGCAGGCGAGGTGCTCGGCCGGCACGGCGACCGGAACCGCGCGCTCCACGAGTTCCTCGGCGTAGGGGTCGAGCACCAGCAGTTCCCCGCGGCGGTCGTCGACGCAGGCCACCCGCCCGCCCGGCAGCGCCAGGAACCCGGCGTGCTCCGAAAGGTGACGGCCGGTGAGGCGTCCTGCTACGGCACCGTCGGGCACGGTCAACAGGTGTACGGCTCCGGCCACATGGTCGGAGACGAGCAGGACGGGTGTGGCAGCGGGCATGAGTCCTCCAGAGACCGGTCTGGTGAAAACGATTATCATGTATCTTCAGTGCGTTCCCGGTACCTGAAAAGAAGCGAGGGCATCGATGCTGCGCTCACCGTCGAGATTCGTCCGCAGTTGGCTCACCGCAGCGGCGGTGGGTTCGCTCCTGGTCGGCTGCGGCTCGTCCTCCGATGAAGCCACGAACGACAAGGCCAAGCCCGCGGCGAAGACGGAGGTGACGGTCGAACCCATCAAGGCGTCGACGGAGTTGACCGACACCAACGGCGTCAAGATCTCCTTGAAGAAGGAGCCCGCGCGGATCGTCTGCCTGTTCGCCCTGTGTGACGACATCCTGACGGAACTGGGCATCGTGCCGGCGGCCACCAGCAGCGCGTTGCTCGCCCACCCGGACTTCCTGGGGGAGGAGAAGGCCAAGGAGGTGGACATCATCCCCGGCGGATTCATCGCCCCGGAGGTGGAGGCGATCCTCTCCCACAAGCCCGATCTCGTGATCGGCCTCGGGGACACCCACGGCAAGCTCGCCCCGGCGCTCAAGGGAGCGGCCACGTTCTGGGCCATGCAGCCCGAGACGTGGCAGGACAGCGTGGGCTACCTGCGCGACACCGCCGCGCTCACCGGCCGCACCGCCCAGGGGGAGAAGGCGGAGAGGATCTTCCGGACGAAGCTCGCCGCCGCCGAGAAGGCCCCGAGCGACAAGACCGCGCTCATCATCTACGGCAGTGACGAGAACTTCGGCGTCGCGACGCCCGAAGGTGACGTGGCCGCCAGCCTGTTCCCCAAGATCGCCGACTACCCGTGGAAGTCCCGCGGTGTGGAGGGCAGTTACAGTCTCGAAGAGATCCTCGCCAAGGACGTCGACGTGCTGTTCGTCGAGACGCTGAGCTTCGGCGACGCAGAGGGCGAACTGTCCGAGAAGCTTGCCGGGAACCCGCTCTGGGGCAAGATTCCGGCAGTGGGGAACGGCGACGTCCACGAGGTGAACTCAGAGGTGTGGGCCAAGGGGCGCGGCACCCGTTCGCTGGGCATCGTGCTCGACGAGGCCACGGCCGCGCTGCGGTGAGGACGTCCCTTCCAGTGCCCGCCGTAGCCGATCGCGCCGCGGCGGGCGGAGAGCGGCCGTTGCGCGGTGCGCGGAGGTGGCAACCGCTTCTGGTGGTCGTGTTGCTGGCCGTCTTCTCGGTCTGCGCGCTCAGCCTCGGTACCCCCTACGTCCCCCCGTACCGGCTGGTCGCCGCTGTGCTGGAGGGGGACACCACCCTCGCCGGGATCGTCGTGAGTGAACTCCGCGTGCCCCGGCTGCTGCTGGCGTTGGTCGCCGGAGCCTGTCTGGGGGCGGCCGGGCTGGTGCTCCAGGAGGCGCTGCGCAATCCGCTGGCGGTGCCGGAGATGCTGGGTGTGTCGTCCGGGGCCGCGCTGGGGGTGGCCGCGCCGCTGGTGCTGGCCTTCTCGCTGCCCGCCGCCGTCCAGCCTCTGCTGGCCATCGGCGGGGCAGCCCTGGGTGGCGGGCTCACGTTGCTTGTCGCCGGGATCGGCCGCAGTCCGTCCGCCGTGCTGCTGACCGGTGCGGCGGTGGCGGCCGCGTTGCAGGCCGCGCTGCTCGTGCTGATGGTCATGGCCGACCAGTTGGACCTCCAGCTGATCTACCGCTACCTGCTCGGCTCCCTCTCCGCCCGGACGTGGGACGACGTGACGGGCCTGTGGCCGTGGCTGCTCGTCGCGGTGCCCGCACTCGTGCTGTGCGCGCCGGTGCTGTCCGTGCTGCGGCTGGGCGACGAGGACGCGGAGGCGCTTGGTGTGCGAGCTCAGCGCGCCCGGCTGGCAGCGCTGGCCATCGCCGTGGTGCTGATCGCTCCGGTGACGGCCGTGTGCGGGCCCGTCGCCTGGGTGGGTTTCCTCGCCCCGCACCTGAGCCGCTGGTTCGATCCCGCGGCGGGAGCGGTGCGCTGGCTCCCCTGGTCCGCGGCTTGGGGCGCTGTCGTCGTGGTGGTCGCCGATGTCCCGGCCCGGCTGGCGTTGGCACCCGTGGAGACGCCTGCCGGCGCGTGGACGGCCCTGCTGGGGGTGCCGGCCGGCGTCGCGCTGATGCGGTCGGGTGGCCGTCGCCGGGCGGCGGACCGGCGCGGACCGGCCGCTTCGGCCGGGGTGCGCGAGCAGCTGTCCGGGCCGCGGAAGACGGCTTCGGGTGTGGCGGACGAAGTACCTCCCGCCGGGGCATCGCATCACGCTCACCGGGGCGATCCCGGGCCCGGCGGTCCGACCTCGCCGCCTCTCGGGACGATTGGAACGGAGGACGTACGGTGACCCGGCGTTTCACGGCCCTCGCGGCACTGGCCGCCGTGTGCGCCGCAGTGGAGGTGGTGGCCGGGCGCGGCATGTCCCCGGGGGCGGTCTGGGACGTCCTCAACGGTGGCGGTGACGTGACGGAGCGCCATATCTTGTTCCAACTGCGTCTGCCGAGGCTGCTGGTGGCCCTCGGCGCGGGTGCCTGTCTGGCCGTGGCGGGACTGGTCCTGCAGTCCGCCCTGCGTAATCCCCTGGCCGGGCCGGAGGTGACGGGCGTGACCCCGGGGGCGGTCCTCGGCGCCGTCACCGCGACCGCCCTGGGGCTCGCCGGGTGGGATTCGCCCCTGGCCGTGATCCTCGCCGCCTGCGCGGGCGGGTGCGCCGGAGCAGTGCTGCTGTGGCTGCTCGCCGGCCGCGGGCGCGGTGATCCCGCGCAGACCGCCGTGCACGGGGTGCTGGTGTCGGCGGTGCTCGGCGGGCTCACCGCCATGGTGCTGCTCGTGGAACCGGGTGAGCTCGGCAGCGTCGTGCAGTGGCTGGTGGGCACCACGGAGGGCCGGGTGTGGGAGCACTGGCACCTGCTGTGGCCGTGGGCGCTCGTCTGGGGGGGTGCTGCCTGGCTGCTGGCGGGGCCGTTGACCCTGCTGCGCTGCGGGGACGACATCGCCCTCGCCGCCGGTCTCTCCGCCCGCCGGGCCCGGACCCTGGCCCTGATGTGCGCGGTGGCCCTGACCGCCGGCGCCGTGGCCGCCGTCGGCGCGCTGGGCTTCATCGGGTTGCTCGTCCCGCATCTGGCCGTGGCCGTCTTCGGTGCGGACCTGCGCCGGAGCCTTCCCGGCGCCGCACTGACAGGCGCGGTCGTGGTGTGCGGGGCCGACGCAGCCGCGCAGTTGTCCTCGCGGCTGCTGGCGACGGCGCTGGACTCCGGACGGCTCACGCTGCCGGTCGGGGCGCTCACCGCCTGCCTCGGCGCCGCGCTGCTGCTGCTCGTCTTGCGCCGCACGCCGAGCCGTATGTTCTGACGTCGAATTGAGGACAGTGCATGATCGAGTCCGTGGGGATCCACGTCGAGGGGGTCCACTTCGGCTACCCCGGACGGCCCGTGCTGCGGGGCGTCGACCTGACCGTCCGGCCGGGCGAACTGACCGCCCTGATCGGCCTGAACGGCTGCGGCAAGTCGACCCTGCTGCGGCTGGCCGCCGGGCTGCTGCACCCCGACGAAGGGCGCGTGCTGCTCGGCGAGGACGACGTCACGCGGCTTTCAAGACGCGCCACGGCCCGGAGGGTGGCCTTGCTGCACCAGTCGGCTCCGGCCGTGCCGGGCATGTCGGTGCGTCACCTCGTCCGTCAGGGGCGGTACGCGGCACGTGGCCCGCTGGGCATGCTGCGCGAGGGCGACGACCCCGTCGTGCGCCGGGCGCTGCGTGACGTCGGGGTGGAGGACTGGGCCGACCGTGACGTCGACGCCCTGTCCGGCGGCGAGCGGCAACGTGTCCGGCTCGCGATGGCGCTCGCTCAGGACACCCGGGTCCTGCTGCTCGACGAGCCGACCACGTACCTGGATCTGCACCACCAGCTCGACGTACTGCAGACCGTGGTGCGTCTGCGCGAGGAACGCGGGCTCACGGTGGTGATGGTGCTGCATGACCTGGCCCACGCGGCCCGGTTCGCCGAGCGGATCGTCGCCCTGCGGGAGGGCCGTGTGGTGGCCGACGGAGCGCCGAAGCAGGTCGTCACGCCGGGGTTGCTGGCGGAGGTGCTGCAGGTGGCGGGCCGGGTCGGTGAGGATCCGGAAGGGGGGTGGCCTGTGTGTTACCCAGATCACCCCATCGCAGCTCTAGAATATGAAAATCAGATTCATTAGATTGGGGTCACGGTGCTCATCCGAACGCCGTATCTCCCTGCTGATGAAGGAGAGTTCATGGAAAACGAGCAGGTCTTCGCGCCGATCGCCGACCCGGGTCAGCTGGCTCACGACTCGGCCTCCCACTCCAACGCGCTCGTCGAGAACCTCTTCGAGGACACCGAGGAGTAAGCGAGGGCCTAGCCACCCTCGACCGTGGGCCCGCCCGATGCCTTCCGGGCGGGCCCACGCCCGTCCCCGCTCCCGTCGACAGGAGGAACACCGTGTCCCGTAGCCGACTCGTCCCCGGTGTCGAGGTCGTCGCCGTGCCCGGACGAGGGCTTGCCGTCCGCACCCCCGCAGGGGAGTTCTTCAGTGTCAGGACAGGAGACGCCGACGAGGACGCCTTGCTCTCCCTGCTCACCGGGGGGACCACAGCCCCGGTGGACGAGGGGACGGATCGCGTGATCCGGGCGTTCGAAGAAGCCGGATATCTGGCGGAAGGGCCGTGGGGCCCGGAGTGGCCCGCCGCTC
Source organism: Streptomyces sp. NPDC048734 (assembly GCF_043198675.1). Lineage (NCBI taxonomy): Bacteria > Bacillati > Actinomycetota > Actinomycetes > Kitasatosporales > Streptomycetaceae > Streptomyces > Streptomyces sp. NPDC048734. The sequence goes on along the minus strand of NZ_JBICUZ010000004.1, from coordinate 444,173 downwards.
GCCAGGATGTCAGGGTCCTCGGCGACCCGGTCCTGACCGAACCGCTCGCCGTACAACTGGCCGCCCTGGGCGCGCGGCCCCGTACGACTCCGGCCGTGACCGCCTCCGGCAGCCCGCCCGTGGGCATCGAGGACCTGCTCGACGGAAACCCCTCCGCGGTCGTCTGGTGCCTCGACGGACCCGTGCCGGACGGCTTGTGGGACGCCGCCGACCGGCTGCCCGAGCACGGTGTCGCGTGGCTGCGCTGCCACCGCGAGGGCTGGCAGGCGTACGTCGAGCCGGTGGCCGCCGCTCCCGGGGACGTCACCTCGGCGCACGTCCGCTCCCGCCGGCTCGCCGCCACACCCGCTCACCGCGAACTGGCCGCGTACTGGAGCGGACCGCGTACCTCCGGCGCGCCGGTCCGGCTCGCCGTGCCCGCCGCCACGCTGCTCGCGGCGCTGCTCGCGGACGATCTCGGCCGGTGGGCCACCGGAGCCTCCGACCCGGGGGGACTCCCGGTGCGGCGCCGACTGCGACGGGTGGACCTGCGCACGCTGACCGTCACCGAGCACCCCGTGCTGCCGGTGCCCGACGTCGCGCCGATGCCGAAGAAGGACGGATGACGGCGTTCAGCACGGCTGTGGGGGAACTCGCCACCGACGTCCTGCTCCCGGCCGGTCACGGCCCCTTCCCGACCGTCCTGGTGCGCACCCCCTACGACCGGACCTGGCACGAGGCCGAGGCGCGTGGCTGGGCCCGCTGCGGGTTCGCCGCCGTCGTCCAGGACGTGCGGGGGCGGTTCGCGTCGCCGGGGGAGTGGCACCCGTACGCGTACGAGACCGCGGACGGAACAGCGGCCGTCCGCTGGATCCGACGGCAGCCGTGGAGCGACGGGCGGCTGGTGGCCGCCGGCGCCTCCTACGCCGCCCACTGCGCCCTCGTCCTCGCCCTCGACGCGCCCGGGGACGCCCGGCCGGACGCCGTCATCGCGGCCGTGCCCGCCCTCGGCCTGGCGGAGACAGCCCGCGAGGCGTCCGGCGTGGAACGGCTGTTCTCCCGCGCCGGATGGTGGGCCGCCCACGGCGACCGGCGCGACTCCGACGAAAGCGCGCTGAACAAGGCCCTCGCCGAGGACCCCGGCCTGCTCGCCCACCTGCCGTTGACCGCCCTGCCCGAGCGGCTGGGACGCGCCCTGCCCTCGTGGGCGGGGTTGTGGCGCCGGCCCGACCGCGGGCACCTCGTGGCGCGGGCGGCGCACGCCGGGCCGCCCCTGCTCGCGGTGGGCGGCCACCACGACCACTTCACCGAGGAGACCGTCGCTCTGTGGCGCGCCTGGGGCGGATCCTCGGCGCGTCTGCTGCTCGGCCCCTGGGGGCACCCGCTGACCGCTGCTCCGGGGCCGGACGCGGGACCCGCCCACCGGCTGAACCTCGGCGAGCTGTACGTGCGCTGGGCCCGCCGCGCCCTGGCCGGCGACCTCGCCCCCGGGCACCACGGCGCACTGGCGCTCGGCGGCGCCGGCCTATGGCTGCCCGCCGACGCCGAGGGAGAACCGCGTGCCCACCGCACGCGCCTGCTGCACGGCTCCGCCTTCACCGCCGACCCCGCCCGACCCGTTCGCTCCGACGACCTGACCGTCCCCGCGGACGGCCCGCCCGACCGCTGCCTGCTGGTCACACCGCCGTCGCCGCGTCCGCTCGACCTCGTCGGCCCCGTCAGTGTGCGGCTGCGGGCCACCGCCCACACACCGTCCGCCGACTGGGCCGCCAGGCTCGTCGCGCTCCCACCGGACGGGACCGCCGAGCGGCTCGCCGTCGGTATCGTCCGGCGTGCCGAACCGGCCGGCCGGGAAGCGGCGTTCACCGTCGGACTCGGCCGGCTCGCACGTCGGCTCCGGGCCGGTACCCGGCTGCGCCTGGAGATCGCCGGACACCACTTCCCGGCCCACGCCCGCAACCCCCACACCGGGGACGACCCGATGACGGCCGCACAGCTGCTCGCCTCCCGGCGGGAGGTCGACCCGGACAGCGTGGTGCTGAACCTGCCCGTCCTCCCGTCCCGTCCCGCCCCCACCGACCCCGCCGAGGAGATCCTGCGATGACGGCTCTGCCGCTGGAAGCGCTCGTCGACCCCGTCTGCGGAATCGTCCGCAAAGTCAAGCCCGTCGAGCACCCCGCGGGCGCCCCGCCCCGCTACACCGCGCTCACGGCCGAGGTGTCCGACGCCCGCAGACACGGCCTGTGGCCCGCCGACCGGGTCTCCCTCGGCACCACCTTCGGCGACCCCGAGCAGGCCCGCGTCGCTGCGATAGCCGAGGGGATGGAGCGCTACTGCGGCAACCGTGTGCCGCCGCCCGGCCACCCGGACGCACCCCTACGCGCCACCGCCGCCGAACTGGCGGACAAGGGCCTGCGCCTGTACGGCCCGGCCGATCTGCCCGCCTACGCACCCTGGCAGCACGCCCGCGCGAAGTTCCCCTACCGCCCGCTCACCGCCGACACCCCCGCGCTGTGGACACGAGGAACCGAACGACTGCCCGACGGGACCGCCGCCGAGGTCTGGGCACCCGTCTCGCTCACCCACCTCAACTGGCGCCAAGGCGGCCTGCGCGAGCTGCCCCGCACCCACCACCTCAACTACGCCGGGATCGCCACCGGACAGGGCCTCGACGACGCTGTCGAGCGCGGCCTGCTGGAGATCGTCGAACGCGACGCCCTGGAACTGTGGTGGCACCTGGACGGCCCGACCCGGGGCATCGACCCGGCGAGCGTGCCCGGCCTCGCCGACGACCTCGCCGGCTCCGCGCTCGACGTCCACATCGTCGAGATGCCCTCGGAGTTCGCCCCCTGCATGGCCGCGCTCATCCACGACCCGCGCCTCGGCCTGTACGCCGCCGGGTTCGCCTGCAAGTACGATCCGGCCGAAGCCGCCCGCAAGGCTGTCCTCGAAGCCGTTCACACCTGGGTCTTCACCCAGGGGCTGACCGGCCCCGACGGCTGGGTGTTCCAGGCCGTCGAGGTCGGGCTGCTCGCCCGCGGGCTCTACCTGGACCACCGGGCCGACGGCCGCTACCTCGACGTGTGCGGCGAGCAGTTCGAGCACGTGCGGGACCTGGGAGCACACGTGCAGGTGTGGCTGGACGAGCGGATGGCGGTCGAGGCCCGGAGGTTCACCGAGCCTGCGCTCGGGACGGTATCCGTCGCAGAGGTCGAGCCGGGCAGCCGGGAGCGGCTGGAGAGCACGCTGCGCGGGGGCAGTCACCGTGTCATGACCTTCGACCTCACCACCGAGGACGTGGCGGAGACCCCGCTGCGCGTCGCCCGGGTCCTCGTCTCCGGACTGCTGCCCAACGCGCCCGCCGCCTTCGGCTACTTCGGCTGCCCGCGCCTTGCCGAGGCCGCCGTCGCGCGCGGATGGCGCGCGACCGCGCCGAGCGCGCCGGAGGATTTCACGCTGGCACCTCCGCCGCACATGTGAGGGCCGCTGTGGAAGACCACCGCGAGGACCCGCCGACGGGCCTCGTCGCCGCCCTCGTCCGGGCCCGCTCTCCGGAGCGCCCCGGCCCCGACACGCCCGCCGGAGCACCCGTCCGGGCCTGGGCGGGCCCGCCACGCCCGATCCCGGAGGCCGGCCCCGCGGACCTCGACCTGCGGACTCTGCTGCGTCTTTCCCTGGCGGCCTCGGACACCTCCGGACGCCTCAGGCCCACCCCCTCCGCCGGTGCACTGCACCCGGTGGACACCGAACTGGTCGTGGGCACCGGCTGCTCCCTGCCGCCCGGCCGCTACGGCTACGACCCGCTGCGCCACCGCGTCCATCACGTCGGCCCGCCCGTCGACGGCACGCCGCCGGGCGTGACCGCCGCACTCTCCGTCACCGCACAGCGCACGGTGTCCCACTACGGCCACCGGGCCTGGCCCCTCCTGCTGCTGGACACCGGGCACGCGGCCGCGGCGTTGCTCCTGGCGGCCCGCGTCCTGGGCGCGGGCGAATCCGACGTACGGATGGACGGACGCACCGAGAACCCCCTGGCCGTCGTACGCATCCCACCGTCCGACGGGCGGAGCCCGAGGCGCCCTGCAGAGACTGAGGACCCGCCCACCCCGGCCGACCTGCTGGCGCGCCGCAGTACCCCGCCACCGTTGCCGGGCCTCCCACCCCGCGATGCGCTGCGGGCAGTCCTGGCCACCGCCGAACGAGCCGGGAGCGGTGGCCTGTTGCGCTGGAGCGCCGCGGTCGGCCCGCCTCGGCCCGGCCTCATGGAACTGGCGCCCGAGGGCACGACCCTGCGGCGCCACGCGTCTGGCGAGGCCCGTCCGACGCTCGCGGCCTGGGCCGCGGGCCAGGCGTGGCTCGCGGACGCCGGCGCCGTACTGCTCGCCCACGGCTGCCCCACGGACGCCGACACCGCGCACATCCGCCGCGCCCACCTGCGAGCCGGCTTCGCCGTCCATCTGGCCCATGTCACAGCCCTGCGCCACGGGCTGGCGGCCCGGCCCGTCGGCTCCTGGCAGCAGGCGGATCTCGGCGCCGCCCTCGGCGCCGCGCCGGGCCGTGACTGGGTCGTGCACGCCCTGGCCCTCGGCACCCGCCACGCCGACGAGGAGAACTCCACATGATCGTCCACCCCGAGCTGCGCCGCGCCGCACGGCGCGCACGGCGTCCCCTGCTCGCGGCCGCCCTCTTGCAGGGAGCCGTCACCCTCACCCACCTGACGCAGGCCGTGCTGCTGGCCCTCGCGCTCGCCGGCCTGGCCCGTGGTGACACCGGCCAACTCCCGTGGCTGCTGGCCGCGGTGCTCGCCGTCGTCACCGCCCGCGCCGGGCTCACCCTGTGGCAGCGGCGCACCGCCACCCGCGCCGGGGCCCGGGTCAGGGTGGCACTGCGCGACGAACTCCTCGCCCACCTGGGCCGGCTGGGGCCCGCGTACCTGACCACAGCGCGGGCGGGAGCCGTCCGCACCACCCTGGTCGAGGGGGTGGAGGGCGTCGACGCCTACGTCTCCCGCTACCTGCCCCAGCTCCTGGTCACCCTCGCGGTACCACCCCTGGTCCTCGCCGTCCTCGCCGTGGTCGAACCCCGCGCCCTCCTCGGCCTCGTCCCCGCCCTGCTCCTGGCCCTGCTGGGCCCGCGCGCCTGGGACCGGCTCCTCGCCACCCGCGGAAAGGAGCACTGGGACACCTACGAAGGACTGGGCGCCGACTACCTGGAGGCCCTCCAGGGCATGCCCACCCTGCGCGCCGCGGGTGCCGTCGGCCGCACCCGCGTACGCCTGGAGGAGCGGTCCGCGGCCCTGCACCGCGCGACCGTCGCCAAACTGCGCGTGTCCCTGGTCGACACCGGCATCACCGACCTCGCCATCCAGGGCGGCACCGCCGCCGCAGCGCTCCTGGCGTGCTGGTCGGCCGTCACCGGATCCACCACCGCGGCCGGCACCTATCTGGTGCTGCTGCTGGCCTCCGAGTGCTTCCGCCCGGTCCGCGACCTCGCCCGGGAATGGCACGCCGGCTACCTGGGGGTGTCGGCCGCCGACGGGCTGGCGGCCCTGCGCACGGCCGAGCCGGCGGTCCCCGACACCGCAACGGCGCCCGCGCACGGGCACACTCCGCCCGAACTCCGTTTTCACAACGTCCGGTTCACCTACGACGGTGCTTCCGCACCCGCCCTGGACGGTGTCTCCTTCACCGCACGAGCGGGACGGACCACCGCGATCGTCGGGCCGTCCGGCGCGGGCAAGTCGACCCTGCTGGCCCTGCTCCTGCGCCATCACGACCCGAAGGAAGGGCGGATCACCCTCGACGGGCGCCCCACGACCGAGTGCGCGCTCGACTCGCTGCGGCAGGGCATCGCCGTGGTCTCGCAGGAGACGTACCTGTTCCATGCCACCATCGCCGACAACCTGCGTCTTGCGCGGCCCAGCGCCACTGACGACGAGCTCACCCGGGCGGCGCGCGCCGCCGGGATCCACGACGAGATCGCCGCCCTCCCGGACGGCTACGCCACAGTCCTCGGCGAACGGGGGGCCACGCTCTCCGGCGGCCAGCGACAGCGGCTCGCCCTCGCCCGGGCCCTGCTGTCCGACGCCCCGGTCCTCGTTCTCGACGAGGCCACCAGCGCGGTCGACGAGCGACGCGAGGCGGACATCGTCCGGGAGCTGCTGAAGGCGGTCGGCGGGCGGACCGTCCTGGTGGTCGCCCACCGGCTCGCGGCCGTCCGGCACGCCGACCAGATCGTCGTCCTCGACGCGGGACAGGTGGACGCCGTCGGCGACCACACCGGCCTGGTCGAGGCCGGCGGCGTCTACACCCGGCTCGTCGAGGCCGGCCGCGCCCACCGAGGGGAACTCGCCGCATGAGCACCGTCACCGGTCCCGCCGCCCCCGGGGCGGACGGCCCCGCGCGGGGCGCGCTGCGGGCCCTCCTGCCCGCCCTCGCGGCACACCGCGCCATGACGGCCCGCACCTGTGCCGCCGCGCTCCTCGAACAGGGATCCCTCGTCGCGCTGGTGACCCTGGCCGCGCACACCGTGGGCACCGCCGTCATCGAAGGGCGCGCACTCACGGCCGGCACCGTCTCCGCGCTCGTCGCCCTCGTTCTCGTACGGGCCCTGACGACCTGGCGGGAGATGGACCTCTCGCACGACCTGGCCTACCGGGTGCTGGCCGCACTGCGGGTCCGTGTTTTCGACGGACTGGCCCGCAGCGCGCCCGCCCGGGTCGCCGGCCGGCGCAGCGGCGACCTCGCCGCCACCGCCATGGCCGACGTGGAGGCGCTGGAGTTCTTCTACGCCCACACCACCGCCCAGCTGCTCGCGGCGGGAACGGTCTTCACCGGCGGATCGGTACTTCTGGCCCTGGTGGAGCCGTGGCTGCTGGTGGCCGTGCTGCCGGTCGCGGCCCTGCTTGCCGCGGCGCCCTTCGCCGACGCCCGCGCACGCACGGTACGCGGCGGCCGCACCCGCACGGCCGTGGCCGCGTTGTCGGCCGACACGGTGGAGACCGTCGACGGGCTGCGCGAACTGCTTGCCTTCGGCGCTCTGGCCGGACGCCGCCGCAAGCTGGCGGAGCGGGGGCGGCAGGTGGGCGACGCCCAGCGCGCAGAGGCCACCTGGGAGGCCGTCGCCGCCGCCGTCCGCGACCTCCTCATCGTGGTCGCGGTCCTCGGCGTGGTCGCCGCGGCGGCACAGTCCGTGACCTCCGGACGGCTGCACGGTGCCTGGGCCCCGGCCGCGATGGCGCTGGCCCTGTCCGTCCTCGGCCCGGTCGCGGAGTCCGCCCGCGCCCTGAGCCAGGCCGTGGCCCTGCGCGCCGCCGCCGCTCGCGTCGACGCGGCCGTCAAGGCCCCCGCCCTCGCACCGCCGCCCACCGCACCACGCCCCCTGCCTCCCGGACCACTGGGCGTCCGGCTGCACCGAGTGAGGTTCGACTACGGCGGCGGGCCCGTGCTGGACGGCGTCGACCTCACCGTCCACCCCGGCCGGACACTCGCCCTCGTCGGCGCTTCCGGCGCCGGCAAGTCCACCTGCGCCCACCTGCTGGCTCGCTTCTGGGACCCGTCCGCCGGTGAGGTCCAGTTGCTGCCCGCCGACGGCGATCCCGTGGACGTGAGGGAGGTGAACGACGCGGAACTGCGGCGGGCGGTGGTGCTGGTGGGACAGGGCACCCCCCTCTTCCACGGTACCCTCGCCGAGAACCTGCGGCTCGCCGCGCCCGAGGCCGACGACCGGACGCTGGCCGAGGCGGCACGACTGTGCGGCGTCGACCGGATCGCCCCCCTGGACACCCTCGTCGGCGAGCGGGGCGCCACGCTCTCCGGCGGTCAGCGGGCCCGCATCGCCCTGGCCCGCGCGCTGCTGGCCGGACCGCGCGTCCTCGTGCTCGACGAGTCCACCGCCCACCTGGACAACACCGGCGACGCCGAACTCGCCACCGTGCTGCGGGAGGAGAGCCGCACGACGATCTTCATCGCCCACCGCCCGGCCACCATCCGCCGCGCCGACCGCATCGCAGTCCTGGAGGACGGCCTCATCACGGAAGAGGGAACCTGGGAGGAACTCACAAGCCGCCCCGGCAGCGCGCTCAACCGCATCCTCAGCACCACCCCCTCCTGAGTACGGGACTTCGCCCCGGGAACCGGAGCAGTGACGCTTAGGGGCGGGTGTACCGGGAAACGACTACTCCCGAACGATCGTCGCGTCGGCGGTCGACCGGTACCGGGAGGGGTCTCACGTGGATGCGCCCTTGTATCTGAGGCCGAGGGTGGATCCGCCGCTCGCCGCACTGCTGACGGACCGGCCCTTCCTGCACTCGCTCGTCGACGCGCTGGGGTCGCCGCTCAACGTGCTGCTCCCCGAGGCCGTGGCCGAGAACGCCGCCCGCTTCCGTGCCGTCTACCGCCGCCACCATCTCACCGGGCGGGTGTACTTCGCGCACAAGGCGAACCGGTCCAGCGCCCTGCTGCGGAGACTGGCGGCGGAGGACCCGGCCACCGTCGGCGTCGACGTCGCCTCCACGGAGGAGCTGAGGCACGCACTGGGTTGTGGGTTCACCGGCGACCGCATCATGGCCACCGGACCCAAGGACGCCGCGTTCCTCTGGCTGGCCGCGCGCGTCGGAGCCACGGTCAACCTGGACTCGCCCGGGGAACTGGAACGTCTCTCCGGACTGGTGCGCGCGCACGGGCTCGGCCGCGTCGCCGTGCTGGTACGCCTGTCGGGGTTCGAGCACGCCACCGGCCACGGGGGAGCGGGCACCCGGCTGCTCTCCCGGCGCAGCCGCTTCGGCACCCCGGTGCGGGACTCGGAGGCGCTGCTGTCGGCGCTCGAACGCAACGCGGACGCCGTGGAGTTCGCTGGCGCCGCCTACCACCTGGACACCACCGGCGTGGAGGAGAAGGCGCGGGCGCTGGAGCAGTGCGTGCTGTTCATGGACGAATGCCGGGCGCGGGGACTCGCGCCGCGCGCCCTCGACATCGGGGGCGGATTCGGTGTCGGCTACGTCGCCGAGGCGGAGGAATGGGAGCGGTGGACCACCGCGCTGACCGAGGCGGTGCTCGGCGTCCGTCCGCCGTTGACCTGGCGCGGTCACGGATACGGGCTGCGCAACGAGGGCGGCACGGTGCGCGGTGCCGCCGCGCTGTACTCCGCGTACCGCCCCACCGCCGGACCCGGTTACCTCGACGAGCTCCTCTCCCTGCCTGCGCCGGTGCTGGGCCACCCGCCCGCCACCCTCCTGCTGGAGCACCTCCACGACCTGTACATCGAACCCGGCCGCTCCCTGGTCGACCAGTGCGGACTGTCGCTCGCCAGCGTGCTGGACGTACGGCCCGCGGACATGGACGCCGGGCAGTACCTGGTGCGTCTCGCCATGAACGCGGGTGACATGAGCCTGGAGGAACACGGGGTCCTGGTGGACCCCGTCCTGCTGCCGCGTGGCGAAGCGGCGTCGGGCGACGGGGAGCCGGTCGGCGTCTACCTCACCGGCAATCTGTGCCTGGAAGGTGATCTCATCACCCGCCGCCTGGTCTTCCTGCCCCGGCTGCCGCGGGCGGGGGATCTGCTGGCCTTCGCCAACACCGCCGGATACGCCATGGACTTCCACGCCCACCACGCGCAGCACCAGCCCGTCGCGCGGACGGTGGCGGTGGAGCGGCGGGGCGACTCCTGGCACTGGTGCCCGGACGAGGACTACTGGCCGATCACACCCATGGGGGGAACAGTCGGATGAGGTACGACAGCATCACCGAGGCCATAGGCAACACACCTCTGGTGCGCATCGATCCCGCCGTACACGGTCTGCGCAACATCGACCTCTATGCCAAGCTGGAGATGCTCAACCCGTTCGGGTCCGTCAAGGACCGGCCCGCCTGGCACATGGCCCGGCCCCACCTGGAGGCTGACACCGACCGTGACGGGACGGTCGTGGAGCTCTCCAGCGGCAACACGGCCAAGGCACTGGCCCTGCTGGCCGGTATGCACGGAGCGAGGTTCAAGAGCGTCACCAACCGCATGCGGGTACCCGAGATCAAGGAACTCCTGCTGCTCATCGGCGCCGAGATCGAGGAACTTCCCGGGCGCAGCGAGTGCCTCGACCCGACCGACACGGACGACCCGCTGACGCACTTCCACCGGGCGCTCTCCGACCCGGGGAGCACGTACCTGCACACCGACCAGTACTTCAACCCACGCAACGTCGAGGCCCACGCGGAGGGTACCGGTCCCGAGATAGTGAAGGACCTGGACGGCCGGGTGCCGGACTGGTTCATCGCCTGCGTGGGCACGGCGGGTTCGTCGACCGGTGTCGCCAGGGTCCTGCGCGAGCACGACCCGCGCGTGAGGGTCCTCGGCCTGGTCGCCCACAAGTCGGACTTCATACCGGGCATCCGCACCATCGACGAGGTCCACCAGGTCGGCCTGTTCGACCCGGCGACGTACGACACCATCGAGTCGGTGACCTCGGACGAGGCCATCGACGGGATGATCACCCTGATCCGCCGCTGCGGAATGCTGAGCGGACCGACCGGCGGCGCCGCCTACCAGGGGGCGGTGCGGCAGCTGCGGTACGCCGACGCCGAGCTGGACGGGACGGGGCAGCGCCGGACGGCGGTGTTCATCGTGTGCGACCGGGCCGAGAGCTACCTCAGCTATGTGCGTCAGCGACGCCCCCAGCTCCTGGGCCGGACCGACCGCGGGCACTCCGCGGCGGCCGTCACCGACGCCGAGGCCCGCGCGGAGGCCCGCGCCATCGACGTGGACGACGCCCGGCGCTGGTCTGCCGAGGGTGACCCCCGGCCCCTCGTCGTCGACCTGCGCAGCCCGCACGCCTACGCCGCCCTGCACATCGAGGGCTCGGTCAACATCGTCGACGAGGTGTTCGAGGACCTGCTCCGCGGCGGGCTCCCCTTCAGCAAACGCACACCCGTGCTGCTGGCCTGTCCCGTCGGCGAGAAGTCACTGCGCTATGCTGCCGCGCTGTCCCGGATGGGCCACCCGGACGTCCGCAGTCTGGCCGGCGGGATCGTCGCCTGGCGGGACGCGGGCGCACCGCTGGTACGCGAATGAGCCCGGCGCGCCCGCTTCCCGCCGTGGAGCCCGAAAACCCGCTCTGGCAGCAGGAGGTGAGGGAACAGTTCCCCATCGTCACCGCGCATCCGGAGCTGGCATACCTCGACAGCGCGGCCACGTCACAGAAGCCACGTGCCGTACTGGAGGCCGTCCGGACGTACCTCACGACGTCGAACGCCAACGCCGGCCGCGGCACCTACCCCTGGGCCAACCGGACCACGGAACTCGTGGAATCGACTCGGGAGCGGGTCAAGGAGTTCCTCCACGACCCCGAACCGGGCCGCTCCGGCGTCCACTTCACCAGCGGCACCACCGAGGGCCTGCGTACCGTCGCCCGTGACTGGCTCGTGTCGTACCTCAGGGACGGGGACGAGATCCTCGTGCCGTACGCCGACCACCGGGCCAATCTCGACCCCTGGCTCGAGGCCCGCCGGCTGCTGGCCGAGCACGGTGTCGAGGTCCGCGTACGGGCGCTGCCGTACCAGGCGGTCTCCGGCGACTACGACCACCGGGCCCTGGCCGAGGCCATCGGCCGGCGGACCCGCTTCGTGGCCGCCACCCACGTCCACCACGTCTACGGCGGCGACATGAACGTGCACCGCATCCGCGAAGCGGTCGGCCCGGACGTACCGATCTGCCTGGACGCGGCACAGAGCGTCGGTCATCTGCCCGTGCACCTCGACGATCCGTCGCTGGACGTGGACTTCGTGGTCTTCTCCGGGCACAAGGCGATGGCCCTGCCCGGATCAGGCGCGGTCTGGGCGCGCAACGCGCGGGGGCCCGTGTTCCGTCCGGGCGGCTGGCAGGGCACGCCCAACACGGTGGGCATCGTGTCGCTGCGGGCCGCGCTCGACTGGCTCGACGCGGTCGGCGTCGAGCGGATCGCGCGCTGGACGACCACGCTCACCACCAGGCTGACGGACCGGCTCGGACAACTCGGCCCGTACGAGGTCCTCGGCTGCCCGGCGAGCCTGGCCGCCGACTCCCCACTGCCCGCGGCCCAGCGCCGCCACGGCATCGTCACCTTCCGCCACCGCGACATCCCGTCCGACGATCTCGGGTTCATCCTCTTCAGCCACGGTTTCATGGTGCGCGCCGACAGCCTCTGCCAGGCCGGCACCGACGAGCGGGACGGATCCGTACGGGTGAGCCTGCATGCCTACAACACGACAGAGGAGATCGACCGCCTGCTGACCGTCCTCGCGTCGTTGACGTGAACGGCAACTGATAACCGTTTCCACCTGTAGATTCGTCCGTGCCCACGGATGGACGAGAGATGGATGAGGTGGCGCGAGCGATGGGCGTGAGCATGGGGACGGCCAGGGCCTGGGTGGAGCGCTGGGAAAGGCAGCAGGAACGGTACGCGGTGGACCGCGAGGAGCGGTTCACCGTGATCGCGGACGTCGTCGAGCACATCACCGCCGGCCGTGCCCACCCTCTCCTGCTCGACCTGGGATGCGGTCCCGGTTCCCTGGCCGCCAGGCTCGCCGCCCGTTTCCCGCACGCGGAGATCATCGCCGCCGACATGGACCCCCTGCTGCTGGAGCTGGGGCGCACCCACCACGCCGACGCCGCCCGCTACGTCGACACCGTCATCGGCGAGGAGGGCTGGACCCGGGCCCTCGGACTGCGACGTCCCCTGGACGCCGTCCTCTCGACGACCGCGCTGCACTACCTGCCCGAGCAGACGCTGCTGCGCACGTACCGCTCCCTCGCGTCCCTGCTCCGCCCCGGCGGCGTCCTCGTCAACGGAGACCACTTCCCGCCGGGCGCGGCACAGTGCGCGGACCTCACCGCCCATGTGGGCCGTCGCAGGTCCGAGCGTACGGGCGGCCGCGCACAGGAGGACTGGCGGTCCTGGTGGGACGCCGCGGCCCGGGACCCCGAACTGGCCGACCTGCTCGACGAACGCAGTCGGCGCCAGGCGGCCCGGGCCGGGAGCGGAGGCGACGAGCAGGTCACGGTGAGCCGCCACACCGAACTGCTGCGCCGGGCCGGCTTCGCCCACGTCACGCCGGTCTGGCAGTTCGGCGACAGCACCGTCCTGGTGGCGATCATGGGCGACACGCGCGGACTCCCCGCTCCCGTCAGGACCTGAGGCCGGCAGCGGGGAAAGCCGCTTGGGACCGTTGCGGGGAACGGATAGGCCAAGGCATTTCACAGAGCCAGACTCATCAGGATCTCGTCCCGGTCGTCACCGGGCGCCACCCGCAACGCGCCCGGCCACCTGCCGACCTCCGTCCAGCCCGCCTTGCGGTAGAACTCTTCCAGCCCCAGACCGGACCGTACGGCGAGCTGCAGCCGTTCCAGCCCCATCTCGGCACGCCCCACGCGCTGGGCGTGCCGCATCAGTGCGATTCCGACACCCATGCCACGGAAGTGCACATGTGTCTGGACGTGGTTCACCACGCCGCAGTGCGCCACGAGAGGATGCGGCTCGCGGCGAAGCAGCAGCCAGCCCGCGAGCGCGCCGTCCATGGTCGCCAGGAGGAGCCTGCTGTGCTCAGGGGACAGTCCACGGGTGATTCTCCCGACCGCCGGACGGAGCGCCGCCTCGGTCACCGGCGGGAGCGGGCAGTCCATGGGGACGACGGCCCCTCCGGCGTTGACGACTGCCGTCCAGCACGCGGTGAGGTCCCGTCGGACGGCTGCGGTGGCGTCATGGGGCCGGCTGAGTTGTGCGATCACGGGAGTAGGTGACACCTCAGGCGCTGTCATACCCGGTAGCTTGCCAGGCGTGCGATTCCGAGTGCGCCGTCCGCTGCCCCTGTCAGCGTTCCTCGTACGGGTCCGACGGCTCCGCGACCCGTACGACGGTCGTGGCGTCCAGCACCGGGGGCCAGGCCGAGGGGGAACCCAGTTCGCCCTCGGGACGCCACGTGCCCGTCGCGGTCACCCATGTGCCGGTCTCCGCGGCGCCCGCGACGGGTACGGCGAGGGCTTGGCTGCGCGGCAACAGCCGGGTGAAGACGCGCTCGGGCACGAAGGCACCGATGGCCGCTGAGACCAGCGTGCCGAGCAGGAGGAACGGGATGCCCTGGACGACGACGGCGGTGAACACCGTCCACCGGGCAGCGACGGGCGGAGTGCAGAGGTCGAGGTCGAGCGCGAGTGCGGGGCCGAGGAGACCGGCGACCGTGACGACGGTGACGAGTGCAGATCCGCCGAGGACGACATGCACGACCGTCCGCGCGACGAGGCGTACGGCACCGGTGAGCCCGCCTCACACCAACGCGTGATTCCTGGTGCTCACACCACTCGACCTCACCGCATGATCACCCGAACGCACCGCCCACAGGAAGTTGCAGGCGGCTACCACGCGGCGCCCGCCCGGAGCAGCTTGGCGAGACACGGGCATGGTGCCGGAGCGGCCTCCGCACGGTGGGGGCTGGGCGAGCGCGATGGACGGGGACCCACGCCGCAGGCCGGACGTGAAACGCCGCTCAGGCGTCCTGCCCGGCCGGGTTCCGCGCGGTCGGGCCGACGCGGCAGCGGTCGCAGACGCCGGTCAGTTCAATGGTGTGTTCCACCTCGGTGAACCCCATGGTCTCGGCCAGGTTGTCCGCCCAGCGTTCCACGGGGGCCGCGTCGACCGCCGTGCTGGAGCCGCAGTCGCGGCAGACGAGGTAGTGACGGTGCCCGTCGGCGGGCCGCGGGCGATAGAGACGTCCCCCGGTCCTGTCCCGCACGACATCGACCTGCCCTGAGCGGTTCAGGGCGTGCAGGGTCCGGTAGACCGTGGTCAGGCCGACGGTGATGCCCTGGGCTTCGAGGGCCTCGTGCAGTTCCTGTGTGGAGGTGAAGCCGGCGCGCTCGTACAGGGCGCTCAGCACGGCCATCCGCTGCCGTGTCGGGCGTCAGGGGGCTGGTGACTGCGTTGCCGGTGCGTCGCGCAGGACGCCCACCTCCCGACGTGGGGGTCGGTCTCGACGACGGAACGTCCTCGCGTGGACCGGGCGTCTCTGGTGGCGCAGCGAGGTACCGCACATGGTAATCATTTCCAATATAGAGTCAAAGAGGTTGCGGTCCTGGGGGGTTGGTGCTGTTCGGCCGCTTCGTCGACCCATGCGCACGGAGAGGACCGCGGCCACGTGGCAGTCCCCCACGGTGATCACGTCGACTACGTGCACGATGGGCATCTGCACCGTGAGCACGACGGCCACGCGGATGAGTGCGAGGCGGGCGGGCACCGTGAGCACGCCGAACACGCCCACGCGCACGGTGAGGGCTGTGGGCACGTGGCGGTCCCCCACGGTGACCACATGGACTACGTGCACGACGGCCACCGTCGCGCGGCTCACGAGGGCCACTGGGACGACCACTGACTGTTTCACGGACACCCCTCCCGGAAATGCAGAATGCACCCCTGCTCCTAGGGGTGCATTCTGTGCGCTTTCGAATTTCCTGCAGAAAGGCTTGCGCAGGGAGCGAGTGGTTGCTTCTCACCGGCTCGAGTACGGAAGGAGCGCCATCTCGCGGGCGTTCTTGATCGCCGCGGCGGTCTGTCGTTGCTGCTGGGCCGTGACGCGGGTGACACGGCGGCTGCGAATCTTGCCGCGGTCGGAGATGAACTTCCGCAGCAGATCGGTGTCCTTGTAGTCGATGTAGGTGACCCCGGCCGCGTCCAGCGGGTTGGGACGGGACTTCAGCGGCTTGCGGGGATTTTGACGGGGCGCCATGGTGCTCCTTCTGCGGTGGGGTGGATGGGGCCCGTTCTACGCAACGGGGTCGAGCAGAGAGTCGAACGCGGCCGGGAGTTGTTTCCACGCTTCGGGTCCCGCGGCGTACTCGGCGTCGGTGAGCAGGCAGGAATCCAGCACCCGTGCGAGTCCGTCACGGTCCAGGCCGGGTGAGGTGAAGACGAGGTGCTGGCAGCGGTCCCCGTGTTCGGGGTGCCAGTCCAGTGCGGCGGCCGCTCGGCGTACGGGCGGGACCATTTCCCAGGCGGCGTCCGGCAGGGAGGCGAGCCACGGGCCGGCGCTCTCCACGCACAGGGCTCCGCCCGCGGCGTCCCAGGCGAGCAGGGTGTCGGGGCGGTCGGCGAGCCAGAACCGACCGCGGCTGCGGGCCGCGGCGCAGCAGAGGTCTTCCAGCGCCTGGTAGAGGCGTTCGGGGTGGAAGGGGCGGTGCCGACGCCAGACGAAGGTGGTGACGCCTGCCTCGTCGGCTTCCTGGGGGAGCAGGGCGCAGGCAGGGTGCTGGGCCGCGGCGGCCGCTTCGGCGTCGAAGCCGGCGAAGGCCAGCCGGGCGAGCTCCGGAGAGTCGGCGCTCACCTGACGGGCGACGGGGTGCAGTTGGCTGAGGAGTGCCCGGTCCTCCTCGTCGGCGTCCTCGCTGTCCACGACGGCGAGGACGGGGGCGTACTCCACTTGCCTGGCCCAGGTGTCGCCGACCGTGCGCTGGTCGCCGGCTGCGACCGCGAGGCCCGCCTCGGCCAGGTCGTCGCCGTTGCCGAGGCAGGGGAGTACGAGAGCCGGGTCCACCGCCGTGATCACGTTGGTGAGCCGGACCGCGTCGGCGCCGTGGTGGACGACGACCTCGGCCATCCCCTTGGGTTCGACGGAGTCCCACAGTTCGACGACGGCGAGCCGGGTGAGGCCGGCGTCGGCGAGCTGTTCCAGCTCGGGGATCAGGTCCTCGCGCAGCGCGCAGCACGCGCAGTCGTTGACCAACGGGGCCTTGTCCCGTGCCAGTTCACCCGAAGCATCGCGCATCTGGCGCAGGACGGTGCCGTCGGCCGCTGTGGACAGGTCGTGATGGAGGGCGACGCTGGCGGGTACGAGCCGCAGCAGGTGGTCCACTACCGTCCGGCGTGCCTCGGAGTGGAGCCCGGCGACGATGACGACGGGCAGTCCGGCCTCGTCCCGCATCAGTTGGCTCCGCGTCGGCCGTACCGGCGCTCGAAGCGCTCGACTCGCCCGGCGGTGTCCAGGACCCGGGCGGTCCCCGTGTAGAAGGGGTGGCTGACGTGCGAGATCTCGACGTCGACCACCGGGTAGGTGTTGCCGTCCTGCCACTCGATCGTCTTGTCACTGGTCATGGTGCAGCGGGTGAGGAACGCGTAGTTCGCGGCCCGGTCGCGGAAGACGACGGGGCCGTAAGCGGGGTGGATTCCGGGCTTCATGGGGCGTCCTTGAGTTCGGCGGGCGGTGGCGGAGTGGCGGGAGGTCACCGTTCCTCGCGGAAGTCGACGTGCCGTCGGGCGATCGGGTCGTACTTGCGCAGCACCATGCGGTCGGGGTCGTTACGGCGGTTCTTGCGAGTGACGTACGTGTAGCCGGTTCCCGCCGTGGAGCGGAGCTTGATGATCGGGCGTACCTCGTTGCGTGCCATGAGGTTAGTATATGGGAATGATTTCCATTACCAAGAACTAGTCGTCCGACGAGAGGCAGGTAAGACCTTGTCCGCCCACTGCCAACTGACCGGCGC
Organism: Streptomyces sp. NPDC048734; assembly: GCF_043198675.1. Taxonomy (NCBI): domain Bacteria; kingdom Bacillati; phylum Actinomycetota; class Actinomycetes; order Kitasatosporales; family Streptomycetaceae; genus Streptomyces; species Streptomyces sp. NPDC048734. The sequence goes on along the minus strand of NZ_JBICUZ010000004.1, from coordinate 426,701 downwards.
CCAGCCGGGCTTCGGCAACACCATCTCCCACTCGCATCGGCGCACCTCGCGCCGCTTCGATCCCAACATCCAGCGCAAGCGCTACTGGCTCCCCAGCGAGGGGCGGTACGTCCGGCTGACGCTCAGCGCGAAGGCGATCAAGACCGTCGACAGCATCGGCATCGAGGCCGCCGTGGCCCGCATCCGCGCCCGAGGGGGGAAGGTCTGATGGCCAAGAAGAGCAAGATCGCGCAGAACGAGAAGCGCAAGGCGACCGTCGAGCGGTACGCGGCCCGCCGTGCGGAGCTGAAGGAGGTCATCCGCCGGCCATCCTCCACCGACGCCGAACGCCGGGCCGCAGTGGAAGAACTACGGCGCCAGCCCCGCAACGCGAGCGCCACCCGGGTGCGCAACCGGGACAGCGTGGACGGGCGGCCGCGCGGTCACCTCCGGAAGTTCGGACTGTCGCGGGTCCGCGTGCGTGAGCAGGCCCACGCCGGCTTCCTGCCCGGGGTCACCAAGTCCTCCTGGTAGCCGCGCCGCTCGCACGACGGGCCCCGCGTCCGGCCATGACTCGGCGGAGTCATGGCCGGACCTCCCGCTGAGCGTGCCTGCGGATATCAGGGCAGGCGCAGGAGGTTGAGCCGGTAGACCTCGGCCTGGGGGAGCCGCTGCGCGGCCATGGCGGACACCATCTGCTGGTAGGGGAGTGGCGACTGGGCTACCAGGTCCTCGGGCAGGCTGGTGAGGGTGTGTGACGCCAGTACTCGTGCCCCCGGCCACCAGTCGGCCAGTTGGGCGGGGGCGGGGCAGTACCAGTGCATGCGGGCCGTGACCTTGCTGAGGACGTCGTGCTGTTCCTGAGTGTCGAAGAAACCGAGGCCGGCGGTGCCCAGGGCCAGCAGGGCGCCCGGGAAGTGGTCGACGAGGAGGTCGATGACCTCGCGCACGTCGGGTTCGTGCAGGCAGGACAGTACGGCCTCCGCGACGAACAGGTACGGCCCGATGGCGTGCGAGGCCACCTCCGCGGCCCACGCCTCGTCCATCATCGAGGCCGCGATCATCGTCCGTCGGGGACTGTCCGTGAAGAAGTTCCGGCGCGGGCCGATCCCATCGGGCAGGTCGAGGTCGAACCACCGGGCGCGGCCGTTGCCGACACGTTCGCGGCGTGTGTTGAGTCCGGTGCCGATCGCGACCACGGTGGCGTCGGGGTGCGCGGACAGGGAGTCCGCCACCCACCAGTCGAAGAGGAGGGTGCGCGGCAGCGCGCCGGTGAGGCTCGGGAGATCGCCGAAGCGTCCGAAGTCGTAGTCGATCGAGGCGACGATCTCTTCGGCCCGTGCGTCCCTCAGAAGTGCGTGTTCCTCGCGGTTCTCACAGCGCGGGCATACAGCGGTGTGAGGAGGGTCTCCTGCACCGTCCCCAGGCGCGGCTTCTTCCTGTCGTCCATGAGCGGCCTCTCCGACACAGGTGTGTACCGGGCCGGACGGTGCCGTGGCTGCGACCACCGCCCGGCCCGGAGTTTCAGTGCCCCGTCACGGTGGTGAGGGGTCGTGCTCGTGCGCGCAGCTCTCGTCGAAGCCGTAGGTGTCCCAGGCGGGGAAGGGGTCGGAAGCGGGCAAAGCTTCGCCGTCCTGCATGAGGCAGCCGGTCAGGGCAGCCCGCAGCGGCTCCGCGTCCAGCTGCGTTCCGATGAAGACGAGTTCCTGCGCGTAAGGGCTGTCGGTGTCACGAGCAGAGGAAGGCTCGAAACGCGCCACCGAACCGGCCTGCGACCACAGCCCTGTCACACGGGGTCGGCTGGCGAGGGTGAAGAAGCCTTTGGACCTGAGGACCTGCCCGTAGGCGCCGCTGTCCAGTGCCTCCGTCACAAACGTCCACAACCGCCCGGAGTGGAAGGGCGTTCCGGAGCGGAAGACGGTCGAGGAGATGCCGTACTCCTCCGTCTCGGGAACGTGGTCGCCGTTGAGTTCTCTGACCCACCCCGGGGCCTGCTGCGCGCGCTCCAGGTCGAAGCGGCCGGTACCCAGGACCTCGCCGACCGGTACGCGGCCACGCACGGCCGGCACCACGCGGGCGGCGGGGTTGAGCCGTGCCAAGGTGGCCCGGAGCCGGTCGGCGGACACGGCATCGACGAGGTCGAGCTTGTTGAGGACGATGACGTCGGCGAACTCGATCTGGTCCATCAGCAGGTCGCTGACCGTGCGTTCGTCGTCCTCGTACTGGTCCAGGCCCCGTTCGGTCAGTTCGTCGCCGCAGGCCAGCTCGGGCAGGAAGTTGGCGGCGTCCACGACCGTGACCATCGTGTCCAGTCGGGCCACATCGCCGAGGATCGCGCCGTCGTCGCGGGCGAAGGCGAAGGTGGCGGCCACCGGCATGGGCTCGGAGATGCCGGAGGACTCGATGAGGAGGTAGTCGAAGCGCCCCTCGCGCGCCAGCCGGTCAACTTCCTCCAGCAGGTCGTCGCGCAGGGTGCAGCAGATGCACCCGTTGGTCATCTCGACCAGGCGTTCCTCGGTGCGGGACAAAGCGGCCTCGCCGCCGCGCACGAGGGCGGCGTCGATGTTGACCTCGCTCATGTCGTTGACGATGACGGCGACACGCAGACCCTCGCGGTTGCCGAGGACATGGTTGAGCAGAGTGGTCTTTCCGGCACCGAGGAATCCCGACAAAACGGTGACGGGAAGGCGCGCCGAGGGGGCGTAGGACATGTTGGGTCAGCCTTCGGGGCGGAGCAGGCCGCGCTCGTACGCCTTGGCCAGCCGCTGGGGAACGAGGTACGGGACCCCGTCCACCGTGACCGGCACCAGCTGCGGCGTCGTGGCCTTCCACTGCGCGCGACGGTGCCGGGTGTTGCTGCGCGACATCTTGCGTTTGGGTACGGCCATGAGGACCTCCGGGTGCGATCGGTGAGCGAGGCAGACGATACATGAAAATGGATGTCATTACGATCTGCGCTGTCGTGATCTGCCCGGACTCACTGGGGTCCTCGGTGTGACGAAGGAGGGTAAATGGTACGGAGGTGGCGGGTCGCGTGAGTCAGGGGTGTGCTGGTCGACCCTGATCCTTCATCTCGCTGCCGCTGCCCGGTTCTCCACTTGCGTCGGAAAGTTCGGTGCATGACGCCACATCAGGTAAGTCAGCATCTGATCAGCATTGAACAGGGACAGTCTTCTGCCCGTACATCCGGTCGACGGCTTGGCGGTAGTCTCCTCGCGCAGATTGCGCAGGTGAGGAGGCTACTCGCCGCGGTGCATGATGTTGTGCGGAGTCTTCGAGTTGCAGGCATGCCGATGTACAGTGAGCAACGCCCCTGACCTGCAGAAAGCAGGCAGGGAGCCGTCTTCCGGGAGTCCAAAGTGCTGCGTACTCTGTTCAAGTCCAAGATCTAGCGTTTGGGTGTTTCCGCAGGTCAGAGCCCTGATCGCGGCCTCCAGGTCAGCAAACGGTCAGCATCGGACCGGACGGTGTCCGGCTTGCTGACCTGCGTCTACGGCAGGGGCCTTCTGCGCCGCCCATCGCCCTGCTCGGAAGGCTTGATGCGTGGCTCGACAGCTCGCTCGTGGGATGGGGTCCTTCTTCAAGGAGTGCGGTTGTTCCAGGCCGACCCGTTGCCCGCACCCGTACACGATTCGATTCAGGGACGCTCTCGGTAAGCAGCGTGAAGAGGCTGGTTTCGGCACGCAGGACGACGCGATCGAGCGACTGACGCAGATCTACGCGGAGAAAAAGAAGACAGCGCCATCCGTTGCTGAGGCCCGCCGTGAACTCGGTCAGCAGACGGTCGCGGAATACGCGAAGCAGTGGCGGCCCCGGCAGCGGAGGATGACGGAGTACTCCACAGGGTGGCACGTGGACAGCTCCATCAACGTGCACATCATCCCCCGTCTCGGATCAAGAAAGCTGAACTCGGTCACGCCGATCGTGGTCGAGCGTTTCCTGGACGAGTTGGAGGCCGAGGGGGTGGGCCGCGGAAACCAGGTGAACATCTTCCGCACTCTGAAGGCCATCCTGCGGGACGCTTATGGCAAGGGGGCCATGGCGGATGATCCTGTGAAGGGGGTCCAGGAGCCGGAGTACGTCCGTCAGAAGGTGGTCATCCCGTCCCTCGCCTACGTGAAGAAGGTGCTGACTGCCGTTGACGAAGATCTCGCGCTGGAGATCGTCATGATGGTGGGCTGCGGTTTGCGAAACGGGGGAGCCCGGGCAGTGAACGTCAACAACGTTGTGGCGGATGACGTCTACCGGGTGCATGAGCAGATCCACTCCAACACGCACAGGCCGGCGAAGCTGAAGCACCGCAAGGCGGGGGAGTTCCGGGAGGTCCCTCTGCCGCGCTCGGTGCGGGAAGCTATCGAGCGGTACGAGGAGAAGTACGGCACCGCGCAGGAGGGCTATCTTCTGCGTGGTCCGAGCGGCTATTACACGGAGCCGATGGAACGCCGCCGTGTGCAGAAGCTCTTCAAGGACCTGCCTGCAAAGGACGGTGTCGGCATGTACGGCTTCCGACACTACTTCGCCTCGAACGCGCTCGGGAACGGGATACCGATCACCGACGTGGCGGAATGGATGGGCCACAAGTCGATCGAGGAGACGTATCGCACCTACCGGCATCTGATGCCGGGCAGCATCACCAAGGCCGCCCGCATCCTGGATGCCGGTCTGTGGGAAGCCGCCTGAAGGGACTACGGCTGACAGCAGGTGGTGGTACACGGCTCGGGTGTAGTTTGACCAGCGAAAACAGCTCCGATGGCCGCAAACTGCGGACGGCTGGTCCGGATATGGTCCGGACCTTGGTTCGAAGTGTTCGTGGTGATGAGCGCTGCTCGCATGTTGCGCTTGTACGACGACGACGGCCTCGACACTGCTTCGAGACGCGACGACGGGCCGCAGAAGACTGTCCTGACCGGGCTGCACCAAGGCTGGATCCGGCGCCGGCGGAGGCCAGCGGCGGGTTGTTTCTTCGACCCGGCCCTACAACCGTGGCGCTGTCCTCGCAGGACCGCGACGACACCGCGTTGAGAATCGTCCCGTGGGGGCTCGGTTGGCCAAGGCGTCGCGGCGGCGGGTTGATCAGTGCCTCCCGGCCCTGCGACGTCCCCGGGCCGTGGTCGCAGAACCACGGTTCGAAGGGGCGGCTCCGGCGCACTATGGTTGTGAGTGCGCTTCCGCTGCTTTTCGCCATTCGTCGGCAGAGATCCGCTTGGCGTGACCGGGGCTGTTTCCGCAGGTGAGAAACGGACGGTCACGTGCCGTGTGAGGGCTGCCATGGTGAACCGATTGGGATCTGAGAAGGGCATTCGCCCAGCTGAGCTGCCTCAGGCTCGCTGCCCGTGAATTGACCTGGCGGTGTGGGCCCTCCTGGCCTGATGGCGACTCGACCAGGACGCAGCGCCGTGATGACCTATCAGCTGCTGATGCCCCTATTGCCTGTCAAGCGGCTTGGAGCCAGTTGCGGTAGGCGTTGGCGAGGTGGTCGTCTCGGCGGATCCCGCGTTCGAGGGTGGAGATGGTGGCGGGCCAGACTCCGAGGTGCTGGGCCGGCGCCGATGTCATGCTGATGGTGCCTTCCTTGCCGGAGGTGGGCACCGGCCGGGTGGCGCAGACAGGACATTGAAGGGGCTTCTGACCAAGCTCCTACCAGGTCATGTTCCGCCCGGCCGGATCCATGAGAACAGGTCCCGGCGGCCGGACAGAACAGCCGCAGGACAGCCCAGCAGAGCGTCAGTCAGTGCCCGAGTCACGACCACCGGAACCTGAGTATCAGCATCAATGTCAGTGCCCATTGCTACACCCTTTTGTTGGGATGAGCAGCGCTCCGCGGCCCACCGACGGGAGGGGGAAAAGGGGCCTTGACCCAAGCCCGGGAAGTTAGCCTGTTTGTGCTGGTGGCAAGGGCGTTGAGGCTCAGGTCGTGGCTGCGTAGAGGCTGGGTCCGACGAGTATGCAAAGGTTCTCGAAGGGCTGGGCCTTCGCCGGTCGAACCGGAATCTGTTTCGATAACACCATGGCGGAATCGTTCTTCGGGGCATTGAAGAACGAACGTGTATCGCGGGTAACGTACTTGATCTGCGAGGCCGCCCGGCATGACATTACCCGGCACATCGAATTCTGGTACAATCGCGAACGCCTTCACTCGGCCGTCGGCTATCGCCCTCCGCGAGAAGTCCACGTCGAACACGTGAAGTTGCGAGCCGTCGCGTGAAATAGACAGTCAGATCCCTATCCGAAGAACGCGAGGCCCCTCACATCGCCGTTTGCCGAGGAGGCCCTGCTCGTAGACCTCTCCGTTCGAACCGATGCCCTCGACCCCGCCGGGCGACGACGACGCCCCGCCGACCCACGACCCTGACGGCCACCTCGCCCGCACTGGTTTCGACGCTCCATTCGAAATCATCGTCACGGTCGGCGGGGCAGCCTTGACGTGGTGAATACGCAGGCGGGGGACAGACCGGAGCTGCCAGGCACAACGGCTCCGCCCCTCGGGAGGGACGGAGCCGTTCACTGGGGGCTCAGCCGATGGTCATCTTGTTGATCCAGCCCCCTCCGCTCTTGCTCACGATCTCCGTGCCGGAGCCGGACAACTCACTTCGGGAGCCGGCGTAGAAGCGAACCGCGCCGTCGGTGCGGACTGTCCAAATGTCCGGGATGTTGTCGCCGTTGGCGTCGGGTGTGCCGAACAGGAAGCGGATGCTACTGCTGCCCCACCCTGAGGCCCCGTACTGGTCGTCCGTCCCGGTCGCGGAGTTGACGGCCGCTGCGAGGGAGTTGAGGTCGACTCCGCCGCCCGAAGCGGCCGGCTTGCCGGTGCGCAGCAAGAGTCGGCCGGAGACGTCCGTGCGGTAGACCATGTCGGTGATCCCATCGCCGGTCACGTCCTGGACGGTGACGATGTCACGCTCGCTCCACGGCGAGCTGGAGAGCCGGACGGCCTGCTCGATGCTGGCGCCGTTGTAGCCGGTGAAGGCCCAGATTGCGTCGCCGACGGTGAGGAAGAAATCGGTCTTCCCGTCCCCGGTGGCGTCTCCGGCCGCCACGATCTGGGTGATCGTGGAGGGCGCGGGCGCATTCGACGGCAGCAGCACCCGCTGGCGTTTGTCGATGTTGACGGCGCCGTAGCCATCGCCCGGATAGGCCCACAGCGCGTTCTCGCGGACGGCCACGAGATCCTGGAGCCCGTCACCACTGTAGAAGTCACCGAGGTGTGTGATCAAAGTGCTTTTCCAGTACCCGGAGGGTGCGGCGGTGTAAGCGGGAAGGCCGTCGTCGCCGTTGGGGTCCTTGGCGGGGTTGCCCCGGTAGGCGCCCGACATGGAGTAGTCGAGGTCGCCGGTGCCCTTGGCCAGGTCCGTCGTGGACTCGGACGGGTAGAGGCGCAGATTGCCGTTGGCGTCGACCACCATCAGGTCGGGCCGCCGGTCACCGGTGAAGTCGCCCGGTGCGTCGGCCTTGTCCCGCGGGGTCACGTAGAAGAAATACTTGAGCGGCTGTGACACGTTCCCGGCGTCGTCCACCGCCCGCACGTACAGCACGTTCGGTCCGGCGAGCGGCGGCTTCACGTTCGACACGGAGGTCGTCGTGCTGGTTGCGGCACCGTTGGTGCGGTTTGCCGAGAAGGGGTACGACGCCTGATTGAAACCGTACTCGTAGCGGACCACGTCCGTCTGCCGGGCCCGGAAGCCGAAGGTGCCTGCCGTGCCGAAGGCGACCGTGCTCCACTTCGAGTCTTCGGGTGCGTTCCCGAATCCGTTGTCGGCCGCGTCGGCGTCCGGGAACTGCGTCGAAGACGCGAGCGGCGGCGACGGCTTGGAGGTGTCGTACACGAAGCGGCACGGGATCTTGCTGTGCGAGTAGGCGGAGGCGGCGCCATATTTGTCGACCGCCTTGGCACGCCACGAGTACGTCGTGCCGTTGACCAACTTCAGGCCGGTGCTGCCCGTCGAGAACGGATCGGTGTGCACGCGCGCGGAACTGTTCTGGCTGCCGACCGACACTTTGCCCTTGCCGCCGAGCAGATTGGCCGTGCTGCCGCCCGTCTGCCACAGCTCGAAGTTCACGGAGGCGAGGTTGCCGTCCTTGTCGGAGCTGTTGGCCCAGAAGGTCAGCGATGACGCCCCGACATTGATGTACGGCGACGTGGTGTCACAGCTTAGGTCCGGGTCGAGGTCAAGGCTGCTCGGGGTGGCAGGCGGCCGGTTGTACGACAGGTCGACGTACGGATCGTTGCCGCCGTTGGCCTGGAACTTCTTCCACGAGTACTGAGAGTTCTCGTCGGAGGCGCGCATTCCGATCGTCATCGTCTTCCAGCCGCCCGCGACGGCCTTCGCCGCGCTCGTCTTGACGTCGAAGACGACGTACTCGTCCGGACACGAACTGGACTTCCAGCCGTGCGCGAAACTGCCTCCGCCGATCTTGTTTCCGCTGTTCATCGCCGGGGCGTTCTTCCAGTTCGTCTTCGAACTGATCGTTCCGGTGAGATGGACGGTCATGGCGCGGGCGCTGCACGACCAGGAGTACGTCTCCAGGGCACGCAGCTTGGCGCTGTGCACCGTGGAGCCCTTGAGGTCTGGGTCCCAGTCGATGCTGAAGAAGGACCGCGAGGTTCCCCACGTGTCCGATTCGAATCCGACACGTGCCTCGTCGGTACCGCCCCGGTTGAAATTCTTGCCGTTGTAGAAGGTGGCGTTGGGGTGGCGGCTGTAGGCGGTCGTCCAGTCATTGGTGTGCTTTTTGATCGACGGATCGACGAAGACGGGGTACACGGTTGTCGGATCGGCGAGAAACGCCTGGTCCGGGCTGAACACCCAGGTGCCAGCCTCCAGGTCGACGTCCACGAGCGAGCCGTGGGAGTCGGGCTGCGGGCCGTTGACGCCGGACAGCGAGAGCGTGGCGGCGGCACCGGTCTGGGAGGGCAGCGGGCTCGGCTCAGGCGGTACGGGCGGTGAGGTGCCCTCCATCTCTGCAACGACCGAGGGATCGGCTGCCTCGTCGGTCGCCGTCGGCAGCGTCTCAGGAGTGAGGTCCTCCTGATCGGTGTCGGCCATCTCGTCGGTCGGCTCGGGCGACTCGGACGGCTCCTCCTCCGGACTGCCGGTGACGTTCGGCTCGGAAGGGATGACCTCGGGGGCGGTCGGTGAGGCGCTGCTGCCCGCCTGGCCGTCGGTGAGGGCCGGGGTGCCGGCACTGTCCCACATCAGCGGTGTCGGCGCTTCCGCTATGTCGGCGCCGTTCGTGTCGGTGGCCGAGACGATGCCGGTGGCCGGGTCGAGCGCGAAGTCCAGGTCGGAGGAGCTGAGACCGTACGCCAGGCGTGCCACGCGCGGGTCGGTCGCGGCCTGACGGTTCTTGACGACGAGGAGCTGTGCGAACCCGCCGTCGGCCGCCGTCAGGACGAGGTCGGCACCGGGCAGGATCTCCGGGTACAGGGCGCGCGGTCCGTCTATGACAGGGGCCGGCACGGCGTCAGGCCAGGTCAGCATGATGTCATGACCGTCCACCGTGAGCGTCACCAGCGGGTTCGCGGCGGCACTGGTGGTGGAAGCGTTCACGGCGCTACCGGGCAGTGGGACCCGGCGGAGAGCGGAGCGGTCAGCGTGCTGGTCGGCGGACCCACTCGCACCGGCGTCCGAGCCCGTGGACCTGTTGGCGTACGAAGCAACCTGGGCGCTCCTTGAGCCCGACGGCTTGCCCGCACCGCCCGAGAAGACCATGCCCACGTTGGTCGCCCTGGGTGCCCAACCGCCGTCCACGCGGCGCAGATCCGTGCTGATGGCCTTCCAGACCCCATCCACTTCCGCCCGAATCGGGCTCGCGTGGATCCGGCGCTGGAGCAGTCCGTCCGGGCGCGCCCAGGTCGTCGCGTATGCGGTGCGCAGCGCGGTTGCCTCGACGGCCTTCCTGGTCTTCTTGGCGCGTGCGGCGGCGCCCGTCTCCGTCAGCGGCGCCGCCTGGTGGGCGTCGGCGGGACGGCGCGGCGGATCCTCCTGGTCAGTCCCGCTCAGCGCGAAGACCGTGAGGCCGGACGCTGTGATGACAGCGGCGGTGACGGCCGCGACCGGTCGGCGCGCGGGCGAGCGGCGCCATCGGCTCCATCGGCTCGGCATGAGAATTCCCTTTCCCCCTGTGAAACAGCTGCGACGACAGCCGACAGATCATGGCTCAGCTCCGGGAGGGCGTCACCTGGCGTTGTGGCGCGTACGGAGTCGGGCGGCGTGCGGAGTCAAGCGCCGTTCACGGCCCGGAAACGGACCGCTCCGCCTGTCCGAGGGGCGCACAGATACCCATTCGGTGCACAACAGGACACGTGCAGAGGGTATTTGGGAAGGACGGTGAGTGAGTACGTGACACGTCCTGAAGGTAAAGAAGATGGTCACAAGGGCGATTAGCGGCATGGGTGGTCTTTGGCATAACTGGCGTTACAGTAGGCCGGTTTACTTCGGTGATGATCATCACGTGATTGCAGGTTGCCTGTTTTTTCTTCACAAGTGCCCCACAGAATCAAGCCGTTCGCTGGCCGCACCTGCGCACTATCAGGGTGCGGCCTTTTGCCGCCCCGGGGGGACCTCGTCCGTGTCTGTTTTCCTGTCCGCGCGCCGCGCTCGCCGTGCTCCCCTGCGCTCCGCGATGGTGCCCGTCGTCGGGGCGGCCCTGCTCGTCGGGCTGATGCCGTTGACGGCCTCGGCCCAGCCGCCAAATCCCGAGTCGGCCGAAGTCGCGCGCGAGGACGTGTCGTTGGAGGAGATCCCGGCCGAGCAGCGGGTCGCTGGCAGCACGCACGACGCCGGACTCGACAGCATCGGGGCCGCCCCGCCCGCCGACCTGGAGCAGGCTCCGGCCGGCACCGTCACCCCGCCCACGGGTGGTACCGACTCGGTCACCTTCGGTGCCGCGGGCACACAACAGGTCAGCGCGCGGGCCGCCACCGGTACCGCCGCCCTCGAACCCGTCGGCACCCTGCCCGTGAAGCTCGGCCAGGCACCCGGCGCCGCTCTGCCCACCGGGACCTGGCAGGTCGGCGTCTCCCCACGCACCGCCCCCGAGGCCGACGGCATCGACGGTGTGCTTGTCACGGTCACCGCCCCCGCCACCGGCTCGGTTCCCGTCTCGGTGCAGCTCGACTACAAGGCGTACCAGAACCTCTACGGCGCCGACTGGGCCTCCCGGCTCGTCTTCGTGCAGTTCCCCGAGTGCTACCGCACGACCCCCGACGTCGAGGAGTGCCGGGCTTACGAGGAGCTGGAGACGGTCAATGACACCAGCGCCAAGATCCTGACCGCCACCGTCGACACCGCCGCCGACGGGACGGTGACGCCCGCCTCGGCGACCGCGTCCCCGGTATCCGGCACCGGCGCCGTCCAGGCCGCTTACCGCACCGGCGCCAGGCAAGCGGCGGCCGGCGGTGACAATGCCGTGATCGGCGCGGTCGACTCCGGCGCAGGCGAGGGCGGCTCCTTCAGGGCGACGCCGCTGGAGTCCAACGGCAAATGGTCGGCGGGCGGCTCGTCCGGTGCCTTCACCTGGTCCTACCCCATCGAGGTTCCGCCCACGCCCGCGGGTCCCGCGCCGGAGATCTCGTTCGACTACAACTCGCAGGGCGTGGACGCGAAGACGTCCACGTCCTCGCCGCAGGCGTCGTGGATCGGCGAGGGCTGGGACTACAATCCGGGTTACATCGAGCGCCGCTACCGCACCTGCAAGGACGACCGCGAGGGCACCACCGCAGGCACCCCTAACAACACGGCGAAGAAGGCCAAGACCTCCGACCTGTGCTGGGTCTCCTACAACGCGGTGATGTCGCTCGGCGGCGCTACGACCGAGCTTGTCCGCATCGGCGAGACCGACCTCTACCGCCCGCAGCACGACGACGGCACCCGCGTCGAGCTGAAGACCGGCGCCACCAACGGCGACAACAACGGAGAGTACTGGGTCGTCACCAAGCGGGACGGCACCGTGTACACCTACGGTCTCAACAAGATCGGCGGCGGTCACGCGGACACGCAGTCCGTCTTCACGGTCCCCGTTTTCGGCAACCACCCCGGCGAGCCCTGCCACGCGGTCGCCTTCGCCGACTCACGCTGCCAGGGCGACACCACCAAGCAGCAGGCATGGCATTGGGGGCTGGACAAGGTCACCGACGTCAACGGCAACGTCATGGTCGTCAACTGGCAGCAGTCGACGAACTACTACGCCGTCAACAAGAAGTTCAAGACGCCTGAGACCTATGTCCGCGGCGGTCTGCCCGACTCCATCGAGTACGGGCTTCGCGAGGGCGCCCTCGGTGCCACCCCGGCCGCAAAGGTCGACTTCCTGCTCCAGCAGCGCTGCCTCCAGGACGCCACCGTCTGCGACTCGGCGAAGTTCGAAGACACCAAGGACCCCGCCTCCTACCGCCCCTGGTGGGACAGCCCCGGCAACCTCAACTGCAAGAGCGACTCCAAGCTGTGCCCAGCCTTTCCGTCCTTCTGGAACCGGTTGCGGCTCGGAGGTATCACCACCTACGCCCAGCGCCCCGGCGTCGCGGGTCTGTCCCAGGTCGACACCTATCTGCTCAACCAGTCCTTCCCGCGCGACTGGTACGACACCTCGCCCGGCCTGTGGCTCAACTCCATCCAGCACTACGGCTTCCGCCCCGGTGACACCAGCGGCACCCTGCTCACCAAATCCGGCGTCAGCTTCCAGCCATACGTGGTCGGCACCGGCTCCGCGCACCCCCTCAGCACGTATCTGAAGGACCAGCAGCTGCCCAACCTGGTAGCCCGCAGTTCCTCCGACCCGCGCCCCGGCTTCACCCGGCCGCGCATCGGCGCCGTCGCCACCGAACACGGCGCCGACATCGAGGTCACGTACAAGGGCGGCTGCCGTGTGCAGCCCGACGTAGTGCCCGAGGACAATCACAGCACCTGCTTCCCCGTCCGCTGGTCGCCCGACGCCGAGGTCGAGAAACCCGCGTTGGCCTGGTTCAACAAGTACGTCGTCCACACTGTGACCGAGACCGACCGGATCACCGGCGTCTCCGCCCGGATGTCGACGCGCTATGACTACTCGGGCGCCGCTTGGGGCAAGAGCGACGACGAATTCAGCAAGCCCGCCCTGCGCACCTACAGCGAGTGGCGCGGTTACCAGCAGGTGGCCACGTCGAAGGGCAACAAGATTTCGGCGGCCCCCGGCCGTCCGCAGACCCAGTCGTACTCGGTCACCCGCTACTTCCGCGGTACGGGCGGCCCGGTCAAGGACTCCACCGGCACCGTCACCCTGGCCGCCGACGACATCGCCCCCTACGCGGGCATGACCGCCGAGACCATCGCGTACACCGGAACCGGCGGCAAGATCGCCAGCCGGGTCCTGAACCGGCCCTGGGCCAAGCAGACCGCCTCCCGCGCGCGCGACGGCGGGCTCGCTCCGCTCACCGCGTACCGCAGCGGCTTCGGACGCAGCGACACCCTGCAGACCCTCGGCAGCAGCTGGCAGGGCGTGCGCACCACCACCGTCGTCGACGACACCTACGGCCTGCCACAACAGGTCGAGTCGGCCATGGTCAAGCCCGACGGCAGCGGCGGTGAAACCCTCAGCGGCCAGAGCTGTGCCAAGACGCTCTACGTGGTCAACGAGGCGGCCAACATCGTCGGCCTGCCCAAGGAGATCCGCACCACCTCCACTTCCTGCGCCGATCACGCCACCGCCGACCCGGCCACTCAGGTGATGAGCGCCGTCCGTACCAGCTACGACGGTGGAGCATGGGGTGCGGCGCCGACCAAGGGCCTGGCCACCACCACGGCGACGCTCAATGACGACGGCTCCGCCTACTCGATCGTCTCCACCACCACCTTCGACCCGCTGGGCCGGGTACGGAAGATCATCGACCCGCTCAAGGGCGTCGCGGAGACCCAGTACACGCCTGGCGACGCCAGCGGCCCGGTCACCGCCATCAAGAAGATCAACCCGAAGGGGCACGCCTCCACCACCACCCTCGATCCCGGCCGCGGCCTGGCCCTGTCGGTGACCGATGTCAACGGGCACGTCTCGCGCATGGAATACGATGCGTTCGGCCGCCTGGTGAAGGGCTGGTCTGCCGACGCCGCGACGCCCGATGTCCTCATCGACTACCAGATGGCGACTGCGACCCCGACCGTCACACAACCCACGGCCGTCACCGTCCGTTCCCTCAAGGACGACGGCGGCTACAGCCGCCAGGTGACCGTCTACGACGGCCTGATGCGCCCCGTGCAGACGCAGGACGAGGCCCACGGTCCCGGCCGGATCGTCCAGGACACCCGTTACGACGACCACGGGCTCGTCTCCGAGCAGACGGGCTCCTATCTCGCCAAGGGCGAGCCGGAGACCGGCCAGTTCAAGCGGGTCAGTGACACCCTGGTGCCCAACCTGGTGCGCAACACGTACGACGGCCTCGGCCGCACGGTGCGCAAGACCACCGTGCACGGCGGCAGCGCCGTCTGGTCCGACACCGTCGAGTACGGCGACAACTGGACCATCTCCCGCCCGGCGGGCGGCGCCTCACCCGCCGTACGCGCCTACTCCGACGCGCACGGCCGGATCACCCGCGTCGACCACTCCACCAACCGCGCCCAGGACGAGTGGCGCACCACCCGCTACTCCTTCGACGCCCGGGGCAACCGCACCCGGATCGAGGACCACGCGGGCAACTTCTGGACGTATACCTACAACACCCGAGGTCTGCTGACCTCCGCCACCGACCCCGACATCGGCAATGCCTCCTTCACCTACGACGCGCTCGGTCGGCAGGCCAGCGCCACCGACTCGCTCCAGCGCACCACGTACACCGAGTACGACGCGATCGGGCGTGTCCTGAACGTCCGTCAGGGCTCCGCGACCGCCGATCCGGTCAAGTCCTTCACGTACGACCTGCCGGGGGCGCTCGGCAAGGCGGCGAGCTCCACCCGGCACGAGGCCGGCGCCGACTGGATCGACCGGATCACTGCCTACGACGACAAATACCGTCCGACCACCCGCGAGATCGTCGTCCCGTCCCAGGCCGGGCCCAAGCTCGCCGGCACCTACACCTACCGCTACGCGTACACCCAAAGCGGCAAGCAGCTCTCGGTCAGCGTGCCCGCGATCGGTGGTCTGGCCGCTGAGAAGGTCATCACCCGCTACAACGAGGACGGTCTGGCCGAGTCCACCTCCGGTTTGAGCTGGTACACCTCCGACGTCACCTACTCCGCATACGGCGAGCCCCTGCGGACCGTGAGCGGGCCGCAGCCCTACCGGGTGTGGACCACCAACTTCATCGACCAGGAGACGGGCCGCCTCCAGCGGACCGTCTGGGATCGTGAGACCGCTTCTTCGCACCGTATCTCCGACTCCTACTACTCCTGGGACCGCGCTGGCAACCTCACATCGGCGGCCCGTAGGCAGACTGACGGCACTACGTCCACCTGGGACAACCAGTGCTTCACCTACGACTACCTCGGTGAGCTGGTCCACGCCTGGACCTCCGGTCTCGCCGTGACCGCCGCCACCGGCTGCAAGTCCGCCTCCGGCACCGCCTGGGGTTACCGCAGCGATGGCCAGAGCAGCTCCGGACCCATCGCCGAGGCACCCGCCGCCGCGCCCGACGCCGAGATGCAGGAGTCCCTCGACGCCGCGGCCCCCGCCACCGGGTCGGTCGCTGGCGCCGCCGGTTCCTACTACCAGTCCTTCACCTTCGACGCCGTCGGCAACCGGACATCTCTCACCGACCACGACCCGGCGAATTCTGCCCTGGACGTCCGTACCGGCTACGGCTACGGCAAGACCGTGGCGGGCAACGGTACGAGCGCCCCCACCCTCACCCAGCCGCACCTGCTCAGCAAGGTCGACCTGCCCACCGGCACCGACCCCGGGTACGTCAACGACGCCACCGGCAACACCACCGAGCGTCACCTCACCGGCGGCGACCAGATCCTGGACTGGAACGCCGAGAACAAGCTCGCCTCGGTCACCGGTACGGGCGATGGCGCCGGACCGATCACCGGCCTGAACGGCAAGTGCATCGACCTCCAGAGCAACGCCCTCACGGACGGCACCCCGCTCCAGCTCCACGGCTGCAACAGCACGTCCGCGCAGGCGTGGCAGACCACCGGTGACACCCTGCGTATCCGCGGCAAGTGCGCCACCGTCAACGGCACCCTCGTCCAGCTCGCCGCCTGCAACGGCAGCACCACCCAGAAGTTCACGCTGCGCACCACCGACAAGGCTTTCGTGCACGCGGCGACCGGCAAGTGCCTGGCCGTGCCCGGCGGAACAGACACCGACGGCACCGACCTCCAGGTCGCCACCTGCGCCACCGGCGCCGCTCAGCAGTGGGCGCTCGCCGACCGCACCACATACGTCTACGACGCGGGCGGCAACCGCATCCTCCAGAAGTCCGCGGCCGGTACCACCCTGTTCCTGGGCGAGACCGAGGTCACCACGGACCCCAAGGGCAATCCGATCAAGGCCAGCCGGATCTACCAGCATCCCGGCGCCCCCTCCGTCGTCCGGGTCAGCAAGAACGGTGGCTCCGACCACGTCCTGAGCGTGCTGCTCAACGACACCGTCGGCACGGCCACCACCTCTGTGGAGCAGAGCACCGGCCAGCCCGTCACCCGCCGCGCCTTCAAGCCGTACGGCGAGGTGCGCGGCACCCGGCCCGAGACCTGGCCCAACGCACGCAGCTACCTCAGCACCGGCATCGACGACACCTACTCCGGACTCACCCACATCGGCGCCCGCGAGTACGACCAGTCGAGCGGACGCTTCCTTTCCGCCGACCCCGTGGTCGACTTCGCGGACCCGCTCCAGATCAACGGCTACGCCTATGCCAACAACAACCCGATCACCAAGAGCGACCCCGACGGGCTCCAGCCCGCCGAGTGCTGGGAAGGCACTGCCGTCTGCCGCGGCGGACGCATCATCAGGCTCAAGAACGACGACGTGAAGCCAGCCAACGCGCTCACGGAGACGACGGTCTCCAAGGGAGGCAAGAGCTATCGCGTCATCTACGACGACCGAGGCGTCCCGCATACGGTCGGCTCACCCGGGAAGATCAAATCGGAGCGCGTCGCGATCGAGTTCATGAACGATGACCTGCGCTCGTCGCTCAACCTGTATGACCCGAAGACCGGTAACGGCAGTGAGTACCTCTGGCAGGACGACAACGGAGTGCTCCCCAAGAAGGGCTTGGTCCACGACGCGAACGGTAACCACCGGGTGGCCGGCACCACTGCCGACTTCATCAAGGTCACCTGGAAGAACGGCAAGATCGTGGACGTGGAGACTTGGGACTCTAACGAGTCCACGCGCGCCGTCAGCGCGGAGTCCGTCGACTCCATCCAGAAAACCATCAACAACAAGCTCGACATCGAAGGCAAGAAACAGAGCCAGAAAGTCGTCTTCGTCGCCCACAGCATGGAACAGGCCAGGGCCGTCGCGGACAAGTTCGTCGGCAACGCCAATGTCCGAGTGATCTTCGCTGGTGACGGCAAGCCGGGGTCTACGATGTTCGACACCCATATGTCGGGCGGTCTGCGCGGCGGGAACATCTCGGGGACCCCTAAGTCGGGAGGCGGGGGCGAGAGCGGCGGGGGCAAGCGAGGCGGCGGTCTCGGCGGCAAGCTGATGAACGGTGCCGGCATCCTCGGCGACCTGACGTTCATCTGGGAGGGCTTGAAGACACTGGAACGCGGCTGCGACGACGTCGTCGTCTCCTGCGGCCCCCCGCCGACCGCCTGACCGGCGTGGCCTGTCAAGGTGGGCCGAGCAACGCATCACCTGCACCGAGCACGGACTGCACCACAGGAGGGAACACCATGGGCAAACAGCGCATCACCGTCTGTCTGCCGCCTGTCGGCCCTGACGGGCTGAAAGAGGCGATCGGGCAGGCCATGGCCCCCTTCTGGTACGACCGTGAGGACCGTCCCCATCCGGACTGGGTGGGGGAGTGGAGCTACTGGTTCGTCTCCGGGGCGGGCTGTCTCTTCGACGTGCTGCCCGGCCATGAGGACGACCCCCGGCTCGTGCGGTACGACGACTGGACCGACCCCCCCGAGGACCTGCCACCCTCCCGCTGCCACGGCGGCCCGCGCGGCATACTCGACCTCGACACGCCCCGCGCTGCCGAGACCCGTCGCGCCGGTGACACCTGGACGGCGTACCACGCCTTTGCCGACCGTTACCCGCCCGCGCTGCCCTTCCACCACTTCGCCGAGCGGGCCGCCACTTCCCAGGCGCCCGAACAGGCCAGGGAGGCGGCCGTGGCCGCCTTCCGCGAACAGCCTCTGATCAGGGCGATCGAGGCTGACCCCGCCCTGGAGGAGCGGTTCACCTCGGACCCCGCCCTCCACTTCGACGAGGACCTAGAGACGTACGTGGCCTGCCATGTAGCTGCCGTGCTACCCACCCCCGCCTTGCTCACCCTCGACGGGCGGTGGGTGGAAGGCGGCGGACCCGACTACAAACGGATGTTCAACGCCTACCTGGACGGCCTGCCCGCCGACACAATGGTCGTGCGGGTGCTCTACCACTCGTGACCGAGCAAGGTCATGGGCGGTACGGCGCGAGTCGGCATGGCGGGCAGGGGGGAGTACCGGCTCCTCCGTGCCCTGCGGCTCCTGTGCCTGCCCGATCCGTGTAATTTACCCGTGGGCGGGGGCAGGCCATCTTCGCACCGGAGTACGGGCTGGTTGGCGTCGATCGAATGGCCGCAGGCCGCGGGCAGGTTCTTCGTCTGCTGGTGGTACACCTGCCCACACGACTCTGACCGGCACGAACAGGTGGTTGAAAGTCCAGACTCAGAGCCACTGGCCCGTGTATGGTCCGGATCTTGGTCTTGGGGCGCCCTCCGCGAGCTGCGCTAGTAGGACTCCGTTAGGTCTGTCTCGGTCTTGATGTCGTGTGTGGCCTGCTGGGCAGGGGCTGGTGGCAGGTGGTGCAGATGCCGGTCCAGCACCTCAGGATGCCCTGGAGGGCGTCGAGGGTCTGGTAGAGGGTGAGTCCGGTGTGGGTGCTTTTGGGGCCAGCCGCTGTTCGGTGAGAAATGCGTGGGCGGCGGTCACGAGGGTGACGTGGTGGTGCCAGCCGGGCCAGGAGCGGCCTTCGAAGTGGTCCAGGCCCA
The DNA here is from genome assembly GCF_043198675.1 of Streptomyces sp. NPDC048734. NCBI lineage: Bacteria > Bacillati > Actinomycetota > Actinomycetes > Kitasatosporales > Streptomycetaceae > Streptomyces > Streptomyces sp. NPDC048734. The sequence goes on along the minus strand of NZ_JBICUZ010000004.1, from coordinate 407,611 downwards.
GGCCGTGTTTGAGTTCGCGGTAGTCGTGCTCGATGCGCCAGCGGACCTTGGCCAGGCGGACCAGGTCCGTGATCGGGGTGTCGGCGGGCAGGTTGGACAGCCAGTAGTCGGTGGGCGCCTCGGCGTCCTCGGGCCACTCGATCAGCAGCCAGCATTCGGGCAGCACCCCGTCCCACGAGCCCTGTGCGGCCGAGGCGGCGGCCCGGATGGGACGCTCGACGGCCTTGCCGGCCGGGCGGACGCGCACGGCGGCGAAGCGGGACCGTAACTCTCCTCGCGAGCCCTGCCGCCAGGTGAGGGAGGTGAACGCTTCCTGTCCGAGTTCGGCGGCCAGGGCCGCCACCGAGGGGGCCCGGTGGCGGTAGCGGGGCTGGGGCCGGCAGCCGACCGGGCCCTTGCGCTCCGGGGCCGCGGGCTTCACGTCGAACGGATGGGCGCTCACGTCCGCGCGGACGGCCAGCACATAGTCGATCCCCCGCTCTGCGAGGCCGGCCCGCAGGTTGGCATTGGCGCCGTAGGCGGCATCGGCCACCACGGCCGGCGGGCGCATGCCCCAGTCCGCCAGTGTGTCGAGCATGTCCAGAGCCAGCCGCCACTTCTCGCGGTGCCCGACCTCGGACGGAACCCGGGCAAGGGCTCGGCGGTCGGTGTCCGCGGCCCACTCCTTGGGCAGGAACAGTCGCCACTGCAGCGGGCAGGAGGCGGTGTCGCTGGCGGCGTGGACGCTGACCGCGACCTGACAGTTGGCGCGTTTGCCCAGGGCCCCGCAGTACTGCGGGGCCACCCCGGCCGACATCCGGCCGTCCTTGGGCACCGACACGTCGTCGATCACCCAGGCCGTCGAACTGATCAGCGCCAGCATGCGCTCGCAGATTCGCCGCTGCACCGGCACCGGATCCCAGGTGGACTGGTTCACGAACTGCTGCAGGTTCTGTTCGTTGCCGTCCGCCATCCTCGAGGCCATCGCCTGGATCGACTTGCGGCGGCCGTCCAGCATCAGTCCCCGCAGGTAGCAGTCGCCCTTGGCCCGCTGGTCCTTGCGCGGCACCGAGGCGAACACATCAGCCACGTACAACGCCAACTTCGCCCGGACACGGTTCACTTCATGTGCGTCCATCCATCCAACATGCCTGAGAACAGGCCGAACCCGAAGACCTAACGGAGTCCTAGTAGGCGAGGTTGCGCTAAGCGCCCACTGGGTGAGATTTCCGAGAAGGGCGGGTGGCCGCCCGACCCGTATGTACGGCAGGGGACCCGTATCCGCCATGCCGCCGCCTCCCAGCAGCGATACTGGATGCATGGACTCGACGATCACCGCCCCCCGCGCCGAAGTACTGCGGGACCGCTACCGCAGCCGACTGCCCGAGCGCTTGCAGGAGCTGGCCGGCCCCGTCGAGGGCGACGTGGACCTGCCGCTCCACATCGTCTGGTCCGGGCGGACCAGCTACAGCCTGGACCGTCCGAAGTCCCGCATGACGCTCTACCGGACCGTCCTCGCCGAAGGACTCCGTGAGGACCTGGTGGCACTCCTGCACCACCGGCTGCTCATCGACCAGTGGCCCGTGCTGCGGCGCTTGATCAGCCCCTACATCCGCGAGGTCTGGGAGGACGCCTTCCCCGAGCTGCTCCGCACCGCTCCGGCCGACACGACCGCCGCGTGAAGCTCACTCCGCTCCACGAGCGTCTCCTCGCCGACATCCTCGACATCGGCTCCCCCTACCCTCTGGTCCTCACCGGCGGATACGCCGTGCAGGCCCACGGTCTGGTCGAACGCTTCAGCCGCGACCTCGACGTCGCCACCGAGAACCCCGCTCCGATGCAGGAGATCGTCGCCTCCCTCACAGCAGGCCTCAGCGCGCGCGGATGGCGGACCACGCACGTCCAGACCGATCCGCTCAGCGGCCGTTTCCTCGTCACCGATCCGGACACCGGCGAGGAGTGCGAGGTCGACGTCCTCAAGGAGGCGTTCTGGGCCCCTCCCGCTCAGACCCCCTACGGCCCTGTTCTTTCCCTCGATGACGTGATCGGCACCAAGGTCCGTGCCCTCGCCGACCGCGGCACCGTCCGCGACCTCATCGACGTCCAGGCTGCCTCCCGCCACCGCTCCACCGCCGACCTCGAAACTCTGGGCCGCCGTCGCGCCCACGACGAGTTCAGCCTTGAAGACCTCCGGGACAGGCTCATCGGCGCGGAGTGGTACGAGGATGAGGACTACACCGCGTACGGGCTCACCTCCCGCCAGATCGACGAACTCAAGGCGTGGGCACTGGAGTGGGCGGAGGATCTGGGTGCGCGGATCCATGACGAGAACGCCTGATAGACGGTCATTGAGTCCGACCCTGCTACTGCCCTTGGAACGGATGTGGTGTAGGCCATCAGGTTCCAACCCGTAGCCGTCCACGGTGGGCGGCTGCCCTACACGGCGGATGTGCAGGGCAGCCGCACGATACCCCGCAGTGGGGACTCACGGCGAAGCCGGGATGCGGTAACGGCGGCTGGATCCACTGACTACCGGCGCTGAATCGGCACGGGACCGGTGCTGTTCCGTCGGTAGACATCTGCCAGCAGAAGCGACGCCATCCGGCCGTGGTGGTGCAGCAACCCGGGGGTGAGCCCTGGGAAGTGGCGTACGGGTTCCCGCCTGACCCGGGCGTCTGGCCCGGCGTCGGAGTGAGTGTCTGGATGTGAGAACGGCCACCGGTTGATCTCTGAGACGCCGAAACCAGCGCTGCCGCACCCACTGAAGTCGTAAGGAATCAACCTGTTGCTTCAGCGGCGATGGCTCGTTGATCTGGTATGGCGATCACCGAGGCAACGCTGTCCCGACTCCCCTGCTTTTTCTCGGTGTTGTTGCCTCATCTGGACGAGCGGCAACGGCGTCTGGCGGTGGCGGCCGAGGCGAGGCTGCTTGGTCACGGCGGGGTGCGAGCCGCCGCCAGGGCGGCCGGGATGAGCGAGACCACCGTGCGCCGGGGTGTCGGGGAACTGGAGTCCGGCGCCGGACCGCTGCCCGGCGGGCGGACTCGCGTCGCGGGCGGAGGCCGCAAGCAGGCCGAAACGGTCGCTCCGGGCCTGATTGATGCGCTGATGACTCTGGTCGAGCCTGATGAACGCGGCGATCCGGAATCCCCGCTGCGTTGGACGACGAAGTCGCTGCGGCACTTGGCCGAGGAACTGGGCAGGCAGGGCTATCCGGTCTCCGCGCCGACGGTGGGGCGACTGCTGAAGGGCCGCAGTGGACGACTGCGCGTCAACTACCGCTCCACCGAGGAGATCCTGCGCTGGTCCCGCTCCCTCCTCGACAGCGAACCCGTTGCCGACCTGACCGGTGACGGCCACGACACCCTCACCGGCTACCGCTCCCTGCTGCATAGCGCCCACCCGGTGTGCGAGGGGCACGGGACGGAGAACGAGGAGGCCGACGCCGTCGTCCGGCAGGTGCGCGACGGCGAACCCGACAGCGCGGTCGGGGTGCGGGTGTCGACCCTGCACAGCATGAAGGGACTGGAATACCAGTGCGTCGCCGTCGCCGGGGCCACCGCGAGTGCCTTCCCGTTCCCTCCGGCCGTCACCCCCGCTGACGTGGACGGCCTCCAGAACGCCACCGACCTGGCGGCCGAACGCTGCCTGCTCTTCGTGGCCTGCACCCGGGCCCGGGAGGCGCTGTACGTGTCGTCCAGCGGGCGGCCCAGTGAATTCCTGCCGAGGTGAGGGTGCGACGCGGAATTCGAGGCGGCTCAGCGCGGGTTGCCGTGGTACTTGTCGGCCTCGATCCGGTGACGCCGAGGCGTGGCCGCGATCTCACGGCCTTCGTGCAGGACCCGGAACCACCTGTCTTCCAGCAGGACGGTGACGATCTTCCCGGAGAACTCCGCGAGGGTACCGATCGTCTGCCCGTCCACCCTGATCTGCCCCATGAAGTTGACTTTTCGGTGCGTATGAGGGGGGTCGGAGCAGAGCGCGGATGGACACGCCAGAATGTCGGCCGACGGTGGCGAAGCCTTGACGGGGGCAGTCGGAAAGCGGAACCGGGCTGTTGCGGGCTTGGGCGTCGGAGGCGCGGCGGATGCGGTCTCCGGGCGTAGTGCTCGTATCGTCAGGGCTGCCAGGTCCAGTCGACTGTCCGGGGTCAGCGCGATGCTGAAGCGCGGACCGGGCGTTTTCTGGACCGGTACGGCGGTGAGTGGCCCCACGACGGTGGGTGCCTCGCTCGGACGCGGTGCGGGAGTCGGATGGTCCGGCCGGGACGGTGCCACCGGACCACCGGCCGGGATACCGAACAAGGCTTCCACGGAGGCGGGGAGCGCGACCCCCTCCCGAGCGGCCCGGCCCAGCACCTCGACGAGCGCGTCCCTGTCCGCACCGACCAGCAGTCGACGCAGGGCAACCAGCGTCAGGGTCCTCTCAGGCCCCGCCGCCGTCAGAAGTTCGGTGTACAGCGCGGCGGACGCTCCGGCCTTGACGTCTGGCGTCATCGACGTACCCCCATGGGCTGAACAGCAGTGCAACGAACACTCTCGTATTGGACCACTCGCCACTGACAACGTGACAGCCGGAGCCGCACGCGGAGTCTGTGCGGCTTTGACGTGAAGGAATGGTAAAAAGATAAACATCAGCTGGTCCAGACTGCGAGGAAGTACGGCCCGGTCGGGGAGGGAAACATGCTGGTGGATCCCGCGCAGCTGCTGGACGACTGCGAACGGGCGTGGCGCGAGGCTGGGGAGCCGTCGGCCGTCGGCCCCGCCGAATCCGTCGTGTGGCGGACCACGCTTGTCCTGGAGGCGCTCGTGGCTTACACGCTGTTCGCCCAGCGGTCCGGTCGGCGAAGGACAACCGTGTTCGCGCGCTGGCCGGCCTGTACGGTCCACGCCGTGGCACTCGGCGCGTGGAGGGAAGTCCCCGATCTTGCGCAACTGTTGTCCGAAGCGCGGGAGCGTGTCATCGAGGCCCGTCCCGAACTGGGCCGCCGTCGCGCCGACCCGAAAGCAGCGACGACCACCGAGGTCTGGATCACGGCAGCCCAGGAGGCGGCTCGTTCACTGGGCTGGACGTGGCGCCCGCCAGCCACCGCGCACCTTGCGGACATTCCTCCGCCCGCCCTCGCCGCCCGGGGAGCCACGGTCCCTCCGGAACTCCGCCTCGGCCCCGGCGCGGGCAGCGTCCTGCTGACCCTGCCCGGCAGCCCGGATACGGCCACCTGGCAGCTGGCTGCCGACGGTGAGTCGTTCGCCGTGTCACCGCCACACTGGGTTCTGCCCGGCCCCGTGCGCCGCGTCGAGGCCACCGACCCGGCCGGCACCGTCCACGCGTCGGCCGTCGTCGACCCGGACACCGTCCTGCTGGCCTTCGCCGCCGACGGTCATCGCATCCCCCTCGACGAGCCGCTGCCCGCCACCGAGGTCCACCTGCTGCACGTGGGCACCCTGGAGACGGAGGGCACGCAGGCCGCGGTCGTCGAACTGCCCACCCCGTACGGCTGGAGCGGGTGGACCCTGAGCCAGGTGTCCCTGGCCGACGTGACCCGGCTCCGTACCTCCGAAGCCGCGCCGGGCAGGTGGCTGGAGGTGGCCGTCGGGCGGTCGTTCGGCTGGGAAGGGGGCGCGATGCTGCCCTGGCTCGCCGGTGAGGACGGAGCGCCGGTGTGGAACCGGCCGCCCGTGCTGCGGCTCCGGCGCCGGCCGGGGGAGCCGGGGGCACAGCACTGGCAGGTGGAGGTGCGCCGCCTCGGCCACGAGGCGATCCTGGCCTGCCGCACCGGTGCGCCCGGCGCCCTCCTCGACCCCTGGGAGCACGTTCCCGGCCCACTGCTCGGCCCGTACGAGATCCTCGTTCACCGCCCTGGGCGGCAGCGGGGCCGACGCCGTCTCACCGCTTTCCTGGCTGAAGGCGTCGAGGCCACGCCCTCGGCCGAGTGGCGCCTGTTGGCCCCACAGGGCGGACTGGTGCCGACGCGACTGGACCTCCGTAGCGGTGGACCGGTCGCCGTCTCCAGGAGCGCGGTCGAGTTCGCCCCGTACGAGACCACCAGGGACCTCGTCCTGCGCGACGGTACAAGCGGGTTCCGAGTCCAGGCGCTCGTCCCGTACTCCGAGGTCCGCCTGGAACTCGACGGCAGTCCTCTTCCCTGGTCGATCCGGCCGCTCGACATCGACGCGGCCGACCTGGTGCGGGACAGCGCCCTGACCGTGCGCCTGCCCGAGCAGGCGGTGGCCGTGACCCCCGAACTGGTGCTTGTGGTCGAGGGAACGACCCTGGTCAGCCTGCGGCCGGAACGGCGCACCCGGACCCGCAAGGGCGACCTGCGCTACTCCCTGGCCGCCCTGACGGACACCGTCCGCGACTGCACAAAGGCCGAACTGCGGCTGCTGGTCGCGGGGCAGGACGTCCACGTCGGCACCGTCCGCACCCAGCCCATCGCGGAGGACGTCGTACCGGACGGCACCGGACTGCTGCTGCGCGGGCTGCGCCACACCGGCGAGCTGACCGCTCGGCTCTACCAGGTCCTTGCCCCGTGGCAGCAGCCGCTGAGCGTGCCGGTCGACGGCAGCGGTCGTATCCCGCTGTCCGCCGCCTGGCGGTCGGCCGGCCCGCTCGTCGTCGGCCTGCATGCTGGGGCCCACATGGCCGACGCCGCACCGGCCTGGCCCCACCTGCGTGACCGCGACACCCTGGTGCTGCGCCGTTCCCCCTGGACGTCCTCGGTCGTCGACGGCACGGCCGCGGCCCGGACCACGGAGTACCTGGGCGGGCGGGGAACACTGCCGCGAGGCACCGACGCCGTTCCGTACCAGTGGATCGTGGCCGCTCGCGGCCGGGACCTGCAGGCATGTGGGGCGAGGGAGACCGCACCGGCAGAGTGCCTGCTGGCGCTGGGGGAGGCCGGGCCCGATGCCCTCCTGGGAGCGGCCGACAGCTCCCTGCGCTCCGGCGAGCTGGCCGCCGCGCTGGTGGGCAGTGGCCTGGCCGCCCTGCGCATCCGGGAGGTGACGGATCCGGCCGCGGTCCGCCCCGTCTGGCGGCGAGCGCCCCTGTGCGCGCTGCTGCTCACGGCACCGCTGCTGCCCTACCTGTCCGGCGACCCGGCCTACGGGATCGACGAGCTGTATCCGGAGGAGAAGGAACTCCTGGACGAGGTGGGAGAGTTCCTGGGAAGCGCCGGTACGGCAATCCTGTCCGGGCAGGGCGACCCCAGCCGCGCGGTGGGTCGGTTCGACGCCCACGCACGAGCCCTGAACGAGCTTTCCGAGATCCAGCAGCAGGCCGTGTGGCGCACGGCGGGTGTCGTACCGCGCGGACTTCTGGACATCGACACCCGGACCGCAGCCGCCTGGCAGGCGTTCCGTGACCGGCGCACCCTTCAGTACCACGCCGTGCGTGAGGAGTGCGGGGAATGGCTGACGGCCGTCGAGAACTTCCTCGGCGACGGACACCCCCTCCTGGTCACGGCGTTCCGCGACCGGGGGCCGGGTTCGCTGCGCGACCCCGGTGAAGCGTGGATGCGGGTGCCCCAGTTCTCGCTGGGATGCACGCTGATCGCCCGACTCGCCGCAGCGGGAAACCCTCGGGCCGTCAAACTGGAGCGGGGGCTGCGGTCGTTGTGGGCGTCCGTGGCCGTCCACACGCCCGACCTCACCGCCGTCGACCTGGCCCTCGCGGAGTGCCTGGTCACCGCAGAGACCGTGCAGGCCACCGGCTGAGCCCGGCCGGAGACAGCCGTACCGGCTTTCATCCTTCGGTCACCGCCCCGTCACACCCGCCCCGCCCGCAGCAGACCCGGAGTCAGCCCGTGCACAGTCTCGACCCGCTCGCCACGTCCGCACTGATCAGCGACACCTACCGCCGCTATCTGCGGTCGCTGCTGCCCCTGCGGGAACCCCGCCTGGCCGAGGCTCTCGCCCAGGCCATCGACACCAGCCCGCTGCTCACCAAGGGCCCCCTGCTGGAGGTCACCCCCGCCTACGCGCCGGGCGCCACCCTGAACGAACTCATCGGCGAAGGCGTACTGGACCCGGCGTTCCGGCAGCTGACGGGGCCTGCCCTGCCCGCCGACCGCCCCCTGTACCGGCACCAGGAGCAGGCACTGCGCAAGGCCGCGGCCGGACGCAACCTGGTCGTCGCCACCGGCACGGGTTCCGGCAAGACCGAGAGCTTCCTGCTGCCCATTCTCAACGCGCTCGCCGCCGAACACGCGCGCGGCACCCTCAGCCCCGGCGTCCGCGCTCTCCTGCTGTACCCCATGAACGCGCTGGCCAACGACCAGATGAAGCGCCTGCGCCGACTGCTCGCCGCAGCCCCCCACATCACCTTCGGCCGCTACACGGGTGACACCAAGGACGACCCGCGCAGGGCCGCCGACACCTTCGAGCAGCTCAATCCCGGCGAACCACGCCTGCCCAACGAACTGCTCAGCCGCCGCGAGATGCGCGCCGCCCCGCCCCACCTCCTGCTCACCAACTACGCCATGCTGGAGTACCTGCTGCTCCGCCCCCAGGACATGGACCTCTTCGAAGGGGACCACGCGGGCGGCTGGAAGTTCATCGTCGTCGACGAGGCCCACGTCTACGACGGGGCACGCGGCGCCGAACTGGCCATGCTGCTGCGCCGGCTGAAGGACCGGGTGGGCCAAGGGCGCGACACCCAGGCCATCGCCACCAGCGCCACCGTCGGCGCGGAGGAGAACCCCGCCGCCGTCACCGCCTTCGCCCAGGCCCTCTTCGACGTCCCCTTCCACTGGGACGCCGACGACCCCGCCGCACAGGACCTCGTCACCGCGACACGGGTGGCCACGCCCGACGGCCCGCACTGGGGACCGCTGCCGACCACCGAGTACCTGCGTCTGGCCGCCGCAGCCGACCCCGGCCCCGAGATCGTCTCGGCCGCACGCATGCACGGGCTGCCCGCCGCCACCACCCCGGCCGCCGCCCTCGCCGCCGAAGCCGGCACCGCCGCTCTGCGCCGAGCCCTCGCCGAGGGACCCCGGCCCGTGCGTGACATCGCACAGGCCGTCTTCCCCGGCGATCCTGTGGGACCGACCGCCCTCACCGCGCTCATCCAGCTCGCGAGTCAAGTGACGGACACCGACGGTGCCCCCGTTCTCTCCGCCCGCTACCACCTCTTCGCACGGGCCACAGAAGGCGCGTTCACCTGCCTCGCCCCGGACGGTCCCCACCTCGACCTGGCCCGCCACGAAGTCTGCCCGCACTGCGCACGGCCCTCTTTTGAGCTGGGTGCCTGCCGTCGCTGCGGTGCCGTGCACCTGCACGGCACCGTGGACGGCCATGGAGCGCGAACCCGCCTGGTCCACCGCAAGTCTCCTGACAGACCGCACACTTGGCTGCTCCTGGACGGGGGAGACTCGGGCGTCGGTGTCGACGAGGACGACGAAACCCTCGGCGAGAGCGCCAAGGGCGGACTCAGCGAACGCAGGCTGTGCACCCGTTGCGCCGCCGTGCACCCCGCCGGAACGGCGACCTGCACGGCGGACGACTGTCAGGGGACCGAACTGCGCCGCGTCCACCAGCTCGACACCCACGAGGGAACCCCGGCCTCCTGCCTCTCCTGCGGCGCCCGCGGCCACGGCATGATCCGTCTCTTCGAGACGGGCAACGAGGCCGCTGCTTCGGTCCTCGGCACCGCCCTCTACCAGGCCCTGCCCCCGGCGACCGACGGACCCGCCGCCGCGTTGCCCGGACGTGGCCGCAAGCTGCTGTTCTTCAGCGACAGCCGCCAGGCCGCCGCCTACTTCGCCCCCTACTTCGAGGGGTCCTACACCCGTATCCAGCACCGGCGCCTGATGACCCAGGCCGCTCTGAAGGGCTGCCCCGATCCCGACGAGCCGCTGCACATCGACGACCTCGTCGCCCACACCATTCGCGCCGCCGACCGCGCCGGCGTCTTCCGCCGCAACGACTCCCGTCAGGCCAAGCAGCGCGAGGTCGCCCTGTGGGTGATGCAGGAGGTGCTCAGCGTCGACGACCGCCAGTCGCTCGAAGGCCTCGGACTGCTCCGGGTCGACCTCGACCGCGAGCCCTTCTGGCAGCCGCCCGCCGCGCTCACCTCCCTCGGCCTGACCGACGACGAGGCCTGGTGGCTGGTGCAGGAGCTGCTGCGCACCGTGCGTAACCAGGGCGCGCTCACCATGCCCGAGGAGGTCGACGCGGGCGACGAGGCGTTCGCCCCGCGCCGCGGGCCCGTCTGGGTCCGCTCCAAGGGGTCCGACGCCAAACGCAAGGTGATCAGCTGGCTGCCCAGTGTCGCGGGCGTCTCCAACCGGCGCGTCGACTACCTGGAGCGGGTGCTCGACGCCCTCGGGCACCAGGGTGATCGGCGCGGGACCGCCCTGGAGATCCTGGGTCGGCTGTGGACCGACCTCACCACCGGACACCTCCTCGACTGGATGAAGGGGGAGAACCAGTCCGGCATCGGCGCGGTCCGCCGGCTCGACCACACCTGGCTGCGTCTGCGACCCGTCACCAAGGACGGCGAGCCGCTCCACGCCTGCGACCGCTGCCGCCGTGTCGTCGCCGTGTCCGTACGTGAGGTGTGTCCCACCCTGCGCTGCACCGGCCGCCTCGAGGAGTACAAGCCGGCCACCGAGACGGACGGCCACCTCCGCCGCCTCTACCGCACCTTCGACCCCGTTCCGCTGCGCGCCCAGGAACACACGGCCCAGTGGACCGGTGAGAAGGCGGCCGAGATCCAGGGCGAGTTCGTCCGCGGGCAGGTCAACGCCCTCTCCTGCTCAACCACGTTCGAGCTCGGCGTCGACGTGGGCGAACTGCAGGCCGTCGTCCTGCGGAACATGCCGCCCTCCACCGCCAACTACGTGCAGCGGGCCGGACGCGCAGGCCGGCGCGCGGACTCCGCCGCGCTCGTCCTCACCTACGCCCAACGACGCCCCCACGACCTCGCACGGTTCGCGGAACCCCACCAGATGATCGCCGGAGAGGTCCGGGCCCCGATCGTCCCCGTCGACAACGTCCGGATCGACCGCCGCCACGCCCACTCGATCGCCCTCGCCGCGTTCTTCCGTGCCATGAAGGAGGAACGGGGCCGCATCTGGCGTAAGGCGGGAGAGTTCTTCCTCCCCGACGACACCACCGGCGAGACCGCGGCCCACATCGTGCGCGACTGGCTCACGCCCGTCCCGGAGAGCGTGGCGGCCTCGATCCGCCGTGTGCTTCCCGCAAGCGTCCAGGACGAGATCGATGTGGAGTCGGGCTCCTGGGTCGGTGAACTGGACCGGTTGCTGCGGGCGGCGGGGCAGATCCTCGACCAGGACGTCACCGCTTACAGTGAACGACGCGACCAGGCGGTGGCCGCCCGCAAGTACCGGCTGGCGGACATGTACGAGAAGGTCATCCGCAACCTGACGCACCGTGACCTGCTCGGTGTCCTGGCCAACCGCAACGTCCTGCCCAAGTACGGCTTCCCCGTGGACACCGTCGAACTGCGCATCCCGCAGGACAGCGGCGCCGTATCGGGGCAGCTCGAACTCACCCGCGACCTCAGTGCCGCCGTCCACGAGTACGCGCCGGGAGCCGAGATCGTGGCGGGCGGCCGTCTGTGGGCGTCCGCGGGCGTCTACCGCCTGCCCGACCGTGAACTGGTCAGCCGTTACTACACCGTGTGCGACGCCTGTGGCCGTTACGGTGAGGCCACCGAGCCCGTCGATCCCACCTGCACCGCCTGCGGCACGCTGTCCACCTCCGCGCCGCGCCGCTACGTCGAGCCGGTCTACGGCTTCGTCGCCGCACGCGGACCCCAGCGCAGCCCGGGACAGACACCGCCGCGCCGCTCCTGGTACGGCGACGTCCACATGTCCACCGACACCGCGGACGTCCACGAGGGAACCACCGTCTTCACCTCCGGACACACCACGGCCTGGTCGGCGGGTGCCCGGGGTGAGATGGTCGTCGTCTCGGAAGGGCCGGGCGGCGCCGGGTACGAGATCTGCGACTGGTGCGGCTGGGGCCGTCCGCACGCGCGAGCGGCATCCCGGGGCGCGGCACACCCCCATCTGCTGAAGGACGCGCAGTGCACCGGACCGCTCCGGGTCGTCTCCCTCGCGCACCGGTACCAGACGGACTTCCTGCAGATCCACCTCGATGCGCTCACCGCCCTCAGCGCGACGCAGGAAACCCTCCGTTCCGGTCTCTACGCACTGCTGGAAGGCGCGGCCACCCACCTGGAGATCAGCAGGGACGACATCGACGGCACGGTCCACACCGGAACCGACGGCATGCCGTCGCTGCTGCTCTTCGACACCACGCCGGGCGGCGCGGGCAACACGATCCGTATCGGCGAGCATCTCGTAGCCGTCGTCGAAGCGGCGGCTGCCCGGATGGGCGGCTGTGAATGCGGTCCCGAGAGCAGCTGCTACGCATGCCTGCGGACCTTCCGCAACGAGCGCTTCCATGAGTTGCTGAGTCGCGGTGAAGCCGTCGTACTACTGGATGCCCTGGCTGGCAGAAGCATGAACTGAATGGTAAGCAGGCGCTTGCCTTGCGCACTCTTATTGTAATCGGAACCGAGTGAGTGGAGCGGTCCCCTCCTGGCCTGATCATTCATCATGAAGTCAGCAACGGGTCAGTGTGAATCCCGGAACACCTGGCGACAGCTGACCGAACATGCGAATGGTTGTACGCTGCGGAGACCGCCCTTGACCTGCAGAAGCAGGCAGGGAGCAGACAAGTCGGGAGTTTTTCCGTGTTGCGTACAATGTTCAAGTCCAAGATCTACTATCTGGACATTTGCGCAGGTCAGAGGCATGATGAGACCGCTCAGGTCAGCAAATGGTCAGCATCGGACGCGGGGGCGTCCTGACTCGCTGACCTGACGGCCGCCATGGCGGGGCCTGGGCGCGAATGTCCGGTTCTCGTTTGGAGGTTGCGTCTCTTGGCTCGTCAGCTCGCCCGGGGAATGGGGTCGTTCTTCAAGGACTGCGGCTGTGCCCGGCCGTCCCGGTGTCCGCATCCGTACACGATCCGTTTCCGGAACGGGCTGGGAAAGCAGTCCGAGGAGAGCGGCTTCGGCACGCAGGACGATGCGATCGAGCGCCTGACGCAGATCTACACGGAGAAAAAGCGTACGGCGCCATCTGTGGCAGAGGCGCGTCGCGAGCTGGGGCAGAAGACGGTGACGGAATATGCGAAGGAGTGGCGGTCCCGGCAGCGAAAGATGACCGAGTACTCCACGGGCGAGCACGTTGACAGCTCCCTCAACGTGCACATCTTTCCGCGCCTGGGTTCCCGGAAGCTGAATACCGTCACGCCGCTCGTGGTGGAGCGTTTCCTGGAAACATTGGAGGCGGACGGTGTCGGCCGAGGGAACCAGGTCAATATATTTCGCATCCTGAAGACGATTCTGCGGGACGCCTTTGACAAGGGGGCGATGGCGGACGACCCGGTGAAGGGGGTACAGGAGCCGGAGTACGTTCGGGAGAAGGTGGTCATTCCGTCCTTGGAGTATGTGAAGCAGGCGCTGGCGGTCGCGGGTGACGATCTCGCCATGGAGATCGTCATGATGGCGGGGTGCGGGCTGCGCAATGGTGAGGCCCGGGCGGTAAACATCAACAACGTGGTGGCCGACGATGTGTACCGGGTGCACGAGCAGATCCACTCCAACACGCACCGGCCGGCAAAGCTCAAGCACCGCAAGGTAGGGGACTTCCGGGAGGTTCCGCTGCCCCGCTCGGTACGGGAGGCGATCGAACGATACAAGGAGAAGCACGGCACTACGCGGGAAGGCTATCTGCTGCGAGGGCCGAGCGGATACTACACAGAACCGATGGAACGCCGGCGCGTTCACGCGCTCTTCGACAAACTGCCGGAGATGGACAGGATGGGGATGTACGGCTTTCGGCACTACTTCGCGTCCAACGCACTCGGCAACGGCATACCGATCACGGACGTGGCGGAGTGGATGGGGCACAAGTCGATCGAGGAGACGTATCGCACCTACCGGCACCTGATGCCGGGCAGTATCACCAAGGCCGCGCGCATCCTTGACGCCGGTCTCTGGGAAACGGCGTGACAGTCGCTGGCGGAGTGGGCCCCATTCGGTTGTTCCGGAACTGGATCTGCCGGTCTCAGGAGGGGTCGTGCAGGCTCGCCGGAACTGGATGGTAGAGGAGGCGAGGACGCAGTCCCAGCGTGCTGACTTGCTGGACATTGCTCCGGGGCGCGGTGTGGAGTCGGGTGAACTCTTTAATCATATCTCGCGGGAAGGAAGTAGAAAATCCGGATATTCTGAGAGCTCGACCGAGCCCGCGCGTGTCAGGGCTGTGCAATCAATGGGTGGGCCTATTCGTGCCAGCGCCGTCGGTGATGGCGGATGAACCGGACGTCTATCCGATGCCAGCGGTGCACGTTTAGCTGGCCCAGGTGTGTCCCGGTCACAGTGTCGATGATTCGCAGGTCATCGGTCAGGGCGCGCGCCCCGAAGTCGAAGAGAACGTGACAGTTCGGGCACAGACAGAGAAGGTTCTCCACCGTGTCGGGACCGCCGTCGCCCCGGGCTCGGATGTGTGCTCCCTCGCTGTACCGGTTGAGGGGCGCGGGCAGTACAAGTACCTCTCCGCACATCTGGCATCGGTCCTCATACCACTGTTTGAGTAGCTTGGTGGAGCTGACGTTGCGTCGGGAAGCCGGGAGAATCGGGTTTTCGGAACCGGAGGCGGAGCGATACGGCGACGCGCCGTCCGGGTAAAACGGCGGCGCAGTGCCCTCAGGACCCGTGACCCCGAACACTGCACCATTCAGGCGCGTGACAACAGGCAGGACTTTCTCCAGGCGCACCGCGTTCAGTTGCAACGTGTCAAGGATAGAACGGCGGACAAGCGACCATGCGGCGTCGATGTGCCTGCCATGGATCGCCGTGCACTCGGTCGCAGCAAGAGTGCCGGCAATGCGTGATACGTGATCGCCCGTCCGCACGAAGAAGCCGGCCTCGTGCTCGGGGAGCACAGCGAACCAGACGTTTTCTGCTTCTCGGATAGCGTCCCACTTCGCTCCCGCACGAGGCGTACAGGTCAAGACGAACTTAGTTTGAAAGGCCCAGGTGTAGGCATCCGCGAGCAGCTGTTGCCAGTCCTTCTCCGGTGCGCCGGAGGCGTCGGGGTCCGCCTCGAGGGTTGCTAGGCGACTGAAGTGCAGAGTCCTGGAGTAGGTCGCGGCATCGGTGGAGCGAAAGGTCTTCCACTCATCAAGTGACACCTCCCAGAGCACGCCGACGTGCGGTGGGGCTGGTGCGCCATAGAGTCGATTGCGCCGCTTGCCGCGTGAAGGAAGCCGGTCCTGGCCATCCCACGCTCTGCGCAGGTGCGCTTCGAGCGAGAGGGAGATGGTGGGCCTGCCGCGACTTTGGCGGAAGGGACTGCCGGTCAGCAGAAGAGTGGAGACGGCCCTGCCCATTCTTCCGGCCCTCCGAGTGGTGTGTCCGGCGGAGCCGAATAGCTGCACGTCAGATACGTCGTGATGTGTCAGCAGTGGGGCTGGAGCTTGCAGGACAGGGCGCAAGACGTCTTGTAGCGGGGGCAGGCCATGTCCGTTGGATTCGACGAAGGTGGTCCATACGGACAAGGGTGCACTGGGCCACATGCTGAGCGAGACGGCCGGAGCGATGGCTGCGGACCACCAGCTCACCGCGGCGGCGTACACGTCTGATGGATCCGTTCCCGCTGGCCGGGCCAATTGCTGGGCCATGTGGCCCAGCGGCCCGCTGTAGATGATGTCTTCGTCCATCGCAGCCCCCGGTTCACTCCTGCGTAAGGGTCCGCCCAATGGCAGCGGGGCTGCGCTACAGGGGCCGGAGTCCGGAATGTGTAACTGGTCTAGCTGGTGCGCATTCACGGGTGGATGGTGCCTGACTCGAACCAGGCGTGAAGGGTGGGCTCAGCTCCGTCCGGGAGATCGTCAATGAATACCACGGCCAGGCCGCGCTGGGCTCGGGAGCAGCAGACGTAGAACAGGTTGCGTGACCGTTCGGTACGGTCGGGTTTGTCGGTGCCGGCGAGCATTTTGCCGATGCTGTACCTGTTCCAGGCGCGGTCGTCGACCACTACGACGACGTTTTCGAATTCGTCACCCTTGACACCGTGTTGGGTAGAGAACGGGGTGAGCTCATCGATGAAGTGGGTGACGCTGATGACTTCACGGTAGGACACGGTGCGGAGGTTGTTGGAGAAGTCCGCCCGTCGCTGGTCGCGCTCGTCCAGGTTCGTTGTGGATCTCCGACGCTCCAGGTCCTTGAGCTTTCCCGGCAGGGCGAGGAGATGGCCGTCGGCCATCAGATCGAGCACTTCGCCGATGGTGCCGGTGCTGCGTACAGCGTCGAGCGCACGGATCGCGTCACTGATGGCGCGTTTGTGTGCGTGACGGGTGATCCGTGTCCGTCCCTCGCCCAGCAGGTTGGTCAGCTCGGCGAAGTCATTGGTGTGAAACGCGGTGCTGACGGCCTCGATGCGGGTGAGGTACTGGATGTACGGCTCGTTGCGGGCCATGAGGTCGTCGGGACCGTAGCGGCCCAGCTTTCGGTACTGCTCCAAGAGGTTGGCGTACTCCAGGGTGCCAGCTATCCCGCGGTGGGTGAGGAGTAGGTACTTACAGTTCTCCCGTGTCCAACCGTTCCGCGCGAGTGTTGCTTCGGCGGCGGTGAGTCGCTCATGGCCGGCCGGGATGCTGCTGTTGAGGAACAGGTGGATCTCGCCGGTCTGCTGCTTGCCGACGGCGTCCTGGGGGAGATCGGGACGCATCCGGTTGAGCACCTCGACGACGGGAGGCGAGCAGCGGTAGTTCTCGTGCTTGGTGAGCTCGGTGAGAAGGCCGGGCCGTTTTACCGCTCCGACTCCGGACTCGTAGATCTTCTGCATGGAGTCGCCGAAGAGACCGACCACGCATTTCTCGCGGCCCGCGCCTGCCAGGTGGTCCAGCAGCAGCTGGATGGTCTTGGGCGAGGTGTCCTGGTACTCGTCGACGAAAATGACCGGGTACTTGCTGGTGATGATGCGTATGAGCTTGGGGTGGGCCGTGACGAGACGGAGTGACAGCGCGATGACGTCGTCGTGGGAGATGCGCCCCTCGTGCAGCCTGCGCCCACGGTCGGAATACTCGATGACGGGAGGATCAGTAACGTCATCAAGGTCTTCAGGTTTGGACAGGTCCTTGTTGTAGTCGATGATCTGCTGCCAGAGTTCACGCTGGTACGGCTGGATGACACTCCACAGGAATTCGTGGATGGTACCGACATCGACGAGCGGATCTGCGGCGATGCGTTCGTGGATCTTCTTCTTGGCGACGTTGGTATAGGTGATGCAGGCGATCCTCCGACCGTGTGCCTCCAGGTCTGCGCGGTGGTGGGTCAGGAGGTGCCGCAGGGCGCGCACCAATGTGGTCGTCTTGCCAGCGCCGGCCCCTGCTTCGACGAGGAAGCTGCGCCGGGCCTCCAGCTCGGTGGCGACGGCTTCGAGGGTGTCTAGGCGAGCCACTGCAGTCCTTCGGCGATGTAGCGGGGAACGGCCCAGTCCTCCAAGAGCATGACGTCGAAGGCGAAGTCCGTCTTGTGGTCACTGAGTCGCTGTGCGATGTCGTAGGCCTTGGCTTCGATCTCGTCGGCAGTGGGGTCTGCCCCGACCTCCTTGACGAAGGCCACCTTCAGGGCGAGCTGGCGGAAGTCCCGCGCGAGGGGTCCCGCGTTGGCGATGATGAAGGCATCTTCGAAGCTTCGCGCGCAGGCTCCCGAATCTGTCTCCGGGATCTGGTAGGCGACGCGGACATGGCCCTGCTCCTTGTCGGCCGGGCCGGTGGCGAGCAGCTCGGCGATGCTGGACTTGGCGGGCAGCCAATGTTTGAGCGTCGAGTTCGAGGTGACCGTCTGCCCCTGGCCGGGTGGGCAGGCTTTGCGGTGCTTGGGGCACACGGAGTCGATGTCGGTGATGACGAGCGTCTTGACGTTCAGGAAGGCGAGCAGTTCCCGGAAGCGGACGGCGTAGGCGTCGCCGACCTCGATGACCGATACGTACTGGTGCAGAAGCCCCTTGGCGCAGCGCCGGACCATTTCCGGCAGGATCAGCCGTTCCGCGGTGCCCTCGATCAGGATCACCTTGTCGGCGAAGAACATGTCACACCGGTGCAAGACCATGTACTGGCGCAGGAAGCGCAGGGTCTCGTCGCCCTGCGGGGTGGCCTTCACGTTGGCCTCGAAGGTCGAGAGGTCCTTGACCGTGAGCTGCGGCTCGGAACGGTCGAAGTAGCGCACCGTGTGGAAGCCGCTGCTGGCGACGATGTGGGAGGAGTGCGTGGTGATGATCACCTGCACCTTCCAGCCCGTCTTACGGTCGATGAAGTCCTGGATGTTCTTGATGAACGTCTCCTGCATCTGGGGATGCAGATGGGCTTCGGGCTCCTCGATGAACAGCACCTGCAGCGCCGGTTTGGGTGTGGTGCGCTCGTAGGTCTGGTGAAAGCTGATGACCTGCAGGATCGTGAAGATCAGCTTGCTGTAGCCCAGCCCGTTGTGACCTTCGGGAAGATGGAAGTCGTCGTCCCCGGACGGGTATTGGATGCGGGTACTGCCGCGCAGGATGCCAGAAGCTTCGATGAGGGAGACGATGCGGGGCTTCTGGACTGGGGTGATGGTGCCCACCCCGAAGGTACGCAGGTCCTCGAAGATCGGGTCGAACAGCATGGCGTAGTTGTCGTCGAGCTGCTGAGAGGCGGACGCTAGAGCGGTCTCGATCTGCTCGATGCTCTGGTGACGGTCCTCCTGCCCGCTGTTGACCTTGTAGTAGGCCTCGAACGTCTTCGACAATGTGCGGGCCTTGTCGCCCGGCGTGTCATCCATCTTGGTCTGCGCGTAGACGAACTTGACCGACAGGATGGATTCGGCGGCGCCACGCTTGATCTCCTTGCGGACGTTCTCGTGCAAGGGGCTGACCGCGCGATAGGCCGCGGCGAAGTAGTCCGAGAAGTTCTTGCGCAGCCACTTGACGCGATCGAACTGCTCCCGCTGGCTGGCCGACCAGAAGTCCTTGAGGAAGTCGTGCGGGCGGGCCACCTCCAGCGCCGCCTCGATCTTGGCCTCGAAGCACGTGTCGTCCAGGTCGAGGATCACGCCCGTGAGCGGCGCGAGGTCGTCGTCCTCCGTGTACTGGATGGTGAGGACCAACCGGATGGCTGGGACGAGATCGTACGCCTTGGCCAGCAGGTCCTCGCTCGTCGTGGAGTCGCCACGGCCAGCATGCGACTGAGCCTCGCCGAAGATCTGCCGCGCTTGCTCGATGTCGGCGATACGGCAAGTGGAGAAGTCCTCCAGGACGAACCTCGTGTCCTCCTCACCGAAGAACTTCTCGAAGAGATTGACGAACGACGTCTTGCCGCTGTTGTTGCGCCCGACGATGAGGGTGGCCTTCGGATCAATCCGGACGTCCACTCTCTCGAGGGCGCGAAAGTTGATCACTTCGGCATGCGTCAGCTGCATCTCACTCCCGATCTTGTCCCCACCCCAGCTCCCGGGAGGGCACCTGTGTGCCTGCCGAGAGTCAGAGCAGTATCTGATATGGAAGGGGTAGAGATGCCTACTTGACTCAAAGTGGTCAGAGGTGTGACGAGTTACGTCTGTTTGAGTCGTTGCTGATCAGTCTCTGTCTGTTGATCCCGCGCGAGGAGCGTGGTGATGAAATGGCATGTGCAGGATTGCCAACCCAGCTCGGTCGTGCTCGTGCGGATGCGACAGGGGGTCGGCCCGTCGAATGAGTTCAGGCGCTGCAGTACACGGTGAACGTGCCCCGGGTGAGGGCGTGGACGTAGGTTTCGGCGCCGGCCAGCAGCCGTAGGTGTTCCTCGGTGCATGCAGATGCGGACAGTCCGGGCTGGGCGAGTACGGTGTGGAGGCGCGGCCGCAACTGCGGGGCGAGTTCACGGATCCGGTAGAGCTCTTCGATGCTGCCGACCTCGAAGGGTGAGACTCCGGTGCGTGCCCGGAAGTTCCTGGCGCGTCGGTCTAGATGGTTCAGGAGCGGGCCCAGGTGGTCCTGCCGCCACTTTGCACTGCGGACGGCCTGGCCGCACAGTTCGTACAAGTCGGCCACCCGGCCTCCGGGGGTCGGCTCGGAGGAGTACTTGCAGTGCACCAGGGTGACGACGAGTTCGTCGCCGTCGATCCCTATTCCGACCAGGTCGGCTGCTTCGCGAGCGCGGTCGTCGTCGATGAGGACGTCGAACTCCTGAGACTGCTGCAGGTGGGCGGAGATGTAGGCCTGGATGGAATCGGGTTCACGCTTGGCAGTCTGCGACTCCTTCTGGATGTCTACCCCGGTCCAATCGAGCACGGTCAGTCGTCTGCGGTCGAAGGGGGCGAGGTCTTTACGAGGGGCTAGCAGCCGGTCCTCGGCAGTGATCATCTTGTCGCCCGCCAGGAACAGAGTGGGCTTGTTCCGATTGATCCAGTCCTCAAGCGAATACTCGTGGATTCCCGAGCGGACACGCCCGTCCAGCTCGTCGGGAGTGTAGGTCAGTCCGTTGTCGGTGAAATTGGCGCTGTAGGCGATCTGCCAGGCAGGAGTGGTCAGGTGGATCAGGAAGGGGCCGGTGGGGGAGTGATCTGCCACTTCCAGGGCGACGTCGACGGCGGGGTACGCGGTGCCGGCGTGGGAGATCTGAGGGCCGGGCCCGTTGCCGGTGAACAGCGGCCAAGGCCATTCGGCAGCGATGAGTACGCCTTCGGGGCGTTCGGTGAGGTCCTCGGGGAGGATGAACCCTTCCATGACGCTGGCCAGGTCGATGCTGGTGTCGGTGAGCTTGGCCCCCTGCTCGTCACACCAGTCGGTCCAGGCCTTGAGGTTGGGGGCGGTCTGCATCGACCAGAACCGTCCTGACAAGGCGGCGCTGATGGTGGTCTTCTCCCCGTTGCGGAATCCGGAGGCGGCGATGTGGGTCTGGCTCTTGCCCTGACGGTCGGCGGTGGTCAGCGCCTCGTAGACGTCGCTTCCCACGTGCATGGAGAACCGGTTGAAGTGGTCCCGTGAATCCAGCAGGCCCACGTTGGTGGGGATCAGGCGCTCCATGTGGCCCAGCACCCTGAAGGTCGGCATGCCGGTGACTGGCCGGGATGCCACGCCCAAGACGGCCTGGGCGAGTTCCTGGTAGTCACTGGTGTTGTTCGAGCCGTGGATGTAGAGCAGGCCTCGAGCACGGCTGAAGTACATGACGATCAGCTCGTAGGTGACCTGCTCCAGGGCCTGCGGGGCTCCCCAGCGGACTTCGCTGCGGGTCTCCACCACGAACCAGGCAACAGTGGACGTGGTGTTGACCGCGATGGTGCTGTCCAGGACCCGTCCTTCGCTGTAGACCTCCAATGCCCGTTCGGGAGTCCAGGTGTGGCCGGGAGCATGGTGAGCGATGGCGCTCATCTTGGGTTCCAGAACTGCGACGGACACCTCTTCCGGCGCATCGGTGAAGGACGCCTCGAAGTCGCTGATCTCCTCCACGCTCGCCGTGGCCCGTTCGGTGATGTCATGCAGGATAGTGTCCCAGTCGGCGTCCTCGCGCAGCAGTTCACGCAGTGGTGACAGCGCTACCGACGGATCACGGGCCACGAACACCGAGGCCGTTCCGATCGTCGAGCCTGCGGAAGTGGCACGGGTGAATCGCCCGATGAACTGGATCATCGGGCTGAGGCTCTTCTTCACGTCATGTAGTGCGGCGATCTTCAAGGCTGGCAAATCGAAGCCTTCACCGAGCATGTCGACGCAGACCACGATCCGGCACGACCGATCTGTCAGAGCGGCAAGCGCCGTACGCCGTGCTCTGGCCGACACCTTCTCGTGCAGAACGGTCGGATTCATGTCCGGCGCGAGCGCCTGATAGAGTTCGCCGAGTTCTTTGGCCCGCGCGATGCTTCTCGCCCGAACCATCGCGATGTGATCGAGCCCTGCCGCCTGGTCCTGGCGCAGCTGTCCCACCGCCAGCTGCGCGAGTTCTCGGTCAGTGCCCTCCAGGCTGAGCACGGCCCGGTAGTTGATCGGGGTGAAGTACCCGTCCCGTTGGGCCTCCCGCAGCGGGAACCGAAAGATTGTCCGCCCGGGCACAGGACGCCCGTCCTCTCTGAACGGAGTGGCGGTGAACAGCAGGACACGCCGGTCGGCGAAGGTATCGACAATGCGCGACCAGCTGGGTGCCGGCGCGTGATGGGCCTCGTCGACCACCAGGTGAGTGAACGCGGCCAGCAGGGTGTCGAGAGATTCCGACTCACAGGCCTGAAGGGCGTGTGGGGTGGTGACTACCACGTTGCAGGCGGAGGCGAATGCCGCAGCATCGGCTGCGTCGTGGAAGCCGTGCTGGAGTTTGCCCACTACAGGCCGCATCACGCCCGGGGTGACGATCTGGTGTGTATGCAGGATGCCTAGCGACTCGAACTTCGCAGCAATTTGATCACGCAGCGCCGAGGTTGGAACCGGCACCAGCAGACGCTCGGGTCGGGCGGCCACGAGCAGCGCGAGCATCGTCTCTGTTTTGCCTGTTCCGGTGGGCATCACCACGATTCCCGGAGCGGTTACTCCGGAGGCCCAGTAGCCGATCACCGAGTGCAGGGCACCGATCTGGGGACGTCGTAGCGCGTGCGGTTCGGTGTGGTCGCGGAACCCGATGCCGTCAACGAACGAGGCAAGCACTGTCTGCGGCGGGCGAAGTACCGTGTCGCCGACCCATCCCACACGCCCGCTCGTTCTGACGGTGGGTATGACAGCCGTCAGCTGCTCTGGCTCTCCGCCTCCGGCGCGGATCGCCGGCCATCTGCCCTGTTCGCTCGTTACCTGTAGTCCGGTGGCTGCCTCCAGTACATCCAAGGTGCCTGACGGCACCAGTAGTTGGCGCACCGTATTGCGGCCGAAGACGATTTGTCGGGCCCACACATTGCTGGTCACGACGTGCACACGTGCTCCTGTTCCTTACCCGTCGGGACTGGTAGCTCAGTCGCCCCAGCGCCCAATCCGACTACCACGCCCCTCACGGAACGCCAGTAGGGATTCAACCGATATACACCCATGAGTCGACTACCGCACCCCAAATGCCGGGTGACCTGCTCCAGGGCTCAGTGGGATTGGGCCCTGGCCGGGTGCCGCGGAGACGTCGCCGCTTCCGCGCGGACGAGGGAAGTCGCCGCCCTCTGCATGTAGAAACGCTGTACCGCGTTGCGATTAGAACGCTCGGCCGACCATCCTTGAGGAAGCAGCGATGCCTTCGCCGCTCGGCCGGAAGGTGGGGTCTCCGAGGGCGTTGATGGCGGTCGGCGGGATCAGGAGCCCCCGTCGACCGTCGTGCTCCGGGTTGTGCGCCCGAATGTCAGTGGTCACCCGTATCGTCGGCATCAGTACGTTCAGGGGCCTTTGGGGGGACAGTGACCGACGGACAGTGGCGAACGAAGCGGCCCACGGGTCCCGGCTCGGCCAGGCACAAGCAGGTCGTGGCGACGGCGGTCATGGAGGCCGAGGGGTGTCTGGACGACCTGAAGCGCGGACGACGCGCCGCTCTGGAGATCAAGAAAGTCACCGAACGGATGCTCTCGCCGGAGTACAAGGGGCGCGTGCTCGTCGAACTGCTCCAGAACGCGCATGACGCGCACCCCGATCGCGACGGCGTCGGCCGCGTCGAGATCGTGCTCGACGAGGACGAGGGCGAACACGGTGTCCTGTACGTTGCGAATGGCGGCAGGCCCCTCGGCCCCAAGAACTTCGAGGCTCTGTGCAGCATCGGTCTGTCGAGCAAGCGCCCTGACGAGGGCATCGGCCACAAAGGCGTCGGTTTCAAGAGCGTCTTGCAACTCACCGCCGCGCCGGAGCTGTACAGCGTCGCACGGACAACGTCCAAGGCCTTCGACGGGTTCTGCTTCCGCTTCGCCCGGGACGAGGACTTCGATCGACTGGCGCGCCATGTCGCGCCCGACCGCCCGGAGGCAGCCGGTCAGCTACGTGCGAACCTCTCGTCGTTGAAGGTTCCGGTGCCGGTGGACGACATCCCGGCCGCGGTGGTGCCCTTCCGCCGCCGTGGTCTGGTGACCGTGGTCCGGCTCCCGCTGCGAAACGCCGACGCGCGCCAGGAAGCGGTACGCCAGCTGCGCGAACTGACCGACGACGGGGTGCCGTTCGAGCTCTTCCTGGACCGCCTCGGCAAGGTGTCTGTGACACACCGGGTGGGCAGCCGGGGGCGCTCGAACGTCTACACACGTAAGGTGGAGCCGCTCCTCACCTCGCGTGGCCTGAAGATCCAGCAGGTCACCCTGCGTCGTCGCACCCGCCTGATCATGGTGACGGCCGCGGTGGACCGTGACCGCGCGCACGAGGCCATCGCCGCCGATGTCGAATGCGGACCGCTGACGGAAGACTGGCGGGCCGTGGGCGACTCGGCCGTGGTCAGCGTGGCGGTGCCGGTGGGCGAACCGCTGAAGCGCGGCAGGCTCTACACGTTCCTGCCCATGGGCGCGCAACCGACCTGCCCGGTCCGCGGATTGCTCAACGCTCCGTTCTACACGGACGTGAGCCGACGCACCATGGCCGAGGCCACGCACTGGAACGACCTGCTGCTCGACACCGCGGCCGAGGCCTGCGCGCGGGCGGCGGTACTGGTCGACGAGGGCCGCGTCACGATGCCCGCGGGTGCCCTGGTCGACCTAATGTGTTGGGATTACGATCAGATGCGGCGCCTGGAGCTGGCCTTCACAGCACAGGACCGTGAGTTCGACGATGTCCCGTTCATGCCGGTGCTGCATCCCCTCGGAGCCCGCACCTCTTTCCGGCACGGCTATTTGTGGCACGGCCCCGACCGGGCCCGCGTGTTCACACCGCAGGCCGTCGCCGCCGCCGGGTTTCAGCACGTGCTCGACCCGCGGCTGCATCCCCTGCGTGCCGACCGGCTGGTCGCGCTGGGCGCGGCCCGTAGGCTGGGGCTCGTCCCTGACGCCTCCGTGCTCGCCGGCTGGGCGGAGAGCGTAGCGTCGGCCCTCGCCGAGAACGAGTTCGACGCGGGCAGGTGGGCGGACTATTACCACGATCTCTCGACCTGCTTCTCTCATACCGGCGAGGAGCTGAAGGACAGGAAGATCGTCCTCACGGTCGACGGGAAGCGAGCTCCGGCCGGCGATCCCGGGTTGTTCTTCCGCCGTTCGGACGGCCCGTCGGCCACACTGCCCGTCCTACCACCCGGCCTCGCGAAGAGCATCTCCTTCGTCCACACGGAGATCGCCTGGACGGGACGGAAGACCAGTCGGCGCTCCCGCGGCCGTACCTGGCTGGAGGAACAGGGGCTGGTACGGGACTACAGCCCGCAAGCACTCCTGGACGTGCTGGGTGAGGCCATGCGTAAAGTCCAGGACGACGACGAGGCCCTGCGCGAGCACCTCCTGTTTGCCTGCGCCCTGTGGGAGTCCTCCCCGGACCGGCATGGCAAGCGGCCCGTGATCAAGGGGCTGTTGGTGCCGGGCCGCAAGGGTTGGGTGCCCGCGACGGAGGCCATGTTCGGAGAGGGCTGGTCGGGCGGGCCCGGCGGGATCGACCGGACATTGGCCCGCTTCCTCGACTGCACCGAGGCTGTCTCCCGTGACTTGGTCGCCGCCGCCGACCGGGTCGTCCGACCCGCCCAGGACATCTGTGCCGGCACCCGCACTGACGCACAGACCCTGCGGCGCTTCCTCGAACAGCAGGGAGTTCGCCACGGCCTGCTACCGACCTACGTGCCAACGTTCCAAGCGGTGAAGGGGCAGCATCTCAACCGCCCCTCCGCCTTTCCCGGACTGTGGGCCCTGAACCTGGACCCGGACGCGCGGGCCCAATGGCAGTCGACGGCCCAGCGCTGGCCCAAGCGCCGCGACGATCTCTTCCAGACCGTCGAGTACCGCCCGACCCGCAGGAAGGTGGCCATGCTCCCCGGCCAGCGGGAGTACGCCGCGTTCGAGGAGGGGAGCCGCCGACTCTACGCCGAACTGATCGTCCACGGCCTGGACAACTGGGCCCCCGAGGCACTCGAGTTCCGCTTCGCGGGCGGCTCGGATCAGAAGGGCACACCGTGGCCCACCCCGCTGGCGGCCTTCCTGAGCCGAGCGCCGTGGATTCCCCAGACGGGCGACGACGAAGACACCCCCGCTTTCACCACGGCCGGCCAGGCGTGGTGGTGGACCTCGGCGGAGGCGCCGCCCACCTTCCTCACCGTAGCCTCCGCCGCGCTGCGCAGACGGCAGTCGGACCGCGTGCTCAAACGCCTGGAATTGCTCGGCGTACGCCGCTGGGACGATCCCGAGACCGCCGCGGACCGGCTCCGCCACCTGCCCGCCCTGCTCCGCCGTATGCCCCGGCTACGGCAGGGACGCCTCGGGCATCTGCTGCGGCGGGCCTACGAACAGGCTTGGGCGGACCTCCTTCCTTTGGGTGGATTCGGCAGCGGGTGGCGTTCCGGGATCCTCCCCGAACTTCTTGTGAGCCGGGCCGGGACACTGGATGTCCTGGCAGCCGAGTCCGAGCCGGAGCCGGTCTACGTAGCCGACATCCGCGGCACCCAGCAGCGGAGGCTGCTCGACCAGGCACCCCTGCCCGTCCTCCCGGTCGACGACCGGGCTCTGGGCCAGCGCATTCACGAGCACCTGGAGGTGCAGGGCCGTTTCGTGATCCGACCGACGAGCGAGGCGGAACTCGACGTCCGGGTCGACCAGCTGCCGATCGCCGACGCACCCCGAGTACCGCTGTTTGCCCTGGCTGGGCCCTGGCTGGAGACCCTCATGGTCGCGCTGGTCGAGTTCGACGAGGAGCGGTCCTCCCGAGCCACGGTGCCTGCCGCGCGCCGCGTCAGGCAACGGCTTCGATCCTGTGGCGTCGTCGTGGCGCGGACCGCAGTCACCCATATCGCCGGGCACACCCTCGACGCTTCTGGCGATGACCGCTCCCTCCTGCATAACGATCCGGACGAACCCTGCCTCGTCGTGGTGTGTGCGCGGCAGCGCTCCGACTGGCATGTGCTGGAGGTCGCCGCTACCGCCTTGAGTACCCTGATCGGTGCTCCGTACCTGAGCACGGAGGTACAGCTAGCGTTCATCGCACTGAACCGGCTGGGCCGGACCGTCGCGGACGTCACCGAAGCGGACATCGCCTCTGTGCTCGCCATCCCGCAACAGCGCCTGGAGGCGGTGCTGGCCGACCGCGCCTCGATCCGCTCCGGCAGCGCCCGACTCGTCCCCCTGCTCGCCTGCGTCGACCTCGCCCTCGCCGAGGAACTGCAACGCGGACAGGAGACCCTGCACGATCGCGGCGAACTCCACGACTGGCTGGTCGCCCGGCTCGATGTCGACCGCGCCGACCACTTGCTGGGGCTCGTGGAGGAGAGCGACTGGCAGCGGATGCTGTCCGCGCTTGGAGTGCCCCTGGCCGAGGCCAACCGCGCTTGGCAGACACTGGGTCTGCCGACCGTCGACAACGTGGAGATCCACCAACGGCAGTTCCAAGCCTGGTTGCAGCAGAACCGGGCCCGCATGGCCGACCGCGTCCGTGACGCCTACGTGGCCACGCACAAGGCGGGAGCCCCCCTCACGGAGTACGTTCGGCTGCGCTCGCTCCCCGGACTAAAGCCGGACCCCCAGTGGGGACTCGAACACTGGGACCTTCCTGTTACCCTCCTCGACGCCCACGCCGAGGAATGGACGGTCACGCACCTGCCCCCGCCACCGGCCCGTCAGCACCCCCCGCGCCCGGTGGCCGAGATCCACGAGGACTGCGTCGACACCATCCACGCGCGCCTTCCCCGCCTGCGTGTCCGCATGCAAGCCTGGCTGAACCGCCAGGGCCGCGAGGCTCCCTCCCTGCCGTCGGCCACCGAGGTCGCGTCGGCGATGGACGCCGAAGGTCTGCTCGACTTCGAGCCGATCAGCACCCGCACGCTCATCGCATGGCTCCAGACTCACGGTCACTGGCCAGCGGGCATGCCCGCCACGGACCGGGCGGCCGACCTCGGCCTGCACGAACCTGCGCCCCTCCCGCCGAGCCCGCCCGTCGGTAGCACCCCGCTCCCTGCCGCGCCGTCGGGCCCTTCACTTCCCCTGAACGGCCGTGCCCTCCCGATCGGCCCCGACTACCTGCGCGATCTCGCTCGACAGGTCGCCGCCGACCTCACCCCCGACCAACTCGCCGCCTCCCCACAGCCCGGGACAACGTCAGCACCCACCCTCCCGAGACAACGAACCCCCTCCGCGGCCGCCGGTCGCGGAGGGGGATACCGGGCCGTCCCCCGGGACCCCCAGAGGGACAGAGCCGTAGGACTCGCCGGGGAGGTGGCCGTGGCCGCCTGGCTGGAGCGGCAGTACGGCGTCCCCCGCGAAGAATCCTGGAAGTCTGGGCTACGCCAATACGTCTTCGCCGACGGCTCGGGCGACGACAGCCTCGGCTACGATTTCCTCATTCACGACAGGGACCGGACCCTTCTGTACGAAGTGAAGGCCTCAACCGGGGACCGGGGCGAGTTCGAACTTGGCGAGTCCGAAGTCGAAAGGGCAAGTCACCTCCGCCCGGACGAGACGTACACCATCGTCTACGTTTCCCACGTCCTCGACAGCACCCACCGACGCATCACCCCTCTCCCTAACCCATTCGGCGCCCCCGGCCTCGCCGGCTACCGCCTCGTCGGCACGGCCATGCGCCTGCGGTTCGAACTGCCGCCGGGACGACCGGAACCATCCCCGTAGGCGAACGAGGTCGAGCTGCGCCTATGTGGGCTCATCCCTGGCGGCAACGGGCAATGAACCGCGAACTCTCGGGACTGAGCGACTGAGGCGTGAACCGACGCAGCGCCCCGCACGTTGAAGGACATGCTTGAGAGCCCCGGTCCGCGTACAGCCGCCGGGGCTTGTGGCGGGGGCGTCCCCGCAGCCCCCGGATCGGTGGGACCGCGTCCAACAAGGGCAGGAGCTGGGTGACGTCGTGCCGGTTACCGCCGGTGAGCGTGACGGCGAGCGGGGTTCCGTGTCGGTCGACGATCAGATGGTGCTTGGAGCCGGGGCGGGCACGGTCGACGGGCGAGGGGCCGACATGATCCCCCTTTGAGGGCCCGGACATGCGAGCCGTCCACGGCGCAGTCATCCAGGTCCAGCAGGTCGGTGCGGCGAAGTTCGGTCAACAGGACAGCGTGCAGGCGTGGCCAGACGCCGGCCTCGGTCCAGTCCCGCAGCCGGCGCCAGGCCGTGACTCCGGAGCAGCCCACGGTCTCCGCCGGGACATCACGCCATGCGACACCGGTCCGCAGCACAAACAGCACACCGGCGAGGGCCACTCGGTCGGGAACGCGCAACCGTCCGGGATGACGGCGGCGCCGTTCGGGAACAGGCGGCAACAGCGGGGCCACCCGCTCCCACAGGTCGTCAGTAACAAGATCAGCTCGCACCCCGGGCACCCTGCCGCCCACGATCGACGAGCACAAGACCTGCGGCTCAACTCATTCTGAAACGATCAGTTACGAGCTGGTGCGTGATAGTGGGTGAGGCGTGTTTGCCTGATGTGGGTCGCGGTCAGGTGTTGGCGGTGCGGTCGGATACGAGGCCGGCGATGGCCCGGTAGGTGGCGGGGAGGGTCTCGCGACGGTGGGTCCACCGAGTCAGCTGCTTCCAGCGTTTGTGATCGGCAAGGGCGTGTTCGACGCTGATGCGTCGGGAGGAGTGCTGGTGGCGGGCTTGTGAGCGAGCTTCGTGGACTTCGGGCGGGCTGATTTTGTTCGCTTTTCGTGGTGGTGTGAGTGCTTGGCCGGGGTGGTCGCGTCTGAGGCCGAGGTATCCGTCGTCCAGGAGCACTTCCACGTTGGGGAAGTGCTGGAAGCAGATGGCGATGCCTTCGTTGCGTGTGGCGGTCGCGTCGTGCAATCGCCCTGGTCGCATGGCATCAGTCCAGAGCGTGCGTCCCTGGTGGTCGGCGATGATCGTGGCCTTCATCGTGTTCTGCTTTTTCTTGCCGGACACGAACGCCTGCCGCCCGTCGCGGCCGGCAGGCGGCCTGCGGACCTGGATCTCGGTGGCGTCCAGGCGTAGTTCGATCCCTTCCGCCCGGGCATAGGCGAACACATCCGTCAGGGTCCGAAGCCGCAGGCCGGGACGGTCGGGGACCGCACACCCGCGCTCAGCCAGCAGGCCGCGTACTTCCGCGATCGCGCGGGTGATGGTGGAGCGGTCGACACCGAACAGCAGCCCCAGCACGGAGTGCGGCAGGTCGTGCCGCAGATGGATCAGCGTGGCCACCAGCCGGTCGACGAACACGAGCTGATGGCGGGCGCCGGCACCCGCGGCCCGCTTGCGGGTGCCACCTCGCGCAGCATGGCGGCGGCCTTCGACTCCGGCCTCCCACGGTCCCGCCAACTCCGGTGCCAGGCACGCGAGATGACGCCGAGAGATCCCCGTGAACAGCCGATGCGCCAGCACCGTCCGATTAACCATGATCGCCACAGTCGGATCATGCCAGCAGCCAGGCACGATGCCTCACCCGCTATCACGCACCAGCTCGTTACTGATCGTTTCAGAATGAGTTCGGTGCAGGGTCTTTGCGGTGGAGCTTGGTGGCGGCGTAGTGTTGCGGGTCGGATAATCTTGTGCCTGATGGCCTGTGGGAATGCATCCTTCCGCTGCTGCCGCCCCGCCCGCCGAGGCGTAACCAGTGCCCCGGAGGCCTGCCGGCGGACGACTGCCTGGAGATACTCGCGGTCTCCCGATGAACTCAAGGCCACCACGTGGCGTCGTCGGCCAGCTGGTTACGGTTGGTGGCTTCCTGTGCAATACGGCGGCCCGACACTAGTACCTCATGAGTCCTCTGTCGCAGTCTGGGCGGCAACCAAGCCGTAAGCGTGTAGGCGCGCTCATCGGAGACCATCTGGCCCGGCGTGGAGGGCCGGCTCAGGAGGAGGCCGTACAGCACGGAGGCGGGTTCGACCGAGGGGAGCCCGCACTGGGTGGCTGTTACGGAGGCACGGGCGGGAATCGAGAGCCCTTCTGCGTCGAGGTCACCGTAGTAGAGGATCCGCTGGATCCCATGGATCTCTTTGGCAGTTTCGATAGAGGCTTCGAAGGCCCGTCCGGAGCCGAAGGCCACGGCTCTGGTGCGTCCGGGATTCGGGGTGAGTAGGTCTCGGAGTGTGGCGTAGGTGTCGCTGTTCTCGGCGACCAGGAGGGTGTCTCCGTCGCCGAGCAGTCGGTAGGCGAGGGGCGGTGGTTCGCGAAAGGTGCCGAGCTGTTCCAGGGTAAGGCGGCCTGGGGCGAAGAGCGCACCGGAGAGGAGACCATCAAGGCGCTTTTCGTCCTGGAAGATCTCGTACGAGCGTTCGCGCAGGGGGATCGGTACACGAAGTTCAGGACGATTGCTGGTGTCGCGGAACCATCGGTTGATGAGGGCCAGGTCTTCGTGGTGGGCGGAGGTGAGGTACGCCGTGTGAACCCAGTCGAGTTCAGGGCGGTAGGAGCGCCGTGTGGCGACAGGAGCGGGCTTGCGGGGGGCGACTGCGGGCAGCCGGATCTGTTCGGGCAGGGCGGGACGGCCCGCGTCCCATTTGTGTCTCTGACCGTGGGGGAGTCGCAGGGTGCCGGCGTCGGAGAGTTCTTCGAGCAGGGTTGCCAGTGCGGTGCGAGAGTCCTGACTGCGGGCGGTGCCGGGGAGGGCCGCGGTGAAGGCTTCCATCACCATGGCGCGCGGCACGGTGGCCTTCTCGGCGCGAGCGTGCAGTGCGGCGCTGAGGCGGGCGGCGCCTGATGAGAGGCGAGGAAGCTGCTCGGGGGTGGGCGTCGTCATCGGTTCGTATCCCCCTTGGTGTACAGGCGTGCGGAGCTGAGGTATCCGTTTGCTTCGGGCCCGTGGGTCTCCGGGGCGGTCCGAGGGGTGGGGATGAGGGCGTTGCGGACGCGGTCGTCGAGGCGGATGCGGGAGAGGCCAGTGCGGGCTTCGGCGTCGTTGCGCAGCTGGATGGTGGCGGGGAATCGGGCCGTGACGGCTTCGTCGCTCAGGCCGGTGGTGTAGATGAGCTGGATGCCGAGGGCTGCCGCCATCTGGCTCTGGATGTCGACGAGGTAAGGGGCGTTGGCGCGGCCGATGGGATTGTCCAGGAGGAGCAGTCCGCCGTGGCGGGTGCGGCTGCGGGGGCCGGGGGAGGTGCGCAGCGCGGCGAGGGCGCAGTAGAGCAGGATGGCGCCAGTCAGTTCCTGGCCACCGGAGAAGATCTTGCCCATCTTCTCGACGGGCACGCGTTCGATTCGTTGGGTGGCGTTGGGTTTCATGACCTCGGCGGTGAAACGGGGAACGGCTGCGTGCAGGCAGCGCATGACCACCTCGGTGCCTTTGAGTTTGCGGGTGCGCGGGTTGGCGGCGAGGTTGTCGATGGTTTCGCGCATATGGGCGGTGAGCACGGAGGGCTCGGGCTTCCTGTAGCGGATGGTGAGGAAGCGCTGCCCTGCCCAGGGCGTGGGACCGTCGGGGAAGAGGGAGAACCGGCTTGCTTGGTCCACTTGCTGGAGGAGTTCGGTGACGAAGCCGCTGAGCTGGGACACGAGGGCCTCACGCGCCTTGCTCATGCCTTCGAGCTGGGTAGTCAGGGCTGCGGCAGCGCGGTGCAACGCCGTAGTCCACTCTCGGGCGGCGGCGGGGATATGCCGCCGGTCAAGAGCCGAGATCTGGTTGCGCAAGGGGATGTCGAGTTGCTCGAAGCGGACGTCGCTGGCCTGGTCCTTGAGCAAGGACACGCTGTCTTCGACGCAGCGCTCGGTGCTGGTGAGCTTGCGCCGGGCGTCTTCGTAGCGGGCGGTGGCTTGCCGTACGGCGGGTTCGGCCGCATCGGCGGTGCCTTCGTAGGGGTCCGCCGCGGGTTGAATGCCGAGCTGTTCGATCGTGGCATCCAAGCGTGCTAGGACGTGACCGAAGGCGTCGAGTTCGCGAGTGTGCTGGCTCTGCTGCCTGCGGGCCGCGTTGTACTCCTCGCCGGCGCCGCGTTCGGCCTGCTGGGCCTCCGCCTGGGCGTGTTCGGCACGGGCGGTCAGGTCGTAAGCCTCTTCGAGGGAGTGTGGGGTCCACTCGGCGACGTCTTGAGCGCTGATGTCTTGTGCTGCGGTGGCGAGCGTGCGGTGTCGTTCCTTGAGACGGCTCTCCTTGTCTCGAAGGCGCCGTAGCTGGTCCTGGAGGCTGTTGATCTGTTGGTCTAGATCGCGCTGTACGGCGTCGCGCTGGACGTCATCCGCCGCGGCAGGAGAACGGCTGTATTCCTGGGCGAAGGGCTTGACCCGGTCAGGGACCTGCGCCCATTCGTCCTGGCAGGTGCGCAGGGCGTCTTCTGCTTCCTTGGCACGCTGACGCTGGTCTTCTCCGATGTCCACACTGCGCAGGTCCTCGACTGCCTGCTCGTAGCGGTGCTGGAGGACGGTGAGCGCTTCGCAGGGCGCTCCCTTGGTGTGCTGAGCCTGCTCGGCCTCGGGCGTGGCGGTGACCTTCTTTCGCGCCTGGGCATGGCTCTGGGCCTGCTGGACGGCGGCTTCCACCGCCTGGGTCATACGTGCGATGTCGCCGTGGGCGGTCTCCTCTTTCTCGCCCAGCTCCTCGAGTTCGCGCTGACGCTGCTGAGCTTCTTCCTCGAGCGCGGTGATCCGGTCGCGTGCCTGGCTGGCTTTCGCCTCGGCTTCCGCAAGGCGGCGCATCGCCTGCGCGGCCTCGGCGGCCTCGCGGTGAGCCGTTTCCTGTTGTGTGTAGACCTCCTCGGCAGCGGTGACGGCATCGTCGTGCTGTGCGGCGCTGGCGCGCGCGACCTCAAGGCTGGCCTGGGATGCCTGCGCTGCCGTCCGGAGCTCTTGGAGCTGTTCGAGCCGGACCTCTACGCTCACGGGGCCGATCTCGTCCAGCCAGTACGTGATCTTGTTGCCCAGGTCGCGGGTGACACTGATGCGTTCACCGAGCTCATCCAGTGCCTGCGCGGAGGCCGCCAGGCGTGCTTCGACCTCGGCTCGTTCGAGTGCCGCAGCCTGTTCGTCATGCAGGGCCGGGGTCGGCTCGGGCACCATCCGGCCGCTTGTGTCGGGTACCGGCGTCAGCATCCGTTCCCCGGTTCCTACCGCGACGGCCGCAGTGGGCAGGGGACGGGTGCGCTCCAGATGACGCTGCGCCTGATCCAGTGCTGCGAGGCCGCCGCCTACGATGATGCCGCCGACCAGGTCCGGGTGGTCGTTGATGAGGCGCTGGTGATCGTCCGGCGGGACGTTGTCGCGCAGCCACTGCCAGCCGGGGACGGCGTCGATGCCCTGGGAACAGAGGTCGGCACACAGGGTGCGGACCTCCTTGGTGGCGGGCAGGAGGCCGTCGCTGGTGTCCAGGGCGGCGAGGAGTTCTTCATCCGCGCTGTGCTGGAGCTGTGTCCGCCTGAGCGCACCGTCCAGAGCGGTGATCTTCCGCTCGATCAAGCCCTGCAGGGCAGCGCAGTGGTCGGCGAGCCAGGTCAGGGCATCGCCGTCTTGTAGGTCTTCGAGGCCGAGCTCAAGCAGTTCCGCAGTCACGGGGTGGCGGCGCACGGACTCGGCGCGGACGCGTAGCCGGTCGGTCTCCGCTTCGGCCGCTTCTGCTGCCTGGCGGTCATCGAGAGCCCGCTCCTGCAGTGCAGGCAACTGCTGATATGCCTGTGTCCGGCGGGTGCGGGCCTCATCCTGTGCCTTCTTGGCCTCTACACGGAGCTGGCCGTGGTGATCAGCTTCGCCGTCCATCCGGGAGGCGGCGTCCGCGGCGCTTTCGCCGGGTTGTACCTGTCCTTCGTCCCGTGCGGTGCGCAGCTGCTCTTCGAAGTCCTGCACCTGACGGCGCAACTGGCGCTGCTCTCCCTCAGCCGTACCGGCATCCTTATGGAGCGAGTTGCTTCGCTTGCGCCACTGCTGGATCTTGCTGCGAAACTCGGAGATCTCCCTCTCCAGGTTGCCGGCCTCGACGCGTGCCTGCGTTTCGGCCGCCGCGTAGCCCGCCCGCAGCGCCGCCGCGGCGATATCACACGCCTGCACATAAGGGGCGGCTGTTTCCTCGGCTTCGGAGAGGGCCCGCTGCATGCGGCCGTGGTGCTCCTGGGCAGCCGCGTGACGCACAGCGACCGGGACGCTGCGCCAGCCCGCAAGACGGTCTTCCAGCCGCTGTGTCGTCGCGGCGACTTGCTTTTGCTCCTCGGTTGATTCGCCCAGCTCGATGCCGCAGGCAGCCCAACGCGCATGCGCCACACGTGCCTTGGCGATATCTAGTGCCTGCTTGGCCGCTTCATGGGTCCGGTATGTGGCATTGACCGAGTCTGTGGTGGCCTGTGCCGCGGCGGTGAGGATCTGATGCCGACGCATCAGCCCTGCGGCAAGGGCGGCGAGGCCGGCCCTGGCCT
The DNA here is from genome assembly GCF_043198675.1 of Streptomyces sp. NPDC048734. Lineage (NCBI taxonomy): Bacteria > Bacillati > Actinomycetota > Actinomycetes > Kitasatosporales > Streptomycetaceae > Streptomyces > Streptomyces sp. NPDC048734. The sequence goes on along the minus strand of NZ_JBICUZ010000004.1, from coordinate 372,233 downwards.
CGCCAGCTTCGCGCTGCTGGTCGGTGTGCTCCTGGTGCCGGTCGGCCACACGGGCGCAGGTCTCTTCCATGGCCAGCGCGAACTCCCGCTCCTTGAACAGTTTCTCGCGCTGGTCGTGGGCGCCGGCATAGGTCTCGAAGGCACTGCCGAGGCTGGTGTACTTGTCGTCGTCGTTGGCCTTCTCCAGCAGCCACTGGACGAACGCTGCCGCACTGGAGGTGGTGAACGCTTCGGCCGCCCCGCTCTCGGTGGCGTTCATCTTGCGTTGGACATCGAAGAGGCCAGGTTCGAGACCCAGACCGGCCTGATGTTTCTCCCACTTCTCCTGCCCGTCCACGATCTGTAGTTCCAACGCCTCGACCGTGTCCTGCAGTTCGCACAGCTCGGTGTAGTAGTGGTCGAACGGCAGCCAGTGACCGTCGCGGTGGAAAGGTAGATCGTCCGCGGACAGGGCGGCACCCGGGTGGAAGCTGTAGAAGCGGCGCTTGAGCTTGCCATCGCCCTCGGGCGCGAGGATCTGCGCGGTGACCAAGAGCCTGCCAGTGCGGGCATCAGCCCACTCCAGGACGATATGGGAGGGTTGAGCTGGCGAGACGACGAAGCTCCGCAGTTTCTCCGGGTTATGGTGGCGCAGCGGGATCGTGGTGCAGGTGATGCCGGTCAGGAGCACACCCTTGCCGCCGCCGTTCTGGAGCATGACCAGACTGGCTGGCGAGGGCCGCTGCGTGACATGTCCGGGCGCCGGCATCAGGGATGCAGTCTCAACCAGGGGGCCCACGCCAGAGAAGTCCAGGTTCACGTTTTCGTAGCGGGCATCGAGCGGGCCGAAGTTGCGCAGCAGGATGCGGTTCAACTCGTACATGGAGAGGGGTCCTTACATCGCGATGGCGTCAGGTGGCTGGGGCGGAGTCCGGGAGCATGCCGTGGTCCGTAGCGTCGGGCTGTTCCGGAGCCTCGGATGGGAGTGACGCATCGTGGTGCGGCAAGACCGCCACGCCCAGGGCAGCCAGTTCCTGGAGCATGTCCCGGGCTGCCTGGTCACGGATGTGCAGTCTGTACAGGACGTTGGTGGCGTAGGTGCCGCCCTCTTCCTCACTGGTCGTGCGGACGAATCCGCGCTGCTCGAGATGCGTGAACGCCCTCCTCACCAGCGCGTACGTCGCCGAGCGCGGGGTCCTGTCCTTGTCCGTACGACCGGTGGGGTTTCGACGCAGGTAGGCCCGCCACAATCCCTCCAGCCCGGGGCTGCCGGCCGGCGGGTCGGTGTCCTCGTCGGCGGCTGCAGCACGGCGCTCAAGGACGGTCGCATAGGCCCTAACGTCTTCGTCGACCTTCTGCACCGATACCCGGGCGACGTGCTCGTCGTCGTCCAAGTCCTCCGGACGAGGGAAGGCTCGCGACGCGATGGCCAGGTGAGCGAGTAGGTACAGCGGACGGTTCTCCGCATTCGGCACGAGGTCGGTGACCGAGACGGCGAAGTCGGTCTCGCGTGTGGTTGCCAGGATCAGTCCCGCCTGCGGGTGTACTTCCTGGACCGTGAGGTCAAAGCCCTGCGCGACCTTCCGCACCAGCTGCGCGAAGTCCGGTTCCGTGTCGAACCGCCGCACGAGGCGGGCGTAGTCTCCAGAGCGCCCTGGGGACTTGCCGCGTGTCATAGCCAGAGCCACCATCCGGGCTGCTGCGGCAACATCGTCGTACTGCGTCATGCACTCGGCTCCAGATCGTCGCTCGTGGTGCGGGGAACAAATTCTGGTGAATGGGGTGGTTGCGTGTCCGGGGCCGCATCAACGCTGTCGGAGACCGGTTCACCCACGGCCGGCAACAGCAGGAAGTCGCTGCCACCGAAAACCGGGTCGTCCAACTCAGTCCCGTCATCCACGACAACGACGGCTTCCTCACCGCGCGCCAGCTCGGCGACGGGGATATGCCGAAAACGATGCGCGGTCTCCATGGCCAGCAGATGGTCAGTGTCGTCACCAGGCCCTCTGCCCTCGCCCCACTGGCGGGCACGCTCGAGCAGCCGAGACAGCCGCACGCCCTCCCCGGGGACACCCGAAAGCAGCCTGTCCACCCATGTATGCTGCGCGTCGTCGAACCTCGGTGGATCGGACGTGTCTTCCCAGTCGTCCCATGCGCCCACTGCGACCAGCTCAATCTCGGCCTGTTCCGGCATCCGCGTGAGGGTCTCGAAGTAGTCCGGCAGGTACATCACCCTCGGGCGGACCGGACCTAGCACCCCACGCACGAACGTCTCCAGGGGCCGCTCGCTGTCCTCGATGCTGAGCTCAAGCGCCGGCTCCAGGAGCTGGCTGCGCAGATGCACCCGTGTGTGGACCACGGGAGGTACGAAGATCTGCCGGTCCTGCTGGCGCCGGAACTCAGGAACCACCCTGAGCAGCATGTCGATGAGCATCAAGTGCCGCTGCAGACAATCCTCGATCAGCGCATGCAGTGCTTCTAGCTGCTGCCGCTTGTGTTCCTCTTCCGTGACCTCGAGCAGTTGCGCCACCTGCGCCTTCAGCTGAGTCTCCGCCCGAGACCTCTCCTCAACGTGTTCTTGCGCCTCCTTCAGCGGGCCTTCAAGATCCGCCTCCCAGTCGACGGCCCGTACGTTGCGTTTCATCTCCTCCATGCGGTTCAGCAGTTCCTTCGCGTAGCGGATGCTCTGTAAGTGGGCGGTGCGGGCGACCTGCCACGCCTCACCGATCCGCGCGCGCTTGAGCAGCGCGGCCAGCTTGGCCTCCGCCGCGATCTGCTCGGACGCGATGTCCACATCGACCGCATGGACGAGCACCGTGATGGCCGCATCAGTAACTGTCAGCGCAGCCTGCCCGGCTTCGTCCGGCACGTCTTTGAGAATCTGGAACGGGAAGTCTCTGACGACGAAGCCGTCGCTTGTCACGCTGCCGATCTCGTGCCGAAAGCACCGGTCGTGTCTCTCGGTGTTGATCATCCGCTCCACCAGCCAGCGCGCGACTTCCCGATACTCGGTACCCGCCCGCCCGGGAACCTGGAGCGCCGCAGACTCAGCCACCTGTTCCACGACGGCTTCCTGCCGAACTGCCGTCCGCGCCCCTATCCGCAGCGTTACGAAGTCGATGGCTGCCAAGGCGAGTTCGGCCAGCCGGTACCCCTCCCAGCCCCGCTCCCGCTTCGCCGGACTCTCGTCGAGCGCTAATAGTGGCCGAACTACGGCCAGCGCCTTCATCCGCGACGTGATGCTCTCGTACGCCGCGGATGACTCGCCAAAGAACACAGAGAGCCCCCCAACATCATCCGCTTGACCGGCAATTCACGCTAGGGCACGGCACTGACAATGCTCCGAGGTCGCACGCGTAAGCGATTATTTTCGGCTACCCTGCCACTGGCTGCAAGCTTGGGAAATCTGCGTCGAACTCCCATCCCATAGCGCTGCAGCTGTGTCGCCCGTCGCCGTCGCTGGCTCGAACGAATCAGTCGCCAGCGGTTCGGTGCCTGCGGCATGTTGAATGGAACATTCGACTCAAGGAGGCCAGTCAAGCGGCAAGAGGTGAAGGAGATTTCTCGGTGATGGTTTGCTGCGGAGCGAGCGCAGTAGTCATTCGCCGGGGCTACGTGAGACAGGGTAGGTGCTCAGAAGGCACGTGCTCTATCCACTGAGCTACGGGGGCTGACCTGCGTAAACGCAGCTTCCGGGCGCTGTCTTCCTGGGCGTGGGGGACGCATGGGGGAATCGCGGATTCCCGGTGACCGGGGGACGCGAGCGCTCCCTGATCGGGCCGTACGTAGGGTCTCACATTATCTTCACGCTCCTGGAACCTCTCGCGGAAACAATCCCGCACCTTCTCGGCGTTGGTGATCTCCGAGCCGAGGAGGGGAAGGTGTCGGGCCTGAAGCTGTTCCGCACGGACATGACGAACAGCGGCATGACGGAGGTCATGCCGCGTCTTGCTGAGATCGAGGCCGACGTGCAGGGCCTCGTCGAGAGGCACATGGAGACGCTGCTGGGCGTCCGGTTCCTGGCGAGCGAGTACAGCACCGGACCGGTGCACGGGGGTCGGATCGACTCGCTCGGGCTGGACGAGAACGGCTCGCCGGTCATCGTCGAGTACAAGCGCGGCACGGATGCCGGCGTGATCAACCAGGGCCTGTTCTATCTGGCGTGGCTGATGGACCACCGTGCCGAGTTCGAGCACCTGGTCCGCGACCGGCTCGGGGTGACGGCCGCATCCCAGGTCCTGTGGAGCGGCCCGCGTTTGATCTGCGTCGCCGGCGACTTCACCCGCTACGACGTGCACGCGGTGCGTGAGCATCGGCGCTCGATCGACCTGGTCCGCTACCGGTTCTTCGGCAGCGATCTGCTCGGCCTTGAGACCGTGGCTTCCGTGAGCGGTGGCATGCAGGTGGTCCACCGGGCACGGCGGGGGTTGGTTGCCCAGGCGGCGGCCGGAGTGCAGGGCGTGGCGATGGTGGAGCTGGCGGGTGCGGTCGACGAGGTCCTGCTTGGGCTCGGGGACGGCGTGAACCGCGTGGAGCGTAAGCAGTACCGCGCGTACCAGCGCCTGCGGAACTTCGCCTGCATGTGCCCGCCGCAGCGCAGCAAGTTGTTGGTCTACCTGAAGGTCAACCCGAAGGACGTCGACCTCGTGCCGGACTTCACCAGGGACGTATCTGGTGTCGGTCATCACGGGACCGGCGACCTGGAGGTCCAGCTCCGTTCGCTGAAGGACGTGGAGCGGGCCCGGGATCTGTTCCGGGCGAGCTACGCCGCGGCGTGAGCGGACAGGGCTGCGCGTCGCCGGGCGGGTCGCGCTTCGAATCGTGTCTGGGGTCGTGAGGGCTTCTTTCGACGTGCGGACAGGGGGTGGCGGTGGACTATCTATGGTCCGCGGGATCGCCGGTTTGGCCAACCGGCGATCCCGCGCTATGTTGCCCCGCTCCCGTGGTTGCTGGTCAGCGTGAGCGGCTGGCGGAGGGGTCGGCGCTGACCGCCGGGGCTGGCGGGCCGAAGGCGAGGCTGGTCGCGGGCGCGCGGCCCTGCTGGACCTGGCGGGTGCCGGTCTCGTTGGCGAGGGATTCGGCGAGGCTCGCGAGCAGCGAACTCGGGGTCTGCGGGGATACGGTGATCGACCAGGTGGGTCTGCCCTGGTCAGGCTGGGTTCCGGCCCGGAGGGTCCAGGTGGCCTGGTTCTGACTGGGGTGCTGCGCGGCGAAGGCGTCGAACTGGATGCCGGCGTCCCCGTCGGAGGATGTCCAGCGGATCCATCGCCCGTCCACGGTGTGCTTCCAGCCGGCGCTGGAGAGTGGCTGGGTGGCCGCGGTGACCATCTTCTCGTTCACCGGGGCGCCGAGGGCGGTGTCCCAGCCCGCGCCGTCGGCGAGATGGGTCAGCAGATCCTGCAGCAGCGGGGCGGGGGTGGCGCCGGTCGCGGTGAGGGCCCACATGCGCTCGGAGACAGGCGTCTCGTAGGCGGCCACAGTCCAGGCGGTCTCGTGGGCGGAGGTTTCGTGTACGCGCTCGATGCGCAGGGTCTGCGACTCGTGGATGGCGTGGGTGGTGTCATCCGACCAGGTGCGCCACTTCTCGAACTCGCGGTGGGCGTCGAGGAGCGCGTCGTGGTCGTCGGCGTCTGCCAGGTAGATCGGGACGGTCTCCGGCTTCGCGGGGGCGGGCGCGGACTTGGCGGTGGTGACGTTGAAGACGGAGCGCGCTGCGATGGCCTCGCGTTCGGTGTCGGTCAGGGGTGCTGGTCCGGGGCGCATCTCGGCTGCGTGGACTTTCTCGAAGGCGAGCAGGGCCTGGGCGGGTGAGTCGAAGGTGTCGGCGATCTGGCGCAGATGGTCCTCGCCGTGAAGGTAGACGGACTTCCCGCCCCGGTGGAGGTAGGTGCCAACCGCGACGGTGGTGTGGCCGTCGTGGGCGTGGGCGTGGATGAGGAGCTGGCCGTGGTGGATGTCGTCGTGGATCTTCTGCGCTTGCTGGGAGACCTCGCGGATCTCGCTGCGGGTGCACCACGGCATCGGGTAGTTCGGCCAGGTCCATTCCTCGTCGATGGCCTCTCGGAGTTGCGAGGTGATGTCGACGGTGATGCCTTCGGCGACGAGGTGCGTGGCGGCGTCGTTGGCCCAGTAGGGCTCCTAGTGGTCGATGCGGGCCAGGACCAGGACGTCTGTGGCGGCGACGCTCCAGCCGCCCGCCTCCAGCGCCATGACGGCGATACTGGCCTGGGTGCCGGTCACGACGGCCTGTACGGCGCTGGGGTGGGTGGGGTGGGTGTCGAGGCGGACGTGGGCGTCGATAGGGGGAGTCACGTGGGGGTCTCATCTGTCCTGCCGGTGGCCGGGCCTTCGTACCTGGCCACCGGTGTCGTCGGGGGCTACCGGGTTGCTCGTGAAGATCGGGCGGTGGGCGCGGCCCTGGTGGTCGGCGGTCCGGCGCGGGTGGTGGGTATGGGCCGCTGGCGTTGCGGTGGGGTGGCTGCGGTGGCGTGCTGCCACCGGGTGCGGACGGTGGCGACGTCGGCGAGGGCGCGGCGGGCGCCGACGACGAGCTGGAACGGGGTGTTCGCCGGGTCGTCCGCGTACGCCTGGATGCGCCGGCCGGTGTGCTCGGCTGTGGCCAGGAGGGAGCGCTGCAGGGCTCGTTCGCCCCAGTGCTCGGCGGACCCGGCCGGTTCGGCGAGCATGCGCAGGACCTCGTCCGGTGCGCTTCCGTCGTTCAGCAGGCCGCGCTGTTGGGCCTCCCACAGGACGGTGACGGGGTCGACGGGATCGCCGCGGCGGGCCAGGGCCATCAGGCACTGCCACAGACCGGTGTGCAGTGCCACGGTGAGGTCGTCGGGGAGCAGCCACCGGACGGTGTCGATGCCGGCGGGGTAGGCCGTGGCGGTGGCGAGGAGGAGCTGCTCCTCCTCGGCGGCCTCTGCCGGGTGCGGTGCGGCGGGTGGCGGCGGTGCCGGCGTGCGGGGCAGGACGCCTGCGCGGGGCGGGAAGCGGGTGGCGATGTCGTCCGCGACCGCGGCGAGTGCGTCGGCCTCGGTGAGCACCGTCTGGACGGGGTGGGGAAGGGAGGCGTCGTGGACGGTGTGGATGAGGCGTTCGGCGGCCGTGTGCAGGCGGCGGCGGGCGTGTTCGGCCTCGACCATCCGGGCGTAGGCGGGGGCGTGGCGGGGCCAGGGGCAGACCTGGACGAGGGTGTGCAGGTAGGAGGCGGTCAGCCCGCGTGCCTGCTCTTGGGCCTTGGTGAGTACGCGGTCGAGCCACTGGGTGTTCTTCGCGTGCTCGGCGGGGTCGGGTCGCGGCAGGGCGGTGATCGCGCCGTACAGGGCGGCGTGGGCGGCGGTGGAGAAGGAGTTGGCGGCGATGCCGCTGACGTCGTCCTGGCGGTGCGGGTCGAGGAGGAGAGCACCTAGGAGGGCCTGCTCGACGTGGAACACCGGTCGAGGGGACACGAGGGTGTCGAGGTCGTCTTCGTCGGGTTCGGGGGTGCGGGGCATCAGGCGGCGAGGGTGAAGTCGTCGGGATTGAGGGGGAGGCCGAGGTGCGGGGCGAGGAGGTGGCCGGCGAGCAGCGGGGGCACGGCGTTGCCGATCTGGGAGAACTGCTGGCCCTTGTTGCCGGCCCAGGGGTAGTCGGCCGGGAAGGTCTGCAGGAGGCCGGCCTCGCGGGCGGTGATCCGGATCGGCTCGGGGACAGCCGGGGTGGCGGCCTCCTCGGTCGGCGGCGAGGCGGGCTCGGCGACCCAGGTGCACTCGTTCGCGCGGTTTCCGAAGAACAGGGTGCCGGCCGGCTCGGACAGGGGCCGGACGGTGGCGTTGGCCTGGTTGTTGCTGCGCAGGGACCAGGACCAGCGGTGGGCTTCGGCAGTGAAGGTCGGTGCCGGAGCGTCGGCGCCGCGGTTCTCGCGGGTGCCGTGCCGGGCCGCCCACCCCGCGCCTTCGCGCCGGGACTGCAGGACCGCCCCGTCCGGCCGGGGCATCCAGGTGCCGCGCTCGCGGGCGTCGGAGAGCGTCTTGCGGGAGCCCGACGGGAACGGCTCAGGCCCGCCGCCGGGCCCGCCGCCTGCGCAGACGGTGGGGACGGGGCGGTCGGTCGCGCCCCATCCCAGGGCTTCGGCCATGCTGACCCAGCGGGTACGGCCCGGGCCGAACAGCGACTCAGGTTCGGCGAGTTGGGCGTGCGTGGGCGTGGGCGGCTGTGCAGGCCGAACGCGGGAGGCGAGGAGGATCGCCCGCTTCCTGGTCTGGGGGATCCCGAAGTCGGCGGCGTTGAGGATCCCGTACCAGACGGAGAACCCCCACCCGCGCAGGACGGCGGCGTACTGCTTCCACAGAGGCAGGACGTCCGGGACTTCCTCCATGGCGACCCAGTCCGGCTCGCCCGCCGCGTTCAGGGCGTAGAGGTAGCGCATGGGCTCGGCGGCGAGCAGGGAGCGCTCGTCGCGGCAGGCGGCCAGGAGACGTTCGCGGGTGTCGCGGCCGACGGCCAGGTCGGCGACCGCCTCGTGCACCAGCGGCTGGTCGAGCAGGCCGAGGCGCTTGCCGGCCATGCTCCACGCCTGGCACGGCGGCGAGGCGATCACACCGCGGGTACGGCCGACGAACGGCCAGACCGGATACCTCGCCACATCGCACCGGATAGTCAACTGCCCAGCCGCCGATCGGGTCTTGCACGCCCACTGGTCCCATTCCAGCCCGACGTCGCGCACGCCGAGGACCTGCAGGGCCCTGCTCCAGCCGCCCGGCCCCGCGAAGAGGTCGAGGATCATGTAGCCAGCCCGAAGCCGTCCTGCGTCAGCGCCTCGGTATCACCGCGGCACGCCCAGGGCGAGCAGCCGTCCTCGACACCGCTCTCCAGGACCTCGGCCTCCTCCGCGCTGAGCTGCAGGGCAGCCCGCTCGGCGGCGGTGACGTGGTCGATCGGCGCCTGGCTCAGCGGCACGCGCGAGCGGTGCAGGAATGCTTCGCCGAGCAATCGGCTGCCCGACGCATTGGCGCGAGCATTGCCCTGCCGGATGGCCGCGTCGAATTCGACAACGTCCGCCCACTCGGACGGGGAGGTATCTCGAATATGCCGCCACTGCGCATTTCCGTGGAACGGGCATCCCAGGCAGCTCGACTTCGGCGTATCGGCGAGCCCGAATGACGTCAGGTAGCGCACGCAGTCGGACCTGCTCCACGACATGTCCAGTAGCGGGTGCCGGTTGCGCATGTACTTGACGTCCGCGTCCTTCGCGCGATGGAATTCGTCCGTGGATATGCCGACCCACTGCTCGACGAAAACGCCCTTTGGTATGCGGTTCGGGTAGGGGCGGCCGAGAAGTTCGCGCACTTTCTGCTTGATCGGCCGCACCTTATATTCGCCGGTACACTGCCGCCGCGTCATCCCAGGTCGCCCGTCCTGATTCAGGATATGCAGCGGCATGGAGGCGAACCGGTGATCGGGGTTAAGAGCATCGCTGCGGATATTTCCGGCCGACACGCGAAGTACCGGTATGCCCGCAGGGGCGGCTACCTCCCTTTCCAGTCGGTCAAGGTGGGCATAAACCGCTCGGGGCTCCCATCCGGTGTCGGCGAATATCGCGTAGTCGACCTTGGGGAGGACACCTTCTGCTGACAGGGCAAGGAGGGTGCTGGATTGGACTCCCGCGCCGAGGGAGAGGGCGCGGAACTGGGGCTGATCTGAAATGGGACTGTCCTGAGGTAGGGGGGAGGTGCGGCGTGCGCTGTGGTCCTGTCGACTGCTCAGTGGCGGGTAGGGGAGCGGGCGCGCGGCTCTGTGGCGGCCGTCGAAGCAAGGGCGCGGGCGAACGCGGCGACCAGCTGCGGCGCTTGTTCGGGGGTGCTGACCAGAGCGCGGACGACGGGGGTGCCGATGACGACGGCGTCCACCAGGGGCGCGACGTGTGCCGCTAGGGCGGGTGTGGAAGTCCCGACGCCGGACACGACCGGCAAGGGGCTCGCCGCGCGCAAGCGCCGGGTGAAGGCAGCTAGGGCGGGGATGTCGAGCGGCCCTCGGTAGCCGGTGGGTTGAGCGCTAGCCGGTGGGTAGAGCCACCCGGAGGCGTTGGTGGCCACGGTGGCCAGGTCGTCGTCGGTGGTGCGGCGCGGGACGAGGCGTGGGGTGCGGAGGTTCGCGTGGTGTGCTGCGGCCTGCCAGCACTCGGCGTGGTGGTCAGGCAGGTCGACGATCATCACGCCGGACGCGCCGGCATCGGCGAAGAGGCGGGCCGCGGATTCGGGGCCGTGCCGTTGGACGGGTTCCCAGTAGGTCATGACGACGGTCGGTCGCAGGTGTGCGGCATACGCGACCGCGCGGACGACGCTGTCCAGGGCATCGCCGCTACGCAGTACGCGGCGGTAGGCGTGCTGGATGACAGGTCCGTCGAGGTGGGCGTCGTGGTGGGCGAGGCCGATCTCAAAGAGGTCGGTACCCGCGTGGGCGAGTTGGCCAAGGTGGCGACGCTCTGCGTGCGAGCAGTGCAGGCCGGCGGGGACGAAGGTGCCCAGCGCGCTACGGGGTTGGGCGAGCAGGGTGTGCAGAGGAGGGGTGGTGGCCAGAGGGGTACCTTTCTCGGCTGGGGCCGTGGTGGTGTCCGGCCGGCGGAGCCGACGGCGCGGGTGAGTAGGCGCTCTGCTGCGGTTGGGTAGTGGGGTGGAGGGTGCAGATGCCGGTCCGGCGGGAGGTTTGCGGTGCGCGCGGTACTGGGCGAGTGCGCGGTGACCCGTGGCGTCACGGTGGTCTCTCGCCCCCGGGAGAGAAGACGGACGTGTCGAGGTAAACCACGGAGCGCCTGCCCAGGGCCTCCTGGCCGCCCGCGACGTCCGTGCAGGGCTGTCCGGTCGATCGTGCGGGCGCCGCATTGAGCGCCTCTTGTCGGCCGTGAAGACGGGCTTCATTCTGGTCAGCGAACTGTCAGCCAGCGTGCGGGGGACGGATGACAACTGGAAGTGGCACGGCGCAGCGCATGACTTGGGTACTGACGGCTGTGGCTTACGTCCTGCTCGGTCTTGGACTGCTGGGGCTGATAGTTGCGACACCGTTCGTACTGGCCGCTGTGGCTCCGGCGGGCACGGACTGGGGGAAGCTGAGTGACATCAGCCAGACGTACGGGGCCGTTTCCGTCGTGCTCTCAGCCATCGCTTTGGCCGGTGTGGCTCTCTCGCTCCTCTACCAGGTTCGGCAGGCACGTACGAGCAACGAGCAGGCCATCAGGGACAGCCACCTCCAGCTTGCGACGCTCGCGCTGAGCGACCCGATTTTGCTCCAGGCATGGGCACCGCCTGTTGCACCGGTGACCTTGAAGCGGCATCAGCAGCATCTGATCACGTCTCTCGCTCTCGGGGAGTTGTTGCAGCGGTTCCGTATCGGCCATCTGTCCGTCGAGAAGCTCGCGATCAAACTCGATGGGCACTTCCGCGGGGAGATCGCGCGGGAACAGTGGGAGCGTGAGGGAACAGGGTGGCACCGCACCATGGAGGCTGGCGATCGCCGGGATCGTGTGTTTGTTCGCCTGGTGGACGAACGCTTCCGGGCCGCTGTGGCGACGGGGCCGCCGCCCGCCCTTCTGGAGTTTCAAGATCGGCCGGACATGTCTCCCAGTCACCGTCCTTCCGCCTAACCGCGACCCGCTGCTACGGGATACGGCCCACTCCTTCGCCTAGCGTGAGCGGACGGGGCACCACGTGCAGCAGGGTGTCGCTCACACGGCCTTTCCGCAGTCGGACTGCACGGGGCTGTGCTTCGCGACGGCGCGGCTGGTGATCGCCTGCGACGCGCGGTCGGACGCGGCGGACAGTTCTGTCGCCCCGGGCTCTCGGTACCACGGCCGTAGATCGAGCATGGCCGCGCGCATGCCGGTGGCGAAGCAGAGCGCGGTGCCCTTGGGCAGGGCGCGGATCGCGTCGGCGGGCAGGATCCGCTCCTGACGCATCGAGACCGACGTGCTCTTGCCGGACTCCGAGTGCGAGGTGGACGTGGTCTGCACGTCGTGGTCGCCGATCAGGCGGGAGAGCTTGTCGGCGAAGTCCGGGTCGTCGATGCCGGAGCCGATGACCTTGACCGTCGAGGCGGACCACATGGCGTCCATGCCCGCGTCCCCCCAGACCTTCTGGCCCTGGCGATAGGACTGCAGGATCGTGATGGGGATGATCCCGCGGGAGCCGAGGTGGGAGTACAGGTCGGGCAGGTCGCTGATCTTGCACACGTTGGCGGCCTCGTCGAGGATCGCCAGCATGGGCGGGTCGAGGCGTCCGCCGGCGCGTTCGGCCTGAGCGGTCGCGGCCCGCATCACCGAGTCCGCGCACGCGGCGATCAACGCCGACGCGCCGCCTCCGCCGTCCTTGCTGAGCAGGAAGAGGGTGTCGGTGGAAGTGACGAACTGCTCCGGCCGGAACTCCGCGACGTCTTTCTGCGGCGTCACCCACGCGGCGATCTCCGCGTTCAGGAGGGCCGCGGCGTACTGGCGGGCGGTCTCGTAGATGCCGTCCCGGGTCTCGGGCGGACCCTCCACGGTGCCCTTGAGCTGAGCGGCGACGGCGGTGAAGCCGTGGTCGCGCAGGATGTCCAGCGGGGTGCGGTCGGCGGGGAAGGCGAGCCAGGCCATGATGTCGGTGATCGGGCGCTCGTCGAGCGCTGCGGCCAGCAGGAGCTGGGAGAGGATGTTGCTGCCGGCCTTGGACCAGAAGTCGCCCTGCTGGGAGGCGTCCACGGACGCGGCGAGGAAGTGGCCGGCTAGCCGGTTCGCCCCGTCCAGGGTCTTCGCACCGGCGAGGGGGTTCCACCACATCTCGCGGGCGGCGTGCGCGATCTGCTGCGGATCCATGGTCCACACCGCCCCGGCCTGGGCCCGCGCTTCGTAGGCGGTGGTGAAGGCATCGCCGGCGGCCTTGTTCGACGTCAGGAGGACCGGGCCGGGTGCGTTGAGCATGGAGGGGATCGCGAGGGAGGTCGTCTTGCCCGAGCGGGGCGCCATGATCGCGACGGCGACGTCCTCGAACCCCATCCGCACCTCGTGCCTGGTGCCCTGCAGGTTGCCCAGGAGGATGCCGGTGTCCTTGGCCTGGATGTGCTTGGCGTTCTTCAGACTCGGTCGCAGGGAGCGGGCCTTGTCGGTGATGGCCTTGGACATCAGGGGCTCGATGTCCCGGGCCTTGGCCATGTCGGTGATCTTCTCCTTCCGGCCCCCGCCCGAGCTCTTGTGCCGGGCCCACAGGAGGCCGACCACAGCGGCGAGGGCCAGGAACAGGACGACGGGCACGATGCGGGCGCCGACCAGCAGGGACGTTTCTCCTGCGGTGGGCCAGACCTGCTCGGGGTGGAGCAGGGCGGCAGTGGGCTGGTAGGGCGCCCACGCGGCCCCCGTGAGGGTGGCGGTGAGGTTGCCGCACAGCCAGGCGAGGTGGGCGAGGAGGATGGCGAGGGCCGCCAGGCCGAGCAGGAGGCGCAGGGCGAGGTCGTACCCGTCGGTGTTGCTCGTGGAGGAGGGTGGCAAGGGCTGGGTGCTTCCGGGCGGGGACGGGAGGGCTAGCGGCTGTGACCGCGCTGCGGCGGCGAGTGCCGTGCGGGGATGGGGGCTGGCGGCGTGCCGGCGGGCCGGGCGGCGAGGGAGCGGACGCGGTCCTCCAGCGCGGCGGCGAGGGAGGCCGCGGGCACGTCGACGTACTTGCGGGCGACGAGGCTGGGGTTGTGGGTCGGCAGCCTCTGCTCGCCGGTGCGGTACACGGGTTCTGGGTCGACCAGTGCGGCGGTGAACGCGGTGACGAGGTGGGGCGGGGTGTGGGTGCCGAAGCGCGCCTGCCACACCGGCGGGCGGTTCGGGGCGAGGGCGGCGGTGACAAACCAGGAGCCCGGTTCTTCTGCGCTGCCCAGCCGCTGGACGTAGGCGGTGCCGTCGGGCGAGACGAGGCCGTCGGCGTCGGCGGCAGGGGGATTCCAGGCGACTTGCCGGAGCGGTCCGAACGGGTCGTGGGACTCAGCTGCCGGCGGGGCTGGGTCGGTGAGGGCGTCGGTGAAAGCGGCGATGAGTTCGACGGGGGTGCGGGCGCCGAAGCCGGCGTACTAGGCGGGCCGGCCAGGCTCGGCGGTGTGGTGGAGGGTCCACCACTGGCCGTCGGGGTCCGGCTCCAGGCGCAGGAGGGCCTTCTGGTCGGGGCTGGAGAGCAGCACGCGCGGCATCAGCGGGTCATCGCCGTGGCTCCAGCCGCTGGCGCGGTGGAGGGGCACGGTGATCCAGGCGGGGTCGCCCCCACCGGCGAGGTGGCGCGGGGTGATGAAGTCGACCTCGACGGTGTCCGCGGTGGAGGACATGGTCACCGCCTCGTCGCGCGGTAGCCGCCGTGCCGGGCCGTGAGAACCGGAAGGTGCGGACGCTTGGGCTGGGGGCCGGCTCGACGGGTGGCGGTGTTGATGTCGAGGATGGCGCGGCCGTGGCAGGCCCAGTCGTCCAGGTAGCTCCAGCACTCGGCGTGGTGCTCGTCCAGCGCATCGTCGTACGCCCCGCTCCCCGGTCCGGCGTCCTCGGGGAGCTGGGCCACGGTCTGGCGCCACTGCGCGTCCAGAGCGTCGAGGCGGTTCAGCGCCTGCTCCAGGATGGCCAGCTGTCCGGGCCAGCTCTTGCGCGTGAGGTGGGCGGGCAGGTGCTGGAGCTGGAGGCGTGCGGTGGCCAGGAGTTGGCGGGCTCCGGCGCGGGTGGTTGTGAACGCCGCGACGGTGTCGGAGTCGCGGACGGCGGCCCGGCGGCCGTAGGCGTCATCGTCGAAGGGCCAGCCGTCCAGGTCGGTGTTGAACTCCGTGTAGGCGTCCCAGGAGGCCAGGATTCGGTCGCTGTTGCGCAGGTAGCGGTTGAGGCGCCGCAGCGAGGTGCGGCGGTGGTTCAGGGTGCGGGGGATGAGGTGGTCCTTCCGGTTCAGCGGTGGGCGGTCGGCTGGACGGCTGCGGTGTGCGGCGGGGGCGGCGCGGGGGTGGTCTGCCGGCGGCGTGCGGCGCGGGTCTGGGCGCCGATTGCCTTCATGCGGGCGGTGTGGGCCTCGACGACCTGCTGTGGGCTCAGCGGGCTTGGCTCCTTGACGGCGCTGTGGTGGGCGGTGCGGTCGAACATGCCGCGCTGCAGCGGGCTCCGGTCGGTCAGCGCTGTGAGGAAGGCGCCGGCGAGGTGGTCGGGGACGTGCTCGTCGAGGTAGGCGTGCCAGATGCGCGGGCCGGGGTACTGCGCGTCGCGGGCGTCTCGGGCCTCGATGTGCCAGGACGGCAGGAGGCGGAACTCGCTCATCGGGCGCCGTTCGATGTGGCACAAGGAGTCCGGCGAGTGCGCCGCGCCGGCCTCTTCGCGCCGCCAGCCTGCTCGGGTCACCTGCTCCCAGGGGTCCTGGTGCGGCGAGGCGGGTGCGACGAGGGCGTTGGTGAGGCCGGCGAGGACCTCGGCCGGCACGCGTTCACCGAACTCGGCATACCAGCCGGGCCCGTTGTCACTGTTCTCGGCCCGCAGCCGCCACCAGGCGGAGGTGGTGGACTGCGGGTCGAACTGCAGGCGGTAGCGGTGATCGGGGCTGCGCATCACGATCTCGGCGTCGAGGGGGTCGGAGAGCGTGGTCCATCCGGCGGCGGCCAGGCCGTGGGTGACGTGGCGGGCGTCGCCGGGGCCGGCGAGGTGGCGGGGGCTGGTGTCGAAGGGGATCTGCCCGGCGTGCTTGTCGGCGAAGGCGGCGAGTTGGCGTTCGCTCAGCGGCACGCGCCGCACTCCGGGTCGCTCTGGGCGGCCTGGTGCAGTGCGCGCAGTTCGTCCAGGATGTAGTGGAGGGTGTGCTGGTCGCTCTGTTCCCACGCGGCGGTGCGCAGTTCGGCGACCAGGAGGCTGACGTGTGCCGCGCCGGCGGCGGTCTGGTGCTCCTGGACGGTGCGGGCGAGGGCGCGCAGGGTGTCGGCGAACTGGACGGGCAGGCCCGTGTACTCGTCCAGGAGCGGCTCGATCAGGGCGAGGGCTTCGGTGGGGTCGGGGTTCTCGCGCAGGTACTCGGTGAGGTCCGAGAGGGTGTCGGTCAGGGTGCTCAGGGCGTCCGGGGTGGGGGCGGGCATCGTGCTCCTTGAAGGCGGGCGGGGGTTCAGCGGCGGGTTCGGGTGCCGCCGGCGGGGGCTTGCGTGCGGGTCTTGGTGCGGGGGCGGGCGTTGTGGACGCTGTTGCGGGCCCAGGTGGCGGCGTGGGCGGCGGTGATCCGGGCCTGCTGCCAGGCGCCGAGCTGGGAGGGTGTGACGGAGACCGACCAGGTACGGATCTGCGCGCTGCTCGGCACGCGCCCGCGCGGGCGCATGACGGGCTCGGGGTTGGCGAGTTCGGTGGCGAAGGCTTGTACCAGCTGCATCGGGGTGTTCGGCGTGAAGCTGGCTGTCCAGCCGTTGTGCTGCGTGTCCCTCGCTCCGGCCCACCACGTCGCCGAACCGTCGGGGCTGTGCTGGTAGCGCAGGCTCGCGCTGCCGTCCGGGCTGGTGGCCACGTAGTGCTCGCCCTCGGAGCGGGTCTGCCAGTGCTGCTCCTGCAGCGGCGCCCAGACGTTGGGCGCGTGAGCGGAGCGGGGCCGGGTGAGTGCGTCGGTCAGGCCCGCGACGATCTCCACCGGCGTCTGGCGGCCCAGGTGCGCCGACCACTCACCGTTGAGCGCGTCGGCTTTGCCGTGGATGGTCCATCCACCGGGGATGATGTAGGGGTCGTAGGCGACGCGCAACGCGCGGCTGGGACTCTCCATGAGCAGCGGGCCGCCGGACTTGGACTTCTCCCGCCATCCGCAGGCGCGCAGGAACTCCGAGATGTGCCGGACGTCGCCTCCGCCGGCCAGAGCGCGGGGCTGGACGAGGTAGTGCTGCTCCGCCCGCTCGCCCGGTCCCCAGCCCTGCCATTGCTTCTTGCTCACCGGTGTCGCCGGGCGACGAGCGGCGCAGGAGCCACAGGCTTCGCCGCCGCGGTGGTGGCCGGCCGCGCGCCGAGGTCCTTGAGGAGGTCCTGGTGCTCGTCCAGGTCCAGGTTGATGTCGTGCAGTTCGTTGGCGGCTCGGCCGAGCGCGAGCCAGACCTCCGCGGGGAGGAGGCCGCGTTCGGCCTCGCCCTTGGCGAAGTGGCTTCCGGTGATGACGAGGTGGGTGACGCCGCCGAGGACACCGGCCTCCGGGTCGAGGACGCGGGCGATGACCTGAGCGGCCTGCGGCGCGGGGAGCTGGGAGAGGTGGTCGGCGAGCTGACCGAGCTGGCGGGTGATGTCGTCGGCGAGCTTCACCGGCTGAGGGACGGGGTGGGACATGCTCCTCCTGGTGGGTGGGCGGTCAGTGGTGGTGGCGGTAGCCGATGCGCTGGGTCCCGCGAGGACGTTCTCGGGCCGGGCGCCTGCCAGCGGGGAGGGTCGGTCGGGGCCGGTCGGGAGGCAGGCGCGCAGATAGCGGCGGAAGAGGGCCGTGGCCAGTCGCGGCTTGCGCCGGGTAATGATGGGCGGGGGTGTGCGCTTTGCTACGGGGTGCTCCAGGTGTCGGGCGGTGGGCCCGGGTGGCCCCGGCGCGGTGCCGGGACCACCCGGGCCCCTACGGAGTCGGCGGTTTCGCCGAGTCGCGCGAAGAGATCGGGTTCGTGGCCGGGCGGCGGACCCTCACCGAGAACGGACGGCCTGCGACCGGGAGCCGGCCGGAACGGGCGGTGGCGAAGCGGGCGCGGCGGTGGGCGCGCTGCGGCCCGCGGGGTGTTGGAGAGCGGTGCCGATGCCGAGCGCGTCGAGACGCGGGCCGATCGCGCGCAGGGCTCGGGCCTGGGCTTGGGTGTCGTCGCCCGTGAGGTGGTAGATGCCGCTGGGCGGGTCCTGGACGAAGCCGTGGGCGGTGAGGATGGCGCCGGCGCGGTCGCCGGCGGGGGCGGTGGCGATGCTGCCGTCAACCTGCCAGGTCAGAATGACTCGGTCGGGCTGGGAGGGCTGGATGGACGCCAGGGCGTTGTGGCGGGCCTGGGCGAGGGCGCGGTCGTAGCGGGCGAGCAGGTCGGCGGCGATCTGCTCCGCGCTGAGGAACGGGTCGTCGGTCAGGGCGATGCCGTTGGGTTCGGGGACCGCGCGGTACGCCTCGTCGGGCAGGGCCGGCGGGGCGAGGGCGGCGATGAGGAAACCGTCGCGGCCGTCGTGCCGGTCCAGGACGGCGAACTGCGCGCCGTCCGGGCGGCTGAGGACGGCGGCCTCGGTCAGCGGGTGCTCGGCGAGGGCGGCGGCGACCAGGTCCAGGTCCCAGATCCGTTCAGCCAGCTCGACGAGGTCGTCCTTGGCATCGGCGGGGAGATGAGCGCTGGTCCAGGTGTCGGGGAGTTCGCCGGCGAGGACGTCGGCGTAGGAGGCGAGGCGCTCGGAGGTGGGGTCGTGCATGGTGTCCTTGCGGGTGGGAGGTCAGCGGCGCATCGCGGCGGCCAGCGGGGGCGGCGGGGCCGGGAGCGCGCGGGGTGGAGGCGGGCAGGCGCACACGGCGGAGCGCTCCTGTTCGGCGGTCGGCACCTCACCGCTGCAGGTGCTGCGGCCGGGGTGCGGGGCGTGCCGGTCGGCGAGCGCGTTGCGCGTGTGGGCGAGATCGGTGCCGATGAGGTGGAGGTACTCCTCGGCGAGGTAGCGCAGGCGTCGGGCGGCGTAGGGGTCGGCCGGCTGGCCGAGGTGGTCGTGGAAGTCGGCGGCGGCAGTCAGTACCTCGTGCAGGGCGGCGAGGATGCCGTCGCCGGGGGCGGTCAGCTCGGTCAGCGCATCGGCCGCCTCGTCGGTGGTGGTGCCCTCGCGGATGCGCTCGGCGACGTGGGCGACGGAGGAGCCGAGCGTGGGGTAACTGACGGGGCGGGCGTCGGTGTCGAGGTCCTTGTCGCAGTCGACGTGGTAGCCGAGCGCCCGCAGGCGGGCGGCGGCGCCGGTGGCCAGGCGGGCCTCGTCGTCCCGGTGCAGGCCGGTGGGGGTGCGGTGGTAGGTCTCGTGGAGGCGGACGACGGCGACGAAGCCGGTGCGCTGCAAGACGCTGTGTGCCTCGGGATCGCCGCCGCGGGCGAGGAGTTCGCCGGAGCGCGGGTCGCGCCGGATGTCCAGGAAGCGGTCGGTCGAGGGCAGTGGGGCTTCTCCTACGGTGATCGGTGGGCGGAGCGCTGGGCAGGCGGGGGAAGTGCGGCGGTGCGGGGCTGGACCAAGCATGCTGCGGTGGTGTCCAGGTCCTGCTGGATGGCGTGCAGGCGGCGGGCGATCAGCTCCAGGCCGTGTGCCGCTTCGGCACCGGCGGGGCCCGGCTGGCGTTCGAGACGGTGGGCGGTGTGCTCGATCAGTCCGCGGACTGTGGCCAGAGGGCCTGCCTGTTCCTCGGCGAGCTGGGTGAGGACGCGGGCGAGCTGGGCGGATGCCGTGGGCGCAGCGGGGACGGCACTGTGGCCGGTGCGTACGGGGAACAGGTCCCGGTCCTGCGGATGCAGGCGGACGTCCACGTGGAGGATCGCCTGCCGGTCGTTGTCCGGGCTGGCGGCGAACGGGTGCTCCAGGTACGGGTCTTCAAGGTGCTCGGCCCACTGGGTGGCCGTCCACGTCTTCTGCTCGTCGTCCAGAGTGAAGTGGTCCAGGCCGGGCCAGTGGGCGACGACCGTGTGGTCGGTCAGGCCCTCGTTGGGCGAGACCGGCCGGCCCAGCGCCTCTTCGAGGGGGCCGTGGGAGCGGTGCGTGCGCTCGTGCAGGCGGGGGATCACCGGCCGCCCCGCGCGTCGGCGAGGTGGACGAGCTGGCCCAGGGCGGTGGTCGTGTACCAGCCGCAGTCGATCACTTCCTCGCGGTCGGTGAAGCGAGGCAGGAAGGTGTCCTCCATGGCCCGCAGGTGGATCAGGCAGTCGGGGCAGCGGCGCGAGAGGTGCACGAGGTAGCGCGGGTGGCCGGTGGTGTAGGTCTGGGCGCCGCCGGTCGGGTCGCGCAGCCGCCATCCGTCTTCGTCGGTGGGGGTGTGCCAGGACGGGGCGACGATGCGCATCGCGTCTCCCCACAGCTCCCCGCCGGCAACCCCCTTGAGCACGACGACCGTCTCGCCGGCCTGGAAGTGGGCGTGGGTGATGTCCCGGGTGGGAGTGAGCGGGTCGGGCGTGAGGGCGAGGACCGGGGCGGGCGGCGGGGTCCAGGGCGGGGGAAGCAAGCGGAGTCCTTCCACACGGGGGAACGGCGGGAGGATCAATGGTCCGCAGGAACGCCGGTTTGGCTAACCGGCGTTGTCCGGCTATGTTGCCCCGGCCTCAGCGGAAGGGGTTCTCCGTGCCGAGGTCGTCCTCGCCAGCTGCTTCCAGAAGTTCGAGCAGGTCAGAGCCCTCGGCATCGCGCTGGTCGATCCACCAGCCGGCCCGGGTCACGGCGCGGGCCTTCTCCTCCAGCTCCGCCCAGTCCGCCTCGTCCCAAGTCCCCTCCACGACCAGCGCCGTGTGCGCGCCTTTCATCAGCTGGTGGCGGGAGCGCTCGCCCCAGTCCAGAGCCCTCTCGGGTCCCTCCAGCGGCGGCATGTCGAATCGCTTCGCCCACGCTCGGGCTGCCTCCTGCTCCGCGGCGCGCCTGGCCGCGAGCCATTCCTCCTTGGATTCGGTGTCGGCGTCGCGTGACGCCTTCCAGCAGTCGGTGCAGTCCTTCGTCGCGAGCCAGCGGGCGAATCCGGCGCGCCGGTCGGCTGGACGGTTGGACAGGTTATGCGTCACTTCGTGTCCACAGCTGTGGATGATCTTCCAGGCCGTGCGTACTGCCACGTGGTTGTTCCTGCTTTCTGTCTTTTTGTCTTGTCTCAGCGTGTTCTGCGGATGGCGTCTGTAGCCGCCTTGGCGATGGCGACGGGAGTGCTGGAGGGCCGGGGCAGGTGCAGCAGAGTGGTCCCCGGCAGGTGCTGGGACTGGGCGGTGAGGGTGAGCTGGAGTACGGCGCAGCCGGCGGTTGTGAGCTGCTTGACGCGGGTGACGGCTTGAGCGGTTTCGTCGCTGCCGTACCGGGCGTCGGTGACGATCACGAGGAGGCGGCCGGTGCCGGGGCGGCTGAGTTCGAGGCCGTGGTCGAGCGCGTCGATGGCGTCGCCGAGGTTGTGGTGGCCGCCGGTGGCATCGAACGTCGTCACGCGCTCCGGTGCTCGGTGGGTGGGTCGGATCAGTGCGGTCAGGTGCCTGTCGTAGGCGATGGTGGCGGTACGGGAGTCGGGGTCGGTCAGGGCCGCTGCGCGTGCCACGATCCAGGCAGCGGACGCGACGGGCGCGCAAGCGGCACGCATGGAGCCGGAGACGTCGACGGCGATACCCACACGCAGCGGTGGGGTGGGGGAGTTCCGGCGGCGGGTATGGGTGAACGGCTCCGCGGTGGGGACCGACCCGGCCGCACGCTGAGCGTCGCGGGCGAGGGCCGCGCGCATGTTGAGGCGGCCGGGCGGGGTGGGGCTGGTGGTCCGCTCCTCGGTCCGCTCGCGGTAGGCGGCGGCACGCAGGGCGCGGCTCAGGCGCGCGGCGGCACTCTTCTCCGCGGCGGTGGGCCTGCGAGTGCCGGTTACCGGGTTGCCGGAGGGCGCCGGTGTGCCGTCGGGAGAGACGGTGGCGCCACGGGCGTTGAAGACCGACTTGGCGGTGGCAGCGGCTTTGCGTCGCTGGCCGGCCCGCTGGGCGCGGTCCTGAGCCTGCGCCTTGGACTGCGCGGCCACGGCGTTGGCCGCTGCGGCCTGAGCCACAACGTCGGCGGCGTCGGTGGCTGCCGTGCTGTCCATGACGACCCCCACGGCGCCGGACAGCAGATCGGTGAGGTTCTCCGGCACGGGCAGGGCGGGGGCCGCGATGTCCAGAGCTTCGCACCATGCTTGACCGTGCGCGAGCATCGTCGTGGCGTCGTGGTCGGCGCACTGGTGCGCTGCACTCCAGATGCGGGTGAGTGTGGCCAGCAGGTCTGCGCCCAGCACCTTCTTGCACAGATCGGCGACGGCCCGGGTCTCGCCGGCGTCCAGGATGCCGACGTCACGGCGGCCGAGGATCAGGGCCGCCACACCGGCGGCGTGCTCGATGCCCTGGAGGTTGGGGTGGGCGATGTCGGGCATGACCAGGGTCCTGGCGCTGGTGCGCAGGTACGTGCGGTCCGTGGGCCGCGTGATCAGGTGTGCGCCTTCGACACGGCTCTCCTCCAGCAGGAGCGCGGCCTCGACGACACGGGGGTTCGCTCCGGCAGGTGCCGTCCAGACGGAGTGGGCCGCGTGCGCGGCCTCGTGCACGAACACCCCCCAGGCGGCGGGATACCGCTCCTCGTCGCCCACGATCCCCGGATGGATCTCGTGGGGCTTCAGCGGGGCGAACAGGTCGGCGTCGAACTCGACCTCGCCCAGAGTGGGGAAGAACGCGGCCGGCGCGCCGCTGCGCGTGCCGGGGCGGCAGGTGACGAGGAGGTCCTGGCGGCCGGAGAGGGCGACCAGCCGGTCGCCGAGTTCGGCTCCCACGCGCAGCCACGCGTTAGGGGAGGTGCGGGGTTGCGCGGGCGGGGCGCCGTCGTCGTCCCATCGCGCGAGGTCGCCGTTGTCGTCCGGCATGGACTGGACGTGGTGGTGGGCGCTCATCGCGAGCGGCCCCGGTGTGCGGAGCCGGCGCTGCCCGGGGGCTGCCGGGCGGCTGAGGAGGGGAGCTGCTTGCCGAGGGTGAGGGGCGCGATCTTCTTGATGCCGACCGACTTGGTGATGGCGTCGGCGACGGCGTCGCGATCCTCCACCGGAGCGATGCCGACGAGGTTCGCGAGCGCGGCGTTGGTGCCGAGGACGGCTTCGGTCTTCTGGTAGCTGAGCAGCTCCCGCAGCTGGGGGGCCCAGCCCAGCTCGCCGAGTTCGACCTGGTGGGCGAGGTGTCGGGCGACCCGGACCACCCGGGCATCGATCCTCAGCGCCAGGGCGAGGTCGTAGTCCGTGCCGATCTGGATCTGCACGCTGAACCGGCTCGCGAGCGCCTCCGTCAACACCGCCCCGTGCACGCCCGGGTTGTGGCCCGCCACCACGTAGAAGCCCGGCTCGGCCTTGATGGTCTCGCCCTTGTGGGCCTTGACCTGGATCTGCCGGCGCCCGTCCATCGCGGGATACAGCGCCGCCAGGACCTTCGGTGAGATCAAGGTGGCATCGTCGATCAGCAGGGCGCGGCCCTCGGTCATCGCGGTGACCAGCGGACCGTACTGGAACACGTAGCCTCCCGCGTCGGCCTGTGTGTACTCGCCGATCAGGTCGCCGACCGTGGTGTCGCCGTCGCCGGCGACGGTGAGCAGGTCCGGGAACGCCGCCTCGACCAGACTCGTCTTGCCGGTGCCCGGAGGGCCGTAGAGCAGCACCGGCACGTCGGCGTCGCGCAGGCGGTTCAGCGCCTCGACGTCGGGCAGATCGGCCAGCTCCCGGGGGTGGTAGAGCTGGCCCCCCGCGCGGCGGATCGGGCCGGTCTGCCGGGGCGTGGCTGCGGCGGGAGTGGCCGTGCGGGCCGTGGCCGCCTGGGCGCGGGGAGTGTGGGTGCCCGGAGGGCTGATCACAGCGGTCTGCGCGGCTGCGGCGGTTTTCGCGTTCGCGCGGAACTCCGGTTGTCCGGTGCCGCTTTGGTCGGCTTCGCCGCGTCGCACCAGGGTGAGCGCGGCGTTGCGGACGGCGCCGTGGGAGTGGCCCAGCTGCCTGGCCATGTCCCCGATGGTGAGCGTGTCCGTCGGCCGGTCGGCCAGCAGTCGGGCCACCTTGGCCCGTAGTTCGCCGCCCTTGGTGCGCGCTGGACTGGTAGGCGTAACGGGTGTGGTCAAACGAGGCCCCCTCAACGGGTGCGGGTGCGGGCGGGTTGGAGAGGCTGGCCGCTCTCGGAGCGGATCACGGGCTGTGGCGACGTCGGGGACCGGGCCAACTGAGGGGTTGCCGTCGGCGTTCACCGGTCGGCCGAGGGCTTGGTGCAGGTGCACGGGATGGCCGGCGACGAGCAGCTCGCTGGCTGCCGAGCAGGCCCGTGTGTCCGCTCCGTGCCGGGTTCCGTCGCTCCGCAGGCGCAACCTGGCGTCTCTTCGAAGCCGGACTGGAGCAGGATCCGCCGGGCGGCGGCGTTGTAGCCGGTGGTGGTGATCTCGCCGGTGATGGCGTGCCGGATCGTCAGGAACGGCTCTGCTAGTGCGTCGGGCAAGGCGGATCTCCTATCGGTGGTGGCGGTAACGGGAAGGGGCACGGGCTGCTTGTCGGCTGGGCGTGGTGGTACGAGCCGGCGGCGTGCGGCGAGCAGAACGGCGAGCGCGAAGGCGGCGCCGGCGGCGGGAACACGGCGGTCGCCAGGGGCTGCTCGGCGAGGCGCCCGCATAGGGCGATGCCGGCGGACTGCCCGACGCCGATCGAGAGGATCAGCCAGGCGTACGCCTCGCTGGTGCGGGCTGCGGGTGCGAGGGTGTCGGTAGTGACGTAGGCGCAGGCGACCACGACGGTCAGGAACGCGCCGGGCACCGCGACCGCGACGGTGGCCGCGTACGGGCCGGGGAGGAACAGGAGTGGCAGCCACCCGGCCACGAACGCACCGGCGACGGTGACCAGCCGGCTGATGGTGGTGCTGTTCCAGTGCCGGCGGCCGTAGAGGAGGCCGCCCAGGAAGCTGCCGGTGGAGAACGAGGCGGGCAGGATCCCGGAGAGCATCTCCTGGCGGTATTGCTCGGCCATGGAGACCGCCCAGACGTTCATGGCGCCGATCGCGAAGCCGATGCCGACCAGAGAAGCGAAGAGCAGTACCAGTGCGGGACTGGCCAGTCGCGGTGTCTCGCGTGCCGGTACCTGAGCGGGCGGGGCCGGACGCCAGCGTCGTGACGGTGGCGCGAGAGCCACCGCGGCGGTACCGGCCATGCCGAGTACAGCGGTGACCGCGAGCGCGGTGGTGGGGCTGTGCGTGCAGGCGAGCGCCGCCACGAGCAGGGGGCCGACGATGTAGAGCAGACCCTGCGTGCCGGTGTCCAGGGCGAGGGCCGCGTGGCGGAGGCGGGGGTCGGGCAGCACGCTGGGCCACAGGGCCCGCAGTCCGGCCTCCAGGGGAGGCGTGCTCAGGCCGCCGGCTACGACGATGGCCGTGGCCAGGCCCGCTCCGCCGAGGGGCTGGCTGTCGGCCGGTCGAGGGCACGGCGGATCTCGGCGGTGGTGGCGGACAGGCCGTCCAGGACGGCCCGCCACCCGGCCAGGTGCCGCGCGGGCGGCAGTTCGTCGAGCGCGTGGCGGGCGGCGTCCAGGAGGTTCTCGGTGTGCGGGGCGAGGTGGGTGGCGTACGCCTCGACCGCCGCTTCGTCGCGGCCTGCTCGTGCGGCTGCCGCTGCGCCTGCGTGGACGGTGCGGCCGAAGCTGTAGCGGGTCGTGTCGAGCGCGACCTCGTACTCGTGGTCGATGACCGCCATCCGCAGCCGGAAGGTGCGGGCGCTTTCGATGACGTCCTTCGCCACCGTTGGGGAGCCGTCCGGGAAGGGGCTTGACTCTGTCATCGGGACCGCCCCGTTCCAGCGGCGGTCAGGTGAACGGTCGGTGCGTAGGTGGGCTTCGGCGGGATCGGCCGGGCAGAGGGGGGCGAGGTGGTGGGCGCGGTGGCGCGCTGGGTGGTCCGGCCGGCGGCAGCTTGTGCGAGGCGGCTACGGCGCTCTAGGAGGTCGTTGGGCCGTGTCGGGCGCGCAGCTGCTGCGGACTGCTGGGGGTCCAGGCCCATGTCGGCCTGCACGGTGTAGCCGTGGCTGCGCAGGTCCAGGACGGCCCGGCGGGTGCGGCGGGCTCCGTCCCGCTCGGGCTCGCTGAGCCGGTAGAGCCCCGGCTTGTCGGGGACGGGCTCGAACTGTTCCCGCTCAAGAAACCAGTGGGTGAGGTGTGCGGGCAGGGAGGCGGTGGAGGAGGCGACGAAGCCGTGCTCGGGGTGGGTGCCGAAGGCGAAGTGGGTGCCGGGCTGCAAGGGGGCGTGCTTCTCCTGACGTGGTCAAGTGGCGGTGGTCAGTGGCCGCGCTGGGCGGGACGGGCGGTGGTGGTGGTGTGGGCCGCCGGGGCGGCGACGGGGAACGCGGGGTGAGGGTGGGTCGCGCTCAGCCGGGCCTGGCGCAGGAAGCGCTCGCCGTCGATGAGCCAGGTCTCGATGGCCGGCCACGCCCGGGCCCGGCGCTCCCGCAGGGTGAGCGAACCTTGGAGGACGCCTTCCAGGAGCGCCCTGACATCCAGGACCGCGTCGGTCAGGCGGGAGAGGGCCGCAGCGTCCTCGGGCCACGGGCTGCGGTCGGGGCGGCACCGGTTGAGCAGTGGCGGGGCGTGGTCGGCGACCGTGAGGAAGCGGTGCCAGGACCGGTCGAGGAACTCCTCGACCGCGGTGCCGAGAGCGGCGGCGTCCAGCGAGGTGGCGTCGCTGTAGCGGCCGGAGGCGACCATGCTCTGCCAGGTCTCGTGCTCGCCGCCGATCTCCTCGAGGGCGGCGGCGATGGCCGCGGTCTGGTGGCAATGGACGGCCTGCTCGTAAGCGGGCAGGTACCGGTCGGTAAGAGCCTTTGCCGCCTGGCCCGGAACTGGGGGCAGAGCGATGCTGCGCGGGGCGTGGGGGCCGGCGTAGCCCTCTTCGAAACCTTCGGGTGCGAAGGCGCCGACCAGATAGTCGAGGTGGCTGCCGGGGCGCTCGATGAACAGGAGCGTGGTGCCGTTGACGGTGTCGGTAAGGATGGCGGCATAGGGGATGCGCTCGCTCTGTAGGGCGCGGTCGAGTTCACCGCTGTCCCAGACCCAGGGCACGAGGTCTTCCTGCCAGGCGGGGTGGGAGTAGAGCCCCACCGACGCCTCCCAGGTACCGGGGAGCTGGCGGGCGAGGTCTGCGGCGGCGTCGCCGATGTAGCGCCGGCTGCTGGTGTGCACGCTGGTGCGGTGCCGTTGCGCGCAGCGGACCAGGCCGAGCACAGTGGCCCCGTTGCCGTCAGGGGGAAGGTGCCACGCACCCCCGTTGCTGCGCTGGAATCCGCTCTCGGCAAGGGCAGTGTCTGCCCACCTGCACTGCTCGCCCGAAGCGATGGCGACGATCCCGGACTCCCGGCTGTGGGACAGGATGATCTGCGCGTCAGCCATGGACCAGGTCTCCGGCGCCGTGGAAGAGGGCGCGCAGGCTCCGGCCGTAGGCCCAGGCGTGCTCGCGAGCCGCCGCCTCCAGCTGGTCGTACCCGACCTGGGCCGTCATCTGGCCGCCCCACTTGCGGTACCGGTACACCGGCGTGGGGAGCAGGATCCCGGGCGCGAGCGAGGCCACGCCCAGGGCCGCGCAGTAGTCCTCCCCCTGGACGAGACCGCCTATGGGCGCGGCGCGCACGAGGTCGGTACGGGCGAGGATCGTGGTCGGCCCGATGGGGATGGTGTCCGCCGGCGACTTCCAGTACGTCCACACCTCGCCGGCTTCGTGCCGGCCGGGCGGCGTGGGGCAGCGCCAGAGGGTGGTGGAGCCGTCGGGGTGGTGGTCCTCGCTCCACCCGGCGCACCAGCCGACGCCGGTCGACTCCAAGGTGTCCAGCCGGATGGCCATCGCGTTGTCGGTGAACTCGTCGTCATCATCGGCCCAGTTCAGATACGGAGTGCGGACCTGGGTGAGGGCGAGGTTGCGGGCGCAGGCGGCGCCGACCGGCCTGGGCAGCGCCAGGGTGCGGACGCGGGAGTCCTGCGCGAGCGGTGCCGGCAGTCGGTCCGGGGAGACGCCGTCGAGGGCGATCACGGCCTCCCAGGACACGGACTGCCGGGTGAGGCTGGCGTGCATGGCGCTGAGGTAGTCCAGCCGGTCCTCGCGCAGGTGGCTGGCGATGACGACGGTGATCAATGGCTTGGTGCGTGAGGGCAGGGGAAGCTCCGGGAAGCGTGAGTGGGGGTCTAGCGACGGCCGGCCGGGCGCGGGGTGCCGGTTTTCGCCGGGGAGCCGGTGGGGATGGTGCGCGGCGGTGTGCTGCGCGGGCCGGGCCGGGCTGGTGTCCAGGCGGCAGGGTGGTCGCTGAAGGCGGTGCTCGGGTCGGTGGACCAGTCCACGACCGGGCCGCGGTCCGCGTGGAGGAGGTTGAAGACCTCGATGCCGTGGGGGTGCAGGACGTGGCCCCACTGCACGTCCATGTCGTCGGCGTTCTCGTCGGTGACGGACATGCGCACCAGCGGGGAGCCGTCCGGGGTGACCAGGTGGTCCAGGGTGCGGCTGGGCCACTGCTCGCCGCCGATCAGTGCGTGCACGAGGGCGGGAGGGGCGTCGTCGAGGAGGTCGGTGCCCAACTCGTCCCAGCCGACGGTGACGTCGTCGATGAGGTGGCGGGACATGGCCTCCAGGTCGCGGCCGGAGCGGTGCTGGTAGGCGGCCAGGAGGAGGGGGAGGTGGTGGCTGGGCAGCCCGTCGAACTGGACGTGGATGCCGCTGTAGCCGGTGCCGGTGGTGGGGCGTGCGATGAAGGAATGGGTGGACAGGCGTATTCCAGGGGACGCGCGGAAGAGGCTGGGCTGCCGCGGGGAAGGACAGCGATCGGCCGTGCGAGGTCCTACGCGCGGTGCAGCTGGGTCGGGACCGGGGGGCCGGAGGCGTCGGTGCGGGCGCAGGTGTAGCCGATCAGGCGGGAGGGCTCGGCCTTCGCGGGGACGGTGGCGGCGTCGTTGCACACGAACGTGTACCGGATGGAGGTGCGAGGCACGTCGTGGAGCCAGGCCCGGTCGTCCTTGCTCGGGTTGAGCTGCAGGCCGGAGTTCGCGACGGTGTCGGTCTGGGTGTGCGTGTGGGAGAAGAGGACCAGTGCGCCGCCGTAAGCGGTCTTCAGGGCGTAGGCGTCCTCGTAGCGGTTGGGGGCTTCGTCGAAGACGGTGCTGGCCTGGCTCCCGAACCGGGTGCCGGCCTCGTCGTGGACCTTGATCTACCGCTTGCTCGCCTCGGTCGGCGTGAAGGCCTTCGTCCCGGTACGCGTGCCGCCCGTGGCGAAGTTGTCGAGCACGGCCGTGCGCAGCAGGTCGGCGTCGGCGGCCAGCTGCTTGTTGCCGTCGGCGGCGACGGCCGTCGCGTACCCCTCGCGGTCAAGGGCGATCTTCGGCAGCTTCGGGCTGTCGAGATCGACGACGGAGACCATCTCCCACCGCTTGTGCTGGGGGCGTTCGGCGAACACGGCCAGTCGAGAGGGGGCCTTGCCGGGGTGGGCCGACAGCGCCGCGGCGAACCAGTGGTTCTGCCCGCCGACCTGGCGGGGGATGTACAGCTTGGCGTGGGCCGAGTCGTAGGACGACTGCTTGTACGGCTCGCGGTCCTTGGCGGGGAGTCCTTCGGTCTCGGTGTAGTCCGAGAGGGACATCGCCTACAGCGGGCCGTCTTCGACCGTGTCGAGCTGGTTCCGGTCGCGGTCGGCGTTGGCCTCGTTGTTGATCTTTGAGTAGCGGGTGATGACGTCGCGGGCCTGGGTGGCGCCGTCTTCGCCGGCGCAGCCGGTGAGAGCCAGGGCGAGGCAGACGGTTGCGGTGAGCAGGGGGATGGTGCGGTGAGCGGTGCGGATCAGGGCTCCAAGGGATCCGCTGGGCGGAAGGGGATCAGCGAGTGCGGCGGCTCGTAGATGCCGTGGGTGATGCCGGGAGGAGGGACGGTGCCCGGGCGGGGGCGGCCCGCGGGGCGGGCGTGAGTGGTGTCAGGGCTCGCATCCGGTCCTCGGCCACGTGCAGGATCTCACCGAGCTGGCGGATCTCGGCGGCGGCGTCGGCGAGGTCGTAGGACAGGTCGAAGCCGTCGTCCTCCTCGGCTTCCTTGGCCTTCTCGCCAGCTGCTTCGAAGAACTCTCCGAGCTGCGCCAGCAGACCGTCGGTGGGCTCCAAGATCTGGTGCAGCAGGGCGGCGGCATCCGCGTGCGACTCGGCTCCGTTGAGCCGGTCGGTCAGCGCGCGCATGGCATCGCCGTAAACGTAGGCAGCGCCACGCTCCGGTGTGCCGGGGGTGTCCTGGGCCGGAGGCGTCGGCTGGACCGGGGTCGGGTGAGCGCTTGCGTGGGTCGTGGCGGGGGCCGGGAGGAGGCCGAGCTGGCCGAGGCGGTGGTCGATCGCCGCGATCAGGGGTACGGCGCTGCCGCCGTGGCGGGCTTCGGGCCGCTGGTTGGCGCCGGGGTCGTCGCAGGGAACCGAGTCGTAGAGAACCTCGTACTCCGTGACGACGTAGGGATCCTCGCGGGTGACGATCCAGCCCTCGGGGTCTCCGGGACGGCGTTCGGAGGGAGGCTCCTGCGGTGGGCCGATGGTCAGGTAGCTGTCGTCGGGGAGCGAGACGCGCACGATGTAGGCGCTGAGGCCGAACTCGATGTCGCAGGGCAGTCCGCGGGCACGTAGCGGTGTGGTGATGTGCGTGTGGCGACGCCACAGCTCCTGCCACCATCGTTCCCCCACATTGCGGTGGTCGGGCAGCGGTGCAAGGGTTGTGCGGGCGTCCACGAGGTCCGGCTCGTCAGCGGCCACGGCTCCTCCTCCGGGACGCCGGCCGGTGTCGCGGAGCCGGACGGCGGGTGAAGTCGGTCTCCGGCACCTGGTGCGAGTCGAGTTCGCAGGCGCCGCAGGCCACGCTCAAGTCGTGCTCCATCTCGGCATCGCGGTCGGCGAGCTGTGCCATGAGGTCGTCGTGTTCGGTCTGGCGGCGCCGGGCTTCGGCCCATTCGGCGGCATTCTCGTGAGGGGGTCGGGCCAAGGGGACTCCGGGTGTGGGGGCGGGGCTGGGAGCTACCGGCGCGGCGCGGTACCGGGCGGCGGGGGAGAGGGCGGCGGGCCTGCGGTAGTCCCCTGCGGGAGGCCGGTCGAGGTCTCAGGGGCCGGGTCGTAGGCGATCCGTAGCCTGTTCACGCCAGCTTCGTCGGCAAGGGCCAGGACCGACAAGGCCCGGCTGGCCGCTGTCATCAGCAGGTTCGAGGGTGACCCCTTGGCCGCGCCGCGGTTCTCCTGTTTCCACCGGGCAGCCGCGGCGAGGTAGTCGCTCAGGGCGCGCAGTGCGGGTTCGGCGGCATCCAGGACGTGGTCGGTGACCGCGTCCATCTCCGCCGGGGTCTGGGCCGCGGCGAGAGCGTTCAGGTACGGGGTGAGGTCGGGTGCCTGCCAGGAGTGGTCGGGCAGCGGGTGCGCGGTGCGGAAGCGCGCTGCGTCGCGTCGTGCCCACCGCTTCAGGTCGCCGCGGGTGGCGAGGTTGTAACGGGCCGCATGGATCTGATCGGCGTCACAGCCGGCGTTGTCGTACAAGTCGAAGTCTGGGTCACGCGAGATGATGAGGTAGTCCCTCGAGCGTTCGTCGGTGTCGGGGAAGTCTTCGGGTCCGGGCCTGCTGGACGTGGAAGCCGGCTGCGTCGAGGAAGGCGAGGGCAGATGGCGCTCCTCGACGGGGCGAGCCGTATGCGTCTCGGTCACCGACGAGTACGGCGAGCAGCTGCTGACGGTGTGGAAATGGCACGCGGGCTGGGGGTGATGGTGGGCCCGTCCGCTGTCACCTGGCGGTAGGCAGCGAGGGCTTCTCTAAGAGTGCATTCTCGTGCCGCTCGGGTCGCTTTCGTGGTACCTCATTGTTCCACCATCCGTAAAATAGGACTCCTGTGAGAACAAGTGCCCCCAAGACGGCCCCGGTTACGTGTCCGACAGGTGGCGGCAAGACCGCCACTCCCACATGCGCGAGAAGCCAGGGCTTCGGGAGCCTGGGCTCGGCTTCGACGCTGGTACCAGCGATCTGACTGGGCGCGTCATACCGCCGTTCTCGCTGCGGTGGTCGCAGCCGCGAGCCTGGCCATCACAGCGTGGGGGACGTACAAGGCGGCTCAAGTGGCTGACGACCAGCTCGCGCAGTCCAAGGAGGACGGCGAGAAGGAGCAGCGAGCCGCAGCCTCACGCGTAACGTGGTGGGGAGACGGCGGTGAGAGCATCACCGTGGCCAATCGGACTCTGGACCCGGTTTTGGTGACCATGTTCTTGCAGACCCGTGAGATGAAGGAACAGAAATCCAGCTGGGCCAACTACATCTATTTTGGGGTGGTGCCGCCCTGCACTTCCATATCGGTGCCGGAAGCTGCTGTCAAAGATGAGGCCACCCGCCGCAACCCTGGGGAAGACTGGCTTCTGAGAGGAGTCCACTTCGTCTTGTCGGATGGCACCTTCTGGGTCCGCCACGCCAGCAATCGCGCACTGGCCGCGACCGAAGTACCGCTACCTACAGGGCTGGCCAATCCGAAACAGCCGGGCGGGTTAATTGCGGATCCCGATGCGACGACGATTCGAATGGAGCAGTGCAGAAGCTGACCATGATCAAAGGCTGTCCAGCAACGATCGGTTTGCGTTTTCGGCCGCATGGCGTGTGCGGGATGTGGTCACGCTCGGGGGCGCTCTGTATCGGGCTCACGGCCTGTCAGGCGGCTGTCCCGCCCGCGTTGCGGATGGTGACGTAGTCCGCGTCGTCGATGCCCTCGTGAAGGACGGCTTTGATCGAGGGCGCGATACTGGCCATGTCGACGCGGGCCTGTTCCCCCTCTGGGGAACTCGACGCCGTGTCAGTGCATGCGGGCGTCGGTGTCGAAGAGGGCCAGTTCGTGGCTGTGGAGGAGGTGCTGAACGATGAAGCTGCGTCCAGCGACCTTCCACAGGCCCCGGCCGCGGTTGAGGTGGGCGATGGCGTCCATCTCGACGGAGGTGAGGCCGAGGAGGGGGGCGGCAGCGTGGAGCTGGTCGGTTTCCTGGCGGTAGATGATCCGGGTGGAGCAGTCGGCGAGGAGGCCCTCGGCGAGGGCGCGTCCCTGTGATCCGGCGTCGCCGGCGGTGAGAAGGTCGGAGAGCCGGTGGATCACCATCAGGTTTGCGATGCCCAGGCCGCGGGAGAGCTTCCACTGGGCCTGCATGCGCTGGAGCAGGCCGACGTGGCGCATCAGGCGCCAGGCTTCGTCGTAGACGATCCAGCGTCGGCCGCCGTCGGGGTCGGAGAGGGCGCTCTCCATCCAGGCGGAGGCGCAGGTCATCGCCAGGACCAGCGCGGTGTCGTCGCCGGAGCCGCCGAGGCGGGAGAGGTCGATGGTGAGCATCGGCGCGGTCGGGTCGAAGCCCACGGTGGAGGGCGCGTCGAACATGCCCGCCAGGTCGCCGAAGACGAGGCGGCGCATGGCGTGGGCGAGGTCGCGGGCGGCGTCGCCGAGCCGCCCCGACATCATCCCGGCGGCCTCATCGAGGGCGTCGGGGTCGTTGAGCGTGGCGGCGATGTCGCCGAGGAGCGGGGTGCGGCCGGTGGCGTCGGCACGGGTGACGACGGCGTCGAGGGCGACGTCGAGGGCGGTGTGCTCCATGGGCATCAGGTCTCTGCCCAGGACGGTGCGGGCCAAGGAGCCGAGCAGGAGCAGTCGCCGCTTGCGGATCTCCCCGGCCCAGTCCGCCTCGGAGATGCTCGCTGGTCGCGGGGCTGCGTCCAGGGGGTTCAGCCGTCCGGGCAGGCCCGGGCCGAGGGCGACGGACCGTCCGCCGAGGGCTTGGGCCACGGGTGTCCATTCGCCCTTGGGGTCGCAGGGGACGTAGACGCGGTAGCCGAAGGCGATCGAGCGCAGCGCGAAGGACTTGGCGAGCGCGCTCTTGCCCTGGCCGATGACGCCGGCGAGCAGCAGGTTGGGGTTGGTGAAGCCCTCAACCTTGCCGTACAGGGCGAACGGGTCGAAGACGAAGCTCGCTTCGGCGTGGACGTCGCGGCCGATGTAGATGCCCTCGGCGCCGAGGCCGCCTTCGGCGAGGAAGGGGTACGCGCCGGCGGCCACCGCCGTGGTCATGCGGTGGGCGGGCAGCTTGAGTCGGTTCCCGCGGGCGGAGGCGGGGCCGGGGCGTCCGCCGGCCGGGTGGAGCGGGGCGGGCATCTCGTGTTCGGGGCTCGTGGCCTGGGCGGAGTGGGCGCCGGCTTCGGCGCGGGCCTTGGCGGTGGCTTCGGCGAGCTGGCGGCGGGCGGCCTTGCGGCTGGCGCGGTCGGTGCCGTGCGGGGTGAACAGCGGGGAGGCGGAGGCGCGGCGTGCGCGGCGGGCGGGCCGGTGGCTCATCGGGGGCCCTCGATTCTGCGGGTGGTGCTCATCGCACGCAGGTGGTGGTGTGCGTGCGGAGGTCGCTGGGGGTGGTCTTGCGGCGGACGATGTGTCCGGCGGCGAGGTGGCGCTGGCAGATCGTCAGCACCGGTGGGCCTTCGGGCAGTCGGTCGGGGCTGCAGGTGCTCTGTTCGGCGTCCGCTGCGGTGCCGGTGGGCAGCAGGTGGAAGGCGTTGTGGACGTTGCTGGTGGCCTGCCAGAGGTGGGTGTGCGCGGTGGCCAGGTGTCGGCCGGCGGCCGGGTGGGGCGGGCGGGTGTTCTTGGCGAGGCGGTCCAGAAGGTGGAGCAGGGCGGTGAGGTGGCCGTGGAGTGCGTCCAGGTGCTGCCGGTCGGCCGGCCGAGGCGGTAGGGCGTCCGGCGGGCGGAGGGCGCGGGTGTGGTGTCGGACTCCGGCGCTGGCTGCGCGCAGGTAGGGGTGCGCGTCCTCCGGGGATGCGGGGGAGGTCAAAGGTGGTGGTCCTTCCTGCCGGGCGGCAGGGGCGGCGACGGGTGCTCGTGTCGCGGATGAGCGAAGGGCTGTGGGCAGGGACGCCGGCCGGTGAACAGGGGGCGGGTTCACAGGGCGGTGCGGGCGAGGGGCAGTGCGCTTAGGGTGAAGGCGTCGGGTTGCTGGTAGTTGAGCCGTCGCAGGTCGACGCCGGAGGTGACGGCGTGGGTTTCGATCTGTGCGCAGGCGGCGTCCAGGAGGCCGTCGGTGTCGGCGGTGACGGTGACCAGGCCGGTCAGGGCCACGTCTGCGTGCCCGGCGATGAGCTGGCGCTCACGCTGCTTGACGTCGGCGTACTCGACGGAGTCTTCCTCGCTGTCGACCTGGCCGCGGCGGGAGCGTTCGTTGGCGTCGGCGATGATCGCGGCCTTCCGCCGCTGGACGTCGCGCAGCGCGGACTCCAGGGCCTGCGGAACGTAGATCAGGGAGAGGCTGCGGCGCACGCCGGCGGTGAACATGATCCCGTGCAGGAATCCGGCGCCCATCTCGGTGCGGGGCCAGTTCTCCACCCAGTACGTGGCGTGGCGGGCGCTGTCGGTGGCCAGGCGGTCGTACTCCTCGACCTGGACGACGGGCCCGGCGGCGGCCGGGTCGGCCTCGGCGCGGCCGGTCTCGGACCACTGCTGGAGGGCGGCGAGGGCGGCCGGGTCGTAGGCGGTGCGGATGACGGCGGCGATCTCCCTCGCGGTCAGCCACCCGGTGACCTGGAGGCCGGCGTTGCGGGCGGCCTGGGCGATGGAGGCGGTGGTCTGCTCCATGACGGTGAACGCCCCCGGCAGCCCGCCGCCGGCCTGGCTGATCAGGCGCCGGGCGGCCTTGAGGTCCAGGGAGATGGCGAGGTAGGTCTCGTGCGGTGCGGCGGCGGGTCCGGCGGAGGCGACCAGCTCGGAGTAGATCTGCCCGGCGACCGGGGTCTGGGGCTGGCCGTGGTGGGTCCAGTGGCGGGTGAGGGTGTCGCCGCTGTCGGGGACGGTGCGTTCCAGGACCTGCACGGTGGCGATGTGCCCGGTGCGGGCGATGCCCGCCAGCGCGCGGCCCCAGCTCGAGACGTTGTGGTTCTGCGTGGCGGGGTCCAGGAGGGCGAAGGCGCGGGAGCTGACGCGGGCGATGGCGGTCAGGGTCTGCTGGTGCGGGTCGTGGACGGCTGCGGCGCCGTTGGCGGAGTCGCCGGGGGTGACCACCTTCAGGGAGGCGGTGGTGCCGGGCAGGTGCAGGATGCCGTCCTGCCGTGGACGGGTGACGGGCCGGGCGAGCCAGAGCGTCTGACCGGTGCGGCGGCGGTGCGCGTAGCGGGTGACGATCGGCGCCCAGTCGATCAGGGATCGTCCGTGTCGGCGGATGGCGACGAGCGCGCCGGACGCCGCCCACAGAGGGGCCAGAGCGACGGCGCCGAGCAGTCCGGTGGAGATCACGGTCAGCAGTAGCACTGCCAGCGTGGCGGACACGAGCAGAAGTTGGGGCAGGGAGAGGCCGAGGAGGATGCCGCGGCGGGAACGGTGCGGGAACTTCACCGTGACCGGGGCGACGGACAGATCAGTCATGAAGTGGGTCCTGGAGGCGCGGGTGGAATCCGGGGGCGGGAGGTGCGGGGCACGTCCCGCCCCCGGTGTTCGGGCAGGGGGTCAGAGGCTGGTCGGAGGCGGCGGTGTGCTCGACCCGCTGGACGGGGCGTTCTGCGATCCGGAGGACGGGGGCGCGCCTTGGGGCGGTGGGGTGGTGGTCGGCGGCGTGGACTGCCACCCACCTCCCTGTCCGGAGGCGGCGTTCGTCCCGGCTCCACCCGGCCCGGGGCTGCCGCCCACCTGGCCGCTGGTGTCGTCGGACACGCTGGTCGGCGCGGGCTGGACGGCCTTCTCCAGTCCGGACTTGAGGGCGTTGCCACCGAGTGAGGCGCCTGTTCCGCCGCCCTGCGGGCCTTCCTTGCCTGCGTCGTCTCCGCCGGTCGGATTGGCCGCGATGTCGCCGGGGAAGCCTCCGCCGGCATCGGGACCCTGCGGTGCGGCGCCCGCTCCGGCGGCTGCGCCACCGGTACCTGCGGTGGCTGCGGCTGCGGCGGCCTTGCGGGCGGCCTTCTCGGCGTGGGCCTTGGCGATCTGGGCTCCGGCGCCGCCGGCACGGTGGATGGACTCGCCATCGGTGCCGTCCGCCGCCCAGTGCACGAACTTGAACACGGCGTACGGGCACAGCAGCACCAGGACCATGATCACGATGCCGGACATGACGTCGGCCAGGGCGGCGATGCCGTCCTTGGCCTCGGTCTTGCCCATGGCGGCGATACCGAGGACGAAGATCACGGTCATCAGGAGCTTGGAGACGACGAGGGTGGCGGTGGCTTCGATCCAGCCCTTGCGCCAGCGCCGGGCGGCCTCCCAGCCGCCGCTGGCGGAGGCGAAGACGGCGAGGGTGACCATGACGAGGATGCCGACCTTGCGGACCATCATCACGCACCAGTAGAGGAACGCGCCGATGGCGGCGCCAAGTCCGGCGACGACGGGCACGAGCCAGCCCAGGCCGGAGAGCGCGCCGATCTGGTTGACCTTGACGATGCGGCGCACGGCCGTCTCGATGTTCAGGTTGGCGGCCTTGAACAGTCCGTCGCTGATGGCGTCGACGACTTCGATGGCGACGGTGGTCAGGGAGATGGCGCAGAAGGCGAACAGGACGCCTGACATGGTGCCGGTGAAGGCTTGGGTGAGGGCTTGGCCGTCGCGTCGGATGGCGGCCCGGACCAGCTGTGCGGAGAAGGTGGCGACCAGCAGGACCAGGCCCAGGGGCAGCAGCATCTCGTAGTTGTCGACGAACCACGAGGCGTTCAGGTCGACCTTGGTGGTGGTGTTGACCGCCTCGGCGGCGAGATCGGCTGCTGCGGCGGCCAGTTCGCCGGCGGACTTCGCCATCCAGTCGCCGATGGCCTTGCCGGGGTCGGTGGCGAAGTCGACCGCGTCGCCGACGGCGCACAGCTTGTCCGCCAGGGGGAAGTCACAGAAACCCACGGGGTTGCTCCTCCTTTCGTGTGGTTAGGCGCGGGTCACTGCGTGACGTTCGGGGCGAGGGCGGCCAGGGCGCAGTCCTGGTTCGGGCGGCACTGCACGGCGAGGGTCAGGGCCCGTTCCTCGGCGCCGCCGCCGCCCTTCTTCCAGACGATCTGCTGCTTGCCGTTGACGGTGACGACGTAGATGTACGCCTCGGTGATCGCGGACGGATCGTCGGCGAGGGCCTGCTTGAACGCGGAGGGGTAGTGGCCCTCGGTGACGTGGGCGGTGGCGTGTTGGTCCTGGTCGGCCATCCGTGACCAGAGCACCGGGTCGGGGACCTGCTCGGAGACCGAGGTCCAGTCGGCGTACGTGGTCTCGGTGGTCATCCAGGTGTGCATGCCGGCGAGCTGCTGGTCGCGGCTGGTGTCGCGGGTGTCGTAGGACCACAGCATCTGGGCTGCTGCCTTGGCGTAGGCGACCGGTTCGGAGATCTGCGGCGGCTTGGGCACCGATCCTGACCCGGAGGAGGGCTCGGGGGCTGCCTCGGTCGCAGATGGGCTGCTGGTCGGAGCGGGGGCGGTGGTCGCTGGAGCCTGGTGGTCCTCCCCGCTGCCGGTCACGACGGCGACGACGCCGGCGAGGGCCAGCAGCGCGGCGACGACCACAGCGACGACGGCGATGCGCCGGTTCGCTGACCAGCCCGCACCGTAGGAGGAGAGGGAGGGGAGTCGGTTCTTCATCACTGGATCTGCGATCCGAGGTTGGAGAAGAAGGCGACCAGGCCGTTGGCGGCGCCCAGGCCCAGGGCGGCGCCCGCGGAAACCATGGCGCCCTTCTTGCCGTTGGCCTCGGCCTGGTGACCGCCGGTGTGGTGGCCCCAGGCCCACACACCGAGGGAGACGGCCAGGGCGCCGACGACGGCCACGATGCCGAAGAGATTGATCGAGCTGACGACGGTCTTCAGCACGCTCAGGCCGGGAAGGCCGCCGCCCTTGGGCGTGATGCCGGGGTCGTAGGCGAGCTGTATGACGCGGTCGGCGAGGGGGACATGCATAGGGGTGAGGAGGCTCCTTGCGTACGCGGGCCGAGCGAGGGCCGGTGAAAGGGGAAGCGGAGGGGCGCGGAACGGGGCCGCGAGGTGGCCTCGCCCGATCGGAGCGGGCGGGCGGCGGCGTCAGAGGACGCGGCGGGCGGCGAGGATCGTCCAGTCCTTGATCGGCGTGATCCGGACCGGCTTGGTGGTGCGCGGCGCCTCGATGAGTAGACCCTCGCCCATGTACATGCCGACGTGCTCCGGCCGTGCGGCGCTGCCGCGGCTGAAGATCAGGTCACCGGGCTGCAGCTTCGACGGCGAGACCGCCTTGCCTTCGCCGACCTGCGTGTACGTGGTGCGGGTGAGCTGGATGCCGGCGTGTGCGTATGCCTGCTGCATCAGCGAGCTGCAGTCGCAACGGGCCATGGGGTCGGGGCCGTGGGCGTTGGTGCAGGAGCCGCCCCACTGGTAGAGCGTCCCGAGCTGCTGCATCGCCCAGGCGATGGCCTTGCGGGCCTTCGGGTCGGCGTCCTTGGGGATCGAGTAGCCCTTGGGGACGCTGCCCTCGGGGATGCGGCCGAACCCGGAACCGTCCTGACCCGGCGTGCAGCCGGTCGAGGTCGAGGGCTCCTTGTCCTGGTCGGCGTCCGCGCCCTCCGCGTCACTGCCGCCCGGGAAGGTCTTGACGATGGCGGACTGCAGTGCGGTGGCCAGGTCCTCCCACTGCGCATACGCGTCCGGCAGGCCGGATCGCTGGACGGCTTGGGCGGCCTGAGTGACGGTCATCTGCTGCCACCCGTTCACCTTGAGCAGGTGCTTGTAGAACTGCTCGGAGGCGTAGGTGGGGTCGCGGATCTGCTCGGCACTGCCCCAGCCCTGGGAGGGGCGCTGCTGGAAGAGGCCGAGACTGTCGCGGTCGCCGTAGTTCAGGTTGCGCAGCCGGCTCTCCTGCATCGCCGTGGCGAGCGCGATGATCTGCCCCTTCTTCGGGACGTCGAGGGAGAGGCCGGCGGCCACGATGGTCTGGGCGTTGGGGACCTGCTCAGCGGGCAGGTCCAGGCCCTCGATGTGCACGTCCTCACCGGAGGCGCCATCCAGGAGCTTGGAGACCTGGTCGGCGATCTCGCTGGAATCCAGGTCCGTCAGGCAGTTGCTGAGGGTGCCGTTGCTTTGCACAGCTTCGGCGGAGGAGGCCAGCATCATGCCGGTGCCGGCCAGGAGGATCGGGGAGAGGAAGACGACGCCGATGCCAGCGGCGAGGGCCTTCAACCCGAGCGGACCGCTCGCCGGCCAGCGATGTTGGGCAGGGGTGGGTAACGAGAAGTCATGCAGGTCCTTCGGTGGTGTCCGGCACACCGCGTACGCAGGGCGTGGTGGAAGGGTGCGGCGGGCCGGGGCGATCGGAGGCAGGGCCGGCGGGGCGAGCTGCCGCTCGCTTCGCGTGGCCCGGGTGGTGAGCTAGGTGGGGCGGGAGTAGCCAACGGCGGTGTGCGCCGGGCGGTTCAAAAACAGTAGGTGCGGATCGGCGGTTGACCAAAAAGTCAGCGCGGGGTGCCGGAATCCGACCCCTCGGCGGGCACTTCTTGGTCGTCGGCTAATTCGGCCCTACAGTTTTTGGACTCCCCTTGCCCTCCTCGGTCCGCGGCCCTGGGCTTCTGCATGCCCGTATTCGGCCCGCGAGGACCTGTCCGAGGCGGCAGTCTCTTTCCGTGTTTCCGCACCCGAATTGGGGTTCCTCTTTGCCTTTTTCCCTCCACCAGGGCGACGCTCTGGCTGTCCTCACCGGCCTGCCGGACGGCTGCGTCGACTCCGTCATCACCGACCCGCCGTACAACTCCGGCGGGCGCACCGCGAAGGAACGCACGACCCGCTCCGCCAAGCAGAAGTACACCTCCGCCGATGCGAAGAATGAACTTCCCGATTTCACCGGCGAGAACATGGATCAGCGCAGCTACGGCTTCTGGCTGACGCAGATCATGACCGAAGCCCACCGCCTGACCAAGACCGGCGGGACGAGTCTGCTGTTCACCGACTGGCGCCAGCTACCGACCACGACGGACGCGATCCAGGCCGCCGGATGGCTGTGGCGCGGGGTGCTGGCCTGGCACAAGCCCGCCGCACGGCCCCAGAAGGGCCGCTTCACCCAGAACTGCGAGTTCATCGTCTGGGCCTCCAAGGGCCCGATCGACGGCTCACGCAACCCGGTCTACCTGCCGGGCCTGTACTCGGCATCGCAGCCCTCCGGTGCGAAGCGGCAGCACATCACGCAGAAGCCGGTGGAGGTGATGCGTGAGCTGGTCAAGATCAGCCCCGAGGGAGGCACCGTCCTCGACTTCTGTGCCGGCTCCGGATCCACCGGCGTGGCCGCCCTGCTGGAGGGCCGCGACTTCATCGGCGTCGAGAAGACCGAGCACTATGCGTCGATCGCTGCCGACCGGCTTACCGAGACGATCCGCGCCACCCTCACCCAGGACGACGTGGGCCTCACCGGATAGGCGGCTGCGGCGTACCCGATTCCGGAGGCGGCGCACGCCGTCGAATGCCGAACGGCCGTTGATGTGACCGGTACTTCGCCATCCGTGTGTACGCCGCTGCTTTCGCCCACCATCACTTCGCGTCTCGTAGGAGGCCGTACTCTTTCATGCTCGAATCCGTAGAACCCGCAGCAGGCGGGGAATTGGAGCCGGTCCGCGTCCCGGACCCTCATCTG
This sequence comes from Streptomyces sp. NPDC048734, assembly GCF_043198675.1. Classification (NCBI taxonomy): domain Bacteria; kingdom Bacillati; phylum Actinomycetota; class Actinomycetes; order Kitasatosporales; family Streptomycetaceae; genus Streptomyces; species Streptomyces sp. NPDC048734. The sequence continues at coordinate 330,998 of NZ_JBICUZ010000004.1, read as the reverse complement.
GAGGGGATCGAGGCGAGCGTGCGGCGGCTCATGGAGCAGTCGGCGCAGCAGGCCCAGCAGCTGGACCATCTCGCCTCCGCTCCACCGCCGAGTGAATCCCCGTTCGCGGCGTTCGGCATGCCGGGCTTCGGTGGACCGGCTCCCGCCGCTCCGCCGGAGCCCCGGCCGATTCTGGAGCTGGACGGGGAGGAACGCGAAGACGAACTCGACGCCCTCAGCGACTGGGTGGACGACTTCTTCCTTCCCGTCTACGGAGCGGAGGTCACCACCGCGGCCCCCTGGTGCCTGCAGTGGCAGGAGCACGACGACGTCGTGGCCTGGCTCCACGCCCTCTGGCTCGCCTATCAGCAGCACAAGGACCCCGAATCGGGGCTGAGCGGCCTGTTCGTGTGGCACCGGGACTTCCTCACCCACGCGGTCGCTGCCATCCGCGCGCCGGGTGGCCCGCTGTCGGCGTGCATGACCTCTCCCGAGCGTCCTGCGCACCGCCTGCTGCCCGGCCCGCCGCCGTCCATACGCACCGAGGCGGCGTCCGCCGCCGAAGCCGTCGGCACCACCGAGCCGGACGAGCCGACGTCATGAGCGGGGGAGCAGGAGAGCCCGCCTTCGGCCTGAGCTTCGACCCTCGCGCGTTGACCGACCTCCTCCAGGCCCCCAGCCACATCCGCGACATCACCCTCGCCTACCTCCAGGAGGTCGTGAACGCGCAACGCTTCGGGCTGCGCCTGGACGGTGACCTGGAGGGGTACCGGAAGCTGTTCGTGGACGCGCGCAAGGACTGGCGCGTCGTCTACGGAGTCCGCCAGGCACCCGCGGACTCCGTGCACCACAAGGAGATCCACGTCGTGGCTCTCCGGCCGAGGGCAGGCAATGACGTCTACGACGAGGTCGGCCGGCGGCTGGGGATGACCCGCCGGCCGGTAAGCGCCCGTACCCACGCGGCACGCTCCCGCTCCCCCCAGTTGACCATCCGCGGGCCCGTACCCCGGCCCGGCCCGGCGCCCAGCCCGGTACCGGGTCTGCCCCGGCCCGCGCACTCGCCCGCCTCCCGGCACGCCCGCTGACCCCGCGCGAAAGGCCCTCTTGCCGTCCAGCGAACCGGCGCCCGACCGAGCGTCCACCCCTGAATCTGCCGCCTTCGAGGTGGATCACCTCAACGCCGACGAGGACGTCCTCCTCGACTTCTACCAGCAGGTCGGCGACGCCGACATGCTGGTGCCGCTCGCCGAACACCACACGGCGAACGGCGTGCACAGCTACTTCGTCCTCTTCGACCGAACCGCCACCTTCGACCATCCCGGCACCGCGGCCTACCGTGCCGTGCACCTTCGACGGGACCTGGAGCAGCGCACGTTCGCCTTCGAGCAGGCCGTCCTGCCGCTGCCGGCCCTCGCGCAGTCCTGGCTCATCCACCGCGGATGCCGCCCCGACGCCATCACCCTCAACCCCGACCTCGGCCCCCCTGCCGCCGACGAGACGACCCGGTCGCTGGAGCGGCGCCTGGCCGGCGACGGCGACCACTACGCGATGGGCTACTCCTACACCCGCGACGATTCCGAGGACATGGTCACCATCGTCGTGCTGCGGGCCCTGGACGAGCACGTGCCCAGCCCCTTTCGCGTGGTAGTCGAAGGGGTCGACAGCAACGCATGGACCTACACGCTGCGCGAGGGCGGATTCTCTTCTGCCGGTGAAGCCCTGCAATGGGGCGAAGACCGCCTCGCTGGAAATGCCGGTCCGCTGCCGCCCGTCCGCCGGTCAACCACGCCCGCACGTCCATCTGCTGTACCGAAGGCTCCGCCTGTGCGCGTACCCGGACGTCTCTTCTAATGCCGGCAACTGGCAATGGCGGGCGCAACATAGCCGACGATCGCCGGTTAGCCAAACCGGCGATTCTCCGGATTCTTGATGCAGCCGCCGGGACAACCGGCAGCGCCCTTTCACGCAACCCCCGTTTGCCTCATGGAGGTTCCTTCCGCATGCGCTCCACCCGAATCGCCGTGTCGGCCGCTCTGCTCGGCACGCTGGCTCTGCCGGCGCTTTTCGCCACCAGCGCGAGTGCGGCGGCCGTACCCACGGCGGCGACTGCCGCCCCCGCGGTCAGCTGCCAGAACTTGCCGCCGCTGCCGTACGAGGTGCACACCAGCGCTGTGACCATCCGGTCCAAGGCGAGTTCCTCGTCCACCGCCCTGGGCGTGCTCTACAAGAGCCACAAGTTCAGCGTTTCCAAGAAGAGCGGCAACTGGCTCTACATCACTGACAAGACCACCGGCGTCAAGGGCTGGGTCTCCGGCACGTACGTCTACCGCGACGTCCGAATGTGCCTCGACTGACAGGCTCATCAGTTCCCGTACGCCCAAGTCGCCAGGGCCCGCAATTTCCTCGCCCGGTCCTACGCCCGTCCTCTCCAGAATGGGAGCTTCCCTTGCCCGAGCGCATATCCGATGACGCTGAAGATGTCGTGGGCGCGCTCACCGAACGGATCGAAGCGCGTTTCGGTATGGGTCTGGACCAGCTGAAGGCCGCAGTCGCCGCCGCGCCGACCGCCAATCCGGATGCCACCGATGTCGTCAAGTGGCACGGTCTTCTCGTCGAGGCCCAGTCGGTGCTCGACCGAACGGAGGACGACCTCCTCGCCGCGCTCCAGACCCAGCCCAGCGAGGTCGACGACCCGACGATGGACCTTGCCCATCAGGTGAACGCTGCCGTCACGACTCGCGACGGCCGGGCCATGGTCGTGAAGTGGTTCCTCGATCCCGATGCGCCGGGGAGGAGGGATCTGGCCGCCGAACGGCTGGCCCGCCTACGGCCCCGAACAGGGCCGGCGGTGCAGACCAGCGCTCCCCACCAACCCAGTGGAGTGTCCGCTCTCGCCTCGGCGGTGCGAGCGGGGAGGCCGGGCCGATGAGTCCGGTCAAGGCCAGCACCATGGACATCGACCTCCAGCAGGTCTTCGGGAGCCCGGTGCCCGAACTGCACGAGGCCGCTGTCGCGCGCGACGCCTCTCCCGTCCTCACCCGCGCCCTGGAACTGCGCTCCTTCCTGGCGCTGACCGAGGAGCAGGTCGCCCGTGTCCGTGACCGCGTGCACGCGGACATGAACCCCGACCGCGATATGGGCGAGTTGTCGGCGGACAAGCTCCGCTTCGACGTGCAGTGGCTGGAGGCCGCGCTGGAGGCCCGCGACGGCTACCGCGCCGCCCTCGGTGACCTGCTGCGCACCATGCCCCCGCCCGGCCAGCCGGCCCGGCCCGTGCGCACGACACAGCCCCGGGCCACCGTGACCCTGCCCACCTCGGCCGCCCCCGCACCGCCGCGTGCCGGGGCGGCCCGGGGCCCTCGATCCGGAAAGCCTGCTTGACCCACCTCACGTCCACCGAGATCGCCGGACGGATCGAGGACCTGTACGGCGCCCCGCTCGCCGATCTCCGAGCCCACGCCCAGGACCAGCCGCCCGGCATGCTCTGCGCCCTCCTCGGCATGCACGAGCACCTCGCCGGCGCCGAACGCAGCATCGCCTTCCACCGCGAGCACCTCACCCGGCTTCTCCATCCCGAGCGGCCAATCGACCGGCACGAGGTCTCCCACCTCCTGGACGGTGCGCGCCGGCTCGCCGAAGCCGTTGCCGTCCGCGACGTCCAGGCCACGTCGGTGACTGCCGTCCTGCGCAGCCTCGCCCCCATCCCAGCCCCGGCGCCGCCTCCGCCGCCTGCCGCGGCCCCTGCAACCGCTCCGCCCTGTGCGGCGCCGAGCGCGGCACACAGCCGCTGACCTGGTGGCGCATTCCCTTACTGACCCAGGAGTTCTTGTCTTGGCCATCACCGCCCTGCCCCCTGACACCGCGACCAACATCGCCCGGGTCACTGAAGCACTCGGCATGATCACCCCGCGGTGGAACGTGCGGATCCTGCTGGCCCTCTCCGCTCGCCCCATGCGTTACAGCGATCTGGCCGCCAAGGTGTCCTGGCTCCACGACGGGCAGCTCCACCCCAAGGTGAAGGCGCTGTGCGACGCCGGCTTGGTGGAGCGCACCGAGCACAGCGCGCGACACGTGACCTACGGGAACACCCAGCGCGGCACCGCCCTGCTGCCGGTCCTGCCGGTGATCGTCACCTGGGCCGAGGAGCACCTGGAGAAGGCGGACCACCCGCTGATGGCGATCGAACACATCGAGGACAGCCTCACACTCCTCACCCGACGCCACGCCGCCGCAATCCTGTGGGTGCTCAAGACCCACCAGGAGGTCAGCGGGCGCACCCTGGCCCGGCTCGTGATGCCCAATAGCGACTGGACCAACATCTACCCGCCGCTGCGGCAGCTCGTTGACGACGCCTTGGTCAACACCGAGGGCAAGGGCCGGCCCTACCGGTTGTCCGCTTCCGGCGACGGGCTGGGCCCCGTCTTCAGCGCCTTGTCCGCGTGGGCCGCCGGACAGCCCCTCCACGAGGCGGCGTCCCACCCGGTCTGGGGTTCCCCGAACGCCGGACCGGCGTCCAAGCCATGGGTCAGCAGCCTGTCCCGGACGGCCCCCGGAACGCCCTTCCCGACGCGGGCACCGGAGGTGGCTCCGGCCACCTGGCAGAGCCGCGAACTCTTCTCCCACGCCACGACCACCGGCCCGAAGGCGGCCCTCCCGGCAGGGGGGCCGCGCCGATGACTGCCTCCTTCACAGCTGAGATACGCACCGCGATCGAGGTACTGGCATCGCGCCCCTTGATCCGCCTGATCACCGAGATCGACGACAACGGAGCGATACAGCCCAGGCAGCTGGCCGCCACCCTCCCCGACCTCTCCGCCCAGCACCTGCGGATCGCAACCGAGACGGCCCGCAACCACGGTCTCGTCCGCACCGCGCCAGGCGCTGGCCTCGAACTCACCCCCCGCGGCCAGGAGCTGGCCGACGTCTACGATGCGGCAGCGCGCTGGTCCCGCCGCCACACCTCACCGGTGGAGATCTGCGAGTTCACCGACCGCGTCCGTCACGTCCTGGGACTGCTGGCACTCCAGATCTCCAGCGAGGGCGCACAGGATCCGGCACGCCCCTCCGCCGCGAGCTGGGCCGGCACCGAGCCCGAGACCGACCCGGCCCACGTTCGGGTTCTCCTGCTCCAGTGGCTGGCCGAAAACCCGCAGCTCACCTGCTTGTCAACGTACGAGCCGGTCGCGTGAGTCACGTCGCAGACTCCCGGGACCTGCGCCCCGCCGATTCGCTGCTGCGCACCATCTACCTGCCGCGCACGGCCGACGCCCTCGCTTTCGCGATGTGCACCTACGGCATCCCGCTGCTCGTTCTGGCCACCACGAACTCGGCCGCGCTGACGGGGGCCGCGTTCGCCCTGGAGTGGATGCCGCGGCTGGCGGCCTTCGGATGGGCAGGATCGATCGTCGACAGGCGAGGGGCGGCCATCGTGTTCCACCTCGCCTCCCTGGGGCGCGCGGTGGCCCTCGCCGCCGGCGCGACCCTGCTGTGGCTGCACCCCTCGGGGGCCGTGGCGAGCGTCACCGTGATGGCGCTGGCGGCGACAACCGGCGTGCTCACCGAGTTCAGTTACATCGCGGCCGAGACCGCCGGCGCTGCCGCGGGCCGCCGGGCGGGATCTCGAGCCCACCGGGTCCAAGCGGTACTGATCGGCATCGACCAGACAGCCACCCTGGCCGGTCCGGCCCTCGCCGGGGTGCTCCTGCTGGCCGGACCGCCCCCCATGCTCGCGGTGATCACCGCGCTCTCGCTGCTCGCCGCGCTGCTCGCCCTGCGCACCCCACCCTCGCCCACGGCCTCGGAGCACCGCCGCAAGGGACGGCCGGGCGCGGGGCTCCTCACAGGGTGGCGCACCATCCGCTCGCTGCCAGCGCTCGGCTGGCTGGTCACCGGTCTGACCGTGTCCAACCTGGCAATCGGCATTCTTCAGGCAGCCGGTCCGGTGATCGTCGTCAAGCACTTCGGCCAGTCCACCACTGCCGTCGGCCTGGTGTGGTCCGCTGCCGCAGCGGCCACGCTCCTGGCCGTCACCATCTGCCGGTTCGCGCTGGACCGCCTGGGCCTGTGGCCCGTCGGCGCCGTCTGCGCCGTCCTTGCCTCGTTGGCCTGTCTCGCCGCCGCCCAGGCCCCCGACTACCTGTCCTACCTGGTGCTGGTCGCGATCCTCATGGCCGCCGACGGCGGCCTGGCGGTCGTCCTGCGCACCCTGCGGTCCCACCTCATCCCCCCGGAGAAGTTCGGCAGCACGCTGTCCGCAACCATCCTCATCCTCCTCCTGCCCTTCCCCGTCGCCGGCCTCCTCACCGCCCTCACACCCCCCGACGCTCTGGGCCACGTCATCACCGTCTGTGCCGTCCTGCAGGCCCTCGGCCTGCTCTGCGCCTTCGCCCGCCTGCGCCGCGACCCCGCCCTTCGCCCCTGACCCTGCTGCGCCCCAGTCTGTGGAGAACGTCATGCCTATCGCCGTTTGCGGGTCCCACCGCACGACCGGGCACACCATCACCGAGCAGTTCCACGCCTTCGATGCGCGCAACCCGCACGTCTACTACGCGCTCGAACGTACGGCCGCTCTCCGTCTGGCGGCCGGTGCCACCCGCATCGGCATGAAAGACCTCTTCGAGGACCTTCGCCGCGAACTCCTCCGCGGCGTTGCCGGATTGAACAACAACTTCACCGCGCTGTATGCCCGGAAGCTGATCGACGGCCATCCCCGTTGGGCCGGTGCGTTCGAGCTGCGTCGCCGCCGCGCGGCCTGAGAGCCCTCCTCCTGATCCTGCCCTTACCGATACGGAGACCATCTTCTTGTCTGACCGCCCCGTCGTGCTCGTCGTCGCTCCCGGAGACGCGAATTACCGCGGCTACTGCCTTGAGCAAGTCGCCGACACCTACGACGTCGTGCTGCTCACTGCCGCCCAACCCTCCTGGGAAGAGGCGCACATCATCGACCACGTCGTCGCGGACCTCGACGATCCCGCCGCCCTGCTGGCAGGGGGCCGGGCCCTGGCCGCACGCCACGACCTGGCCGGAGTCATGACCTGGGACGAGTGGTGCCTCGTCCCGACCGCCCGTCTCGCCCGCGCCCTCGGACTGCCCGCCAACTCCGTCGAGGTGACACGTGCGTGCCGCAACAAGGCCACCGCACGCTCCCTGTTCGCCCGCCACGGGGTACCGTCCGCCGTCTCGTTGAGCGTGCGCAGCCTGCCAGAAGCCCAGGCCGCTGCCGCCCAGATCGGATACCCGGTCGTCCTCAAGCCCGCTGCCCACGCCGGCGCCATGGGCGTACAGCGCGTGGACACCCCGGATCAGCTCGCCGCCGCACATCATGTCGCGCAGCTGACGGCCGAGCCGGCAGCAGAGAACAACCAGGTGCTCGTCGAGGAGTTCCTCGACGGTCCCGAGATCAGCGTCGAGTGCGTCACCTACCGCGGAACGACCACGGTGGTCGCGGTCAACCGCAAGACCATCAGTCCGCCGCCCCACTTCGAACAGCTCGCGCACCGTGTCGACGCTGCCGATCCACTCCTCGGCATCGTCACGCCCGCCGCGCGGGCCGCCATCCGAGCACTGGGGATCACCAACGGCGTCAGCCACATCGAGATGCGTCTCGTCGACGGCCGACCGCGTCTGATCGAGGTCAACGGCCGACTCGCCGGCGACATGATCGGCCACCTCGTCCGCCTCACCACCGGAATCGACCTGCCGCGCGCTGCCGCCGACCTGGCCTGCGGTCAAGCCCCCGACTTCACGGCCAGCCGCGTCGGCGCCGCTGCCATCGGGATGATCTACCCCCACACTTCCGGCACCCTCACCCACCTCGGCTACACAGGCACTCGCCCGCCGTGGCTGGACCGGCTGTGCTTCCAGCGCCGTCCCGGAGACCGCCTCCTGCTCCCGCAGGACGGTGGCACCCTGTTCACCGCCCGCGCCGGGTTCTACATCGTGACCGGCAGCACCCCCGCCCAGGTCAACGAACGCCTCAGCGCCGTCGCGGATGAGATCACCGTCGTCGTGAAGGCGGACCGATGAGCCCGCAGCCCGCTACGCAGGACGACCTCGATGGCGACGTCTATGTCTTCCCCCGCCACCTGGCCCGCTCGACCGCGGTCGGCGACCCGGTCCTCGACCCGCTGCGCCACCTCGGCTGGGACCTGCATCACGACGACCTCGGCAACGCCTACCTCACGGCCCCCGACGGCCAGGTGCGCCTGGAGTACCTCCCCGAGGGCGAGGACGACGGCCTGTGGCGCATCAACGCCTACCGCGACGCCTTCGGCCCGCCGGTCTGGGGCGTCTGCTGCAACGCCGACACACCGACGGAGTTCGTCACCGCCTTCACCACCGCCCTCGCCACCGCGTATCGCGACGGCCCGGACCGCTACCTCGCCAGCCCGGTCGTCGGCAGCCTGGAGCGCGACCCGTTACTCGCCGTCGACCCGCTCATCGCCCACGGCTGGCAGTTCGACCGATCCAGCCCGGACACCTTCGCCATCACCTCACCCGACGGCCTCGCCACCCTGGAGTACGCCATTGGCCCCCTCGACGCGAAGAGCGAGCTGGACTCACGCAGCGCCCGCTGGCACCTGTGGTCCGGCACCAACGTCGACCGGCCCTTCTGGTACGCGACCGCCAGCACCGACACCCCGGCCGCCCTCCTGCGCGCCGTCACCGAGTCCGTAGCCGACCCCGCGCCGCTGCTGCGGTGGCAGCAGGCGACCCACAGCTACGTCAAGGGCCGCGCCCAGCTCACCCCCGTCCTCCCGCCCTCCCCGCCGAGCCCGACTCCGCTCGATGTCCAGAGGGCCCTCGCCGCTCGCCGTCCGACCGCGGTGCCGGCGGCCAGCGTCCCGCGCTGGAGCACCACCAGCCGACCCGCCCTGCCCGGCCCCCGCCGCTGACACGGCCCCACCCGCCGGAGTCCACCATGTCCCTCCAGGCTCCCGAGTTCTTCGCCGAGCTCTGCCTCCCCTTCGCCGACCACGCCGTTGTCGGCAACACCTATTACGCCGCCCCGACCCCGGGTAGCCCCCTACGGCTGCGCATCGACTTCAAGGGCGCCCTCTACACCGGCACCTACGGCGGCCTGCGCCTGGCGGTCCTCCACCCCGACCGCGGCGAGATCGACGCCGTCGCCCTCAGCTTTCTCGACCACGGCACCTTCCACCGCCGCGACGAAGCCCACGGCACCCGGCCAGGCACCTCGCGGTACGCCACCTTCGACGGGCACCACCAACCCGGACGCCCTCCCTGGGACGGCGCCGTCACCACCGGGCTGCGCGACGCCATCGAGCAGTACACCGCCGTCTGGTTCCCCGGCGCCCGGACCGCGAACAAGCCCCGCCGCACTACGGGCCGCACCGCGCAGCCCGCTCTGGCCGAGCCGCTTGCCCGCAACGGCTCGCGCAACCGCTGAGCCCTGCTCCTGTCCGCCTCGATGCCCTGGCCACATCCGACGAACGCCCTCACTTCCGCCCCTAGGAGCCTCTTCCTCGTGCACGCACGCCTCATCCGATCCGCTGCTGCTGTCGCCGTCGCGGCGGCTGGCACCCTGACCTGGGCACCAGCCGCCAGCGCCGAGCCCTCCGATCCGACCCCCTCGGCCTCCGCCACTCCCACCGAGACCCCGGCTCCGGACGCAGGCAGCCTCGAGATCACCGCGAAGGACGCGGCCGGAGACGCCCTTCCCACCGCCACGTTCCTGCTGCTCGACTCCGCCGGCCAGGAAGCCGGACGCGGACAGACTGACGCTCAGGGGAAGGCGACCTTCTCCGACCTCGCACCGGGGGTCTACCGGCTCAAGCAGACGACGACCGGCAGCCCGCTCCACGAGGCCGTCGCCGACCAGGACGTCATCGTGACCCCGGGCGCGACCACCCGGCTGACGATCACCGACCCGTTCAAGGCCGCCAAGGTCCTCCTGCAGGCCAAGGACGACAAGACCGGCAAGCTCCTGCCCGGCGCGACCGTGAACATCGGCACCGGCACCTCCACGCTGCTCACCCTGACCACGGGCGCCAAGGGCACGGCCTCCGGTGAGCTGCCGGTGTCGAGCCGAAGCACGAGGTTCTGGGTCAAGGAGATCAAGGCGTCCGCCGGTTACGACCTCTACAAGCCGACGAAGATGTTCACCGCGGTCCCCGGCGCCCCGGTCACCGTGACCGTCACCAACACCCACACCGACCCGAAGCCCGACCCCTCAGACAAGCCGACGCACAAGCCCACCCCTTCCCCGTCCAGCCCCGGCAAGCCGAGCAGCGGCAACGGAGGGACGGCCCCCTCGGCCGCGGACAGGCCCACGCCTGACGCCGACTCTTCACCTGACGCCGACCCTTCGTCCGTGGCCGCGGCCCCGGTCAAGGACTCCACGCCGAAGGCGCCGACGGGATCCCTCGCCCACACAGGAGCTGACGCCACGCCGTGGCTGATCGGCGGTGCGACGGCACTGATCGCAGCCGGTGGAGGCGCTCTCCTCCTGGCACGCCGCAGCCGCACCGGTAGCCACGCCGACGACTCCACCGAGAGCTGACCCCTCTCCCCTCTCCACGACTTCGAGCCCTCGGATTCCACTGACTGGAATCCGAGGGCTCCGTCTTTTACTGCGGCACATTCTGGCGGGCCGATGCTTCAAGGCACAGGCCCAGGCCGAGGGGGGTGTAGGTTCTTGGGCCGCGTGTCATGTAACTGCGCCGTGACCTGCGGTTCCATCTGGAGTCTCACGCCGTGTCGCCCGTGAGTTGTCTCAGCTTCCGTGTCTTTTCCTCAGTTCTCGTGCTCGATCGATATCTCGCTCGCTTGGCGTCTCTCCGTTTAATCAGATTAGCCGTTGAATTAAACCCTCCGGGCTATCCGGTCATCAGGCAGCTGTGCTGTGCGGATGTGTTGATCTCATCTGAGCTATTGCGGAGCAGGCAGCGGATCTTGCTGGTTCCGCTCAGGGAGAGGAACGGGGCAGGCTCGCTGCCGTCGCTGTTCTGCATGGCGGAGAAGATATCGATCAGGTTGAGGTGTGCCGCGGCTCCGGGGATGCCGGCTTGCAGCGTCTTGAGTAGTTTGGCAGTGAAGGCGCCGTGATCGCCTACTACGAAAGCATTTCTGTTGCGGTCTGCCGAGCAGAGGGTGTAAACGTCGGCCGCCGTAGCGGAGAAGGCATCGGACAGACGTCCGCCGTAGCACACGTCAGCGATGACGACGTGTTCACGTGCTCTGGACTCACCGAGGATTCCTGCGAGGACTGAAGCGGGTGCCGCGGTGTAGGAGAGTCGATCCATCCGACTTCCGCGTGTCAGGAGAGCCAGAGCACCTGAGTGTGAGAGGGCGCCGTGGCCTGAGTAGTAAACGAAGAGCAGGTCCTCCGCGTCGTCGGCGGCATCCCCCACGGGCCCGAACAAGTCGGCCGGCGTGGCGGGATCGAGGACAAGGCTGCAGTGCTCCGGGGCGAATCCGAAGATTGTTGCGTCGAGGAGTGCTTGGTGGATCGCAAGGGCGTCGTTTCGGCTGGAGGGAAGAGGGGTGAGTCCGTCGTCGTGGTAGGTGGCGCAGCCGATGACGACGGCACGCGATCGGCTGAAGTCGAGCTCCGGTACGGCAGGTTCGGGCTGGAATGCTCCGTAGGCGCGGTTGCGTGCAAGGGGAAAGTCGCCGCCCTCCTTCTTATTGCACTGCTCTGGGAGCGGGAACTTGGTTGCGCGCATCCGTTTGCGTACGTCACCGTAGATGTCGGCCATGCGTAGCAGTGGGCCAGCCGCTGGGATCCCATCATTGAGGGCGTCCAGGAGGTATCGGGTGAACGCGCTATAGGTGTCTCCGTCCGGGGCTTTCGAACGCCGGTCTTTCGGCGCTGAAGTGAGGCAGTACAGACCTTCGACGGCGAGCTGGTCCTTGACCAGGTGCGACGGGTCCGACATGAGGTCGCTGTGCGCGCGGCCGCTGTAGCAGCAGTCGAGCACGACGATCTTGGTAGAGGCTCCGGATTGCTTGATGATGTCAGCAACGTAGGAGAACGGCAGGCTGGACCACGGTGCCTCGGGTTCGCTACCAGTGAGAGTCAGGTGGAGTTCGCTGTTCTCCCCGGACAGCTGACCGTGACCGCTGTAGTAGACCAGCAGGATGTCCTCGGCATCTTCGGCTGCCTGTTTAAGTGGCTGCATGATGTCTGCTGGCGTCGCCGGGTCGTCGACCAACCTCACGTGCTCGGTGGTGAAACTGCTGAGCTCAGGATCGGTGAGCACCCCCGCAAGGCCGCGGATGTTGTTGTACGAGTGGGGGATCTCGTCGAACACTCGGTAGGTGGCAGTGCCGATTAGTACGGCACGGGCGGCAGCGTTCGGTAGTCGGGTCATGCCTCGGGCTTGCCGTCCAGTTCGCGCAGGATGCGGCTGGCGATGTCGTCCGGATCGCGCAGCCGCGAGGCGTCGATCTCGACCTCCTTCTCGCCGCTGCGCACACGGATGCGGACGCCGCGACGCCGAACTCCGGCCCAGGTGCCGACGGACGCGGCAAGGGCGGTAAGGACTCCTTGCGGCTCCAGGAGCACCTGCAGTGCCTCGAGGACCGGCCCCATGTCGCCGCTTTCCATGGGCGCGTTCCGGCCCGAGATCGTAGCCCTTCTGAGTTCATCATCATCGCGCAGCCACTTCTGCAACTGCCGTAGTTCGTAAGCTGCTTCGTCGCCGGTCAGGCCGATCTCGATGATCATGGTGTTCTCCCCCTCTATCAACTGACTGCACACACAGGGTAGTCGCGGTTTGAAGGCCCGTCTGGAAGAACTTGGAGGGTCGCTGGGCGTGCAAAGCTGAGGGCGGGAGAAGCGACGCAGTTGCCATGGAAGGACTGCGGCGCGGGCACGTGGCCAAGTAGCTTGAGGGACGAGTCTCACGGTCGCTTCACATGTGCTGCTCGTGTGCAGTCGAGTCGGAGACTATGAAGCCGAAATTGAAATCCTACAGGGGGAGAACGAGCAGTTCGCCGGGGGCAGACAGGAAAGATCGCAGAAGGACTGGCCAACGTGCGCGAGAGCATGCCAACGTAGACGATCTCGCAAGAAACCCCAGGTCAGAGAGGTGATAGCCCGTGACCGTAGCCCCCGTGGGTCCCGCTTTCTCCACCACCGTCGAAGCGCTCCGACTACGGCAGTGGCAGCTCGGTCCCGGCCAGCCGACCCTGGTCATGGACCAGTTCTCCGCCGAGGACTTCCATCTGGTCGTCGATGATCGTGCGGACGTACACGTCAGCAGCAAGGACGGCCGCTTCTACCTCGGCTGGTTCCCGCTCGGCCGTCCCGGTACGGACCGCGAAGGATGGAAGATCGCGGTCACCGGCACCGCCAAACTGCCCGGTTACCAAGTCTCCTTCGACGTCGAGACGCCGGCCGACATCGTTGCCGCAGCCGTAGCCCGTGTACTGGAGACCTCTCACCTTCTCTGACCTTGCGGGGGCTGCCCGCTCGCATGCCGCCGGCCGAACCGAGTGCCGGCCGCTCTCCGTTCCCTCGTTCTTTCGCCCAGGAGGATGCTCGTGACGTCTTCGGAAATGACCGTCGCCGACCTCATCGACCTGCTCGCAGCCTGTGACCCAAGTGCTCCGGTGCGCCAGGCCATGAACCCCTTCTTCCCGATGGCCCATCGCTTGGCACAGGTCCTGCAATCGGTCGACGAGACCGGCCGGACCGTCGTCTACCTCGCCGAAGGACGCGAGGAGGACGCACAGCTCGGTCACCTGCCGCCCGAAGTCGCCATCAAGCTGACGTGGCAGGGCCCCGTCCAGGCGCCCCCGCGCCGCCCCCGCCGCCGCGCCGGCGGCAACTAGAAACGCACCGAGCCTTTGGAGGTGCCCCTGTACTCCCACCTTCAGCCCGACCCGTCGGCCCCACCCGCGTTCTGGGTCGGCCCCCGCCACCTGGCAGGTGACGACGGGCGCCCGTACGACGCCGTGGCCGACGCTCTTGCGGGCCTGGGCTGGACAAGCCTGACGATCGTCCGCGGACGGCTCGAGCCGGACGAGGCGGAGCAGGACCGTCAGGTCCTGCGCAGCACCGTCCTGCACATCAGCCCCGACGGCCTGCGCTGGGCCCAGTGGTGCTTGGCCGACGAGCCGTTCCACGTGGGTGAACTGCCGATCGCCTGGCAGATCTCCGCCCGTGAGGAGGCGACCAGCCTCGCTGGTTGGTCGGCCTACTTCACCTGCGACGTCCCTGGCGAGGCCGTTGCCGACTTCCTCCTCGCCCTCGACGCCCACGACCAGCCCACTGTGCCTCTGGCTGGCGCCGAGGCCGTCCTGGACGCCGTCGCCGCCCAGGGATGGTTCCGCAACATCGACCAGCCCCAGGCCGCGGCGATGGATCCGACGGGTGCCTCGCACATCAGCCTCGGCGAGGTGCCGCCCCTCATCCAGGACGGCGACCCGCGCGCCCTGGTCACCGAAGCTGACGAGGTGGGCCCGGCCGGATGGCAGGCATGGTCCGAGCCCGTGCTCGGCGCGCCCTACCTGTGGGTGGCCTCCTTCGCCGCCGGCGTGCCGCACGATCTCGTCGCCGTCTTCGCCACCTCCCTCAGCTCGACCGCACCGGTCCTGCGCCGGGTGCTGCCCGAAGCTACCCAGGAGCGTCTCCTGCGCGCGCCGGCCACCTGACCGTCTCGCCGCTCCGAAACGAAAGAAGCCCGGCTCCCTCCCTGGTGGAGGGCGCCGGGCCTTCTTGCTTCCCGGACACCGTCGTCCCATCTGCCCCGCAGACGCACTGCTGCCTCCGACCTTCCCGGGTCGGAGGCAGCAGTGGATTACGGGTGCAGATCAAGGCGTTGCGGTGGCCTTGGCGAGGGCCCGATCGAGGTGGCGGTCGACGAGGGCCGGAGAGCCGGAGACGACGAGCAGCAGGCTGCCGTCGCGGATCGCGGTCTGCTTGAGGACCGTGCTTCGTCCCCCGGCGGTGAACGTCAGGAGCTGGCTCCACTGCTCATCACCGCGGTCCTGGGGTGCGGGCAGCTTCTGCGTGGCGATGTCGATCGGGGCGCTGCCCGCGAGGACCTGATAGTTCGGGCAGGCGGTCATGGCGTCGAAGATCCGGTTGGTGCCGTCGGACAGCTTCGTCGGGCTGTCGCTGTAGAGCTCCTCGGAGATCTCCGAGGAGCTGCTGCCGTAAGTAAAGTCGGCCTTCGCCTTGTTCGGGAAGGTGAGCGTGCCGCCGGTCGCCGCGTCGCCGCCCAGCTTGCTCAGCGCGGGGCAACCGAGAACGGTGACATCGTCGTGCTGAGCCGCGCGCTGCGGCTTGGGCAGGTAGCCGTTGCCGAGGTCAGCCTCGGTGAGGAGGCGGGACGCCAGCGCGGCCGAGGTAAGCGTGGCCGGTTCGCGGTGAGCGTCGGCCGGCTTACCGGTTCGGCTGGAGGAGGCGGTCTGCTGGTCGGCTCCGTCGGTCTCGGGGGAGCAGGCGGGCAGGGCGAGGAGGGCGGTGGTGAGGCCGAGGGCGGTGGTGGCGACGCGAACGCGCATGACGGTACTGACCCCTTGGTGTTAGGTGACGGGTGGTCAGTGCGGGCCTGGAGACCCGGTGGGGTCGTAGGGGCGGTGGTCAGTGCCCGAGGTGGCGCAGGCAGTCCTCGAACGTTTCGTGCGTCGCGTCCGCCGGTCCGCTGTTGCGGTTGTACCAAGCGGTGTCCAGGCGTGTCTCCCGCTGCTGGTGACCGGCCCTGCATCGCAGCCAGATCTGGTCGCGGGTGGAGAGGATGAGCCAGTCCCGGTATGCCCCGCACTCGGCACAGGCGGTCATCTCGCCATCGACGACCAGGGGCTGCTTCCAGGGCATCATCTTGCCCTCGACCTGATCGTGGCTCGGCACGCGCAGCTCCGGCGGAAGGAAGCCCGGTGCCGCAGCGGTCGGCTCGTCGCTCTGCGGTGCGTCCGTCGGCGCCCCGTTCCACGGCGGCATCTGGTGGTGTCGTGCGACCAGCTCGGCGAGCTGTCGCTCCACTTCGCTCGGCCCCTTGGCCCGGCGGCGTATTCGGTGAAACATCCTGGCGTCCTCCTCTGCCTCGTCACCTCGTCCTGCGCGCTTCATGATCGTGCCCCACGCCCCCGCCGGCTTCAATTCACAAGGTCCACAGTCTCCTCCGACCAGGTCAGCAGGGGTGCTTGGGTGCATCGAGCGGGCCTAACGGCCCGGGCGGGCGGCGTCTTCGCCGCTCCGTCGCTTGCCGGGCGCGGGGCAGCTCGTCGCCGTCCCGCGCTTCGTGGACCGGGTGGTTGTGGTGCCGGTCTCGGGCAGACGGGAGGCGTCGGCGGGCAGGTTTGCGGCTCGCCGCATCCGCCACACGAGCACGTCACTGAGGGACTCCGCGGTGCCGAGTTCACGCCCAGCGGCAACCTCGGGGAGCAGAGCGGCCGGGTCGTAGCCGGCGGCATCGACTTCCGCGACGGTGGCGGCCAGGGCGTACCAGCCGGGCTCCGCGAGGATCTGCTCGGCCAGATCCGGCAGGGCCTCGCGCAGCAGCGCGGTCTGGTGCTGGAGCATCGGCCGGCTCAGGCGCCGACCGCGCTCGTAGAGAACCCCGAGGGGCTGCGCGGCGGCGGCCTGGTAGGCGGCGCGCAGGTGATGAGCGGCTCGGGTGGCGGCCTCGGCCTGCTGGGCATGGCCCTTGCGAGCATGCCAGTGCGCGGCGGCCGTGATCAGGAAGAACAGCATGTCGATCGCCATCGCCGTGGTGGCTCCGTCCTCACCGCGGCCGAGCGCCGGGCCGCCTTGGACGAGCTCGCGAGCGGCCTGCCGTAGAGCGCGATCGTGGCCCCGTACGGCACGGACGTGGGACCGCGAGGCTCGCTCAAAAGCTGTTGCCGCGTCGCGAAGTTGGCGGCGGGTGTGGGCGGCGGACGTCTTCGCGAGGGCGTCCAGGACCTCACCGGCCGCGGCGATGTGGGCGGCGGCGACCGCGTCCTCGTCGTGCTCGAAGACGAGCACGGCCTGCCACACGGCCGAGGCCGTTCCGCGGCGTGCAGCGGCCGGACCGTCCGGCCCCGGACGGATCGCGTCGTCCTTGGGGGTAGCCGGGGCGTCGGCGGACCAGCGTTCGCGGATGCGGGGCAGCGACAGATCGGGAGCCAGACGGGCGCCAGGGTAGAAGACCGGCTCGCCGTCCTTGTTCAGGTCGTCGGGTAGCGCGACCTTGTATCCGAGCAGGTCGCCGGAGGGTGCGGCGCGCTTTCGGATCAGGAGGCCGGCGGCGGCGAGCCGGTCGAAGAACTCCTCATCGCTGCGCGCGCCGCTCACCGCGCGTCGTACGGCTTCGCGTAGTTCCTCGCGGGCGGTGCGCTCGCGGCCCTGCCGCTCGGCCTTGTGGCGTTCGGCGCTGGTGGGACGCTTCGCTGCGGTGCCGTCGCCGGGGGCGACCTGGTGGAGGCCGAGTTCCTTCTCGATGAGGCGGGCTTCGGCCTGGGCGCGGGCGCCGGAGCGAAAATCGTCGGGGCGGTGGCCGTCCTCGGTGACGAGGGTGGCGACGATGTGGATGTGGTCGTCGGCGTGGCGCACGGCGGCCCAGCGGCAGCCGGACTGTCCCTCACCCGGGTCAATGCCCGTGGCGGCGACGATGCGACGGGCGATGCCGGCCCATTCCTCGTCGGTCAGGATCCGGTCGCCCGTGTCGGCTCGTACAGAGGTGTGCCAGACGTGCTTGGCCGGGCGGGCGTGCTTGGCCAGGGCCATCATCGGCTGGTCCAGGAGCCGCTGGAGGTCGGTGAGGGTGGCGTTTGGGTCGCGGCCGGGGTCCGGGGACATGCCGTCGAAGGAGGCGACGAGGTGAGGGTCCGTGTGGTCCTCGTGCTTGCCGGTGTCGTAGAGGTAGTAGAGGAGACCTCGGGTGTCCGCTCCCGACGGGTTGACACTTGGAATCATGAGCCGTGGTGCTCGATCAGACGGGTGGCGGCCTGATGGGCGGTGTCGGCGGCACGCCGTACGGCGGCGATGGCCGCTTCGAGGTGAGGAACGTCCACGCCGGAGTTGAGCGCCTTGACTGCCTGGTTGAGGTTGCTGCCGGCCCAGCCGAGCCGACGCCGGCTGTCGAACAGGGCGGTGATCACCTCGCGTTCGTCGGCGATCTCTGCGCTGGTACGGCTGAGGTCGCGGGCGGCGGCGAGCGCAGAACGGGCGAGGAACCCTGCGACGGACAGATTGCACTGGGCGGCGGCGGACTTGATCAGGGCGTACTCGTCTTCGTTGAATCGTGCGTTGGGCTGGTGCAGGCGCTTCTTCTCGGGCGACTGACGCGGACGCTGACGGGCGCGAGGAGCGCGCTGTCGGGGCGCGCGCGGCTCAGTCGGCTTCTCCTCCTGCCCCGGCTTCGATCCGCCCTCGGTCGAAGCCCGAAGGACCTGCGCCCCCCGGTGCGGGTCCTCTCCCGCCCCCTCGGGGGCGGGTTCGGCGGAAGCTACGCTTCCGCCCCAACTTGCTCGCTCCGGGACCGAGTTGCTGTCGCGATCAGGTTCCGGGGCGGTGCCGTACATGCGGGCGTTCGTCATCGAGATTCGGGCCTCTTGGAGCGGGGGTAGTGGTGGATGGCTGCCGCCGGCGCGGTGACGTGGACCGGCCCGTCAGGGCGGTCCTGGACGATCCACTGCCCGGTCGGTGTACGCAGCGCGCGGACGACGTCCGCCCAGGCATCGGCCTCGGCCACGGTGGGCTCGGAAGAACGGGGTGGACGTGGAGTCACGGCATGCCTTCTGAGCAGGGGCGGTGGCCCGGCGCGGAGCCGGGCCGCCTGTGCTGGTAGGGGCCTTGAGCTGGCGGCCTTCAGGGTCAGCCGCACTCGGGGCAGCGCCCGACGTGGCTGTTGAGCGCGCGGGCCATCCGCTGTTTCGCCGAGGCTGCCTGCTTCGCGCTGGACTTCGCCGCCGGCCGGCCAGCGTATCGTTCGGAGTGAGCGAGCATGAAGCCGATCTCTCGCTCGTACTCCGCCCGGACGGTGTTGAACTGGTGGCAGGTCTTCATCGGGAGGTGCTCCTCGTCGTGGTGATGTCCGTGTTCCGCAGCTCCTGAAGGACCACCCCGAGGCGGTTGTTGCCGACTCCCGTGAGGCCCTGGCGGCGGATGATCTCGCGCAGCTGCACTCGGGTGATCGCTCCGTTGCCGTCTCGTTCGAGCAGGGCGGGCACGTGAGGGCGTACCTCGCGGACGAGCTGGCGCTCGGGCTCGCCCAGCTCGCGTGCCGGGCGTTCCGTCTGGGGAGAGCGGGACCTGGTGCGCTTGTTCTTCGTCGTCCGGCTGGTCCGCGTCGTCTTCCGGCGGAGAGGGACCTTGTGTCCGCGGTCCTGGGTGGTGTCGGTCCCGGACTCGGGGGTGGTCGGTCCGCGGTCCTGGGTGGTGTCGGTCCCGGACTCGGGGGTGGTCGGTCCGCGGTCCTCGGTGCTCTCGGTCCCGGACTTCGCGACGTCAAGTCCCTGGTGGGAACTTCGGCCCTGAGCTGCTACTTCGCTCGCATTACGCTCGGTCTCGGTGACCTCTGCAGCGGTCCTTTGGACCGCACCGTCTGCCTGCTGCATGACCTCCTTCGACACTCCCGTCTGGGTGCCCCCGGTCCCTGCACGGACCGCTTCTTCCGGAGCTGCATCGTTGGGGACCGGTCCCCGCGCAGTCCTCGGTCCTCGCTTCGGGACCGGCCCGTCGGAGTCATCAGGATCGGAGCCGGGGACCGGAAGGTCCGGGACCAGCTCTGGGGGGACGATGGCCGCCGATGCACTGCTGTGCGCCGAAGACCAGGGAGAAGGAAGCGGGACCGTGGCGAGCGCGAGCGCGTGTCGACGGGCGGCGAGTTGATCGAGCAGTTGTGCCCGCTGGAGGGGGTCGGTGCCGACCGAGGCCCTGCCCACCGCCTTCGACAGGCGTCGGGTCAGACGCCGGCCACGACGGTTTCGCTGCTGCTCGGGTGTGCGCTCGGCGAGGCGGGCGGCGAGGGTGACGGCTCGGGCGGTGGCTCGGTCCCGGGTGATCTGTGCAGCGTCGCGGTCTCGCGCGGCGATGCCCAGACGGGAGAGCAGCCGTTCGCGTACTTCCCGACCCAGGACGGCGACGAGCCCGCTGGAGGCGGCATCGGGGGTGCGCAGGCGCAGCTCGATGCCCATGGCCAGGTGCCACAGCAACGCAGCCATCACGGGGCCGACGAAGGCGCGGACTGTGCCGCCGATGGGGCCGCTCTCGGCGTAGGCGGGGATCACCTGCACCGTGGTGATCACCCAGACCAGCGTGCCCGGCAGTCCGGGGGCGCCCTGGACGGCGAGGTTCTGCCGTGCCATCAGGGCGGTCGCGAAGAGCGCGAGTTCGGCGGCGGCGAACATCCCGGCGCGCTCGGCGGTGCCGGCCATGTCCAGGTAGTCGGCGGCGAAGCGCCAACTCGTGTCGGCGCTGTACGCGGTGCAACCCAGCGCGGCGATGGCGGCGACCTTGACAGCGGGGCTGCCGAGACGTTTCTGCGTTCGAGTTCCCCGGCGTCGGATGGTCCAGGCGGTCAACAGGAGCGCGAGGGTGGCGGGCACGACGGCGGCGAGGAGGAGCGGGAGGTCCGAAGCGGCACCGAAGTGGGTCATGCTGCCTTTCCGAGAGAGGCGGCCGTCGAAGTCGACGCCGCCGGGCGGGCTGCCGGCTGCTGAGCGCTGGGAGCTGCGGGCGCAGGCGTGTTCTTGGAGGTTTTCTTCCGCTTCTTCTTGAAGCGGGGGATGCCGTAGTTGCGGTCGCGGTCGAGGACCTTGTTGGCGGCCTGGCGCAGCAGGTCACGGGCGTGCTTGGGGCTGATTTGCAAGGCTGCGGCAAGACGGTCGGGCAGCCAGCCCCGGACGTAGGCGTGGTCGATGGCAACCTGCCGCTCAGCCTCGGTCAGGTGCACGTCACGGCCCTGGAAGAAGGCGATCACGCGGCGGTGGTCCAGGCGTCGATGCAGGTTGTCGTGCAGGGGACGCCGTTCGGCTTCGGTGAGGCCGCCCCAGACACCCTCTTTGAGGACGTTCTCCAGGGCGTAGTCCAGGCATTCACGGCGGACGGGGCACCAGCCGCACAGCTCCTTCGCCTCCGCGATCTCCTCGTGGTCGCGAGGGCCGGGGAAGAAGACGGGGTCGGCGTCCTCGACGTCCATGCCGTGGCACGCTCCGCGGGTGTGCCAGCTGGTGTCTCCAATGCCGCGCAGGCCGGTGGCCGGCGCGTCGTGGGTGGTGATGTGGTGCAAGGCGGGTCTCCGATGTGCTGCCGCGTCGGCAGGCCGAGGCGGTGCTCGGCGGGCCGCGGCGTGGGTCCGGCTGCGGGGCGCAGTGGGTGTGCGCCCGGCAGCCGGAGCGGGACGGTGATGTCGCGACGCGGCGCAGCAGCGGGCTGCAGGCGCCGGATCAGCGGATCAGGCCAGGGCGGGCTGCTGAGTCTGCTCGGTGCTCTGGGCCTGCTGGGCGGCGGCGAGATCGAGGCGGCCGGGGTGTGGAGTGGCACGTGGAGTGATGGCGCGTACTCCGTCGTTGGGGCCGATCCGTCGGCGTCGGCACGGTTCGCCGGGCTGGGCCAGGCACCACTCGCACCGCACGCTCAGGGCATCGAGCAGCCCCTGCTCGACCGCGGCCTCCCGGGCTGCGCGCGCGGGCCGGAAGGGTGCGAGAGCTGCACGAGCGGCGGGCGGGATGGGAGATCCGATCGCCTTCAGCCGCGCCTTCAGTGCCGGGTCCATCCCGTCGCGAGCGCTGGTGATCGCGAGGGCCTGTGCGGGCTGGGCGGTGCCGGCGGCGACGGCGCGGCGGTTGCCGACCAGCTCGGCGGTATAGGCGGCCTGGTCGTCCGGGTTGGCCGTGGGCGTGGGGTCGGTGTGCCGAGCCAGACGCTCGCGCCGGTAGCTCTCCCAGGGCCGGCCCACGTCCGCCGGGAGGATCGCGTACGGCGAGGTGCGGTAGTGGTGGCGGGCGACGGCCAGGGCGTCCCAGCCGTGCGGGGTGGCCATCGGCACGTCCCCGAGCAGATGGTGCCACTGGGCGAGCTGCTCGCGGGCCTCGCCTTCGTCGGTGCGGGTGGTGCGGGGGTCCAAGCGGCCGATGTAGGCCAGCAGGGCGGCGATTTCGCGGCGGTCCACGGTCAGCCCTCCGTTCCGGTCGGCTCGTCCAGGGCGCGGAGTAGGGCAGCCTGGTGGGCTTCGGCGCGGGTCATGCCGTGCGGCGGGCGGTGGCCGTTGTCAGGCACGGCGTGCAGTCCGCGCCGGGCCGGGGGGCGCTCGCGGGTGATCCAGGCCCGCCAGTCCGCGGACCAGGCTCCGGCAGAGCGAGGCGTCCAGTCGGAGCGGTGCAGGCGCCACTTCGCGTCGGCAGCCTTCAGCCCTTCCTCGCCGAGGCGGTCGAGGTGGCCCTGCTGGCGGGCCCAGGCGTGGGTTGCTGGGTCGACCTGCCACTCGCCAGCCGGGACGATGGCCGCACCACTACTGCTGTACCTCCGGTTCAAATCACGTTCACTAGGGTTCTGGGGGTTGAAATCCGTACCGTGAGGGGTTCGGATTCCTGCCCTTCGACGGGTCGGATTCCGTCGCGAGGATGTGGAATCCGACCCGGTCGGATTCCTGCGCGAGGGGTCGGAATCCGCGCTCCGCCGGGGCCAGATTCCGTACCGCTGCAACCCCTTCTCGGCGTCGGCGTCGAGGTCCGGAACGGGGTCGGAGTCCGTCGGGGGCTCGACGTAGGCGTCGGGGTCCTCGTGGCGCACGGCTGCGACCTTGGCCAGCCAGGAGGCCGCTCGGGGCAGGCGGTACACCGAGCTTCGCTTGGGGCCCTGAAGGTGTCCGCGCTCCACCAGCTCGCCGCTCTTGTCCAGCGCGGCCAGAGCGTCGCGAACGGCGGTGCGACTAGCGTTCGTCCGCTTCATCAGGTCGGGTACGGAGGCCCAGACCACGCAGCGCTCGTCGGGAACCCGATCCGCGACCGCCAGGAGGACCAGCCGCGCGGTGCCCCTACTGGAGCTGTGGTCGAATACCCATTCACGTACGTCCTTGCTCATCGGCCGCCCCGATCGAGCGAGCGGTGGTGGCCGCGCACCAGACCGGCGCCGGCAGACCCGGTGCGTGGGCTGGAGGGTGCTGCGGCCAGGGTGGCTGCCGCGCGGACAGGCCGGACGGGCCTTTTGCGCAGGGCGGGACCCATGTAAGAATCTCCTTTGGTGTTGCCACGCTGAGACGCCCCGTGGAAGGGATCAGCGTGGTGATGGTGGCGATCACCGCCCTTGCACGGGCGGTACAGCCGTTAGCGTCCGGCGTCCGGGAGTTGCACCTCTCGGGCGCCGCCGCTGTATCAGGACCTATCCGGTCCGAAGTTTCTGCACGTCACAGCTCTCTGTTCGCGTCGGTCGGGCTTCTGGCCGACTGGGGACGACGAACATACGCACGGCTTGGCGTCAAGGTCCAGAGTTGGCTCTTAAACCCTGTAGAAGTCGCGGGAGCGGGCGCGACGGCGATGGAGCGATCATGGGCGGATTCCCTGGCGGGTGCGTCTGGCGTGAGGTCGGCGCGACCCTTCCTGGGCCTCACCAGCAGCTCAACACTTCAGTGAAGCTGCGATCGGAAACCTACGCCACAGTGATCCCTTCTTGTCAATACTGAAGTGAAGCGCCTTGGATGTTGGCCCCTGAGGCTGCACTGCAGTACAGTCCGGGGCTCAGCGTGCAGATGGGAGGAGTCGGATGGTGGAGTCCAGCGAACCGGTGGGGGCGCCAAGCGGCGCGGCCGGCGCTCGGCGCTCTTTGGCCGACAAGCTCAACCACCTCTTCGAGACCAAGAAGAACCCTGCGACCGGCAGGCCCTACACCAATGCCGAGGTGGCCAGGGCGACTTCCATGTCGGAGAGCGCGATCAGTCAGCTCCGGAGCGGGGCCAAGCCCAACCCCACCCTCACGACGGTGGAGAGGCTCGCCGGTCACTTCCATGTGAAGGCGCAGTACTTCTTCTCGGACTATGACGCCGAAGAAGCCGAGAAGGTGCGCGCCACCATGGAACTGATCGAGGCGGTGGCCGACAGCGAGGTCCGCGGACTAGCGCTTCGCGCCAACGGCCTCTCGGCGGACAGCCTCAAGATGATCACTGACGTGATCAACCAGGCGCGTCGCTGGGAAGGGCTCGACAAGCCCGCTCCGTGACGTGACCCTTCTCACCCACTGGGCGGATTTGGCCTATATGCCTTCTAGGTCCTTCAAGATCACATTGAGGGGCCGTCTTGTCGTGTGCAAAGCTCCGCTGGAACCACGCGGAATGATGGGTTCCGGTTAGTGCAGGCCGCGCCAGCGCCGACTCGGGGGCTACAGCAAGGATCTCGTCCATGTTCAATCGGCGTTTCGCGCGCAAAGAGGCGCAGCTGAGGCGACTCTGTGAGGAGCAACTGCGAGGGATCGAGATATCGGATCCTGATGCGGTGGATGAAATATGCCGACAGCTCGCCATCAAGCGGGGCCGTCCGCTTTACCTCCACGAACTTCCTGAAACTGGCGGGGCGAACGCTCCCTGCGGAATGGTCCTGTCATTCGACCACGGGGATTACGTGTTCCACGTGGCGGCAACCAGTGAACGGCATCGCGCGCAGATCGTGCGTCATGAGCTGGCCCATCTCCTGCTCGGACACGCCGGGACCAACGAGAGCGTTGTGAAAGCGCTGCTGGGCGTCCTCCCCGACGGGGTGGATCCTGCGGCTGTTCTCTCGGCCCTGGGCCGGACAAGCTACGACAGCGAGAGCGAGTACGACGCCGAGATGGCCGCCTCCTGCCTCGGAGAAATCTTCCGCGACCTCGCTCACTCCGGCCGCGAACACGGCCGCTCCGGTTTGGTCTCGCGGCTCGACGACGCGCTGGTCCACCCGCGGAGGAACCGCCGCTCATGACCACACCGACCATCATCGCCGGCATCCTCTGGCTGGTGGCTCTCTGGCGGCTGCCGGCGATCCGGCACTCCCACAAGCAGCGGAGCCTGGCGCTGACCCTGGTAGCCCTCGCGGCAGCAATGACCTTCGAGGTGCCCCAGGTCAAGGAGATGGTCGATGCCGCCGTGGGGGCCGAGGCCAGGCTGTCACCGCTACTGAAGCACCTGCTCGGTGTCACCTCGGCGGCCTACCTGCTCGACTTCGTCATTGCGGTTGTCCGACCACAGGGCCTGGCACGCCGTACGCGGCTGGTGGCCGCGGGCGTGACCCTGCCCCTCATGCTCACCTTCTACGCCTTGGCGAACTGGACTCCCGACGGACCGGTCCGGCTCGGTGAAGGCCGCGGGGCCCTCTTCCCCGTTCTCTACATGACCGTCTTCACGCTGTACATCGGCATCGCGATGGTCGTAGCCACATGGCTGTTTCTCGGCGGGGTCCGCCACAGTCGGACCTTCCTCGGGAAGGCCGGCCTCGGCTTCCTGGGCCTGGGAACTCTGCTCGGAAGCCTCTACGCCCTCCAGCGCATCGTCTTCGTGACGATTCAGCTCAGCTCCGGAACCCAGTACCCGGGCCTGGCGAATTCGCTGTCCACGACGCTCAAGCAGGCCACGGTCCTATCGGTCGCGGTCGGCGTGTGCCTTCCTCCGCTCTCCGTCGCCGTGGAGTACATCGCTGCGGCGATCACCCTGCACAAGTTGCGCCCCCTCTGGGTTCAGCTCACGGAGGCGGCCCCGCACGTGGTACTGACGACCTCCGTACGCAGGAGACGCATCCCCTTCCGGCTTGAGCGTTGCGTCATCGAGATCGAAGACGCCTGCCTGGCGCTTCGGGAGTACGTGTCGGTCGACCTTTACACGTCGGCGCAGAAGTTCGTCCTTCACCGAGCTGTCCACCCGCAGCATGCTGATGCGGTCGTGGAAGCCTGTTGGCTACGGGTGGCCGTCCAGTCCTCTCGGAATGGCGAGCGTCTACGAGGTGTGGAATACCCGCCTCTAGGCGTTACCGGACGGGACAGGGAAAGCGAGCTGTCGTGGCTGCGCCTCCTTTCCCATGCGTACTTCTCCTCACCAGTCGCTGCAGAATTCGTCCGGAAAGAACAACCGTCCAATACCCCTGCGCAGGGTAATTCGGAGGGATCTCCTCACAATGACCACTGACGTTCGCCCCCACGAGTCACTGCTGGCCCGACGGATCACTGACTGGCTTGAACCGAAGAACTGGATCATCGCCGTCACCCTGCTGGTGGGTTGGCACACCGCGCACTGGACGGGAGTGGCCTGGGGAGTCGTCGGTGCCCTGTTCGCAGCCGTCATCCCGATTACCTTCATCAAGTACGGCATCCGCAAGGGCCACTGGGGCGATCGTCACGTCGGCGCGAAGCCAGCCCGACTCGTCGTGATGGCCGTCATCCTGCTCTCGGTAGCTACCGGCATCGTCCTGATGCTCGTTGCAGGAGCGCCGCGAACGATGGTCGCGCTCATCGTCTCGATGCTGGTGACCCTGGCGATCCTCGCCGCGATCACCTTCGCCTGGAAGATCTCTGTTCACCAAGCCGTATCCGCGGGCGCGTGCGCGATGCTCGTGCAGACCTACGGCCCATGGATGGCGCTCGGCTTCCTCCTGGTCATCGTCGTCGGCTGGTCCCGTGTCGAACTGCGCGACCACACCCGCAACCAAGTGATCGCCGGCACGATCCTCGGCACCATCGTGGCCGCAGCCGTCTTCCATCTCGCTGGCTGACCCGCTCCCCGGTTGGCGACTTCACGCATGAACGAGTCCGGAAGCCGCCATGCCGGACGGACGGTCTCTCCGTTCGTCTTGGACCCGCTGGAGACCGGGTGCTCGCACCCCCGCCGGGGTGGGAGCGGTCGCGTGGTGGGCCTCGATCTCAGAGCACCTGACCCGTTCCGGGACGCGGAGTCTGAGTCAGGGGCTTGCCGGTGATGAGGTACGTGGGCCCGTCGCCGGTGCGGGCGCGTTCGACGGCCGCCAGGCGGGCGTAGGGCACTTCGCCCATCAGCTCCCGCCACTGGACGAGGTCATGGATGGCGTGCAGGTCGTGTTCGGCCGGGTCAAGGCGGATGGCGCGCAGCTGGTGGGGGGTAAGGCGTCCGCCGTCGAAGACGAACCCGACCTTGCCCATCGGCCAGTGCGGTCCGGGCAGGAGGTAATGGGTCAGGAGCAGGCGAGGCTCACCGTGGCCGAGGCCGAGTCCTGTCTCCTCGGCGGCCTCGCGACGTGCGGTCTGCAACGGATCCTCGCCGGCGTCGGTGTTGCCGCCGGGGAACTGCCACAGCCGGTTGCCATAGATCGAGCGCAGTTGAACGGGGCGGTCGTGAGTGTCGCGGACGTACAGGCAGCCGTAGACGGTGTGATGGGGAACCGTCTTGACGTAATCGGCCCCGGACATAGGCAGCGGGCGTCCCGGGCGTCCTGGGCGGTGGTCGAAGGGGATCGCCAGGACGCCCAGGTCTTCCTGCTCGGGCGAGTAGATGGTGCGCAGAGTTTGCAGAAGTTCGTCGGCGCCGGCATTGGCGTCGATGCGGCGGAGGTCCTGGGCGCGGAGCAACTCTGCGAAGGAGGCGTGTAGCGCGGGGGGTCCGGCGATGACGTCGAGCTGCCGGTCGCTGCCGCGGTCGTGGAAGACCAGGGTGTCTCCTTCGGCGATGGCCTGCCTGCGGGATGTGGCGGTGCGCACCTCGATCGTTTTGTGGCCGGCCTCCACCTGGGCGTAGTAGCGGGGGAGCAGGTGCATGTGGTGCTCCCGCCGCGGCTGGTGCGGGGTGGGCTGAGGAAGAGGCGTGGGGGCGGACTGGGCGCTGTCAGACACGGTCGCCTCCGGCGAGCGCGGCGGTCTGGGGCTGCTGGGCAAGGGGCGGGGTCGGCCACTGGAAGACGAGGCGGGAGGCGGTCTTGTCCACGACGACGCCGTCGGCGGGGAGGTCGTGGTCGGGGGTGGTGGCCGGGTGGACGGTCATCGGGGGGTATCCGGTGGGGCGGATGTGCTGGTCCCAATCCCGTACGCACTGGGCCAGGCGCTCGGCCATCGCGGGTCCGGCCGGTCCGTGCGACCAGACCACGAACTCGTGCCGGGACTCCTGCGGCGTGGCGCCCTGGCGGCGGGGGACGCAGGTCAGGTAGGCCAGGGACCCCTCGGCCACGAGTGCCGGCAGGTGCTCGGCGCCGGCGGCGAGCAGTGGGGTGTCGGTGGCGCGGTCGCAGGTGAGAACGCAGGCGCCGGGCAAGGTGGTGGTGGCGTAGATCTGCAGGGTGTCGTACGGGCTCTTGCCCGGGAGCAGCACGCCGGTGGGCAGTTCGTGCCGCTCGGCGTGGAGAGCTTCCTCCAGTCCTTCGCTCTGGGGTGGGGGGCCGTCGTGGACGTGCACCTGCGCCCGCCCGTCCGCCAACATGAGCACCGGGCTGGGACGGGTAGCGACACCGCGGTCACGGACGAATCCGCACACCGTCCAGCCCCGCGCGTGCAGTACGTCGCCGCGCCGCTGGAGCGTGACGGCGCGCGTGTAGCCGTGGATCGACAGCGGCAGCACCAGGTGGCCGCCCTCGGCGAGCTGGGCGCGCCAGGCGGGGGCGACGTCCCAGCAGTTGTAGGTGATCATGCTGCCGTCGAAGCCACCGCGCGGTACGAGGTGGGCCGGGGCGCCGAGGGCCGCGTCGCCTTCGACGACGCTGACAGCTCCGCTGCCGGCCTCCGCGTTGAAGGCCCGGGTACGGCGTACGACCCACGGGTCGATGTCGACGCTGACCACGCGTCCTCCGGCTCCGGCGGCGTGGGCGATCAGCTGGGCGTTGTACCCGCCGGAGCCTGCCTCGAAGACGCTCGCGCCCGGCGTCAGGCGCAGGCTCTCGACCATGTCGGCCTGCAACCACGCAGCGGAGACCGAGCTGATGGCCGTCCCGGTCTCGTCGCGTCGGGTGACGACGGCCCGGTCGCCGCCGTCGTACGCGTCCGCCAGGCTCACTTCCGGGGCGAACCGATGGCGGGGCACGGTCCGCAGCGCCTCACGGACGGGTTCGGAGGGGGCCCAGCCGCCGTCGATCACCGTCTGGGCCATCTCCTGGCGCAGCCGGGCGGCCTCTTCCGGCTCACCGGGCACGGGCGGCCGCTCGGCGGCGAGCGGGTAGGACACCACCGATGGCAGGTCCGGGATGACGCCAGGCCACACGCTGTCGAGCGCGAGCGCGGCCGGGACGAAGACGTCCCCGACACGGGCGAGAACGTGCAGGTCGAAGAACTCCCAGCGGTCGAACTTGTCCGCCTCCGCGTTGGTCAGGGTCCCCGTCCACGCGGTGATGCGGACGACGGCCGTTAGCCTGGGGATCCCGTGGCTGTCGTCGACCAGCATCGTCACCACGTGCGCATCGCTCAGGTTGGCGACCAGTCCTGTCTCCTCGGCGAGTTCGCGCACCGCGGCGGCGGCAAAGCCCTCCGGGCCGGTGGTCTTGCCGCCCGGCAGCTCGAGCATGCCGCGCGTCGACCGGCCGAGCAGGACCCGGCCGGCGTCGTCGGTGACGACGGCGAGAGCGCCGGTCAGAGCATGACCGGTGGTCGGTCGCTTCTCGACCGCCCGGGTAGCGAGCGGGCGTGGCCCGCGCAGCACCAGGAAGGCCAGACCGTCCGCGTCCAGCCGCTCCACCGTCTCCCATCCCACACCGAGCAGCGTGATCTCGTCCTCGTCCAGGGCGATCCCGCACCGCTCCGCAGGGGTGTTCTCGACGGTCGGGGTGATGACGACGAGCGCGCCGCCCTCCCGCAGCCGCCGGCTCAGCTCGTGGACGAGCCGGTTGCGGTCCCGCACGAACGGATACGCCAGCCGCATCGTGATCAGGTCGTACCCGTCCTCGTGCAGTGGGGCCGGGTCGTCGCGTTCGATATCCAGCCGCAGCCAGCGCACGCCCTCGATGCCGGCGTGCTCCTCGCGGGCCCGGGCGACCGCGCTGTCCGCGAAGTCGACCGCGTCCACGGTGTAGCCGGCCCTGGCCAGGTGGGCGGCCAACTCCCCCGTGCCGCAGCCCACCTCCAGCGCCCGGCCGCCGCCCTCGGATACCGGGACGTGCTCCGCAAGGAGGTGCCGTTCGCGCTCACCGAGCGGCCGCCACCCCTTCCCCTCGCCGTAGTGCTGCTCCCACTCGCCGCGCTCTGTGTACGTCAACGTGCTGCTCCTCGTGTCGGTCGGGTGGGGATCAGGGGCGCTGCGGGTTACGCAGCCGGGCCAGGGTGCGCCGTCCGCGCTCGACCAGCTCGGGGTCACCGTGGGTGGTGCCGTAGGCGATGCCGGAGACGGCGTCGAGGACGGACAGGACCGTGAACTGGGCCTCCTCTGCCGGGGTGAAGGGGCGGCCGTAACCGTCCATCACGGCCTGGAAGAGGTCGGGCCGACCGTGCCAGGCGTCGGAGAGCCGTACGAAGTCCCGCACGGCCGGGCCGCCTTCGGCCCGTTCGAAGTCGATGACGTAGAGGACGTCGGCCCTCTCGTCCCAGCGCAGATTGCGGAGCTGGAAGTCCCCGTGCGTCGGCACGCTCTCCACGGGGGACAGGCCAGCGGCCCTCTCGGCGGTGGCGCGGATGAACTCCTCGTCGCCGGGCGCGAGATGAGGCAGGGCGCCGGCCAGGTGCCGCTCCACCTTGCCCGACGGAGGGGTGTCGGCGGCCGGTCGGGGCGGGGTGCTGTGGTGGATGGCCGCCGCGAGCTGCCCGATGCGGTGGAAGATCCGGCGCTGCTGCTCGGGCGAGTGGACGGCGCCGTGCAGGGTGCGGCCGCCCACCGCGGTGAGCACGACGGCCCGCAGCGCGGGGTCGGCGGCCACCAGCCGGGGTGCGGCCGCACCGAGGCCGGGGACCCAGCTGCGCAGGGCGTCGACTTCGCGGTGGTGGAAGCGGTCGTTCTGGTGGATCTTGATGTACCACTCGCCGCCCTCGGCGCCGACCGCCCGCCATACGCGGCTCTCCTCCCGAGCCCAGGACACGTCCGTCCACGCGGTGATCCGCCCTACCGCCTGCTCGGCGAACGTGCGCACCGCCCGCTCCGGGACCGTGCCGCGCGTGGCAGGGTCTGGCACCAGGACCAGCCGGTCGACGGACCGGTCGTAGGCGATCGGGTCGCCGGGCTCCTGGAAGTGCACGGCCATCCGCGCGCCGGCCCGGTAGGCATCCAGCCCGGCCCGGCAGTACGCCACCATCGGCTCCGGCAGGGCGTCGAAGGAGAACCACCCCATGGCGTCGCACACCTGGTGCTCCCTGACCTCCGGGGTGCCTTCCCACCGCCGCACCTCGAAGAACATCCCGACCCTGGCGTCGCCGCCAGGGGCGCGGTGGTGCACGGTGACGGCCGCCCGGACATCAGCCGGGTCGATGACGACACCGGACTCCTCCTCGGCCTCGCGCACCAGAGCGGTGACCATGTCCTCCCACAGGCCGTCCAGGTGCCCGGAGACGAGATGCCAGCAGCCGGCCGCGTACACGTCACCAGCCCGCCGGGACAGCAGCACCTCCGGCCCCGATGCGCCGTCGCGTACGGCGATCAGGTGGACGTCGAGCGGCTCGGAGTGCCGCCGGGCGCCGCTCACGCCGTACCGCCGGGGCGGCGCGCGAGCAGCACGGTGAACACCGCGTCCTCCGTCAGGACGCCGCCGTCGGCCTGGTCCTGGAGCAGCCGGAGAGCGACGGCCTCGAAGTCGGGGTGGCGGCCGGCGAACAGGGCGGGGCGAGCGAAGCTGGTGGTGCGCAAGTAGCCGATGACCTTCTCGGGCGCCCAGGTACGGGAGACGGGGAAGCGGTGCTCGGTCACCTCGCTGAACGCCGAGTCGGCCAGGTCGTCCTCGTAGGAGCGGCCCGGCCCGTCGTAGGTGCCGCGGGTGCCCGCGCGGCGGTCTTCGCCGAGGCAGCTCTGGATCAGCTCCCGTAGGGCGACTGTCCAGTCGGCCTCGTGGGTCCAGAGGCTGCCGTCGCCCATGATCGCCATGACCGCGTGGGGTGCGGCGATCCGGTCGGCCATGGACAAGACTTCCGGGCGGGCCATCCAGTTGGTCGGCGCGCTCACCCTCTTCACCAGCCCATTTGGGAGTAGAGGCGGCCTTCAGCGATCCCGGTGATGGCCGTGCGGGTGTAGGAGACCAGGCGGTCCGGGAGCTCGTGCCGCGGCCACCACTGCCAGGTCAGGCACTTGTCGGGCTCGCGAACCTCGGGGGCGCCCTCCCATCGGCGGGCCCGGAAGATGAGCTGCAGCAGGGGCTGGCTGCCCGGGGCGTCGACGACGTGGACGACGTGTGCCAGCTCCACGTTCACGGGGTCGATGACCAGCCCTGCTTCCTCCCACGCCTCGCGGACCAGGCACGCGAGGGCGGACTCTTGCTCGCACCGCCCGGCGAGGTAGTGCCAGGTGTCACCCGCGTACTTCGAGTCGGGATGACGCAGTCCGAGAAGCACACGGCCCTGGGCGTCTTCGATGTGGAGGTGTACCCCGACGCCGTTCAGCACCACCCGGCTGCCCCCGTCCCACACTGGAGGAGCCGCGGCCGGCTTGTTGTCCGGGGGGTTCTCGGCCGCGTGCCGGCGAATCAGGTCCCGGGTGGCGGGGCTCAGGCGCAGCCGGTCCAGCTCGTCCACTACGAACCAGCGCAGCAGCACACCCTCGTGCAGCGCGAGTCGGTCGGGGTGGCCACGCCACTGGCCGGCGAAGACTTGGATCGGGACGCTGAGGCCGTCGATGCTGGTTGCGGCCTCCACGGCGTAGGGCCGTACGTTTTCGAGGCGGAGGCCGGGTACCTCCTCGGACAGTTCGCGCAGGAGGGTGCCCTCAAGGTTCTGGTCGTCGCGTGTGCGGCCGCCGCCGAGAAGGGCGAACGCCCCCGACTCCCAGATGACGCCGGGCTTGTGGTCGCGCAGATGAAGCAGGTAGCGACCCTGTCCGTCGTGGATCAGCGCGGAGGCGTTGACGGGCTCCGGCCTCCCGTCCAGACCGTGGGCGCGGGCCTCCAGGAGCTTGCCGCGCAAGGTCGAGGAGTGGACGTCGGCGAAATCGAGCCAGCGGGCGCTGGAGACCTCCTCCTCCTGCAGGGTGAGCCGGGGGCGCTGCTCGGGCACAAGGCAGAAGACGAAGCGAAAGTCGAAGTGCTGGTGGGCGCCCTCGCCCTTGGCCGGGTTGGCGTCGATTTCGTGTACGTCGATGTCGATCGGGGCGCCGAGGAACTGCGGGGTGAGACAGAGGTCCCCCGGCCGCAGGCCGGTTTCCTCACAGACTTCCCGCAGGGCCGCCGCCAACAGCGTTCGGTCCTTCTCGATGTGGCCTCCCGGGGTGAGGAGCAGCCCCGTGCCCCGGTGACCGATGTGGAGCACGCGCTGTTCACGGTCGATGACGGCCGCGCTGCACGTGACGTGGCCGGGGAGCGTCGCGCGGTCGGCTGGGTGGTCGTCGCCCTCTAGGAGGGACAGCAGTCCGGCGAGGGAGTCCTGTTCGTGCGGATGCCGGGCCAGGTACGCCTCGGCGGTCGTGCGGATGTGGGAGCGGCTGAGCGGCACGTCATCACCTCGGGACGGCAGAGGAGGAGCAGGGGTGTCCGCAGCGGCGGCCGGGGGTGCGGCGGGGCGCGCGGAGATGGCGCCAGGGCGGCTCACGCGGAGGTCTCGTGCTTGTCGCCGTCCGGTTCGGACGTGATCTGATAAGACAGCAGCTTGCGGAACAGGCCCGGCTGTTGGGATAGCTGGGCGTAGGTGCCTTCCTGGACGATCTTGCCTTCGTCGAGGACGACGATGCGGTCGGCGATGGCGACGTTGGTGATGCGGTGGGTCACCAGCAGCACCGTCCGGTCCCGGGCGAGGGTCCGCAGCCGCTGGAAGATCCGGTACTCGGCGCGGGGGTCGAGGTTGGCCGTCGGCTCGTCGAGGACCAGCAGACCGGCCGGGCGGAAGAACGCCCTGGCCAGGGCGATGCGCTGCCACTGGCCGCCACTGAGTTCTTCCCCGTTCAGCCATTCGCGGGCCAGGAGGGTGTCCAGGCCGGCGCCGAGCTTGTCGATGACCTCGTCGGCGTCGGCCGCCTCGCACGCCTCGCGGACCGCTGCGTCGCCGCGCGCGGTGGGCTGGCCCTGGGTGACGTTCTCGCGCACGGTCAGCGGCCAGTGCGCGTAGTCCTGCGGCACGAGGGCGACCTGCCGCCACAGGGCCTGCGGGTCGGCATCAGCGGTGGGGACGCCGTCCCACAGCACTTGCCCGTCTGTTGGGAGGTAGAGGCCGCTGACCAGCTTCGACAGCGTCGACTTCCCTGAGCCGTTGAAGCCGACCAGCGCGGTGACCTCGCCGCGCCGCAAGGTGAGGGAGACGCCGGACAGGGCGTCGCGGTCCTTACCGGCGTAGCGGTGGGTGATCGCCTTGACCTCGATCGTCTCCGGCGGTGCGGGGTGGTGCGAGCCGCGGCGCATGCGGAAGCCGCCGGCCTTGTCGAGGAACCCGGTCCAGTCGTCCATGTACAGCCCGGTACGCACCGCGCGGGCGCCGACCGCCACCAGGCCGCGGACCGACATACCGGCGGTCTGCAGGGCGAAGACGGCCGTGCCGGCATGCCCGACGGTGATCCGGCCGGTCGCGAGCAGCCACACGACCGCCGCCCACACCACCGCCGACCCAAACCCGCCGCACACCGCGCCGACCAGCGACATGCGGGCGCCCTGGTCGGCCGCGGCCCGGTCCTCGCGGTTGATCCGGGCAACGGTGCTGCGGTAACGGCCGGAGAGGAAGGGAGCCATGGTGCCGGCGCGGATCTGGTCGGCGGCGTCCTTGGTGTAGATGTGCCAGCGCAGGACCGACAGCATCCGGTTGTCGCCGTTGCTGCGGAGATTGGCCAGATAGCGGGCACGGGCGGCGCTGACCTGGGCCACGGCCTGCGGGAGGCTGGCGGCGACGAGGAGGGGGAGGAGGACCCAGTGCACGCCGGCCAGGACGATCGCTCCGGCGAGGAAGGCGGCGGCCGAGGCGATCAGGTCCTGGCCCTCGTTGATCAGGTCGCCGGTGACCTGGGCGCCCCGGTCGGCGGCCTCGCGGTCGCGGTTGAAGTCGGGATCGTCGTAGGCGCACAGCTCGACCTCGGCGCAGCCGGTGAGCAGCATCTGCTCGGCCTCGCGGGACATCAGCGGGCCCAGCCGGGAAGAAAGCCAGTTGACGGTGATGCCCAAGAGCGCGCGTGCGCTGGCGGCTCCGGCGAGCAAAGCGACGGAGGGCCATGCCTGAAGGACGCGGTGGTAGACGTCGCCGTCGCGCAGCAGGGCGGTCAGGGTGCCTGCGATGGCGACCAAGCCCAGGGCCTGCATCACGCCCGTGAACAGCTGGCACAGCAGGAGGCCGACGGTCGCGCGCCGGTCGACCCGCCAGGCCAGGGCCAGCGAGCGACGGACCAGTTGCGGCAGGCGCCGAGCCATGTCGCGCATCCGGATGGAGCGACCGGCCGCCTCGCGGCTGCCGGTCAGGTCGACGTACCGCATCTGCGCCTCGGGCGCGGTGGCCGCCGCCGAGGGGGCGGAAGCGGAAGCGGAGGAGGGGGCGGGCGACGGCGCGGTGGTGGTGCGCGGGCCCGGAACACTGTCGGCTGATGCATCGGTGGGCTCACTCACGCCGCCCACCCCGTATCCGAGCGTTCTGAGGTGCGCGTGCCGTCAACGCTGAGAGGTGGAAGGCTGGGCCGCCGTTCGATTCCGGGAGGCTGCTGCAGGGGGGTGGGGGTGGGGTGCATGGCGTCCTCCGTCTGGGCGTCGGTGTGGCACTGATGCTCTAAAAACGCGGTGGATCTGGTCCCGTCACGGCCTGTTCAGAGGGCATTTGGTGAACGTGAGTTCTAAAGCCGGGGTTGGGCCGTGCGGGCTCCGGGGTGTCGTCGTTCAAACTCGTTCGATCAGGTCAGACCACTCCTTCGGGGGGTTGCGGACAGCACGAACCAGGGCCGCGGCGTACGACGGCGGCCTGGGGCGGTGATCGGAGGTGGAAGGGCGGGAGCGGGTCAGGTGTCGAGGACGGTGAAGGCGACCGCGGGGAAGCGGCGGCCGTTGACCTGGAGGGCGACGGAGTAGGAGCCGGGGGAGACCTTCCAGCGTGCGGTCGAGCGCAGCGGGTGCGCCTTGGCGAGTCGTAGCTCCTGACCCGGCTTGGCGGTGGCGCGACGCACGAAGGCCACCTTCTCCCGTGGCCGGCCGCTCGGTCCCGTAGTCGCGATCACGATCATCACGTGGACGGGAGTGGTCGCAGTGGCGGTGAGCGCGGCGGAGAAGTCCAGGGTGTCGCCGTCGCGGAGTTCGGTGCTCTGCAGGATGAGCGGCGTGAGGGAGATCGGTGCGTCGTGGGGGTAGCCGAGGAGGGCGTAGGCGGGCGGCCAACCCTCCTTCAGCCGGTTCATCAGGGCGTTGCGGGCGAGGAAGGCGAACTGCTCGCCGTTGACCCGGCCCGAAGCCTTCCACCGGTGGAGCGTGGCCAGCGCGAGGTCGGGCTGGGCGGCGGCGATGTCTCCGAGGTGGTTGGCCACGGAGGTGCGGACGTAGAGGTGCGGGTCGTCGTAGAGGGTCTCGAGGACGGGGAGGCCCGCGTCGGCGGGGAGCCTGATCCGTGGGGCCCAAGGGAGCAAGGGCCGGATAGCCTCGCTCGCCAGCCGCCGTACCCGGAAGTCCTCATCGCGGCTCCACGTGTCGACGGCCTTCATCGTCTCGTCGGGGAAGTCGGCGAGAAAGTGCCGTACCGGGAGCTCAGCGGAGAAGTACCCCGTCATGCGGGCCAGCGCGGCAAGTGACCGTTCAAGATGCTCGGCGGTGCGCAGGTACCGGGAGACGTAGTCGGAGTGCGGGCTGTAGAGGTGCAGCCCGAAGTCGTTGGTCACCCCGGCGGCCGCGGGCGTCGGGGGCAGCGAGCGCAGCAGGATGTCGAGCGCGTCGGGGCCGCCGGCCGGGAGGTGGTCGTGCAGGCCCTGGCTGGTCCGGGCGATCCGGGCGCTCAACTCCAGCCGGGGAAGGTCCGCCATCACCGATGCCACGAAGCCCTCAGTGTCGAACTCAGGCCACACGCCGTGGACTTCGCGGCCGACACGGGCGATGCGCTCGGCGTTGATAGCGGTCTCTTTCAGGGGAACCTTCGCGGTCATGGACAAACCCTAGGGCTGGCTGCGGGGGCATCCCTCGTGTTCTCGCCGCAGGTCATCCGGCGGTGTGAACGCGGGGGTTCTCGGCTATCGGACGGCGGCGCGGTACAGCAGCCGGCGGTGCCGGGAGCTGTCGCAGGGAGAGGCGGTGTGGAGGGTGGCGAGGTTGTCCCACACGACCAGGTCGCCCTGGCTCCAGCGGTGGCTGTAGACGTAGGGCGCGCTGGTCGCGTGCTGCAGCAACTCCTCCAGCAGAGTCCGGGCCTCCTGCTCGGCGAGTGTGGTGATGCCGCTGATCACCATGGAACCGAGCAGCAGGGAGCGCGCCCCCGTGACGGGATGGGGCAGGACGAGCGGATGTACGGCCTCCGGACTCGCGGCCAGGCTCCCGGCTACGATCGACGACTGCCCGCCGCTGGCCTGGCTCTGGAGCGCGCCGAGTTGCGCGAGCGAGTGCCGCGCACGCATCGGGCCGATCCTCTGCCGCACCGCATCGGGGAGGTCGGAGTAGGCGCGGGTCGCGTCGGCGAAGCGGGTCTCGCCGCCGCGTTGGGGGGTGATGACCGAGTAGAGCATCGTCGCCGAGGTGAGCTGGGGCTTGAAGCTGTTGTCGGCGTGCCATTCCTCCTCGTTGTCCCCGTCGTAGACGCCGATGTGTCTGCCGTCCTCGACGATGTTGCTGATGACGGTCAGGCCCGGGAAGCCGCCGACGGCGTACCGGCGGTCGACGCTGGTGTCGACCGTTCCGAAGCAGGAGGCGACGGTCAGTAGGTCGGCGTGGGTCAGGTGCTGGCTGGGCACGATCAGCAGCCGGTGCTGATGCAGGGCCGCGGCCAGATGGGGCGCGAGGTGCTCGGCGTCGGTCGCGAGGTTGGTGTCGACGACGGCGCCGAAGCCGCTCTCGTCGAGCGGGCGCAGCGACAGGTCCATCGTCACTCCTTCCGGACGGTGATCGGGGCGGTCAGAACCGGGGCGAGGGCTGGAAGACGCTGATGTCTTTGACGCCGGAGGCGGCCATGCACAGCCGCTCGATGCCGATGCCGAGTCCGACGCTGCCGGCGGGGACGCGTCCCGTGTCGATCGCCTCCCTGGCCAGGGCCTGCTCGTCGTCGTACAGGTCCACCGCGCGGGCCCGGTCGACGAAGGCGGCTCCGTCGGGCTCGTCCTCGTAGCCGTGGACGACCTCGATGCCGTCGACCAGGACCTCGAAGCGGTTGAGGACGGCCGTCGTGCCCGGCGTCAGGCGGGCGCACGGCTCGTCTCCGCCGACCGGGTACTCGGTCAGGAACAACGCGGCGCCGGCGCTCTGGACCTCGACCTCGCGCTCCACGTATTGCCCGAGCACCGTCTTGAACGGCACGTCCGGGCTCATGCCCAGGTGTGCGGCCATCCGCGCGGGCAGATCACCGAGGGGCTCGCGGTGCAGGTCGATGCCGAACTGGTCACGGATGTGGCCGGCGACGGAGACGCGCTGCGGGGCATAGGGCAGGTGTGGGCGGATCAGCCTCTCGGCGAGCGCCAGGAGGAAGTCGAAGTCCTCGCCGACGGCGTAGAGGTCGAGCATCTGGAACTCGGGCGCGTGCAGCTCGTCGGGCTTCTCGGGCCGGAAGCATGCGCCGATCTCGAAGACGCGCGGGTGATGCTCCAGGTTCACGCGCAGGGCCGGGCCGATCATCGCCCGCAGGAACCGCCCGCCGTCGTGGTCCACGGGCAGACGGCGCCCTGGACCGAGGTCGGCTCGGCGCATGGTCGGGGTAGTCACCTCGACGAAAGCCTCGGCGCGAAGGGTGTCCCGGAGAGTGAACAGCAGGTCGGACTTCATGACGACGGGGTTGAGCACGGAGGCTCCTCAAGGCCGTTGTTTCCGGGCGGAGTTCGCGGGAAGCCGGGCCCCACGGTGATCTGGGACTCGGGCCCTCGGCGAGGCCACAACGTAGCCGCGCCCCGGCGAACAGCAGAAGCCCTCCCACCCCTCCGGCCGCGGCCAACGGGCCCGAAACGGGGCCCATCCAGGAACCAACTTCGGCATAAGAGCAGCTCAGAAGCGGTGTGCGCGCAACAGTGACGCAACGGTTCCGTGCAACCGGCGCAACGGCCAGAGCCGTTGCGGCCCTCCTCGGCCGAGTTCTAGCGTGACTGTCCAAGCGCCCGGCGTGACCGCCACGCAACACTCCTCCACAGGTGGAGGGGGCGTGCTGAGGCGAGGCCCTCTTCACCGGCGTGCGCCCACGCCACGGCGTGCCGAGCCGACGGTTCAGCACCTCACCGGACCCGCGGCCCGGCAGTTCCACAGCCCGATCACCCGGACTCGCGGATCACCCGCGACCGAGCAGGGAGAACTCGATGACCGCTACCGCTGGAATGACCCCGGACACCGACCTGAAGGCCGGCATGCGCCCCGACGCGGCGGACCTGAAGCTCGGGATGCGCCCCGACGCCGAGCTGAAGGCCGGCATGCGTCCGGACGCCTCCACCTTGAAGGCCGGCATGCGCCCCGACGCCACCGTGCTGAAGGTCGGCATGCGCCCCGACGCCGCCGACCTGAAGGCCGGCATGCGCCCGGACAGCGCCCTCGTCGCCGCCTGACCGGCGGCTGATCCACCCCTTCGTCGTACTCCGGCGCGCCCGCCCAACGGCAGGCCGCCCGTGCGGTCCGCCCTGCGGGGGCGCGCCGGAGTACGGCCCCGCTCTCATCCGCACCGCGTCGACTGGAGAACCTGATGGGCAGCCCCGCCGCCGGCAGGACCCGCAACGGCACCGGAGCCTCCGGCCCGGTGCGCAAGGCCCTCGGCCAGCAGCTCATCGCCGACCTGGAGAAGCTCTGCGGGCGGCCGACCATCGGCCTGTGGGACGTCGCCTGGGACCTCATGGCCATCGCCGCCGCGGCGATCGCCGGCCACCTCGTCGGTCACGTCGCCGGCCCCCTGTTCGCGGTCTGCTACATCGGGGTGCGCCAGCGCCACCTGTCCAACCTCGGCCACGAGTGCGTGCACTCCAAGCTCATGGCCACCCGCCGCGCCAACCGGATCGTCGGCTACCTTCTGACCGGCCTGCTCGGCGAAGGGTTCGAGCCCTACCGCAGCAGCCACTACGTCCACCACGCCAAGCTCGGCTCCGACGACGACCCGATGTTCCAGTCCTACCGCGCCGGCAACATCCGCGCCGCGGGCCGGGCACCGAGCCGCCGTGCCTTCGTCCTGCGGGTCATCGTGCGCAACGCCCTGTGGCGGCTGCCGAAGACCGCGGTGCTGACCCTGCTCACCCGCGCGCCGGGGGAAACCTGGCGGGCCCTCGCCGCCCGGGCCGTGCTGTGGGCGGGCGTCGTCGCCGCGCTGTGGCCCGTGGGCGGCGCGCCCTACCTGCTGCTCTACTGGCTGCTCCCCCTCGTCCTGATACGGCCCGTCGTCACCTGGATCACCGATCTCGGCAACCACGCCGGGCTGATCGAGAACGGCGACATCCTCCTGCAGACCCGCGGCTGGACCTCCCACTGGCTCACCCGGCACCTGCTCGGCGGTCACCTCGACGACATGTTCCACCCCATCCACCACTGGTGCCCGCAGATCCCCTGGCGGCGCCTGCCCGAGGCCCGCGCCCTGGCCGCCGAGCACCTGCCGCGCTTCGGCGAAGTGCCGTGGTGCTCCGGCTACTTCTTCCGGCGCCGCGCCACCCCCGACCAACCGTGCGTGATCGAGGACATCATCACCCGGCTCGCCGCCCCCGCCGCCTGTACCCCGGCCCGGCACGCCTCGGTCGCCTGACCTGATCCCCGCCCGACCTCCGAACCCCGTACGGCACCACCCCGCCCCGGCCGCGCATCTCGCGCGCCGGAGGCGAGGGTGCGCCGTCGCCCGCCGCCGAGGAGGCGGCCCACCATGCCCCAGCCCGCGCCCGCCTCGCCGGCCTTGAACAGCTTCGACGAGTTCACCCGGCTCGACGAGGTCGTCCTCGGCCGCGCCGAGCACTACGACGCCCACCACACCGACACCTCGTGGCGGCTGTTCTTCTACGACAACGTCGCCCCCGTCCTCGGCCGGCACACCAGCCCGACGGGAGAGGAGCTCCTGCCGATCCCCGCGCAGCTGGTCGACGAGCTCAACGAGGACATCGCCAGCTTGGCCGACGCCCTGACCGGATGCGGGGTGAAGGTCCTGAGGCCCGCCGCCCCGGGCAAGGACGTCGACATCCGCTCCCCGTACTGGGATGCCCGGGCCACCCCGCCGCTCAACGTCCGCGACCAGACCATCATCCTCGGCAACACCATCGTGGAGACCGCGCCCCACGTCCGCGCCCGGATCTTCGAGAACGACCTGCTCAAGCCCGCGTTCTACCGCTACTACCAGGAGGGTGCGAACTGGGTGAGCATGCCGCGCCCGGCCCTGGCCCGCGGCTCCCTGGACACTTCCTACTTCACCAGCCAGGACCTGGACGTCAGCCGCGCCATGGACGGCGAGAGTGCCGGCGCGATCGAGGGCCTGGGCCTGGAGATGGTCTTCGACGGCGCGCAGTGCATGCGCCTGGGCCGCGACGTCCTGGTCAACGTCGCCAACCACAACCACGAACTCGCCTTGCACTGGCTGAGGGACAACCTCCCCGGCCTGCGGTTCCACCGCCTGAACGCCATAGCGGACAACCACATCGACAGCGTCCTGGTCCCGCTGCGCCCCGGCTTGATGCTGCTGCGCTCCCCGGCCTACCTGAAGTACCTGCCCAAGGACATGCAGTCCTGGGACGTGATCTACGCCCCCGATACGGACGACAGCAACTTTCCGGACTACAGCGACCTCGGCTTCGTCATCCCCATCGGCAGCCAGTACATGGACATCAACCTGCTGTCCATCGACGAGAGCACCGTCGTCGTCAACGCCCTCTATCCGGAGCTGATCGAGGTCTTGGAGCGCCGCGGGTTCACCGTCGTCCCCGTCCGCCACCGCCACCGGCGGCTGTTCGGCGGCGGCTTCCACTGCTTCACCCTCGACACCGTCCGCCGCGGCGGCCCCGAGGACTACCTCAGCTGACCCCCGCCACCGCGCCCCGGCCCCACGGCAGTCCGCTTCGACGTCTGGAGATCCTTGATGGACACCGCCTACCCCTGGCCACCCGACCGGGCCTTCTGGACCGGCACCTTCCCCGAGCACACCACCGGGCGGACCACGCCCTTCCTGTTCAAGGGCGTCATCCCCGCCTCCGCGGCCGGGCCGGACGACGTCCTGGCCGGATTCGAGGCCATCCGCCGGGCCCACACCGCCGACACCGGCATCAAGGCGCACGCCCGCGTCTACGTCGGCGAGGACCGTCGCGACGACCTCCTGCCCCAGGCGCTGACCGCCCCGGCCTGGGACGGGGGCGTGGCCGCCTTCGTGCCGTGGATGCAGGACCTCGCCGGCGCCGAACGGTTCTCCCTGGTCATCAACAACCTGGAGACCGTCAGCCCCACCCTCGCCGCCGGCCTCGGTACCTTCCTGGGGACCCTCATCGACGGGTGGGGCCTGCCGCTGGGCGGCGCCGAACAGGTCGCCTTCGCCGGGAACTACGCAGGCACCGCCTTCGGGATCCACGAGGGCTACGAGGACGCCTTCCTCGTCCACCTCGGCCCGAACGCCAAGAACTTCTACTGCTGGCCCGCCGAGCAGTACGAGAAGCTCACCGGCGGCAAGGAGCCCACCTACGGCGACTACCGGGCGCTGCTGGAGGAGGCCGAGCACTTCCTGCTGGAGCCGGGCGACGCCCTCTTCCTGCCCCGCCGCGTCTTCCACGTCGGCACCCAGGACACCTTCTCCGTCTCGGTGGCCATGCCGCTGTACACCTACCCGTACGCACAGCTCCTGCAGAGCCGCATCATCCCGGACGTCCTCGCCGACCTGGCCGGCGACGGGCCCGACAACCCGCTCAACGAACCCTCCGCGATGGCGGACACCACCACCGGGCCCGGCGCCGTCGCCGACCGTCTGGCCGGAGTTGGCCGCGAACTCCTCACCGTCGCCGCCGACCGCGTCCGCGCCGCAGCCCGCGAGCACACCGAGCAGCGATGGGCC
Organism: Streptomyces sp. NPDC048734; assembly: GCF_043198675.1. Classification (NCBI taxonomy): domain Bacteria; kingdom Bacillati; phylum Actinomycetota; class Actinomycetes; order Kitasatosporales; family Streptomycetaceae; genus Streptomyces; species Streptomyces sp. NPDC048734. The sequence goes on along the minus strand of NZ_JBICUZ010000004.1, from coordinate 287,974 downwards.
ACGCTGCTGAGCAACGGCGGCTGGGAGCTCGTCGAGGGCGACCTCTCCCGCCAGGAAGCCGCGGACGCCTTCGACCCCGAGCAGGTCATCCCGGGCGCCGGCATCCGCCTGATCACCCCCTACCAGGTGACCACCCTCCTCGACGGCGGCTCCCAGCAGGTCCTGCTGCGCGGCCACCAGCCGGGGGTCGCCCTCGACAGCGCGGGTCTGGACCGGGACACCGTCACCGCCCTCAACCGCGGCGACACCCTCGTCCTGCCCGACAGCGCCGAGCTCCTGAGGGCCGTCCGCGCTCTGGGCGCCACGGGCGGCCTGCACCTGACCCCCCGCCCCTCCGACACCAAGGACGCCGACGCATGACCCCCGACAACAGCCTCGTCCACGCCTACCTGAGGACCCACCCCGAGACGCAGAGCGCCGTCAACGGCACACTGCTGAGCAACTTCACCTCCGGCACCGCCCTGGTCACCAAGCACCTGGCCCCGCTGGTCGAGTGGGTGTATGCGCGGATCGCTGAGAAGGTCGGCGCCGCCGACCTCAACGAGCGCCAGGCCCGCATGTACATCGAGGAACTCTCGGTGTTCGCCCGCTACAACGCGCAGTTCCTCAAGACGGCTGCCACCGCCGTTGAGGGCTACTGCCCCGAGCTCGCCCACGAGCTGCGCCGCAACCACATGGAGGAGGGCGGCGAGCGCGGCAAGGTGCCCGCGCACTACGTCCTGTACACCAATGCGCTCCTCTCCGACCTCGGCCTGCTCGTCAACGGCCATGTGCCCGCACCGGAGACGGAGACGCTGGTCAACCTCCACCAGTGGATGGTCGGCTCGCACATGCCCAGCCACATCGCCGGCGCCTACTACGCCACCGAGGCCGTGGCGATCGCCGAGACCGAGATCCTCCGCGACATCACCAACCGCTACGGCGAGCTGACCGGCGCCGGCAGCGGCGGCGAACTCAAGGCCCTGAAGTACTACTACGACCTCCACCTCGACGACGGGCACGAGGCCGCCCAGGTCGGCGGCATGAGCGTCGAGGCCGCCCACATCGAGGGCCTCGCCAGGTTCATCAAGGAGGGTGAACTCTTCCGCATCGACCTGCCCCAGGCCCTCGACGGATGGCTGACGATCATGGAGGGAATGACACACTGGTGGGCTCAACTGGCCCACCGCGCCTCGGAGATGAACTGATGAACGCCACCCCCGACATCGTCGCCGCCGCCCAGGGGCGCACCGGCGGATGCCTGTGCGGAAAGATCCGCTTCACCGTCAAGGGCGAGGCCGTCTACCCGCACACGTGCAGCTGCAAGCACTGCAAGAAGCTGGGCGGCGGCCCGATGATGTGGTGGGCCGGCTTCGCCCCGGAGAACGTCACCTGGACGAACGGCGTCGAGCCGACCTGGTACACCACGTTCGAGGGCGAGGCCCAGCGCGGCTTCTGCCCGGACTGTGGCAGCCGCCTCGCGGCGATCGACAGCGACGTCCCCGAGCTCGGCATCGTCGTCACGGCCCTGGACGACACCAGCGGCGCCGATCTCGTCCCCGTCAACCAGTCCTTCCGCGACGACGCCGTGGCATGGCTGGACCAGGTCCCCGACACCACCGAGAAGAGCCCCGTCGGCTGACACCCGCGCCTTCGGGGGCCGACAGCCCTGACTCTGCCGGCCCCCGGACCCCGCACCCTCCTGGGACCGTCTGCGCCACGTCCGGCTCACCTCCGATCCGCCCCGCACCCCCGCCCAGGAGACCCCTCGTGCTCACCCCGCACGCAACCAGCGAGTACGGCGCCCTGCGCCACGTCGCCATGCGCTACGCGAGCGACCTCACCCCCGACCTCGACGGCCCCGATATCTCCCCCGTTCTGACCCGCCAGAAGGCCACCAGTTCCTGGCAGGCATACGACCCGGCCACCGTCCGCACCCAGCAAGACACCCTCATTGGCCTGCTCCGCGGACGCAGCATGGAGGTGACCCTTCTCGATGCCGCTCCGGGCTCCCCGGTCCAGCACTACCCCCGCGACATCGCCTTCGTCATCGACCACGTCCTGGTCATGGCCCGCCTGAACGCCACGCACCGCCGCCCCGAGGCTGACGCGCTCGCCCCGCTGCTGGCCGGCGCCCCGCACGTCGCCCACCTGGACGAGGGCACCATCGAAGGTGGCGACGTCGCCCTGCATACCGGAACCGTCCTGGTCGGCCTGGGCGAGGAGACCTCCCCCACCGGCGTGGAGGCGCTGCGGCGGGCGCTGGCTCACCACGGTGTCGACCGCGAGGTCCGCCCGGTGCACTTCGCCACCCACGGCATCGTCCACCTGGACGACCATTTCGCCATCGTCGCGCCCGGCACCGCCCTCATCCACCGCGACGTCTTCCCGCCCACCGAACTGTGCTGGTTCGAGCAGCACTTCGACCTCATCGACGTCACCGTCGCAGAGGCGCGCGCCGTCCAGACCAACGTCCTGGCGATCGCCCCGGACACCGTGATCGTCGCTGCTGGCAGCGACCGCATCAGGGAGCAGCTCACCGCCCGCGGACTCCAGGTCCTCACCGTCGACTACCGCGAGGTCACCCGGATCCCCGGCTCGCTGCGCTGCACCACCCTGCCGCTGACCCGCGCCTGATCCACCCCCATACCCGTCCCGCACCCGGCCGCCGGCCCACACAGTGCGGTCCTTCGCCGTCGCCCGACTCCTGGAGCTGTCGTGCCCGACCCGCTGCTACCCGTGCTCCTCGCCGTCCCGGTCGTGATCCTCGCCTGCCAGGCCGGCGGGCGAGCCGTCAGGCTGCTCGGCCAGCCGCCGGTCATCGGCGAAATCCTGGCAGGGATCCTGCTCGGCCCTTCGCTCCTCGGCTGGCTCGCCCCCACCGCCCAGCAGCACCTCCTGCCCCCCTCGGTCCTGCCGGTCACCTCCGCCTTGGGCACCCTCGGCCTGATGGCATTCCTGTTCCTGATCGGACTGGAACTCGACCTGCGCAGCCTGCGCACCACCCGCGGCGCCGTCGCCGCAGTCAGCCTCACCGGTCTTCTGCTCCCCATGGCCCTCGGCGCCGCCCTGGCCGCCGACCTCTACTCGACCTTCGCTCCCGACGGCGTCGACCGGCTGCCGTTCACCCTGTTCGTCGCCGTCGCCCTGAGCATCACCGCCTTCCCGGTCCTCGCCCGGATCCTCGCCGACCGCGGCCTGGAGACCACACCCCTGGGCGCCTTCGCCCTGGCCTGTGCCGCCACCGACGACGCCCTCGCCTGGTGCCTGCTCACCGCCGCCGTCGCCCTGGCCACCACAGGCACCGCCCTGTCGGCCCTCACCACCCTCGCCCTCACCGCCGCCTTCGCCGCCGCCCTCGCCCTCACACGCCCCTTGCTGCGCACCCTGCTCAAGCGCGCCGGCCGCACCGGCGACGAGCTCGTCCTGGCCCTGCTGTTCGCCGGGCTGTGCCTCAGCGCCTACACCACCGACCAGATCGGCGTGCACCCCGCCTTCGGCGCGTTCCTGTTCGGCGCCGCCGCCCCCCGCGGCCTCCCCGCCGTCGAGCGCGGCGCCGCGCGCATCCGCGCCGTCGTCCTGCCGCTCCTCCTGCCGCTGTTCTTCGTCGGCGCCGGCCTGCACACCGACTTCTCCCACCTGCCCGCAGGACAGTGGGGCTGGGGCGCGGCCATCCTCGCTGTCGCCGTCGTCGGCAAGTGGGGCGGCGCGGCCGGCGCGGCCCGGCTCACCGGCTCCGACTGGCGCTGGTCGGCCGCCGTCGGCACGCTCATGAACTGCCGTGGTCTGACCGAACTCGTCGTCCTCGGTATCGGTCTGCAGGCCGGCGTCATCACCGAGGCCCTGTTCACCCTCCTGGTGATCATGACCGTCATCACCACCGCGGCAACCGCCCCCATCCTCCGGTGCGTGGCCGGCGACGACCCGAGAATGACCCCGCCGACGCCCCACGACAACCCTGACCGCGCCCCGGCCCGGGAGACGACCCGATGACCCGCCCGAACTCGGTCCTGGACGCGGTCCTCACCCGCCGCAGCGCTCCCCGTCTGACCGAGCCCGCCCCCGGCTCCGCCGACCTGGAGTGCCTCGTCCAGGCCGCGGCCACCGCCCCCGACCACGGGCGGCTGCGCCCCTGGCGGCTGGTCGCGGTGAGCGGCGACGAGCGGGCCCGGCTCGGCGATGCGCTCGCCGAGGCCGCCGACGCCCCGGAGCAGGCCCGCCGCGCCGCCGCCAAGCCCTTGCGCGCGCCCCTGCTCCTGGCGATCGTGCACCGGCCCGTGCCGGACCACCCGAAGGTCCCCGAGTGGGAGCAGCTGGCCGCCACCGCCGGCATGGTCACCACGCTGTCGCTGCTCCTGCACAGTCACGGCTTCGCGTCGATCTGGCGCACCGGACCCACCGTCCAGGTACCCCAGGTCCGCAAGTACCTCGGCGTCGAGGACGACGAACAGCTCCTGGGCTGGCTGTACGTCGGCACCCGGGAGGGCGAGGACGCCGCCGACCGGCGGCCTCTCGACATCCCCGCCAGGATCACCTGGCACACGACCGGCATCTGAGCCCACCACCCGGCACGCGACGCGCCCGGCAGCGAGCCGGGCGCGTCGCTGTACCCCGCTGCGAAAGGCGGACCATGCGCGACATCCAGCACATCGACACCCGGACACACCGTGAGCGTCCGCGTCGATCTCGGGACCGAGCGGGAGGGCCGCCCCGCCCTGTGGCCGAGCGTGGGGGAGTACCCGATCTACGCCCCGTTCCTCTACACGACCATGACCACCGACGACGAGCGCAACCGCCGCTTCCGCGCGGCCCTGGCCCGCCTGGCGCCGGACCGGCGGATCCTGGACATCGGGACGGGACAGGACCTGCTCTGGGCACGCGAAGGCGTGCAGGCCGGAGCTCGGCATGCCGTAGCCATCGAGGTCATCGAGGGCGCCTTCCACAAGGCTGCCGCCAACCTGTCGACCCTCGCCTTCCCGGACCGGATCACGCTGCTGCTCGGCGAGTCGACCAGTCTCCGTTTCGCCCTCCGCGCCGATGTCTGCGTCGCCGAAATCATCGGTTCGCTCGCCGGCGCCGAAGGCACGGCCGCCGTCCTGGCTGACGCCCGCATCCGTCTCATGGAACCTGGCGGCATTGACGTACCCCACCGCGCGGTCACCCTGGCCGCCGCGGTCCGCCTGTCCGACCTGCTCCCCGACCAGCCCGTGGCGTTCGCCGAGGCCGCGCTTCCGTACCTGCGCAGCATCTTCGACTGGCACGGCGGCCTCTTCGCCGTGCGGCTCCGGGTCGAGAACCCGCCCGTCGACGCGCTGCTCTCCGAGGGCGCTCCCGCCGAGGTGCTCGACTTCAACGGTGACCTTCAGACACAGCAGAGCACGACCACACGCTTGGTCATCACGCGGCCGGGCCTCGTAGACGGCGTGCTCACCTGGCTCAACCTCTGGTGCCTGCCGGACGAAGAGCCGCTCGACGCGCTGCGCATGCAGACGAACTGGGCCACCATCTACCTGCCACTCTTCGACCGCCCCTGGCCGGTCGAGCCAGGAAACGTCCTGGAGCTCACCTTCGCGGCCAACCTAAGCGACGACCGGGTGCACCCGGACTATAAGCTCCGGGCCGTCCTGCACACCGCCGACGGGCAACAGCACCGCGGCTCTCTCGTCTCCCCGCACCACGGCGGTGCCTTCCGGTCCCACGCGATCTACCGGCATCTCTTTCCCACGGGCTGACCGGTACCGGGCGGGGCCCCCAGGCCCATCGCGGACTCCTCCGCAGGCTGCCTGGGACGCGACGGCGGTTGGGATGGTCAGAAGTCCCGTAGCGACTCGCCCGCGTTCAGGTGGTCCAGGCGCTCGGAGAGCCGTCGGCTCATCAGGTGCTGTGACGCCTGGGAGGCACGCTTCGCGGCCGCCGTGTGCTCCGCCGAGGCACCGCGCAGTCGCGCCAGCTCGGCTTCAGTGATCAGTAGTTCCACTGTGTCGCGCGTGCGGTTCGAAGGAAGGGCCGACGCCTCCTTCAGCGCCTGAGCGCCCTGTTCGGCCAGGCCAGCGACGGCGAACGCCCACGCCGCCTGTCCTTCCAGCTCACGCAGGTCGAACCACTCCAACCAGGTCGGACCGGAGTTCCTCTGCGCGCGGACGAAGAACTCGCGGGCCCGCCTCACCGCCGCCACGACCTGATCCGCCTGGCCATTCAGGGCCCATGCCTGGGCCTCGGTCACGCAGGCGTAGGCCCTGACCAGAGGCGGCGAGCCCTTGGCCGCCAGCACAGCACTGCGCGCGTGCGCGAGCACGTCGGCCTGCCCTCCCTGCGTTGCCGCCAGCCGGGCCTGGTGAATGTGGACCCGGGTGATGCGGGCGCGGTCGCCGATCGCCTGGGCCAGCCGCATCGCCTGAAGGTCATAGCGCTGGGCGAGACCGGGAAGCTGGTCGTCATAGGCCATCGACGCCATCGCGAGGACGGCATCCACCACGCTGCCGTACAGCCGACGCCCGGTCCGCGCGGAGAAACCCCCGTTCAGCATCGGCGTGGCGTGCGTGTCCATCATCGACGCGAACACGGAGCGGAACTTGCCTCCACCGTGCTGAGAGTCGAGCTTGCCGTACAGCTGCGTCTGCTCGTCGAGAAGGTCGATGTCCGCCGCGCTCACCTTGTGCCGCCCAAGCCCACCAAGCACAGAGTCGGCCGGCATGACGAGCGCCTCCCTCGAGGCGGGACCGAACACGCTCGGAGAGAACGCGCTCTTGACGACGCTCCGCCGCCGCATCGCGTCCAAGGCCCACAACTTCGAGAGCATCCGTACGGCGTGCGGCACATCCAGGTACTCCAGCGACTGCGCAGCGACCAAGCCGGTGTCCGACGGCCAGCCCAAGCTCTCCGGCGTCACCACCCGGTTAAGGGCCTTAGACAGCACATGACACGCGGCGGCCGCGAGGTCGTCGCTGGGGGTCGCCCCCTTGCACCACCGCGAGACGGTACTCGTGACCACCGTGTACGGCAGGTGGGTAGCCTCGCAGCGCGCGGCGATCCGGCGGGCGAAGCCGCTGATGGACCACTCTAAGGTCTCCAGGTGTTTGAGTAAGACCTCGTTGCGCTCAGCCTTCGCTGGTCTCGGTCTCGTCATCGTGCCGTCCATCGAGGCGAAGTTGGCAACGAGGACGACACCCTCCCAAGCAGAAGCGCGGTTGTGGACGTGGGCTCCCGCAATGAGGTGGCCGGGGTAAATGGGAGACCTCTGGGGTTCGCCTTGGCCGCCAAGACGAACGGGATGATCAGAACGCCCATCAGGATCACAGTGAGGCTGCCGCCGAGGTCGCGAAGCGCCGACCCGAGCGGGCCCTCGTGCCAGGATCGTCCGGTATGGGACAAGATGTCATCTCCTTGGTGGGATGGCGGCTGGCAGGACTGATGGGAGTGCGTTCGAGGCTGGCCGTCACGGCCTGCCGGACCTCGGTCGCGCAATCAGGCGGGGCTTCGGTCAAGGAGTTCGCAGACGAGCACTGCGAGACGGGCGGTGCACCACAGCGGGCTGGACGCGACGCCGGTCGTGTCGAGAACGAGAGCAGCCGCGGAAGGTCTGGGTGTGCTCGGCGTTACGGCCCTGGCGCACACGGACGGCGTCAAGCTGGTTGTTGACGCGTTTGACCGAGTACGCGGCGGACTGGGTCGCGCCGGCGATCAGTTTGCGGGCGAGGTCGCAGCGCTGGGGTCCGGCGGTGGTCATGCGCTGCCCCGATCGTCCGGGACCGTCTCCGGCGCGTGGACGCGGCAGGCGATAAGGGTGCTCAGCCCGGGCCTTTGCTCGGCGGCGAGTTCGAGGCGGGCGACTCGTTCACCCTCTCGTCCTATCCCGGAACACCGGATGACCCAGCCCCTGTCGGTGAGCCGACGCAGTAGGGCGGCGATGGGGTCGGCATCCAGGGGGTGGCGAGCCAGGGCCTCGGCGCGGACAGCGGGCAGGCCCTGCCGGGCGGCGAAGTCTGAGGCCCACAGGGTGATCAACCGCATGATGTCGTCGGGTTCGTCGGGCAGGGTGTGGACACAGCCGAGGAAGAGGCAAGGGCCTTCGCCCCAGCCGAGGCCGGGGTCGCGCTGGGGGATCAGGCAGGCCAGCAGCTTCCCGTCCTCGAACAGCCCGGCCGGCTTCGTCTGCGGGTTTCGGAAGTGGGCCGGGACGTCGGTTTGAGCGGGCACCGGGAGACCGCGCATGGCGAGCTGGCGCTGGCGGTCCTGGACAAGGGCGGCGGCCTCCTCGCGCTCGGCGTCCGTGCGTAACGTGCGCATCTCGTACACGGCGGCCAAGGGCGGCGTGGTGAAGGGTGCCGCAGTTGGCCGGCCCTGGTGGGTCGTGGAGGCCGGGTGCCGGTTCACTGGCTCGCTCCGACGCGCGTCGGCTCGGCCGTCAGCAGGTTCCATCCGTGCGCCAGGATGACCAGCTGGGTGGTGTCCTTGGCACCCGTGTCGACGAGTAGCTGGTCGAGCGCGGCGCGCAGGTCGGCGGGGGCGAGCTTGGCGGCGAGGGCGACGTTGCGGGGGTTGCTGTGCTCGGCGACGGCTCGCAGCAGCAGCAGGTCCTCGGGACTGAACTGCGGCGCCGGCCGGTCGGGCGCGGGAACGGCCACCTGCTGGGTGGAGAACAGGCGGTGCACCATCACCGGGGGCTTGCAGCGCGGCGGGCAGTGAAGGCTCTCGCGGATGTCGCGCATGTACTGGCGGACGGTTTCGGCCGACAGCCCGGTCTGTGCGCCGATCTCCTTCGGCGCAAGGCCGCCTGCCAGGTGCTGGGCGACGCGCAGCAGGGTCGGCGTCAGCGGAGTGATGGGTGCGCTAGTCGTTTTGGACAGGGTCACGATGTTTCTTTCTCAGCTGGGTGGACGGTCACCGGGGGAGGTGCCGCCGGTCCCCGCGGGGGACGGGGGCCGGCGGCACGGACCCGTGCGCGGTGGTGCGGATTCACGGGGTGCCGCGCACGGGGGTTTAGGCGGCGGTCGGGCCAGGGCGGGCCCAAGCGGCCTCGGCTGCCAGGCGTTCGGACCACTGAATGTGGTCCTCGTCGAAGGCGGCGTCCGCCAGGCGTATTCGCTGTACTTCGCCGGTGCCGGCCGGTGGGTAGGTGTGCTGGATGTCGCGCCAGAAGCGCTGGAGGACGTACTCGCCGTCGAGGGCGTGCGCGCCGTGCAGTTCCATGGCGTCCTGGGCGGACTGCGCGGCCCACTGGTGGCCGAGGTACTTGGAGTTGATCAGGTCGGCGTCGCAGGGCAGGCCCTGGTCGAGAAGGTGCACCGCCTGGTAGGCGAGTATCCGGCCGGCACGAAGGCGGGCCTCCATGGCGCCGATGCGGTCCCGAAGAACGGGCAGGTCGGACAGGGTGCCCCGGTAGCGGGGGCGGGTCTTGAGCCGCGTGGTGGTGGTGTTCACGACGGCCTCGTGGATGCCGAGGCTGACGGCGGCCAGGTTGGAACGGCCGTACAGGATGCTGCTGCTCTGGGCCACGGCCAGTCCCTGGCCGACCTCTCCGACCACGTTGTCCTCGGGGACGCGGACGTGGTCGAGGTCGAGGCGGCCGGCGGAGAAGCCGTGCAGGCCGAGAGCGACCTGGTGGCGGGGGATAAACAGGCCGGGGCGGTCGGCTTCGACCATGAACGCGGTCAGCGCCTGGGAGGTGCTCACGCCGGGCCCTGCGGTGCGGGCGACGACGAGGTGGGCGCCGGCGAGGTGGCTGTTACCGATGTGGATCTTGCTGCCTGTGATCACCCACTCGTGGCCGGCGCGTTCGGCGGTGGTCGCCATGCCGCCGGTGTGTCCGCCGGCGAGCGGTTCCGTCACGGCGATCGACAGCAGCAGGGAACCGTCCGCGACCCGGGGCAGCCAGCGGCCCTTCTGCTCGTAGGTGGCGAAGTGGAGAAGGGCGCCGACGGGGATCAGGGTCGCCTGCAGTATGGCCGCGGCAGCCGCCGAGACCCGCGCGATGCGGTGGATCAGGATGGTCCTGGCCACGTGGCCGGCGTCCAGCCCGCCGAAGGCGGCCGGGACGGTGACGGCGAACCAGCCCCGCGCGGCCATCAGGTCGGCGGCCTTGCGCTCCACTTTGCCCGGGGCGGCCTCCATCCGTGCAGCGCGCGGCGCGATGTGTTCGGTCGCGAAGGCGTCCGCATCCTGCCACAGCAGGTCGTGGCGGGCGGTGAGGTAGGGACGCAGCGAAGGTGGCGGTGCGGTGGGTGCGGCGGACATGGTCTCCCTCTCCCTGGGTGAAGGTCGCAACGCGGAGCGGGTGGGGGGAACGGCTTAGCGGGCGGGGGCGCGGGCGATGTGGTCCATCACCTGCACACTGGCGTTGATGACGATGTCCCGCAGACGGCGGGCTTCGGCCAGGGGCCGCTTCTCGGGGTCGATGACGCACACCGTGCCCAGTACGGTGCCGCTGGCGTGGATGAGCGGGGCGCCGAAGTAGGACCGGATCCCGACGGCGTCGACCACCGCGTTGCCGCTGAAGCGCGGGCTGGCGTGCACGTCGTGCAGCGGCAGGGCCTTCCGGCGCGCCATGACTTCCGGGCACCAGCCGTGGTCGCGGCTCATGGTGCGCCCGACGATCACGAACCCGCTGTCCGCCGGAGGCTGGTGCAGCCCGACGAAGGTCTGCTGCTCCAGGAAGAGGTTGACGAACCCGTAGAGGAACCCGGCCTGTGTGGCCATGTCCCGGGCCAGGTCGTCGAAGTCCTCGTCGGCCGTGGTGGGAACGCCCAGGCGGTGCAGCAGTTCGTAGCGCTGCGCCAGCTCCGGCGCCTGCTGGGCCGACTGGCTGGGGAGGGCGGTGTCCGGCGGGGTGAAGGGGCCGCGTGCGGCCTCCCGCATGTCGCGTCGCGGAAGAGACTGCGCGGGCGGTGCAGCCTGCGGCGTGCGGTAGGGGTGCTGAGACATCAGGCTTCCTGGAGGGTGGTGGGTGCGGAGTAACCGCGCCCGGCGGAGGTGCGGGTCTCGGCGTGGCCGACGAGGGTGAGCAGGACGCCGGCGACGTGGTTGCGGTCGCGGGCGTCGCAGGCGACCACCGGTACGGATGCGGGGAGTTCGAGGGCGGTGCGGACCTGCTCGGGGTGGTAGCGGTGTGCGCCGTCGAAGTGGTTGACGGCGACGACGAAGGGCAGGCCGATGTCCTCGAAGAAGCTGACGGGGGTGAAGCTGCTCTCCAGACGGCGGGTGTCGACCAGGACGACCGCCCCGACGGCGCCGCGGGCCAGGTCGTACCAGAGGTCGACGAATCGGTCCTGGCCCGGCGTGCCGAACAGGAAGAGCTCAAGGGGCATGGGCGCGTCGGGCAGGCTCAGGCGGCCGAAGTCGAAGGCGACCGTGGTGGTCCGCTTGGCCTCCAGGCCGGCCAGGCTGTCCACGTCCGCGCCGGCCTCGGTCAGGTACTCCTCGGTGCTCAGCGGCGTGATCTCGCTGACGGCGCCCACGGCGGTGGTCTTGCCCGCGCCGAAGCCCCCGGCGATCAGGATTTTCAGCACGATCGGCGCGGTGCCGGCGGGCGGGCGCGGTGAAGGACGCAGGAGCACGCGGGAGTCATCCGGCCTGGGGGTAGCGGGTGGCATTGGGGAACTTCCTCTTCAGGCCGGCGGAAACGGCCGCCAGCAGCTGGGTGGAGGGGCCCGCATCCGAGTCCGAGCCGGATGCGGCATAGGGGGCGGTGACGGGGACGACCAGGGCGTCGGCGTCCAGCAGGTCGGAGACGAGGACCTTGACGGCGGTGACCGGTCGGCCGAGGCGGCCCGCCAGTTCGGTCACCGACCGTCGGTGTGCCCGGCACAGTGCGAGGATCTCCGCGCACTCCTCGGCCTGTGCCGGGCCGGCCCGGCCCGACCCCGCTTCCAGCACCGTGTCCAGACCGAGCAGATGCCTCGGCTTGGTGCGCCCGCGCGTCAGGGTGTAGGTCCGCACGAACGTCGATTCCTCGGCCGCGCGGCCGTGCCCGGTCACCGGACGTCGCCGCTCGCGCCGACCCGGACGGGGATCTTCATGTAGGGGGCGAACTTCGCCACGAGGCGGCCCATCTCGAAGCCCACGGAGCCTGCGTCAGCGTCCGTGGTGGCGACGACGACGAGGATCGTCTCCACCTCACCGCGCTCGTTGCCGGGGCGGTTGTCGAAGGCGGCGCTGCACCCGGCGCTCTGGACGAAGTAGAGGCAGTCGTCCCGCTCGATGATGATTTGCCGGGCCGGCCGCTTCTTGTGGCTGGGGCCGGTGATGTTCGAGGCGAGAGAGGCGACGCCGCTGATGGCGGCCGACAGCTCGTCCGCCCAGTCCTTGTCCACGTCGCTGTCCAGCAGACGCAGCCCGTCCCGTGACAGCAGGACGGCGTGCGTGACGCCCGGGGTGTCGCCGGCGAACTGACGCAGCAGCCAGGCCATGTTGTCCCGCTGGCCGCTCGGGCTGTTCTCGGGCGCGGACACGCCGGTCACGGTGCCGGTCTCGTGGTGGGTGCTCATAGGGATCGCTCCAGAAGGGGGAAGGGCCCGACGCGTGGGAGTGGGCCTGCAGGAATGGGGGCCGTGAATGGTTCAGGGGTTGGGGTGCTCGTCCGGAGCAGGGGGAGAGGGGGTGGTGCCGCCGGCCTGGATGCCGGAACGGAAGGCGGCGGCCAGCCCCGGCGTCGGCGCGGCCACGGGCGCTTGCTCGCGGGGTGGTCGGAACGCGCCGGCCTGACGGGTGCGGGTTGGTAGGGCGGGCACGCTCCCCGAATGACCTGCCGCAGCGGGGCTTGGCGTGCCAGGGGGACCGGGGCGGGTGGCATGGCCTGGAGAAGGAGCTGCCGGGGCTGCGGTGGTCTGCCGCACCGGCGGAAGGGCGGATCGAGGCTGCCCCGCGGGCATGCCGGCGTCCTCGACGGGGGGAATCGCGACGAGGAGTCGCCCGGGGATGACGACGAGGGCGGTGGTGCCTCCGGTTGCGTTCTCCTGCAGCACGACGGAGAAGCCGTGCGATTCGGCGATCTTCGCCGCGACCAGCAGCCCAAGCTGCCCGGCCCGCACCTGGCCGCTCACGTCGACTTCGCTCGGCGCCTTCAGGAGGTGGTTCATCTGTGCCCGCGTCTGCGGGTGCATGGGCATGGCCCGGTCCTCGACCTCGACCGCCAGTCCGTTCGCGACCCGCTGTGCACGCACCATCACCTTCGTCGCCGGGTCGGAGCTCTCACAGGCGTTCTCGATCAGCTCTGCCAGCAGGTGAGTGAGGTCCGGACCCACATGGCCGGGGAGGCCGAGCTCGGCGCCTACGGACCCGGCGGCGACGGCCACGCGCGGATACTGCACGACCTCGGAGACCGCCCCGCGCAGCGTGGTGGTGACGGGCACGGGCTGACGTGTGCTGCGCAGGGACTGCCCGCCCAGCACCGCCGTGCTCTCCACCTGACGCCGCATCCGCGTCACGAGGTGATCGATCTCGAAGATCTTGGCCAGCAGCTCCGGGTCGTCGGTCAGCATCTCCAGCCGACTCAGCGCCTGGAGTGCCTTGCCGACCAGGGCGTGCTCGCGCATGGCCAGGCGGCGCAGAACTTCCAGCAGGACGACGGACTGGGACTCGTCGTGGACGCGTATCAGGGAGGCGATGGCCTGCACCTGCAGTGCACCCAGCGCGTTGTTGATGCCGTCGTTCGCGCCGGCCGGTGGCGGCGTCTGTGGGTCCTGCAGCGTGGGGCGCCCACCGCGGCACAGCTCGTCCGCCGACCACTGCACCGACTTCTCGACGGCCGCCGCCGCCTCCGCCACGGTCGCCAGCGCCGCTGCCCGGGCCCCCTCCACGGCCGTCTGCGCTGCCGCCTGGGCTTCCTCTGCTGCCGTCTGCACGGCTTGGGCGAAGGTGCGTGCCTGGCGAGCCGCGATGGCTGCGACCCCACCCAGTCCACAGACCAGACCGGTCAGGAGCCAGCCGGAGCCCACCGCGGAGACCGACCGGAGGGCGAAGGCGGCTACCAGCAATGTGCCAAGGAGTACCAGGGGCACGGCCACGGCGCGGCGGGCACGGTGCAGCGTGATCGCGTCGACCGGAGGCCGCCGTCGGCGGTGGTCGGTAGCGGCCGGCCGTGCCGGGAAGGCGCTGTCAGGCATGAGGATCCTCGTCAGGCGTGGGTGGCGTGCTGCGGCGTCAGGTCGGGGCTGGTCGTGCGCGTGCTGGAGGCGGCCGAGCGCGGCGCTGGCACCGAGACCGGGCCGTGGCGGTGGGCAGGTCCCGCCGTCAGGACCTGAAGGAGCCGGGCGCTCTCGATCAGCCCCATGTGGCTGAACGCCTGCGGGAAGTTCCCGAGCTGGCGCCGCTGGACGGGGTCGTACTCCTCCGCCAGGAGTCCGAGGTCGTTGCGCAGTTCCAAGAGGCCCTCGAACAGGGCACGGGCCTCGTCGATGCGGCCGGTCAGGGCCAGGCCGTCGACGAGCCAGAAGGAGCAGAGGAGGAAGGCGCCCTCATCGCCCTTGAGGCCGTCCACCCCGGTGCGGTCGCCGAGGGTGGGGTACCGGCGCACGAGCCCGTCAGGGGTGGAAAGCTCACGGCGTACCGCGTCCACGGTGCCGACGACGCGCGGGTCGCTGGGCGGCAGGAAACCGACCCGGGGGATCAGCAGCGTCGCGGCGTCCAATTCTTGCGAGCCGTAGGACTGGGTGAACGTGTTGCGCACCGGATCGAAGCCCTTGGCGCAGACCTCGCGGTGGATCGCCGCCCGCAGCTCGACCAGAGAGGCCGAGTCCACGTCGAGCGCGCCGGCCTCGGCCAGGCGGATGGTGCGGTCGACCGCCACCCAGGCCATCACCTTGGAGTGGACGAAGTGCCGGCGTGCCCCGCGAATCTCCCAGATCCCTTCGTCGGGCTCCTGCCAGCGCTGCGCCAGATGTTCGATGAGCCGCCGGTGCAGGACCGCAGTGTCGGCGCAGTGGGCGACACCGCTCTGGTGCGCGAGGTAGAGGGTCTCGATCACCTCGCCGTACACGTCCAGCTGGAGCTGGTCCGCAGCCTCATTGCCGACCCGCACTGGGGCCGAACCCTCGTACCCAGGAAGCCAGGGAAGCTCCCGCTCCCGCAGATCACGCTCCCCGGTGATCCCGTACATGATCTGCAGGTTCTCCGGATCCCCGGCCACGGCCCGCAGCAGCCATCGCCGCCACGCCTGCGCCTCCTGCCGGTACCCGGTCCCCAGCAACGCGGCCAGCGTTGTGGCGGCGTCGCGTAGCCAGGCGAAGCGGTAGTCCCAGTTCCGCCGGCCGCCGATTTCCTCGGGCAGCGACGTGGTCGGCGCCGCGACGATCCCACCGCTCGGCCCATAGGTCATCGCCTTCAGCACGATCAAGGAACGGATCACAGCCTCGCGGTAGGGCCCGTCGTAGGCGCACTCCTGTACCCAGTCCTGCCAGAAGGTGAGCGTCTCGGCGAGCGCGGTCTCCGAGTTGGGAACGTCCGGTGCGGCTGCGTGGGACGGGCACCAGCTGAGTACGAACGCCATACTCTGTCCGGCGGTGACGGTGAAGGCGCTGACGACGACGCCGTCCTTCTCGACCTGCGGGACGCAGGTGTCGAGCCATAGAGCGTCCGCGCCGGCCTCCGCGACCATACGTCCGCCGACCTCGTGGATCCACGGGCTGACGCTGCCGTATCCCGGACGCGGACGCATGGCAGAGACCATCTCCATCTCGCCAGCCAGTCCCTCGATGATCCGGATCACCTGCGGTGCCCCGTCGCGTGGCGGCATGAAATCCAGGACCCGGACCGAACCAGTCGGGGTACACCACAGCGATTCGAGAACGAGCGAGTCACCGCGGTACCGGCGCTCAGCCACTTTCCCGGAGCCGGACCGGCCTACGGACGAGGCCGGGGCGATCTGCCAGGTGCCGTGTTCCTGTGTGCCAAGCAGGTCGGCGAAGACGGCTGGCGAGTCGAAGCGGGGCAGGCACAGCCAGTCGATCGAACCGTCGTCGCAGACGTGGGCGCTGGTCTGCGTGTCGCCGATCAGGCCGTACTGCTCGATACGCGGAAGGCGTTTCATCGTGTAGATCTCCGTTGAGCCCCGCGAACGGGGTGGGCTTCAAGGCCGTGAGGGGCGGCCGGTGAACTGTCGGTGAGGCGGGGCACCGTCGCGGCGGCGACTCGATCTGCGCCGGTGAGGTTTCCTCGCCGACTTGCGGGGACTGATGGCGCGGTCACCGCGGAGAACCAGCCACGCTGTGGGACCGAGGACCAGGGCGATCAGAACCGCTCCGGTGACGGTCATGCCCGCGGTACGGAGGCAGCCAGGACGAGGCAGGCGAGTGCGAGGGCGAAGACCGCGCCACGCAGGACGTTGATTCGAGGTGTCCACCGAGGCCGTTCCCCCTGCTGCTTCGCACGGTCGCTGCCGCAGGTCTCCACTGTCGCGGTGAGTTCCTGGGTCGCCTTGGCGAGTTGGACCAGGTACACCCTGCTGGGCACATAGCCGTCGGGGACCCCCGCCGAGCCGAGCTGCTGGGCGTGGCGCAGCACCGGTGTCTCCTTCGGCACCATGACGCCGAGTCGGTGGATGTGACCCCGCAGACGCCTCGCGAGGTCTTCCACGTCAGCGGCGGTCTCCGGCAGCGGTGATTCCTCGTCCAGCACGAGCGCCACCGTCTCCGCCGCGGCCACCGCTTGATTGCGCCGCCGGACCGGCTCGTCAGCGACGCGAACCTTCCTGTTGGGCGCGGCGCGCTGACCGTCCGCCTGCCGTGGAGCCAACGCAAGGCGCATGACACAACTCCTGTTCGAATCAAGCCAAGTTGACTGAGGTCTGCCGTGCGACGGCGTCGGTTGTCGTGCAAACTGAGTGATCTGGCCGCTACGTTGAGCGAACCGTGAATCGCCGCCGAGGGGTATGCCTGCGCGACTTCCGAGGCCGTCAAAGGCGTCAAAGATCATTTCGGAACCGAGGGGCAGCCCATGGCCCGTGCGCGAAACGAAGCCCTCGCCGCACTTCTGCGCGAAGCTGGCTGGTCCCAGCCACAAGCAGCCGCAGCGGTCGCCCGGGTAGCCGCGGAGAGCGGGGTGCGTGAGCTGGAGGCGATCTCCCGCTCGCACATCGCCATGTGGGTGCAGGGCACACAACCGAGCGGCCAGGCACCTCATATCCTGCGCGAGACGCTGTCCCGTAGACTCGGCCGCCACCTCACTCTGGCCGACCTCGGGCTGGAAGGTGAAGCCACAAGCCAAACCGACAGCGGTTCCGACTGGAGCGTCGACCCTCTGACCATGCTGGCCGAGCTGGGAAGCGACGACCTCGATATGCACCGACGTAAGCTGCTGGCGACCGCCGCGTACTCGGCCGCCGGCCTCGCCTTGCCCACTGCCTCGTGGTGGGCAGCCGCCCCCGCCGCCGCGGCGAAGCGGCCGACGGTCTCCCCGTGGCCGGTGACCCAGGCCGACATCGACGATGTCCGGGGCTTGACGACTTTCTACTCCGCGCGAGACCAGCAGCGCGGCGGAGCCTCCGGCCGCTCGGCCCTGGCCGGCCACCTTCGCGACGAAGCGGTGCCCCTGCTCGGCAGCAGGTTCCGCACGGAACAGCTCCGCCGCGACACGTACTCGGCCGTGGCGGAGATGACCTACCTCGCCGGCTGGATGGCTTTCGACGCCTCCGAACACCGCACCGCCCAGCGCTACCTCACCCTCGCCGCCCGCGTCGCGGCCGAAGCCGGCGACGGACCGCTCGGCGGCCACATCCTGCGCGCCCTCGCCCACCAAGCCGTGGACCTCGGGCATCCGCGTAGGGCATTCGCCCTGGCTGACGCCTCCATGTCCCGCGACCGCTACGGCCAGGCGAGCCCCCGGGAGAAAGCCCTGCTCGCGATCGTCCACGCACGAGCCCTGGCGGCCGACGGTGACCGCCCCGCAACCCTCGCGGCCATCAGCCGCGCGGAACGGGACCTCGCTCGAGCCGACAACAACGAGGCGCCGGGCCGCGTGGGCTTCTTCCAGGAAGCCTCCCTTGCCCACGAGACAGCCTGTGCCCTGCGCGATCTGGGCCAGCCGCTCGACGCGGAGATCCACTTCAAGCGCAGCGTCGCCACCCGCCGCCGCCAGTACGCCCGCACCCACAGCGTGACCCTCGGCTACCTCGGTGCCGTACAGGTGCAGCAGGGCCACGTCGACGAGGCGTGCGCGACCTGGAGCCGTGCTCTGGACGCTATGACCGGAGTGCAGTCCGGACGGGCCCGGGACGTCATCGTCCGCATGCGGAGTGACCTGTCTCCCGTGCGCGGCCGCGGCGGCCGTCACATCGCGGAGCTTGACCGCCGCGCCCGGGAGATGCTGCGAGCCATAAGCTGACACCCGATCACGTCGGCGTCCTGCTGCGAGGCGTCCGGCCGTGCCGGTAGTCAGAGGGATGGAGAGGGAAAAACGGTGCCCAGCTACGAGGTCAGCTCGATCGCCACGGTCGTCGGAGGTCATACCCAGGTCCTGGACGACTACCAGGGCGGCGTCCGCTCGGTCATCCGGCTCAACGACGAGTACCCGCTGGAGACCCTCCAGGGCATCGAGGAGTTTTCGCACCTCACCGTGACTTGGCGCTTTCACCGGGCGCGCCCCGAAGACGTGCAGTTGCACGCCCGCAGCCCGCGCGGCGACGCCCGATGGCCGGCGACCGGTACCTTCGTGCACCGCAACCACCGCCGCCCCAACCAGCTCGCGATCAGCTTCCCGCGCCTGCTCGACGTCGACGGCCGAGACCTTCACGTCACCGACCTCGACGCGGTCGACGGCACCCCCGTTCTGGACCTCGCCCCGTACTTCCAGCAGATGGGCCCGCGAGGCCTGATCCGCCAGCCGGCCTGGCCCGGTGAGATGCTCGCCCTGACCTACTGGAGCGACGCCAGCGAGCGCCCGTAGGCGTATGGAGAGCAGCGGGGCACCCTTCCGGCGGCCACTCGGCTCGTCGAGTACGCACGGCATGAAGACTCCCGGTGTCACAGGAAGTTGGCAGGTCCGGAGGTTTCTCGACGACATGGGTTGTCACGCCGATCGGGAGAGGAGCCCAGCGGACTCCGGGCAACGGAAGACGGCCCACACGCCCTTACCGGTGACCCCTTGGGAGTTTTTTCGCGGCGCTGCCGTCCAGTAGTCGGCCACCGCGTCGACGAGCTTCAGACCGCGGCCACAAGTGGCATGCGGGGCAGGCCGAACGGCCGCCATGGGCGCCTCGTTGGAGTTGTCAGTGACCAGAACACCCAGCGCTCTGCCCGGCTTGAGGGCCAGCGCGATACCGACGTGCTCGCTGTCGTCCGTCGGCCGCATCCGGCCGTGCAGCACCGCGTTGGTGACCAGCTCGCTGACAGCCAGTACCACCCCGTCGGTGAAGTCCCCCGCCTCGGGGAAGCGCCAGCCGAAGAGCTGCTGCCGGACGAAGGACCGCGCGTCACGAACCGACGCCGGCGTGCTCTCGACCTCGATTGCCGCACGCTCGATTCCCTGACCGTCGGCCAGCTCCGCCAGGACCGTGTGGTACGGCGAGGACGTCATCGATCCACCTCCCTGTGGGTGACGAATGCCGCGCCTTCCCGCCGCAAGGTGCGGTGGGAGACGGCGGCGAACGCAGGCCCGGCGACCGGGCGTTCCACGCCACCGGCCGACGAGCGGTTCGTCGGGCTTCTGGGAGCAGCAAGGTTCGCCCCACCGGTATCGACGAACAACAGTCACCCTTCGCCGATCAGTCACTTCTTGCTTGCGGGTGACTGATCCGGTCGCCCGGCCGTCGAATCAGTCACTGATCCCGCGGATGGGGGAGTGCCTCACCGATACGCTGCCGGGAGTAGGAGCAGGGCGAGTTGGAGGAGGGGCCTTGGACCACAAGCCGCACCGTCCGTCCTGTGCGCAGCGGTTACGCGAGGACGCCGCCGACCGTGGAGAGCCGGTCCAGGAAACCGCCCATCGGATCCACGCCCACTGCGGTGTGACGCTGCTCCGCGCGCATCGCCTGGCGCGGGGACTGACCCTGCAGGAGGCCGCCGACGGCCTCAACGATCTCGGAGCGCGGTACGAAGCAGCACCCCGGGCGGACGGTGATCAACTGGGTCACTGGGAAAAGGGTCGGCAGCCCCGCCCGGTCACCGTGGACCTGTTGTGCGAGTTCTACGCGAGCACGGCCCAGGGCCTGGGACTGCGCGGAAGCAGCCAGTCCTCCTCGCCGGACGAGCCTCCGGCTGAGGAGAGGGCGCCGGCACGGAGATCCCAGCAGGCACTCACCCCCGCGGTCGCCCCACGACGCGCGGCGGACACGGTTCCCCTCTCCTTCGAGCAGCAGATCGACGCCGCCCGGCGGTCGGTCGACCGCACCCTTGCGGTGGGCACGGTGACGCCCACGCAACTGGACCTGCTCGACGAGCAGCTGCTGTGGGCACGCGAACAGTACGTCTACACGCCGCCCGCGCCGATGATCGAGATTCTGCTGGGCCACCTGTCCGAGGTGGAGGACATGGCCGCCCACCGTCAGCCAGCCGCCGTACAGGTCCGGCTCTCCGAACTCACAGCGATGATCGCCACACTGATCGCCGACGCCCTGATGAAACTCGGGCACCTCCGCCGGGCGCAATCCTGGTACGCCACCGCCCGCAACGCGGCCGACGACAGCGGCAACACCGAGCTGCGCGCCCGCGTCCGCGCACAGGCCGCCATGCTCCCCTACCACTACGGCCCGATCGAGGCCGCGGTCGCCCTGTCCAGAGAGGCACGGATCATCTGCCGCAACCGGCCCACGCCCACCGCCGCCTTCGCCTCGGCTGCCGAGGCACGGGCCTTGGCGAAGCTTGGCCACGCGGAGGGAGCGGAAGCCGCCCTTCGGCAGGCCACCGAGATCTTCGAGCGAAGCCATGCCAGAGCGGACACGGGCAACGACGCCTTCGCCTTCCCCGAGCGGCGCTTCCTCCTTTACATGAGCGGCACCCTCACCGCCCTCCGGCGGACCGTCGAAGCCCGACGCGTTCAGGAGAGCGCGCTCGCCCTGTACCCGGAAAAGACCGGCATCGACCCGGCCCTCCTCCACTTCGAGGCAGCTCTCTGCCTCGCCCACGAACACAGCACCGAGGAAGCATGCCAACTGGCGGCCGCCACGTTCCTGCGGACGGATCCGGCGCATCGGACCCCTATCGTCGAGGAGCGGGCGCGGGAGGTCGTGGAAGTCCTGCCGCCGCGCGTTCGAGGCAGCCGTGTGGCGCGGGAATTGCGCGATATTCTCGCGCTTCCTCCCGGCCAGATGTGACACTCGGCCATGTGTCCGCGAGCCTGGAACGCATGAGAGAGATGGCGCCGGCCCCCGGCGGGTACGACGAGGCCGAGATGCACCGGATCCTGGAACGGGCGTGCGCTGCCGCCGGCCTCGACAGCCTCGGTTCCCGCCTCCTCCGCGGCCACACCAACGCGGTTGTCCTGCTGGAGAAGGAACAAGTCGTCGCGAAGATCGCCCGCAAGGGCTCCCGGGTCGAAGACGTGACCCGCAAGGTCGAGTTCGTCAGGCGGCTCATGGCCGCGGGCTTCCCCACCGTTCCGCTCCACCCCGTCGACCAGCCCCTCCTCGTCGACGGCCACGCGGTCACCTTCTGGACCTACCTGCCCCAGCCCGAGCAGCTCGTAGAGGCCCAGCAACTGGCCCAGCCCCTTCGCGAGCTCCACAACTTGCCCCTGCCACCGCTTTGCTTCCCCGAGCACGACAACGTCGGGGCCATTCGACGCTCACTGTCCGCCATAACATGCCTGCCGCCTGACGCCATCCGATTCATGGAAGCGCAGACGGACCGCCTCGCAGCCGAGCTCCAAGACATCCGTTTCCCCCTGGCCCGAGGGTTGATCCAAGGCGACCCCCAGCACCGGAACGCCCTCCACGCCCCGGACGGCGGGGCGGTCCTGTGCGACTGGGATACGGTCGCCTACGGCCAACCCGAATGGGACCTCGTCACGATCGAGGTGCACTGTCGCCGCTTCGGCTTCGGCCGGCACCATTACCGCCGCTTCGCCGACGCCTATGGCTGGGACGTCACCGCTTGGCCGGGCTACCCGGTACTCGCTGGACTGCGCGAACTACGCATGATCACGACCAACGCCCGAAAGATTCACCACGCGCCAGCGAGCCTTGCTGAGGTGCAGAGGCGGGTGGAAGCACTGCGGAAAGGCGATCTGGCGTTCCGGTGGAACATCCTCTGACGGGGCTGCCTGAACTGCGGCGCGGCTTCCTTGCTGCCCGGTCCTCGATCGCGGCCAAGAGGTCGACTGTCGGTGATATTGATCAGAAACGCTTTGGGTTCATACTTGTTGACCGTGCGTGAGTGATCTGGTGGAGGATGCGCGGAGCTGGTCACCGGACGCGCTGGGAGGGAAACGCACCTCGGTCCGGACGGATGAGCGGGTGCGATCGCAATCAGGCACCCGAAAGAGTCACAGGCACACGAACCGCACAGTCACCGACCGCATCGTGTGCGCTGGCGTGTTCGATCTCAGACCAGCCCGGTCCCGGGTCGGACTCCCAAGTCGATGCCGTCACGCACTTCATGACCGGCAGCGCGCAGGTCAGCACCGGCTACAACGGAATTTTCGCGCCTGATCTGCACCGAGCTGCCGGTCCATTGGTACAGGAGGGCTTGGTGTGTCAGTGCAGCCCTCTACGCTGGGATCCGACACGCGCACAGTGGGGCGGCGGGACGGTCAGAGGACGGCAGTGGCATCGAACGACAGCAGGGCACACAACTGGCACAGCATCCGGGAATGGGACGGCAGCCAGCATCGCGCGTTCGAGGAACTCTGTTTCCAGCTCCGGACGCCGGCGCCTCCGGGCTGGGAGACGATCAAGACTGCTGCTCCGGACGGCGGCGTCGAATGGTATGACCAGGCGCCCGACGGCATTGCTGCACACGGATACCAGGTCAAGTTCGTCCACAACATCGACGATCTCATCCCTCAGGCGAAGAAGAGCGCCAAAACAGTCGGTGAGAACATCGCGAACCGGAAGATCGTCCGGCTTGAATTCCTCACTCCCTTCGACCTCTCCGACCCCACCCCTGTCACCCCGCGCGGGAAGGCGCGTACCGGTGCGAGGGAGCGGTGGAACAGCAACGTCGCCCGGTGGAAGAAGGACTTGCCCGGTCTTGCCGACGTGGACATCCGCTACGTCGGTGGCGGTGAGCTGCTGGAGCGGTTGACTCGGCCTGGAAATGAGGGGCGTCAGTGGTTCTTCTTCGAACGGCGGGCGCTGGGCAGCGAGTGGTTCAGGGAACAGGTCACGCTTGCTGAGCGTCTGGCCGAGGCGCGGTACACACCCGAGCATCATGTGACGTTGCCCCTTGCGCGCGTGGCTGATGCGTGCGCCCTGCCGCAGGAGTTCTTGAGGCAGGGCGTCCAGCGATCCCGGGATCTGCAGGCCGCTGTGGTGACCCTCCTTTCCGAGATGACACGCTGGTACGACAGCTATCCCGCGCCGGCCAGCAGCCCCGACCATCAGGCGCTGGCGCGGTGGGTGCATGCGTGGACGCCCGCGTTGCGGGAAGGCGCCCACACCTTGGTCCACGACCTGTCCGCTGCATCCGCAACGTCCGGTTTCCCCGCCGAGCAGAGTTCTGCTGTGGTGGAGGACATGCTGGAGCGGCTGGGTGAGTTCAAGGACCTGGCTGACCGGTTCACCGAGGAAGAGCGTGAAAGCGACGACGCCATATCTGCGGCCGGACGGGGCGCAAACGCTCCGGTGACCGCGGTGCGGAGCGTGCAGTGGTTGTGCGAGCGCGCTCTGGTTCGTGCCTTCGACGCCTGCGAGCGCCTGGACGGCTTGTTGCGGAGTTCCGCTGCCCAGGCAGCGGAGAAGAAGACCTGGCTGCTCGTGGGGGAGGCAGGGCAGGGTAAGACGCATTTGCTGGTCGACGCCGCGCGGCGGGCCGTGGACGAGGGCCGGCCGGCGTTGGTGGTGTTCGGGCAGGAGCTCACCGGGCACAACACGCTGAGTGAGATCGCGCAGAAGCGTGGCCTGGGGCCGCTTGCCGAGCGGGACTTCCTCCAGGCGATGGACGCCGCTGGCGCGGCCAGCGGTTGCCGCTTCCTGTTGATCATTGATGCGCTCAATGACTCCGACGACGCCGGGAACTGGAAGAGCGAACTGCTCGCGTTGCAGGTGCGTCTGGCCGGGTACCAGCACATCGCTTTGTTGGTGTCCTGCCGTTCGACCTTCAAGTCGATCGTCGTGCCTGATCGTTTCGATGTGCCGGCATCCGTGCACTCCGGCTTTGCCGGACGGGAGATGGAGGGGCTGGAAAGCTATCTGCAGGGTGCGGCGGCCGTTCTTCCCAACACTCCCCTGCTGGCCTCGGTCTTCACCAACCCTTTGTTCGTGAAGCTGTATGCGGACAGTCTGAGCAAGAGCCTGGAGCGTGGCGGCTCGGGTGTCCATCCGCGTGACCGGAGCGCGGTGTTCGACGCCTTTATCGACCACCGTGCGGAGACCATCTGCTCCCGGCTCGGGCTCGATCCTCTGGAGCGGCCCGTGCACCGTGCGGTGGACGCCCTGGCCTCGCTCATGGCCGACGCACGGCGTTCTGTGCTGCCGCGTGATGAAGCCCGCGCTCTTGCCGACGCGTACGCTCCTGCAGCCACGGTGTGGCCGGACACGATGCTCGGGCAGCTCCTCGCCCAGGGCCTGGTGTCCAACGAGCGGACCTACAAGTCCAACCAGGCAACTGGTATCGGTTTTCCCTACCAGGCGTTCGGCGACGACCGCGTTGTGCGATCGGTCTTCGCTGCCCACCAGGACGAGATCGACGTGCTGCGCGAGGGACGCCCACTGGCCGCCGATTCCGCGCTGCAGGGCTGGCTGAGGCAGGCTGCCCCGAACTACCAGGAAGCAGCGTCAATTCTCCTGCCCGAGCGAACAGGGACGGAGCTCATCGACCTGCTGGCCGCTTCTCCCACATCTGCGGAGGTTACAGCTGGCCCCGGCAGTCGCGCGGACGTTCGAGGCTATCGGCTGGCCCGCAGCTTTCTGGAAACGCTTCCGCTGCGCGGCACAAGCAGCGTCAACGAACGCACCATCGAACTCCTCAACGAGACCGCCTCACGTCACGGACGTAATTCCGACGTGCTGGAGGTCGCGGTAGCGGTCACCGCCGAGCCGGGGCATCTGCTGAACGCCGACCGTCTCCACCGGGTGCTGCTGCGGAAACAGCGGCCCGAGCGCGATGCGTGGTGGGGTGTCGAGACCTACTCCTTGTTGTGGGACGTCACGGCACTGCACCGGCTGCTGCGCTGGGCCGAGCAGTACCCCACCCCGCGCCATCTCCACCCTGCGTCCCTCACGGTCCGGCCTCGGCTCGGGGACCGGACC
This sequence comes from Streptomyces sp. NPDC048734, assembly GCF_043198675.1. Classification (NCBI taxonomy): domain Bacteria; kingdom Bacillati; phylum Actinomycetota; class Actinomycetes; order Kitasatosporales; family Streptomycetaceae; genus Streptomyces; species Streptomyces sp. NPDC048734. Next base: position 262,662 of record NZ_JBICUZ010000004.1, on the reverse strand, counting down.
CGCCGGCCGGTGCAGATGGCCGGAGCCGGCGACGAGGAAGTCGTCCGGTTGGCGGCCACGACACTGGTGTGGACCCTCACGTCCTCCAACCGGTTCCTGCGGGACCGGGCCACCAAGGCCCTGGTGCAGCTGCTTCTGGGGCACGGAGACGTTCTCGTCTCCCTCCTGGACAGATTCCTCCACGAGGACGCGGAGAAGATCGACGATCCCTACCTCTTCGAGCGTCTGGTGTGGGTTGCTTATGGAGTCCTGGCCCGTCGCAGCGAGGACGACGGCAAGCACGACCTCCTCCGGACAATCGCCCGGCGGCTCCTCACGTACTCCTACGGCGCCGTTGATTCGCCCGCGCACGCTTCACGGAACGCACTGCTGTGCGAAGCGGCTACACGCGTTGTCACCTTGGCGCACCGTGCTGGAGCCGTCACCGGCGAGGAAGCAAACGCGGTCAGGCATCCACACGCCTGCCCCCCGATCGGGCAGGCTCCTGCGGAGGAGGACCTCGACGTGCTCTTCCCGCGGCGGGAGCAGAATAAGTCGCTGTGGGGATCGCTCCGCTCGTCCCTTTCACCGCTGGGAGACTTTGCGGACTACCAGGTCCGGCCGGCCGTGCGTCACTTCAGTTTGCTGCCGCTGTCGACCGATTATCCCCGTCGGCCGGCGTGGCAGCGCGCCGACGATCCTGTCGTAGTCGACCCCGCCCGTATCCCGGCCTTCGCGCAAAGCCTTCCGGAGTCCGTCAGGCCCGCCTTGAGCACACCGGCTGCCGTTGAACAACTCCTCACTGGGAGGAAGGCGAGGGACGTCCTCGACGCGGACCAGTACGCGCTGCTGCGAGCCTGCCGAGTGCCCCCGCCCGACGACGAACGCCTCGCCGCTGCCCACGTCGACGCCGAGTGGGCCGCACGCTGGATCCTCGCCCGCGTCGCCGACCTGGGCTGGACACCTGAACTCTTCGCCGAATTCGACAACATGCGTTCCCGCCACTCTGGCTCCCGCCAGTCACACAAGGGCGAACGGATCGGCAAGAAGTACCAGTGGATGGCCCTCCACGAGCTCGTGGAACGCCTGGCGAACCACCGGCACCCCCACCGGCAGACCGAGCACGACGCCGCCGAATACCCGGGAGCGGCACAACTGTCGCTGCTCGACATCGACCCCTCCCTCCCCCCGGCCCGACACCCCTTCTCCGACACCGACGACGACAACAGTCCAGACGAAGCCGACCACGCCACCTTCCCGACCGCAGACCCCGCACACCCGCTGGCACCACCTGTCCCCGACCTGCCCGACGACGAGGGCGTCGACGAATGGATCAGCCGTCCGGACAACCTGCCCGACCTCGGCGAACTGGGCATCCGCACCGACAGCCAGGACAGGCAGTGGATCGTCCTCTACGAACAGGCCATGGACGACCACGACGGCCGAGGATGGAACGTCACCCGCGGCCAGGCAGAGCAATGGCACCGCATCCACAGCTGGCTCGTGCCCACCCCCCAACTCACCAGCCTGCTGACGTGGCTTGAAGGCCGTTCGCTCACAAACCGGCTGATGCCCGAAGGAGCCGATCGCCACAGCCTTCTCCTGGCCGACTTCCCCACCGTCCCCGGTCCCTGGACCGACCCGGAACCCGACTCCTGGCATGTGAGTACCTTTCAGTACGACGAACCCGATCGCGGTGAGGACGACTCCCCTGTCCCAGGGGACGACGATCTCTCCACTCCGGAGCCAACCCCTAGACCGCCGGCCTCGGAGGAGAGCGTCGCCATCGCCATCTGGCGGGAGCGCAGGGAAAAGCGCCGGGAAGAGCTGCTCCTGGAGCTCGCAGACCAGTGGGCGGACGGTCCGATGGAAGACGACGAGGACGACTGGCTGGAGCGCACCCTCGCCGCACAGCCGCAGGGCCGGATGGTGTTCGCCATAGATCCCGATGGGGAACCCGTCACCGCTATTCCGACCGACCAGACATACAACTGGAGTGGTCAGAGCCTGGACTGCTCCCTCGACGCATCCGTCTCAGTGACGCTGCTCAGTGACCCACTCCTGAGAAACAGCAGGCTGCGGCGCGACCCGGACCGCCCTTTCTGGTACGACACCGACGGGCAACTGCAGGTGCAGTACCTGACATGGGACCGCCCGAGCGGCAGGGCCTACAGTCTCCTCGCGTCCAGAGAGTGGCTCGAGCACCACCTCGAGCGCAGCGGCCACTGCCTGGTCCAGGGCATGATCGGCGAACGGCAGCCTGTGACCGCCGAGCACCCCCGTGTCTGGAGAGAATTCAGCCAGAGCGCCGGCCGCACGGCACAGGGACAAGGCGAGCCTGGGACCATCGTCACCGAAATCAAGAAAAGCATCCGGTAGCAGGCTGCTGCCGCGCTTGGCCCGGGCACGACCGCAGAGCACGGCCCGTGTAGGAGGTTGACCATGATCAAGGGCGCCGCACTGCGGGGGTATTTATTGGAGGAGGCGCTTGCCTGGCTTCTGCGCTCCTCCGGCTACCGCCTGCTGGTGCACGAGAGCCAGGACCCCGAGGAGCTGGCGACCGAAGGGAACACGCTTCGGGTGCGGGGCCGGGGAGCACTGCATCAGGTGGACGCACTGGGGGAGTTCGCGTTCACACCGGCGTTCTCGATGCCGGTGCGGCTGTTCCTGGAGGCGAAGTTCTACCAGGAGCGCTGCGGACTGGAGATCGTGCGCAACGCCCACGGAGTGCTGCACGACGTGAACGAGAACTTCGTGATGCACGCCGGTAGAAGGCCGCGGCAGCGGTATCAGTACGCGTACGCCCTGTTCTCGACGAGCGGGTTCACGTCGGACGCCCAGAAGTACGCCTTGGCGCACCAGATCTCGCTGGTGGATCTGTCGGGCGCCTCGTTCGCATGGCTGCTTGGGACGATCGGTACCACCGCGTGGACTTTGGAGCAGGCGCAGTTCCACCTCGGGGCGTCCGGGACGTTCCCGGTGACGTGGATGCGTACGGAGCTGCGCAAGGAGTTGGGGACCTGGACCGCGTCTGCGGAGCTGCAGCCGACCCCGGCGCCGGCGGACGGCAGATTCCGGGACGAGGCTGAGGCGGCGATCGCCGGCTTCGCAGCCGCGCTCCAGCAGAACAGCGGTGCCGAGTTGCTGTTGGGCTTCCCGTCGGCACCGTTCATCCTGCCGTTGGCCGCCAGCGATCACCTGGCGTTCACCACGTACGCGGATGCCCAGCCGGATCATGCGGTGCGCATTCGGCGACGTGGCAATGGCGGTTCGGCGGAGTGGACGCTGTCGCCGCTGGGTGAGGAAAGCGCGTACGAGCTTGCCTTTAAGCTGCCGAAGCAGGTGGAGGACTGGATCAGTGACGTCGAGGGGAAGGAGCGGCGGCGCGCCCTGGAGGTCAAGGAGCAGTTCCTTTCCGCGATCACGATCTACCGGATGAACGGCGGTGGCGTGCGGGCGTATCAACTGCGCTACGAGGCGAGTTTCCTCTCGCACTTCTGATTCCCAGCGAGGAGGAGAGTGTGGGCCTTCCCGAGGCCGGGGAGGCCCACGTCCGTGTCAGACCGGCAGGTAAGGGCTGTGCTTGCCGTGCCAGCTGATGTTCAGCGCGTCTCGGGCTCGCGTGGTCGCCACGAAGAGCAGAGAACGGGCCTTGCGCTGTTCGCGCTCGTAGCGGGGCGGATCCTCGGTGCGGTAGCGGTCGATGACGTGCGTGCGGGGGATGATGCCGTCACTGGCACCCACGATGGCGAGGCGCTGGTACTCGAGACCCTTGAAGCGATGCATCGTGCCGACGTGGACCTCGCCGTCGCCCTTGGGACCGTCCTTGGTGAGTTCAGCGCAGGTGATGCCGGCCTTGGTGACCAGGTAGTACATGGTCTGGCTGACCAGGTCGCGGTCGGCGACGCAGACGGCGATATGGCCGCTCGGGTCTATGGGTGAGCCGTTCTCGTCCGTGGAAAGCTCCTCGCGCCACGTTGCCAGGGTGGTGGCAAGGCCGGCGAGCTCGTCCTCCCAAGTGTCGTACGGCGTGAAGGTCGGGGCGGGGCCGTGGAGGACGGAACGGTATCCGGCGAGGTTGTCGGTGCCGTCGTCCAGGTCGTCGTAGTTCACCTGCTGCCCGGGCTTCACAGGGTCGACCACGCGGAGGGCCTCGGTGAGGATCTCCTTGGTGGTGCGGTAGCTGAGGGTGAGGCGAGAAGAACGGCCGCGGATGTTGATGCCGAGGCTGCCGAGGGCTACCTGGTGGTCGTAGATGCGCTGGTGGGTGTCGCCGGCGATGAACATGTCGTTGGGCAGGTCGGGGTCGGCCATGGCCCGGAGCATCTTCCAGTGCGCGGGGCTGAGGTCCTGGGCCTCGTCGACGACGATGTGCCGGTAGCGGTAGTTCAGGTAGCGCATGCCGGAGCTGTTGTCGCGGTGGATGAGGTCCTTGCCGCCGACCTCCTCTTTGTACTCGCGCCGGGCTCTGATCTTCGCGGCGCGCTCGATCTCGAAGCGGGCAGCGCGCTCGGATGCCTGGCCCCAGGTCTCCACGCCGAGCTTGTCCAGGCGGGCGGTGAACTGTTCGACGAGCTTCCAGATGTGGTTGCGCTCGGGCCGGGTCAGCGAACGGCCCCGTCCTGCACGGCGGGCCTGGAAGTAGGCGGAGCGGGTGGTGACGGACTGGCCGAGGATGACCTGCTCCCACTCCTCCAGGAGAAACTCGGCCTCCCAACGGCGGTCGTCGAGTTCGGCGAGGAGCTGGCGCATCTCATTCAGCGCCACGTGGTCGTAGACACGCTGCCGGCCCCGGCCAGGTGCGGTGTTCTCGCCCAGGACGCGGGCGGCGAGCTGGTCGATGTGAGCGATCTCGACACGGTCGAGGAGTTCGGGCTCGACGAGGGATGCCAGACGCAGGCGGAGGTCCGTGGTGAGGTTCTTGGTGAACGTGGTCAGCAGGATCGCCTTGTTGCTGCCGGGGGGCAGTTGCTCGGCCAGGTGCTTGACCCGGTGCAGGGCGACGATGGTCTTTCCGGTGCCGGGCCCGCCGGAGACGCGGGCAGGTCCGTTGTAGTGGCGGTGGACGATGCGTTCCTGCGTGGGGTGGAGGAAGACCTTCCAGGCTCGGAAGTCTCCTTCGTCGATGGCCGCCTGAACGGCATCGTCGACGGCGGTGACCTTGGTACGGCTCAGGGCCGCGGCGAAGTCACCGAGATCGGGCTCATGGCCGAGCTCGACGGGCTGGGTGATCTCCTTGCGGACCTCGTCGATGGTCATACCGGCGGCGAGACCGTAGAGGACGTCCTTGGACAACAGCGGGGCGCCCTCGACGAGCTGGTCCAGCTCGGCGCTGTCGGTGACGGCGAGGGCCAGCTCGATCAACTGGTCGGCGACGCCCAGCTCACGCAGCTGGTCGGCGCTGTACGCGGCGAGCAGGGGAGGGGTTTCCACCGTCGGCTGCGGCTGCGGCTGTGGTTCGGGCTCGGCCGGCGGCGCGGTCCGGTCAGGTTCGGCCGGGGTCAGGGTGATCCCGGCGCGGCGCAGTGCGCTGTTGCCGACGACCGAGAGGTCGACGAACTCGATCTCGCCGGTGACACGGTTGACCGCGACCTGGAGCTCTTCGTAGACGTCCTTGCGGTGGCGGACGGCGATGACCAGCCAGCTCTGGGTGCCGTCCGCGTCTGCTCCGGTCGGGGTCAGCAGCGCGCGGTAGGAGTCGTTGACTCGCGCGGACCAGATGCGCGAGTCGCCTTTGAGCTTCTTCAGCTTCAGGCCCGGCTGGTTGGGGTTGTTCCGGAAGACGTGGCAGAAATCGTAGAACTGGGCCTTGACCGAGCGGTCGAGCTTGTACAGCTCCTGTTCGGCCTTGCGGTACAGGCTGAGCCGGGCGGTCATCGGGTGGTGCCTTCCGTATCGGGGAGCTGTATGAGCAGGGTGTCGAGGTGGTCGAGCCATGCTGCGGCGGTCCGGACCGTCCAGCCGTCCTCGGCGTAGGCGGCGTCGCGTCGCTGGGCCTCGATGTCCTCGTCGCCCTGGTGAGCGGCGACAACGGCGATCTTGAGGCCGGGAGTCTGCCAGGCGAAGTCCGCCTGCCAGCGGCTGCTTCCGAGTTCGAACCCGAAGACGGGGGCCTGCTTTCCGTGCTCGGCGAGCGTCTCGGCGAGGCGGAGCAGGGCAGGTGCCTCGTCGGGGTCCTCGCACAGGATCTCCAGGATGTCGTCGTCCCAGACGGCGTCCCGGATGATCTTCCGGAGGGCGGCTTCCGCCGGCGAGTCCCTGCTCGGCTCCGAGGCGGCGGGCCGGACTGTGGGCTCGGGCACCAGGGCGGGCGCGGGGGCGAGTGCTGCGGCGAGCGAGTCGAGTTCACCCAGGCCACCGCACACGGCGAGAACCTCTACCTCGAAGTCCGCAGCGCTGCTGACGGCGAGCTGGACACCGTCCCCGCCGACGAGTGACAGGAACTGGGTGATGTTGGTCCAGTACAGCCAGGACCGCCACCGCAGCTTGTGCTCGTCGGTGTCGAGGACGGCGTCGCTGTCGTCGAGGACCGTCAGGGCGGTCCACCGCAGGTTGTCAGGGTCGGCCGCGTCCAGCGCGAACACGATCGGCAGACCGTGCTCGTCCTGGGTGCGGAACACATGAACGGGACCGAGGCTGCCGGCGTCGGGTACCACCGGCTTGCGGTGCCGTCGGCCGGCTCCGAAGGAGGCGAGCTGTTCGCGCAGCGCGGCGACTAGCTCGCTGCGCTTGCCGGTCGCGGCGACGGCGGTCGTGGCGGAAACAGCGGTGAGGCCGGTGACCAGGGCGCGGGCCCGGCGGGCCCAACGGGTGGCGTCGGGGTCCCGCAGATAGGCGATGAGCGTGTCGATCGGGTTGGCGAAGACGGCTTCGCCGAAGTGGGCGCGGTTGCCGCCGTACTGCTCGTAGGCGGCCTTGGCCTGCTCCTGTGCGGTGCCCCGATACGGCGGCCAGACCGGTTTGGTGCGCCCCGGCCGCCGTTCGAACAGGTCGATGTCGGCCCAGGTGATCTGGAAGACGATCTTTCCGTCGGCACGGAGCCGGGTGCGCTGGGCCGCGTTCTTGGCGATGAGGTTGTGTTCCCGGCTGGCGTGGAACCGGAAGCCTTCCAGATAGACGTGCACGCTCTGCACCGGACCGCCGACGCGGGTGAAGGTGAAGTCCGTTCGGGTGCCTTCGAGCTGCCGCTGGGCCGTCAGCCTCCAGTGCATCACGTCCGAGCCGTCGGTAAATCGCAGATGTCCGCTGGCGTGGCCCTCCTCATCCAAGGCCGCGTCGTCGGTGACCTTCACCCAGTCCCGCAGCGCGGTCAGGAAGCGGGCCTCCAGGTCGGATTCGACCTGAGCGTCCAGCCCGACCAGCCCGGTGTGCTCCACATCGCTGATGTCCCAGCCGTCCTCACCGTCCCCCTTGAACAGCAGCGACTCCAGCATGCTGAGCGCCGCCTGGCGCGAGACGACGTCCTGGAACTGCTCGGGGGTGTAGCGGTGCAGACAGCGGTGGCAGGCGCGCCGCTGCTCCTCGGCGCACGGACATGCCTTGAGCTGCTCGTACGCCCGAGCGAGGGTGTCTCGGAAGGCACGGCGGTCGGTGAGCCGGTCCAGGTAGCCGGTGCCGCCCGGGAGAGAGTCGAAGAGCACCAGGAACCAGCGGCGCTCGCCGCTGTCCATGTCCGGCATGGAGGCCACCGTGGTGTCCAGGTGCTGCGGGTCGCCGCCGAAGTGCAGGTCGACACCGAGTCGCAGGGCGGCCCGGAATGAGTGCACCCGTGCGTCCACGTCGGCTGTCGCGGCCGGGATGAGGATCCGCAGGGCTTCGGTCTGCAGCTGGTGGGCCAGCAGCACCTGCTCCTGCGTTACGCCGTCCTTCTTGCCGCGGCGCAGGGGGCACCACGGGCGATGGTGCTTGAGCTGCGGGGCACGGGTTGCTGCCGATTCAAGGGCGTCGGTGTCGTGGTCGAAGACCGGACGGCCGTCCGCGCTCGCGGCCCCGCAGGCAGTGCACACGTGGAAGGGGTTCAGCCGGACCAGGTGGCCGGCGAAGTCATCCCGGGCAGGAGCGTCGTAGCGGACCGGGCCGACGTTGATCCGTCGGATCATCGCCGTGCGGCAGAAGTCCACGCCGAACGTCTCGCGGTCGTGCCGCCAGGACTTCCCCCGCTCGATCTTCTCGACGGGGATGTCCACCGCGTCCACGACGGTGTACGAGCGGCGATCACGGTCGTCCTTGTCGTCCCGGATCCGCGCGTCCTCACGCTTGTCCCGCGACGTCACGGTGGCCGGCTCCACGACCTGGAACAAGCAGGAGCCGTCGTCGGCGATCTGGCTCGTCCTGCACCGGGGGCACGGAGAGCGATCGTCGGTGGCGTCCTCGGTGCGTACGTACCCGCACCCTGGGCACACCCTCCAGGTCCGCCACTCCTGGCGCCCGCCCGTCGACAGCTCCAGGCCGGTGATCTCGTGCCGGTAGCCGTTGACGTAGAAGGTGTTGCCCGGCGCCAGCTCCTGGATCGCGAAGCGGCGGGGCCGCTCGTAGGAGACGGTATCGGACGTGTACACCACCTTGCCCGTCTTCGGGTCGATGCCGTCCTCGCCGTACAGGGTCGCCGACAGTGTCGTCGACGAGTCGATGAGAGCGTAGTTCGGCAGCAGACCCAGGTCACACAGCGCGGTCTGCGCCGTAGTGTCGCCCAGGTGGAGCAGCTGCCTGCCCACCCCGCGCCGTTCGGCGTCCAGTTCCGCCTTCTGACGGGCCTGGTCGGGGTCGCTGTCGTGCAGCTCGCCGTGGGCCTCGTCGATCTCCCGCAGCCGCGCCCGCAGCGCGTCCTCGGCGCGCCGCCACTCGCCTTCCGCCCTCTCTACGGCGCTGCGCAGACCGTGCGTCGCATACGCCTCCAGGTCGGCCCCGGCCTGCTCACTGACGCCGACCGGGAACAGCCGCAGGAACCCCTTGACCAGCTCCTCGCCCTGGTCGAGGGCCAGCTCCACCAGATCGGTCAGATAGCCGGACGGGCCGAACAGGCGCGGCGCCTTGTGCGGCAGCGCGCGCAGCACGATGCCGTCCGCACGGACGAGACGGCCGGCCGCGGCGAGGTCCAGCAGATGCGCCAGGTACTGACGACGAAGGATCTCGACGGCCGACAGGTAGGACCCGGGCGGCACGATCGTGCCCGCGATCAGGTCCTTCGGACGCTCGAGGAAGTACAGGTCACGGCGCCGCCGGTCGGGGATGGTCAACAGGAAGGCATTGCCGGTGCGGCGGCCGGCCCGGCCGACCTGCTGAGCGTAGGAGGCGGGACGGCGCGGCAGCGCGGCCAGCACGACGGCGGACAGGTCGCCGATGTCGATGCCCATCTCCAGCGTCGGCGTGCAGGAGAGCACATTGGGGTCCTTGAACCCGCCGCCGCGCTTGAACGCCTCCTCGACCCTCTCGCGCTGGTGCCGCGTCAGCATGCCCGTGTGCTCGGCGGTGATCACCTGATAGGTGCCCGCGCCGAGGTAGAGCCGCCGGTAGTAGTCGTCCCTGTAGTCGCGGTCGCGGTGGTGTACCCCCAGCCCCTCGGGCCGGTCGCCGGACACAAGGCGGCCCCGTCGGCACCGGTAGGAGGGACAAGGCTGGTCGTGCCACTGGTCCAGCAGCGACGGGTGGACCGTCTGCTCCCAGAAGCACACCGGGCACCGCACGTACGAGACCCGCACCTGCTCGTCGTCCAGCAGCCGGGCCTCGATGTTGCCGGGCTTGAGTCCGTACACCCGCACCGAGGTGTCGTTCGGGGTGCGCACCGACAGCAGCCCCATCGAGGCGAGTTCGGGCAGCAGCCGGCTCCACAGCTCGGGTGCCAGCTCACGCGGCAGCTCCAAGCACCGCCCGGCCCACCGCTCGTACCAGGAGAGCCGTCCGGTCGCGAAGTCGAACTCGCTGCCGTTCTTGGGCTGCCCGAGCAGGAACACGGGGGCGGCGATCCCCTTCGGGAAGGCCCGCATACCCGGAGCCCGCTTGCCCCAGATGTAGTACCGGCTGGTGCCCGCCTCGTCGATGAACTTGTTCAGCCACTGATGGGCGACCGCACCCCGGGTACGGAGCCGCTCCAGGAAAATGCGTACGAACGCAAGATAGCGGGCGTCGTCCTGTGCCACCAGCGGCAGGCCGTCCCGCACGCACTCCTCGTGCAGCCGCTTGACCAGCGCGATCACTGCAGCCGGGTCGCCGATGCGGACCTGCGCGGCGGCGGTGCGGGTCAGCTCCAGCGTACGGCCGTTCCGGGACCGGAAGCCGAACTCCATCAACGCCTCGAACGCCAGCCGCTGACCGATCAGCCGCCACGTTTTCAGGTCCCCACCGCGACCCTGGCCGGACAGCAACCGGTTTACGCCCTTGAAGCCGTGCAGGTCCGGCGGCACCACCGCCGAGAGGGTGTCCTTGTCCGTCGTGGCGTCGACGACGTTCGCGATCAGATCATTCAGCGCGGTCGGCTCGTCGTGCCGCAGGTGGTCGGCGAGGAGAGCACGGAGCGAGAAGGTGTACGAGCGGTTGGCGACGAACCCGGCCCGGTGCGCGGCGTCCTGCACCGAGTCGTTGAACATCAGCGTCTTTTTCTCGTGAAGCTTCTTGTCGAGCTCTCCACCGGTGAAAAGCTGGGTGATGGACGCGGCCGCCATCGCGGCGGCACCCGTACCGAGGTAGCGGATCGCGTTGCGCTCACCGCACGCCGGACACCAGTCCTCCTTGGCCGCAGTGTTCGCCGTCTCCCCGAAGTTCACGAGCACGAACGCCGAATCACGGGCCGTCAGCCGGGGCTCCTTGGTCTCCCGGTCGTAATCGTTCAGCGGATCAGGCAGTCGCAGCCGCTTACGGGTGCCGTCCAGCACCATCAGCGCCCCACCGGCACCCTGCGACGCAGCCGATCCCCCCTTGCCGCTGGCCGCCGTGAGCAGCGCGGCCCCGGAACCCTCCCGGGCCTCCCGGTCCGTCGCGGCGATCAGGTTCCGCACCCGGGCCTTGTCCTGGCCCAGTGACGCCCGCCGGATCTTGTACGTGTCGAACTGGACATCGTGGTCATCGCTCTCCGGCGAGAACACCGCCCAACCCGATCGCCCACAGTCACGGCAGTAGATCGCGGGCAGGAACAGGTTCGCGCTCTGCCCCGACGTCGCCGTCGTCACCGGCGCCATACGGCCGCTGTCGGCCGCGCCGGCATCGGCCGTGCCGGCTACATCCCAGCGGAACTCCGCCTTCGGCCACGGCAGCACTCCGCGCAGCAGCCGAGACACCGAACGCGCCCACTGATGCACCTCGACGTGCACGAAGGGCCGGGGCTCGGCGGGCGAGGACTCCGGATCGCGGGCGTACGACAGCAGCGCGACGAACCGCGCCAGCGCCTCGGCCGCCTTCTCCGGCTGCCGCGCCACCGCCTCGGACCAACCGGCGGCGCCCGCACGCCACATCACATCCAGCACTTCGGCACTGGTCTTCACCCCGCCGCCGAGCGCCTGCATCACCGCACGAGTGAACAGATGCCGCTTGAGGTTCCCTCCGAGGAGGAACGGATCGAGGTCACGGACGTCCGTCACCTTCTCGATCAGATCCAGCAACGCCTCATCGCCGGTCGCCGGATCGGGCAGCGCCAGCAACTCGTCGGGTGTCGGCATCGGCTGCATGGTCACGTCGCCGAGCGGGATGAACTCCTCGACCGTGAGCCGGTTCTCCCCGACGATGGAGTCCGCAGTGAACTCCGTGCCGAAGACGTGGGTGGCCACTTCCAGCAGCTGCGCCGTGCCGTCCTCGTCCGTGCCGGAAGCGAGCGTCGCCGACGTCGCGACCGGACAGATCTTTCCCAGCGGACGGCCTTCCTCGGCTGCCCCGACGGAGGCGGCGAGTCGACGCAGCAGCATCCCGACGTCCGTGCCCTGCGCGCCGTCGTACGTGTGGAACTCGTCCACGACGACGTAGCGGATATCCGACTCCCGCCATAGGGGCGCGTCGTCCGCACGCTGGAGGAGGAGGTCCAGCATCTTGTAGTTCGTTATCAGGATGTCGGGCGGGGACAACTGCATGTCCGAACGGCGGGTTCGCACCTTCTCGTACTGCGTCGCTGCGCGTTCACCGATGTAGAGGCCGGCCGACAGCTTCCCGAGCTCGGCGTTCTCCGTGAGTAGATCGTTGATGCGCTGCGCCTGGTCGGTGGCCAGGGCGTTCATGGGGTAAAGGAAGACCGCCTTCACCCCGGTCTTGCCGGCTGCCCGCTCCCGACGGCAGTGGTCCAGCACGGGGTAGAGGAACGACTCCGTCTTACCGGACCCGGTGCCGGTGGTGACTAGCGTCGGTTGCGGGGTGTGGCCGTGCGCTGAGGTCAGCCGCGTGAAGGCGGCCGCCTGATGCGCGTACGGCTTGAAGCCCTGCCGCTGCCACTCCAGATGCTTGCGCCACTCCTCGCCGGCCACGGTGAAGGGCGTCCGGATTCGAAGATACGGGCCACGGAACATCCCCGATGTCTCGTCCCCGAGGAACCGGTGTAGCGCCTCACGCGCACCCTCGTCGGTGAGCGCGTACGTCGTCGACAGGTACTGCAGCAGGCTCTCCTTGAGCCCGCGCGCCTGAAGAGTCGGCCTCACGGCTTCGGCACCTCCTGCTTCACCGGATCCCACTCACCACGGGTGACGGCCTCGTCGAGCCGCTTCTGGAAGTAAGCGTGTGCTGCGCGCATCTCCGCCTCGCGATCAGCCTTGTAGAACGGCGCGGTGTACCTCCTCGGCACGGGTGCGTTGACGGGGTCTGCCTGGTACGCCTCGAACTGCGCCCAGCTCTCCTTCGTCTGCCGCTGGCCGATAGTGCGGGCGTTACCCGCGATCTTCCAGCCATCGGCGTCGAACCAGGTCACGGCCTCGTACTTCTGCAGCACAGGGAAGCGGCCCCGGTATGCAGCGATGAGCGCGTCCGCGTCCATGCCGAGCCAGACGGCGACCAGCGCGTCGATCTCGACCAGCGCTGAGCGACGAGCACGCTCGCTGCGGAGCGGTGTTTCGGGTCGCCAGTCCGGGGTGACCTCGTGGAGCGGCTGAAGGTCGGGCCATTCGCAGGCCCATGGCTCGTAGGTGGGCCAGGTGGGGTCGTAGAGCTCCGCCCAGAGGTCGGCGTAGGCGTTGGTGAGACAGTTGAGGCGAAGGGTGCGGAGGAGGAGAGGGGAGGCGAGGGGGTGCTCAGCCGCAGGGGCCGGCAAGCGCTGCGCTTGGGCAACGTCCAAGTTTGCGATGCCCGAGATGCGCAGTGAGTAGTCAAGCGGCAAGGCCGACCAGAAGCCAGCAATGAGTGCCGTGTTGTTGTTGTCCGGGACCCTCCCACTGCGGACACCGTCAATGTGTGCAACGCCTGGGGGAACGATCGCGACGTAGAGTGCTCTCTCGGTGTTAGGAGCGATCATTTTTCGCCAGGCGAACCTGTGGAACGTGGTGTAGCGACGCTTCGCTCGCTGTCTGAGCACGTCGTCGACCTTCGCAGAATCGGCGTGCTCCACCGGGACACCGGTGGCACGTGCAGCGACGTTACGTGCTTGGGCCAGCGCTTTGTTGTCTTCTCGCAGTCGGCTTAGAGCCCGGTGGTCGATCCACCGTTCCTGCTCGGCCAGATAGGCGTGAGTTCTGCCGGGCGCCCGCACGTAAGCAGTGTCCGGGACAAAGTCCGACGCGAGGCTGACAAGGTTCATGCCGTAAGGGTCGTTACTGTTTGCGTCGTGGCGTTTGAACACCGGTGTGGCCACGCTCAACTGGGTGCCCTTGAGGATGACGTGGCGCCAACGGTCCGGCTGGTACCCCTGGCCCGTGGCTGGGTCTGGCCGGTTGTAGTCGATCAGGTTGTCCTTCTTGGCGCCGCTTTCGTGGTAACCCGGCGAGATCTCTGGTGACAGAGTGCCAAGTCGCAACGGATAGTCCGCAAGAGCCTCGATCGCCGAGGCTTCTGCGGTGCTGACAGGAAACAGCAGGCGGGCCTGCTCGACGGGCTGGTCGGCCTCGTCCAGTAGGCGCTGCCAGACAGATAGCTGGTGTTCGTCCACCGTGACGACGCGAGCTCGATGCGGGCGTTCGTCGAACTCGCCGTTGAGGTATCGGACTCCGGGTACCTCCCCGGAACCATCGTGTTCGGCGGAGTATCGGAGAGCATCCGTCGAGACAAGCCAGGACAGGTGGTCGAATGAGATATTTGTCGGCTGCCCGTAGATGTGTACCCCGAAGTGAGCGGTGTGTCCGACCGGTTCGGGGAAGAACCGCTGCCCAGCGTTGACGAAGTCGCCGTGAATCCGAAGCCGCCTGTACGCCGTCTCCCGAAGCGCTCCCTCCTTGTCGCCCGTGAAATGTGTGTCAGGGTGCACCATTCCCGCAGTTCCTTTGGACGAGGAGTGCGCCCAAATCTGGGACATAAAAGCGCGGTACAGGTCAGGCTGGGTACCTGTCAGCAGCGGGTACATCTGCGGTGAGCCGAACACAGCGACTTGAGCAGTCGTGCTCGTCAGCTCTCCGAGCACGTATCGGTGAGCGTCCTCGGACGCTAGCACCTTTCGACGTCGACGGTCCTTCTCGTTTGCCGACGCCTTGTCCTGCAGCTCGAACCACGGCTCGTGCTCCGCCAGCACAGCCGACTCGTTCCAACGGGGTCGTACCCACGGCGGGTTGCCGACCTGGAGGTCGAAGCCACCGCTTTGCGCGAAGATGAGTGCGAATTCGAGCTCCCAGTGGAGGAAGCCCTGGTCCTCCGAGATGTCGTGCACTTCCCGAAGCCACGGGAAGCGGTCTTCCGGGTTGCCAGCGTCCATGCCCATGAAGCTGGGCAGCGTCTCCTCGAAGCTCTTGAGGGCATCGAGGTCCTTGAAGCTGTCGATGAGGGTGCCCTCAGGCACGTCGGCCGTGCCGAGCATGGCCTCCAGAAACTCCAGCCAGTCGTCCAAGTCCTTAAGCGGGACGATCGGTCGACGCTCCGGCGCTTTCGGCTTCGGTGCTGAGGTCTGGGTCCTTCCCCGCGGCCTGATCTGCTTGACTTCCACGACCGAGTCGTCGGCGCTCAGTTCGAGGTCCTCGAAGCTTGTCTGCTCGGGGCCGAGCGCGAACAGGGCCGTCGCCTCGACGAACTGCGGCACGGGTGTGGGCGTGGGTACTGCGGCCGGTTCCGGTTCAACCGAGGCAGCGGGTGACTCCAACACCAGCGGCGCGCCGTCCAGCAGGCGACTGAGGCTGTCCGCTCCAGTCACCTCCAGTCGCGCCGCGTACTCACCAGCCGTACCGTCGAGCAGACCGGCTTTCTCGATGGGCCAGAACCACAGCGCACACCAGGCGTCCATGATCTTCTTCAGTCGCCAGTACGGAGTGTCGGCGGCGTTGAAAAGGTCTTCGAGGACCTGTTCCTTCGTAACCGCCTGGTCAGGGCGGTGGAGGAAGGCGTACTCGGGGTCAGTCGGGTCGGCGCCCCAGACGTCGATCCGACGGGCGATTGCCTGCTCGGAGAGCTCCATGCGCTTGGCGACAAGCGACCAGAGGAATTCGACTCGGCGGGCGGCGTCCCGGAGGCTGGTGAACTGAGACACCGGCTCCTTCTTCGCCCGGCCGGCTTTGCTGCGCTTAGGGCGCTGGAGGATGCCCTTTTTCCAGGCGGCGAGCTGTTCGACACCCTCCTTCGCCAGTTCCTTGGCCTCCTTCGAGCCCGCGATCGCGGCCCACCCGGGGCTCGGCAGGAGGAACTGGTGGACCGCGTCCTGGGGGAGCGGCTGGGGCTCGCCGTCCTTGAGGAAGGGCAGCGGGGTCGGAGCCAGGGCGCCCTTGGCCTTGAGCCATTCCTTGCCGATGACGTCGTCGGCCGCGTAGACGGCGCGCCTGGCGCCGATGAGGCTGTTTCCTCGGCGCAGGTGAAGGCCGAACCAGGGAGCGCGCATGCCGGGGTGCATGGTGTTGAGCCAGAGGGACACCTCTGCGAGCTCGACGCCCGTGGCGTTGAGGTCGACGCCGTACGCGTTGTGCAGGGCGATGTACGCCTTGGCCTTCTGCTTCTCGGTAAGGGCGTCCGCGGTGGGGATGGTGACGCCCAACTCGTTCTGCCTACGGCGCAGGTATTCCTCGGCGACCTGGTTGATCGCCTCGTTGAGGAAGGCGCCGGAGCCGAGAGCCGGCTCGCAGATCTTGTACTGGAGCAGTTCCGACGCCCGGGTCTTCATGACGTTGCCGTCGGCGTCGCGATCCTGGTCGAGGCGGTGCTTGAGCGTGAGCTCGACCGTGACCTGGGTCAGCGACTCGGGCGTGTAGTACGAGGCGGAGGTCTCGCGGTCACGGCCGGCGAGGCGGTAGACGAAGGAGCCCTTCTCGTACTTCTTGACGCCGCGCAGACCCTTGCGGGCGTCGTCCTCGTCGTAGTGGACGAGGGTCTTGTCGGGGTACTGGTCCTGCTTGTGGGAGGGGATGAGCCAGGAGCCCTTCTCCGGGTCGCCGCCCTTGGCGACCTCGCACAGCTCCTCCTCGGCGATGATGCCGGTGTAGGACATCAGGCCCTCGTAGACGGCACCGAGCTGGTTGATGCCGAGGTTGCGGTAGGAGATGAAACCGCCCCGCTCGCCGCGCTTGCCCTTCTTCATGGTGAGGAGGCGCAGCACCTCATGCAGGGCGGCGTTGCGGAGCCGCAGGTCGAGCCAGCGCGGGTCGCTGTCCTCGTCGCTGCGGGGGTCGAGGACGCCCCTGCCGATGAGGCGTACCGAACGGGGCTCGAAGAGCTCGCTGCGTAGGGGTTCGAAGCGCAGGCCACGGTCCTCGCTGCGGCGGGCGGCCTTGGCCTTGCGGGTCTCCTCGTCGTCGCCGGGCTGGTCGTCGTCGGCCTCGGTGCCGTACGGGCGGTGGCCGAAGTTGACCTTGTTGAAGAGGACGTCCAGAGATTCGTGCAGGTGGAAGCCGTTGCGGGCCTCCTCTTCGACGAGTTCTTCGTCGCGTTCGACGAGCTCGCGCAGGCGGGCCATCGAGTAGCCGGCCTCGTAGCTGCCGTCGTCGGCGGGGAGGATGCCGAGTTCGGGGCGGGCCTCGGCGTAGAGGAGGAACAGGACGCGGTAGAGGTAGCGGAGGGATTCGCTGGTGAGTTCCCGGGCGAAGGGGATCTTGGGGCTCTCGATGTCGGCCGGGGTGACGTCGTTCTCCGGCTCGGCCATCCGCGCGAGGACTTCGTTGGCGATGATCTCTACCGAGCGCTGGAGTCCGTGGCGCAGTTCGCCGGAGACGCCGGCGGCGTTGGCGCTGGAGGACTTTAGCAGGGCATCGATGGTCCGGCTCTGGTCGTTCTCGCCGGGCCGGAGCATGTCCAGGCTGAACAGCGCCGCGATGGTGGCGAGTTCGCCTTGCTGGCTGCGGTCGTTGCGTTCGAGGGCCGCGTCGAGGTTGACGGCGAGGTAGCGGCCCTCGTTCCAGGACTGGCGATCCGCGAGGACGAGCACGCCTCCGCACAACAGCAGGACGAAGCGTGGGCGAGGCCCGCCGGCCTCGCCGAGCTCGCTCTGGAAAAGCCAGGATGCCAGGGCCGGGCCGGTTTCGTACATCTCGCTTGCACTGACACGCAGTGGGTGCAGCAGTCGGCCGGGGCCTGTCCCGTCCAGAGCGGCGTCGTTGTCGGCGGCCCAGCCGCAGTCCAGGGCGATGATCCCGTGGCCGTGGTAGGCCACGGTCAGGGAGTGGTCGCGTCCGGCGCGATGGACGGTGACCTCGGTGGGAGTGACCTCGAAGCCGAGGGCTTGCAGGATCGTCTGATGCCACTCGGCGAGGCGCTTGCACCACTCGGAGTTGTTGTGGGTGTTCGGTCGGACCTCATCTCCTGCGTCGCGCTCGGCGGCCTCGGCGAAGTAGCCGCGTACGTCTTCGGCGAGGTAGGTGCCGCGCAGCGAGCGGAGGAGCTCTCGGGGAGTCTTCCGCGGATCGTGCTCATCGCCTTCGCGCAGGGCCCAGGTGGCGAACAGGCCCTTCTTCAGGTCGGTTCCTAGCTGTTCGGCGAAGTAGTGCGCGGCGAAGTACTCGCCGCGGTTACTGAAGGAGTCGAAATCGGTGCTCATCGGTCGGTGCCTCCCTCAGCGGCGTTGAGCGGTTCCAGGACGGCGAGCAGGCGCAGCATCGGCTCGCCCGTGGTCTGTAGGGAGTTGAGAAGGCTCAGCCGCCTGCTGACGCTGAGGTTCACTCCGCGCTTTCCCGTCCCATCAGAAGAGAACATGGCTTCCTGTTGCCAATGCACGACGCGCTTGCGGGACGGGGCCAGGACCGCCTCGATCTCCTCGCCGTACGCCTCTTTCAGGTCCCGGAGGTGCTGTTCGGCCCTGTCGATGGCTGCAGGCACGAGCTCCGTCAGGCCACTGAGGTCGCGCGGCGCGGCGCGGCCGGGCATCGTCGGACCGACGCCGTAGTCCTCCAGAACCTCCGGAGTCAGAGGCGTCACCTGAAGGTCGTGGGGGGCACCGTGGATGGCCATCCACTCGACGATGGTCGGCCGACCCAGCGCGTTGGAACAGATGCCCTGCACCAGGAACGTCGGTGAGTCCACGGAGGCGGCGAGCACGGGGGCCTGGTGGCGGCCGACCTCGACGAGCACCTTGTCGGTCAACCAGTCCAGGACGGGGTGGACGTCGGTGACGTAGGAGACGTTCGGCCACTGTGACTTGGACGACTCTCGGGCCGCCTTCAGACGCCGGTCCGCGAGGTCTTTGGAGAAGGTGATGCGCATCCGTCCCGGCTCAGTTTTCCGAGGCATGATCCGCTGCTCGTCGAGGTACGACTTCGGCAGTGCCTTCAGCCGGTACAGCAGGTCACGCGGAGGTTCGAAGGCGATCGTGCCGTCGTCGTCGCGGCGCATCGAGAGCTGGTCCTCGGGGTTCGGACGGCAGATCTGACGCAACGCCTCGTCGAAGTAGTCTGCGGTGGAGGAGAACAGACGTGGCACGTACGCCCGTCGCACCTCGGGATGCTCCGGGACGGCGCCTACCTGGCCGAGCAGTCCGGAAAGGAACGCCGCACCTCCTTGCTGGGACTGCTTGATCGACTCCTCGACGGTCCGGCCGGCGATCAGGTCCTGGGTGAGGCGGTTCTCTTCCTCCTTGGCCCGGTACAGGCCGGTGACCGCCTCCACCGAGCCCTCGATCTTGTGCGCTTCCTCCTCGCGCTTCAGGAGTTTCTCGCCCACGAGGCGGTCGTCCAGTGTGCGGGGCTCCCCGGTCGTCTCGTCCGTCCGCCAGGGGATGTCGCTAGTGAGGATCAGAGCGCGGAACTCAGGCCGGTGCTGCTGGCCGTAGCGGTCGATACGGCCGTTGCGCTGCTCGATGCGGATCAGGGACCACGGCAGGTCGAAGTGGATCAGCCGGTGGCACTGCTGGTGGAGGTTGACACCTTCGGAGGCGACGTCGCCGGTGAACAGGATGCGTACGGGGTCGTCGCGCAGCCCGAACTTCTCGACGATGGCCTGCTGCTCCTCGTCGCTGGTGGCATCGCCGTGCATGACCTGGACCACGCCGCCGAAGGCCAGCCAGGGCTTGTTCTCGTCGGGGTCGGCGCCGCGACGGAAACCGAGCGCGGTCGGGGCAGCCTCCGCGAGCCACTTCAGTGTGGGGATGCGCTCGGAGAACACCACCACGCGGGTTTCCGAACCGGGGCCGACACCCATGGCGCGCAGCTCGTCCACGAGGGCCGCCAGCTTCGTCGAGTCGTTGTCCTGGATCCGCTCGGCCACGTCCCGGAGGTCCAACAAGGCTGCGCGCTCCGCCTGCCTTGCCGCTTCCCGGACCGCCGGGTCGACCGAGCGGGCCGGCCTCTGACCGCCTCGCGTCGACTCTGCGGTCGGCTGCTTGTCCAACGTCTTCAGTCGCGTCTTGACGGTCTCCAGCAGGGCCTTGTGCGAGGACAGGAAGGACTTCAGCAGCTGGTAGGGCACCAGCTGGTGTCGGCTGACCGACGGCTGGTCGGGATCGGCCGGAATCCAACGCGTGGCGAGCTCCTGGAAGACGGCGAGTTCTTTCTCACCGGCCGTTACGTGGATCGGCTGGGACGGTCCACGGTCCGCCCAGGCGCCCTTCAACGAGTCGCGAACCTCCGCCGTCGTCTTCGTACGCCGGATGTAAAGGTGCTCAAGGTCCTTCACTTCGTACTTCGACGGGTTGGCGATGGCCGCCTCGTCCAGCATCTTGATCAACTCGGCGAACGACTCGGCACGACCGTTGTGGGGTGTGGCCGATGCCAGCACCAGCGCGTCGGTCTTCCGAGCCAGCAGACGGGCGAGTTCGTTGTTCTTGGTGCCCCGGTTGACCAGATTGTGGGACTCGTCGATGACGACGGCGTCCCAGTTGGTGTGCTCGAGGTGGTGCGCGTAGACGTCGCTCTTGAGCGTGTCCACGGAGATGATCGCGCGCTTGAAGTACGCGAACGGGTTCCGGCCGGCCGGGATGTCCTGCTGGATGCGCTGGATACCGGTGGAGTCCAGTCGGACGAGCGGAATGGCGAAGCGGGTCCACAGCTCCCGCTGGAACTGCTCTAGCACATGTTGGGGGGTCACGACCAGGATGCGCTCGCCGCGTCCGCGCCGGATCAGCTCGGCCAGCAGCACTCCGGTCTCCAGGGTCTTGCCCAGGCCCACCACGTCGGCGATCAGGATCCGCGGCTGCGGGTTCTTCTCCAAGGACAGCGCCAATTCGGCGGGCCGCAGCTGGTGCACCTGCTGGTCCATGAGGAACCCGTCGGCCAGCGCGAGCCCATGTTCGGTCTGCGGCAGGAACGTCTTGCGCATCACCGCTTCAAGGAACAGACGGCCCCGCCGGTGATTGGGTGAGTCGTCCGGGACGAGCCGCGTCTCCCTCGGGTCCAGTACCTGGATCGCGTCGAGTCGGCTGTAGAAGACCGCGTCCGTGCCTCGCACGAAGGACGAGATGCCGGTGACCTCCACCATCCACCCGTCTTTACCGACGTCCTTGGAGTTCCGGACGAGCCACAGCTCGTCGCGGATCAATACCTGGGACCCCGGGGCATAGCCGGAGGACCCGCTGGTCCGCCGTGAGGCCGGAGCATCCTCCGGCGCCCAGGCGTCCCACACCTCATCGCCCTGGCCGCCCACGGCTTCCGCCTCGACGCTCAACGTCCACTCCGATCCATCATCAGCGGCCACCGACGGCCGCACACACCGCACACGCCTGTAAACGACGGACTACGCCGTCCGAGCGCCATTCCGACAAAGACTCTCACCCAGCACTGTCAGCGCAGGAGTCACAGAACGGGATCGGCGGCATACAACGCGCGCAGCTCGTCCGCGATCCGCTTCGACGCCAGAGGGCGTCCCTTGGCCGCGCCGGCCTTCGTAGGGTCACTCCGCCTTCCGGACTCCGGCGTCGGCTTGGGCAGGAAAACCTCAGGCTCTTCTGGCTCCCGCTCCGGTTCGTCGGCCTCGGCCAGTGAAGCCCGCGGCGGGTCGTCGAGCGGACTCACCGGTTCACTGTTCTCGACAAGATCAGCCTGCTCGTGGATGAGCTTCTCGAACGGCACCGTCGGCGGCTCACCAGGGGTCGACGGAGCCTCGCCCCCCTTGGTGTGGGCGATCAGCGCGAGCCGGGCAGCCGCCGGTGTCACCCCGGAGCCGGAGAGGACCCTCGCGCACGTTTCGGAGACCGCTGGCAGAGTCGGCCGCTCCTCCGGCGTGTGGGCGAGCATCGACTCCAGCAGGGGCACCAACGGTGCAGGCACACCAGAGAGATCGGGAGCGATCTCGGGATTGGTGACCTGTGCCGCGATTGCTTCCCAGCGTGAACCGTCGTACGGATAGTGGCGGGCCGCCGCGTACAGCAGGACCGTGCCCAGCGCGTACACATCTGCCGCGGGTGACACCTGTGGATGGCCGCCGGCCTGCTCCGGAGGCATGCATCGGACGGTGCCGATGATCATGCCACTGTGTGACAGCGTCTCCTGCGTGGAGTCCATGAACGCGCCCAGCCCGAAGTCGATGATCATCGGGCCGTCATCGCCCAGGATGACGTTCTGCGGCTTCAGGTCTCGATGGAGCAACCCCGCGGCGTGGACTGCCGACAAGCCTTCGGCGAGCAACGCCCCAAGGCTGGCCGCCAGCGGCAGCGGAAGTGCACCGTCGCTGTCCACACAGGCCAGCAGCGTACGGCCGGCCACGTACTCCATGGCCAACCAAGGCCGGTCTGCGTAAGGATCCGCGTCCAGGAAGCGGGCCACCCGGTTCGTGCCGATTACCGTGCGGGCGATCAACGCCTCCTTCTCGAAGCGCGCACGCGTCAGGGGATCGAGCTTGTCGTTGCGAATCACCTTCACCGCGACGGGATCGCCTGCGGGCGTGTAGGCGAGATAGACCTCACCCATCCCGCCCGAGCCGAGCTCCCGCGCCACCGTGTACCGGCCGATCCGCGTGGGCACCCCGCTCATCCGCACCGACTCACCTTTCCACCGCGCCTCACCCGATCGGCGCTCTTGCCCGCCACACTCTAATCGGCCAAGAGGTCAGCCTGAGGTGCTTTCATCCTGATCAGGACACCGAGCAACGCGATGCAAGCCGAAACCGGCCGTGAGGAAGTCGGGACACCGGGATCTCCAGCAGCCACTGTGTCGGCGACTGCTGTGTGTCTGTGAGTCCGGGGCCGACAAGAAACTGCCCGCTACTAATGGATCTTCTGCTGCTCCAGCCACTTGAAGACCTCGGCCCTCTTGTACAGGACCTTGGCGTTCCTGCCTCGGCCGAGCTTGTAGCCCTTCAAGCCCAGTTTCGATGCCTCTTTGTAGACCCAGCTCGTGGACATATTGAGCATCGCAGCTACCTCAGAAGTGTCCATAAGGACGGGCTCGACGCTACGGCGCCTGCGCGACGAGTCGATATCGGTGCGGGTCTCGTCGGGGTGCGACTGCGGTCCCATGGGCAAGATGACTCCTTGAGGCTGGCCTGAGCCTGATCGCGGCAGCGGCTCGCGCTCTGCTCTGGTCGAATTTCAAACGTCCTTGACGCCCGCCCTGTGCCACCGCCAAGAGCCACCGGACGAGCCACAGTCATGGTCGTGAGAATCGCCGGTTTGGCTAACCGGCGATCCGCCGCTATGTTGCCGCGCTGCTTCGGCCATTCAGATTCATGGAGCTGTGGGCGCCTCCTCCTTTGAGACGGGATACGAGGGGCCTGGGCCGGCTGACCCATGGCGGCGCGTGGTCCGACTTCCGGTCGAGTGCCTTCGCTCCTGACCGCCTTCCAGACCGTCCGCGTGACGGTGATCACGGACGTCCTTCGGGGGGTGCTGCGTAGGCTTGGGTCGTCGCCGCGGTGGGGTCCGCGAGAGTGGGCGAAGCCCTCCTCCAGCCACCTGACGGGGCGTCAGGAAAGTCAGCAAGTGGTCAGCATGAGTCCTGAAAAACCTGGGGACAGCTGCCCGAACATGCGACTCGTTGTAGGGTGTCGAAACAGCCCTTGACCTGCAAAAACGCAGGCAGGGAGCCTACTTGTGGGAGTACCCCGATGTTGCGTACAATGTTCAAGTCCAAGATCCACCGTGCCACCGTCACCCAGGCCGACCTGCACTACGTGGGGTCGGTGACCATCGACGCGGACCTGCTGGACGCCGCCGATCTGCTGCCGGGTGAGCTGGTGCACATCGTCGACGTCACCAACGGCGCGCGGCTGGAGACGTACGTCATCGAAGGGGAGCGCGGCTCGGGGGTCGTCGGGATCAACGGGGCCGCCGCCCATCTCGTGCACCCCGGAGACCTGGTGATCATCATCAGTTACGCTCAGGTCACCGACGCCGAGGCGCGAGAGCTGAAGCCCCGCGTCGTGCATGTGGACCGCGACAACCGGATCGTGGCCCTGGGCGCCGACCCGGCGGAACCGGTGCCGGGCTCGGACCAGGAGCGCAGCCCGCAGGCCGTGTCCGTCTGACCCCCCCCGCACCACCGGTCCCCAGCAGTCCCAGGAGAGTCCATGAGCGACATCGGCATCCGCGACGACCGGCCGGCCGGCCGCCTCGAGGCCCTCGGCGAGGGCGGCGAAGTCGTCGGTCGCATCGAGTACTTCGTGCTGGAGTCGCCCGCGCCCGCCCTGGTACCGGTGCACACGATCGTCGAGCCGGCCCACGAGGGCAAGGGCATCGCCGGCTCCCTGGCCCGCGAGCTGTACGCCGTCTCCGGGCGCGAGGGCGTCCCCGTGGCCCCGCTCTGCCCGTACGTCGTGAAGTGGGCCGCGCGTCACCCCGAGGAGGCTCCGGCGCCCGACCCCGCGCTGCTGAGGGCCGCCAAGGAGTGGCTGCGCGCCCACCCCGGCCGGTTCTGAGCGGCCTGGATGCTCGCCCTCCTGCACACCTCGCCCGTCCACGTGCCCGTGTTCGACGCCCTGCGTGACCGGGCCCACCCCGGCCTGGAACTGCGGCACTTCGTCGACGAGGACCTGCTGATCCGGGCGCGGGACCGGGGGCCCGACGCGGTCGCCGCCGACGTACGGGCCGTGCTCGCGCGTGCCGTCGCCGACGGGGCGCGGGCGGTGCTGTGCACCTGCTCCACCCTCGGCGCGGTCGCGGAGTCGGCCGCGCCGGGCGTCCCCGTGCTGCGCGTCGACCGGCCGATGGCCGCCGCCGCGGTCGCCGCGGGCCCGCGGGTCGTCGTCCTGGCGGCCCTGGAGAGCACCCTCGGCCCCACCGCAGAGCTCGTGACGGAGGAGGCGGCCCGAGCGGGCCGCCCCGTCGCGGTGCGCACGCTGCTCGTCGACGGCGCCTGGGACCGCTTCGAGGCCGGTGACACCGAGGGCTACGTCCGCCTCGTCGCCGCCACCGCCGACGCGGTCACCGACGCCGAGGCCGACGCGGTCGTGCTGGCCCAGGCCTCCATGGCCCCCGCCCAGCACCTCACCACCACCGCGGTACCGGTGTTCAGCAGTCCCGGGCCGGGCCTGGCCGCGGGCGCGGAGGCAGCGCGTCGCCGCTGACCCCCGGCACCCGTCCCCCCCGCGGTGGGGGACCCGTGACCCCGCCCGGTGCCCGGCGACCCCGCCCGGCGTGGGACCCGGCCGGGCGCACCGCGTGCCACCACCGGGTGACTGCGTGCGCCGCCGTCGGGTAGGCGGGGGAGTAGTCCAGAGCCACGTTCGCCCCCGGCCCGGAGGACACGATGACGAACCCGTACCCCGACCCCGTCCAGCCGCCGCCGACACCGGTTCCCGACCCGTACCCCAGCCCGGTCCCGAACCCCGAACCACCCCCGGGGCCGGAGCCCGTCCCGCCCGTTCCCGGACCGGATCCGCAGCCGACTCCCCAGCCGACTCCACCGCATCCCGGCCCACCATCGCCGGAACCGGACCCGTCCCCGATCCCGCCGGGCCCGGAGCCGGTCCCGAACCCGGAGCCGGGCCCCCCGCTCAGCTGACCCCGGGTTCACGGACCGACGAGCGGTGGGCGGCACCCCGCAAGGACGCCGCCCACCGCAACGGACCCCTCAGGGGCGGACGGTCACGCCGACACCTCCGACCGGTCCCCGCCCCACAGCGTGTGGAACGATCCGTCCCGGTCCACCCGCCGGTAGGTGTGCGCCCCGAAGAAGTCCCGCTGTCCCTGCGTCAGGGCGGCGGGCAGCCGTTCGGCGCGCAGGGCGTCGTAGTAGGCGAGCGCCGCCGCGAAGCCCGGCGTCGGCACGCCCTGGAGCGTCGCGGCGACCAGCACCTCGCGCCACGCGTCCTGCGCGGCCCCGATCTCCGAGGCGAAGGTCTCGTCGGACAGCAGGCTCGGCAGGTCCGGCCGCGCGTCGTAGGCGGCGCGGATGCGGTCGAGGAAGGCCGCCCGGATGATGCAGCCGCCCCGCCAGATCGCCGAGACGGCACCGAGGTCGATGTCCCAGCCGTACTCCGCGCCGCCCGCGGCGATCTCGTGGAAGCCCTGCGTGTACGAGACGATCTTGGAGGCGTACAGCGCCTGCTCGACCCGGTCCGCGAAGGCCTGCGCCTCGGCCCGGTCCAGGGGCGCCGCCTTCGGTCCGGACAGGCCGCGCGAGGCCTCCCGCAGCGCCGCGTGGCCCGACAGCGACCTGGCGAAGACGGCCTCCGCGATGCCCGACACCGGCACCCCGAGGTCCAGCGCGATCTGCACGGTCCAGCGGCCGGTGCCCTTCTGCTCGGCCTGGTCCACCACCACGTCCACGAACGGCTCGCCCGTCGCCGCGTCCACGTGCGACAGCACCTCGGCCGTGATCTCGATCAGGTACGAGTCCAGCCGGCCGGTGTTCCAGGTGCGGAAGATGTCCGCGATCTCGGCGGGGGAGTACCCGGCGACGTCCCGCAGCAGCTGGTACGCCTCACCGATCAGCTGCATGTCGGCGTACTCGATGCCGTTGTGGACCATCTTCACGAAGTGTCCGGCGCCGTCCGGACCGACGTGCGTCACACAGGGCGCCCCGTCGGCCGCCTTGGCGGAGATCTTCTCCAGCATGGGACCCAGCGACCCGTACGACTCCGGGGAGCCGCCCGGCATGATGCTGGGGCCGTGCAGCGCGCCCTCCTCGCCGCCGGAGATGCCCGTGCCGACGAAGTGGATGCCCTGCTCCCGCAGCTCGCGCTCACGGCGCCGGGTGTCCGCGAAGTGCGCGTTGCCACCGTCGATGATCATGTCGCCGGGCTCCAGCAGCGGCGCGAACTCCTGGATCACCGCGTCGGTCGGCTCCCCGGCCTTCACCATGATCACCAGGCGGCGGGGGCGCTCCAGCGCCGCCACGAACTCCTTGGCGGTCTCGGCCGCGATGAACTCGCCCTCGCCGCCGAACTCCTCCACGAGGGCGTGCGTGCGCGCCGCCGTCCGGTTGTGCAGGGCGACCGTGTAGCCGTTGCGGGCGAAGTTGCGGGCGAGGTTGCGGCCCATGACCGCGAGTCCCGTGACGCCGATCTGGGCTGAGTTGGTCATGCGGTTGGCTCCTTGGAAAATCTGTAAAAGTCTGTGGCCGGCCGGCCCGTGATCCGTGCGCGACCCGTGCTCGTCGACGCAGGTGCCGGCCCGTGCACATCCTGTCGCGTCGGTGCACCCCTCGCACGTGCTGGACACGCCAAGTCGCCCACCCGAATACGAACACGAGGCCCATCCGTCTCAGCGGTCACGCAACAAGTCCGTGGTCCGGCTCAGTTGAGCCAGTGCGGCCGATTGTCGTCTTGTCACGGGCAGTGAGCGGACCTTACTTTTGCCCCTCCTGACGCATGTCGAGGGGGATCTCCATGGCCGCACGCGGTCGGCACCGCCGGTATCAGCCGAACAGGATCAACCGGGCCTCGCTCACCGTCACGGCGGGCGGCGCCGGCATGGCGATTCCGCTCATCGGCGCCGGAGCCGCCCAGGCGGCGGACGTGGACACCTGGGACAAGGTCGCCGCCTGCGAGTCGACCAACGACTGGAACATCAACACGGGCAACGGCTATTACGGCGGCCTGCAGTTCAGCCAGTCCACCTGGGAGGCGTACGGCGGCACCCGGTACGCGCCGCGCGCGGATCTGGCCACCAAGGACCAGCAGATCGCCGTGGCGGAGCGGGTGCTGGACGGTCAGGGGCCGGGTGCCTGGCCCGCCTGCTCGGGGCGGGCCGGGCTGACCGCCGGCGGCGAGGCCCCCGACATCGGGCCGGCCGGCGCGTCCGCGAAGACCGCCGCCAGGCCGGCCAACACCCTCAAGGACGTCCAGCCGCAGACCACACCCCAGTCGCGGGCCGGCACCGCCCGGATGTACACGGTCGTGCACGGCGACACCCTCTCGGAGATCGCCGACGCCAAGGACGTCCGGGGCGGCTGGCGTGGGCTGTACGCCGCCAACCGGACGACGATCGGGACGGATCCCGACCTCATCGTGCCCGGCCAGCGGCTGGACCTGCGCGGCCGGGCCGCGGCGGCCGGGGCTCCCGGCACGGAGCGCGGCGAACCGGTGCGGGAGGGGACCACCGGGAAGAAGAAGCCGACCGGGAAGAAGTCCACCGACGACAAGTCCACGGACGACAAGTCCACGGGCAAGAAGTCCACGGGCAAGAAGTCGGCCACGGAGAAGAAGCAGACCGGCCGCTCCCTCGTCGCCCCTGTCGACGCCGGGCTCGGCACGCCGTACCACGCGACGGGTTCCTCGTGGTCGAAGGGCTACCACACCGGCGTCGACTTCCCCGTGCCCACCGGCACGTCCGTGAAGTCCGTCGCCCCGGGCACGGTGGTCAGCGCGGGCTGGGGCGGTTCCTTCGGCTACCAGGTGGTCGTCCGGCACTCCGACGGCCGCTACTCGCAGTACGCGCACCTGTCGGCGATCTCCGTGCGGGACGGGCAGTCCGTGGGCGCCGGTCAGCGCATCGGCCGTTCCGGTTCCACCGGCAACAGCACGGGCCCGCATCTGCACTTCGAAGTGCGGACAGGGCCCGGATTCGGCTCGGACATCGACCCCCTGACCTATCTGAGGGCCGGCGGCGTCAGGATCTGATGCGCACCCGGTGCCGGTCGAGGACCGGCATCGGGACGTACGGCCCGCCGTAGAACGGCCCGTACAGCGGCAACGGCACGGGCGCGGGAGCAGGCACCACCGGCGCCGACGGTTCCCCGGGAGTCACCGCCCCGTCCGCCACCACCGGGGCCGGTACGGCGTCGGTCACCTGCGGGGAGGCTTCCGCGGACGCCGGGACGACGGCCGGTCCGGCCGGCAGTTCCGGGAACGCGAGAGCCATCCGCTCCGCGGCGTGTGCCGCAGCGGACTCCGCGACCGCCGCGCGGGGCCGCGCCGCGGCAGTGCCGTCAGCAGGTTCCGGAAACACGACGAGGAGGTCGGCCACGGGCGCCACGACTCCCGTGGGGACCGTCCGCGCCTCCTCGTGCCGCGGGCCGTCGGTCTCCGGCCGGCTGTTCGCCAGCCGCTCGGTCGTCAGCAGGATCAGGCCACCGGCCGCCACCACACCACAGCTCAGGGCGAGCGCGGTGCCCGTGGCGCCGTAGCGGAAGGTCTCGCCGAACATCGTGATGCCGACGGCCGCCGCCACCACGGGGTTCACCACGGTCAGCGTGGCCAGGGGGGCCGCGAGCCCCGCGCCGCGGTAGGAGGCCTGCGACAGCAGCATGCCGGCCGTGGCCAGGACGCCGATCACGGCCAGGGAGGGCAGGTCGGCCGCCGAGACGCCGTCGGCCCAGTCGACCGCGACGGTCTTGGTGAACACCGACGACATGCCGAACGCTATGCCGGAGCCGGTCGCCAGCAGCATGCTGCGCACCGCGGGGTGCCGGTGCGCGGCCCGGCCGGCGACCATCAGCGCCACGACGGCGCCACCCGTGACGAGCGCCGCGCCCACCCGCTGCGGGGTGCTGAGCGACTGCGCCTCGGCCGCGCCGACCAGGGAGAGCAGACCGGCCAGACCGACGGTCGCCATGACGGCGCCGCGCCAGGCCGTCGCCCCGGCCCTGCGGCCCACGAACAGCGCGGCCATCGGCAGCGCGAAGACGATGGTGAGCGCGCCCAGCGGCTGGACCAGGCTGAGAGGACCGTACGCGAGCGCCACGACGTGCAGCAGGCCGCCGAGACCGTTCAGCCCGACCGCCGCCCACCAGCCGGGCCGCCGCAGCGGGGCGTACTGCTCGTCGGGGGAGGACACCGCGACCTGCTCCTGCACGATCGCCCCGGCCGCGTACGCCACGGCGGAGACGAGCGACAGGACCACGGACAACGCGAGGGCGCTCATGAGCCGCTCCTCTGCGTGAGGCGGGGGCCCGGGGCCCGGCGCGGTGAACGGTCGGCTCTCATGAGCAACACGATGCCCTGTCGATCTGTTCCCGTCGTCGTCCCTGAGCACTCAATGAGTCCTACTACCGATGGAGTACGAGGCGTTCCCACTCCTCCCCAGGGTGGGGGATACGCCAGGGATCTCCCCTACGGCGGCCCCCGCGACGGCGTCCCCGTGCCCGCGGCACCCCCCTACGGCGGCTCCCGTGACGGCGACCCCCCGACGGCGGCCCCGGCCCCCCTTGGTACTACTGCACGTCGTGGACCTCGACCCCCGACTGACGGCACTGCGCGCCCTGGGCGGCTTCTTCGCGCTGCGCACGACACCGCCCACCGCCCCGGACGCAGAGCCGGACCGGCCGCTGCCGACGCTCGCGCAGGCCTACGCGGCCGCGCCCGCCGCCGCGCCCACCGGTACGCACGACGACCCCCTGGCCCGCCGCGTCGGCAAGGTGGCCCGCGCCCTGCGCGCCCCCGAGCCGCGCGTCGCCGCCTCCGTGGCCCAGCAGGGCCTCGCGGCCCGGCTCTGGTCGGTCGCGCTCGGCTGCGCCGTCCTCTACGGCGGGCAGCCCGACCTGGCGCCGGGACTGCTGCGCTGGGATCCGGACGGCAGCGCCCCGGACGACCTGTGGCTGACGGAGGTCCGCGCCCGGCCCGGCGACGCGCGGACCCTGGCGGCGACGGTCCTGCACGGCCACCTCGAACCGCTGGCGGCGGCCCTGCGCGCCCGCCACCGCGTCGCGCCCGGCCTGCTGCGCGGCAACGCCGCCTCGGCGCTGGCCGGCGCGGCCCGGCAGCTCGAGGGCTGGGCGCGGGCGAACGGCCGCCCCGACGCCGCCGCCCGCTCCCGCGCCCTCACCGCCGAACTCCTCGCCCACCCCCTCCTGGCCGGCACCGGAACCCTCACCGCGACCCCCACCGGAACCGCCTTCCGCCGCCGCAGTTGCTGTCTCTACTACCGGGTGCCCGGCGGCGGGGTCTGCGGCGACTGCTGCTTCCCACGGCCCCCGCGCTCTTTCCTCCGCGGCCCGTCTGGGTGACCATGAAGGGGACCGGCCTTCACATGCGAATCCAGGGGGTTGCCGGGTGCGAGTGGGACTGCTGACCCGGGAGTACCCCCCGGACGTGTACGGCGGGGCGGGTGTCCATGTCGAGTTCCTCGCCCGGGAGCTGCGCGAACTGGTCGATCTGGAGGTGCACTGCTGGGGCGAGGGCCGTACCGAAGGCGTCCGGCGCCACCGCTCCTGGCCCGTCCTCGACGGCGCCAACGACGCGCTGCGCACGTTCTCCGTGGACCTCGCCATGGCCGCCGCGCTGGAGGACCGCGAACTGGTCCACTCCCACACCTGGTACGCCAACCTCGCCGGCCATCTCGCCAAGGAGCTGTACGGCGTCCCGCACGTGGTGACCGCGCACTCGCTGGAGCCCCTGCGGCCCTGGAAGGCAGAGCAGCTGGGCGGCGGCTACCGCCTCTCCGGCTGGGCCGAGCGGACCGCCGTGGAGGCCGCCGACGCGGTGATCGCCGTGTCCGGCGCGATGCGCGAGGACATCCTCGCCTGCTACCCGGCGCTGGACGCGGCACGGGTCCACGTCGTCCACAACGGCATCGACACCGCCCTGTACCGGCCCGACCACCGCACGGACGCCCTCAACCGGATCGGCGTCGACCCGGCCCGCCCGTACGTGCTGTTCGTCGGCCGCATCACCCGCCAGAAGGGCGTCCCGCACCTGCTGCGCGCCGTCCGGGACATCGACCCGGCGGCCCAGGTCGTGCTGTGCGCGGGCGCGCCCGACACCCCCGAGATCGACCGCGAGTTCCGTGAGCTGTTCGCGGAACTGAGCAGGGCCCGGGACGGCGTGCACTGGATCCCGCGGATGCTGCCGCGTCCGGAGGTCATCCAGCTCCTCACCCACGCGGCCGTCTTCGTCTGCCCCTCGGTGTACGAGCCGCTCGGCATCGTCAACCTGGAGGCGATGGCCTGCGGCACGCCCGTCGTGGCCTCCCGGGTCGGAGGCATCCCGGAAGTCGTCGAGGACGGCGTGACCGGACTGCTGGTCCCCGCGGCGGAGGGGGAGGAGGACGCAGGCGTCTTCGAGGCGGGGCTCGCGCGGGCCCTGGACTCCGTGCTGGGCGATCCGGCGACGGCCCGCCGCATGGGCGAGGCCGGACGGGTGCGCGCGGTGGAGGAGTTCGGCTGGGACGCGGTCGCCCGGCGCACGGTCCGGCTCTACGAGGACACCCTCAAACAGGCGTAGTGCGCCCCGTGCGGGGCAGCAATGGATCAATCAGGGTGAGGGGAGCGGCCATGCGTCGTGGTGGACCTTCGGTCCTCGGAATCGTGCTGGCGGGCGGCGAGGGCAAACGCCTGATGCCTCTCACGGCGGACCGCGCCAAGCCCGCGGTCACCTTCGGCGGGACGTACCGTCTCGTCGACTTCGTGCTGTCCAACCTCGTCAACGCCGACATCCTGCGCATCTGCGTCCTGACCCAGTACAAGTCGCACTCGCTGGACCGGCACATCACCACCACCTGGCGGATGTCGAGCCTGCTCGGCAACTACGTCACCCCGGTCCCGGCCCAGCAGCGCCTCGGCCCGCGCTGGTACCTGGGCAGCGCCGACGCCATCCTCCAGTCGCTGAACCTGATCTACGACGAGCGCCCCGAGTACGTGGCGGTGTTCGGCGCCGACCACGTGTACCGCATGGACCCGCGCCAGATGCTCGCCCAGCACATCGACAGCGGCGCGGGCGTGACGGTGGCCGGCATCCGGGTGCCGCGCGCCGAGTCCGCGTCCTTCGGCGTGATCACGGCGGGCTCGGACGGGCAGACGGTGGAGCGGTTCCTGGAGAAGCCCGCCGACCCGCCGGGCCTCGCGGACGACCCGGAGTGCGTGTTCGCCTCCATGGGCAACTACGTCTTCACCACCAAGGCCCTCATCGAGGCGCTCCAGCGGGACGCCGAGGACGAGCACTCGGTGCACGACATGGGCGGCTCGATCCTGCCCCAGCTCACCGACCGCGGTGAGGCCCAGGTGTACGACTTCAGCGAGAACCACGTGCCGGGCGAGACCACCCGCGACCAGGGCTACTGGCGGGACGTGGGCACGCTCGACGCGTACTACGACGCCCACATGGACCTGATCGCCGAGCGGCCCGCGTTCAACCTGTACAACCGCAGCTGGCCGATCTACACCCACTCGGGTCAGCTGTCCCCGGCGCGTTTCAACGCGGGCGGCATCGCCAGCGAGTCGATCATCAGTGCGGGCTGCCTCATCCGGGGGCAGGTCTCCCGCTCGGTGCTGTCACCGGGCGTCCTGGTCGACCCGGGTGCGGTCGTGCAGGGCTCGATCCTGCACGACAACGTCCACATCGGGCGGGGCGCGGTGGTGCGCGGGGCGATCCTGGACAAGAACGTCGAGGTGCCGCCGGGCGCGACGATCGGCGTGAACCCGGAGCGGGACGCGGAGCTGTACTCGGTGTCGAAGGCGGGCGTCATCGCCCTGGGCAAGGGGCAGCGGGTGTCGTGAGCGCGGTACGGAGAAGGCGGAGAAGTGCCGTGCACGGGAGTGTCGCCGGCCAGGCGGTCCCGTCGATCACCATTTCGAAGCCGATACTCCTTTTGACGCATACGTAACGGGTTCTTAACTGTGTGTAGCCCGATCGTGCTTGACCGTGATCGCGCGGGGGCGGTTGACTACGGGCTCACTCTCCGTCGACGCGAGGCAAGCCCGTGACCGCTGATCCGCTCGCACCCCTCGATCTGGCGTTCTGGAACATCGAGACTCCCGAGAACCCGATGCACCTCGGCGCGCTGGGCGTCTTCGCCGCGCCCTCGGCAGGCGCCGCCGCCCACGCCGCCGACCTGCTCGCCGGCCGGGCCGCCGCCGTCCCCGGGCTGCGCATGCGGATCCGGGACGTGTGGGGGCCGCTCACCGCGCCGCTCTCCCTCGGCGGTGCGGTCCGCGAACCCGACCCGGAGTTCGACCCGCTGCACCACGTGCGCCTGCACGCGCCCACCGCCGACTTCCAGGCGGCGTCCGGGCGGCTCATGGAGCACCCGCTGGACCGCGGCCGGCCCCCGTGGGAGGCGCACGTCCTGCCGGGCGAGGCGGGCGACGGCTTCGCCGTCCTGTTCAAGTTCCACCACGCCCTCGCCGACGGTCTGCGCGCGCTGACCCTCGCCGCCGCCGTCCTGGACCCCCTGGACCTGCCCGCCCCCCGGCCCCGCCCGGCGGCGCCGGCCCGCGGCCTGCCCGAGGTGCGCGCACTGCCCGGTCTGCTGCGTGGAGCCCTGTCCGACGCCCTGTCCGACGTGGGCCGCGCCCTCGACATCGGCGCCTCCGTCGCCGTCCACACCCTCGGCGTGCGCTCCACCACCGCCCTCACCGCCGGGCCCACCGGCACCCGCCGCACCGGCGGCGTGGCCGTCGACCTCGACGACGTGCACCGGGTGCGCAAGGTCGTCGGCGGCACCGTCAACGACGTGCTGATCGCGGTCGTCGCCGGGGCGCTGCGCACCTGGCTCGACGAGCGCGGCGACGGCAGCGCCGGTGTGACCCCGCGCGCCCTCATCCCCGTCTCCCAGCGCCGCCCGCGCACCGCCCACCCGCAGGGCAACCGGCTCTCCGGGTACCTGATGAGGCTGCCCGTCGACGATCCCGACCCGCTCGGCCGGCTCGGCGCGGTCCGTGCCGCCATGGACCGCAACAAGGACGCCGGACCCGGCCGCGGCGCGGGCGCCGTCGCCCTGCTCGCCGATCACGTCCCCGCCCTCGGCCACCGCCTCGGCGGCCCCCTGGTCAGTCAGGCCGCCCGGCTCTGGTTCGACATCCTCGTCACCAGCGTGCCGCTGCCGGGCATCGGCCTGAAGCTCGCCGGGAACCCGGTGACCGAGATCTACCCCTACGCCCCGCTCGCCCGCGGCCAGTCCCTGGCGGTGGCGATCTCGACGTACCGGGGCCTGGTCCACTTCGGCCTGGTCGCGGACGCCGAGGCGGTCCCCGATCTCGACCGGTTCGCGCGGGCGCTGACCGCGGAGGTGGAGACGCTCATCACGGCCTGCGGCTCTTGACCCGCGCGGGTTTGGAGGGGCGGCCCGGTGCTCCGTAGAATTCCCGGTTCGAAAGCGGGCGCGGTCGGAGCGCCGCACGGGGCAGCAGGGAAACGGCAGCGCGATGACGGTGACAGAGGACGGCCCGGCGGCCATGGACGAGGCCGTGGACGAGGCCATGGACAAGGCCGTCGACGAGGTCGTGCACGGGCCCGGCATCGACCCGGAGCGGCTGGCGGTCTGCCTCGCCGTACTGGAGGAACTCGACCAGCTCGACGTCGACCACCCCGACGCGATCACCGTGCGCCGGGCCACCGCAGGCATCTACCGCTCGGTCAAGCAGCGCCGCCGCCAGGAGCGCCGGGCCGCCAAGACCGCCCACGACCGGGCCGTGACCGAGGCCACCGCGACCGGTTCCGCCCAGCGCATCGACGACGAGACCGAGGGCATCCTGCCCTCCTCCCGCACGGAGGAGGGCACGATCGCGGGGATACTCCAGCGACCCCGCTCCTGCTACACCTGCAAGGCGCGCTACGTCGAGGTCGACTACTTCTACCACCAGCTCTGCCCGGAGTGCGCCGCCGAGAACCGCGCCCGCCGCGACGCCCGCGCCGACCTCACCGGCAAGCGCGCGCTGCTCACCGGCGGCCGCGCCAAGATCGGCATGTACATCGCGCTCCGGCTGCTGCGCGACGGAGCGCACACCACGATCACGACCCGCTTCCCGAAGGACGCGATCCGCCGCTTCAAGGCGATGGACGACGCGGCGGACTGGATCCACCGCCTGGAGGTCGTCGGCATCGACCTGCGCGACCCGGCACAGGCCGTGGCGCTGGCCGACCAGGTCGCCGAGCAGGGCCCGCTCGACATCCTGATCAACAACGCGACGCAGACCGTACGCCGGCTGCCCTCCGCCTACGCCGCCCTGGTCGACGGCGAGAGCGCCCCGCTGCCCGCCGGTGAGCTGCCCGCCCACCACGTCATCGGCGCCTTCAACTCCGGGGCGGTCGACGGCCTCGCCGCGCTGCCCCTCGGCACCAGCGGCATGGACGCGCAGCAGGTCGCCGACCTCGCCCTGGTCGCCGGCAACGCCAGCGTCGCCCGGCACCTGGACGGCACCGCCATCGACGCGGGCGGTCTGGTCCCCGACGTCGTCGACACCAACACCTGGGTGCAGACCATCGAGCAGATCTCCCCGGTGGAGCTGCTCGAGACCCAGCTGTGCAACTACACGGCGCCCTTCATCCTGATCAGCAAACTCCGCCCGGCCATGGCCGAGGCGGCACGCCGAGCCTCCGGCAAGCGCGCCTACGTGGTGAACGTCTCGGCGATGGAAGGCGTCTTCGGCCGCGGCTACAAGGGCGCCGGCCACCCCAACACCAACGCCGCCAAGGCCGCGATGAACATGGTCACGCGCACCAGCGCCCAGGAGATGTTCCAGACCGACGGCATCCTGATGACCTCGGTCGACACCGGCTGGATCACCGACGAGCGTCCGCACTACGACAAGCTGCGCCTGGCCGAGGAGGGCTTCCACGCCCCGCTCGACCTGGTCGACGGCGCGGCCCGCGTCTACGACCCCATCGTGCGCGGCGAGTCGGGCGAGGACCTGTACGGCGTCTTCCTCAAGGACTACGCACCCGGCAAGTGGTGACGGCGGCACTCGGCGGGCGGTGGGTGACGGGCCGTCAGCCGACCGCCCGCGGCCGCGAGTCGGCCGACCCTCCTCAGTCGTGAGGTGGCCTACGGCTCGCGGCCTCGCGCCAGTCGACGGCGCGCAGTCGTGAGGCGCGGGCCGCCACCAGTTCCAGCACGGTCCGCCAGTCCTCCAGCACCCCCGCGTCGAACCCGGCGACCCGGCCGTCCTCGTCGGCCTGCCGCAGCACGGCCAGGTCGTCGTCGGCCGGCCCGTTCCAGGGATGCCGCCGCACCAGTCCCGCCACCCGCTCACCGAGCAGCGCCCGTACGGCGTCGGCGGCGCGCCCGGCCCGCCCCGCCCGGTCGGACGGCGCCAGCAGCAGGCCGACGGGGTGGACCAGTCCGGCCACCTGGAGTTCCTTGTCGGCGGGGCGGGCGCGGCGCAGCAGCGCGGCGGTCTGCAGCGCGTGGTCGTGCACGTCGACTCCGCGCACGTCGATTCCGCGCGTTCCGATCCTCCGCGCGCCGCCCCCGTGCGCTCCGTGGGGGTGCGGGGCGCCGGTGTCGTGCACCCCGCGCCCGGTGTGCAGCAGATCCATCAGCTCCTCGACGCTGCGCAGTTCCATGCGTCGGTCCTCCCGCGAGACGGCCGTAGCGGTACGCCAGCAGAGCACGGCGAGTTTGCGGCCGGGCCAACGGGACCTGAACCGCGCGACGGTGACGGCACGCCTGTGCGTCCGCGTACGCCGTACGAGTGAAGGTCAAGGGTGCTTCCAGGGAGGAAGGGGTTGAATCATCTGCGGGGACACACGGGTGACTTGCCATGGTTACCCCAAATTTTCAGCCCGATCGAGCGGTATCCCGCTCATCTGGTTACTCTGTAGCCGACGGACAGCAGGACGGAGTGCCACCCCACACCCACCGTCCGTCATGGGACAAGCCGGTTCACAGCGGCCTGCTCCTTCTGGAGTTTGCCGGCGCCACCGCGTCAGAACTGCCCTTGAGCCAGACCCGAGGGGCGCCAGACGCCGGATCCGCAGACCGACCGGCACGCCCCGAGGGTGACCGACACATAAGGAGTGCGCGGTGACACCGGAGAAGACGAAAAGCGAGCAACGCCCCAAGGAACGCACGGAGCGTGCGGGCCGCCGGCCCGGAGAGATCGGCAGCCTCGACGTGTGGGCGCGCTCCGCCCCCATCCGGCTGGCGGGGTACGAGGACGACCTCAACGAACCTCACATCCTGCCCAGCGTCGACTGACGCCGGCGGACCGCTCGCGACCGCCGGGCGCATGGGCGTGCGGACAGCACGCCCATGCGACACGAGGCCCCGGCGACACCGTGCCCGCGGACCCCGGCCGCTCATCGGTCGAGCGGCGCCCTCCCGGCCGCCACCGCCACCGCGCCGCCACCGCCACCGCGCCGGCACCGCCACCGCGCTGCCACCGGACGAACCGCCCACCGCGCGCGAGGTGTCCCGCGAGTTGAGGGCGGTGCCGTGTACGCCCTCAGCGGTGCCGAAGACGCACGGTTCCGACACGTCCGTCAGGCCCGCCACCACCGCGCCGGCCGACCCGCTCGGTCGCAGGCGCCCCCGGTGTGCGGGCGTACAGGTGTCACCGCGAGTGCGGGGAGAACCGGGCCCCGCCCGACGCGTCACGTCGAGGGGTCCCCGGGGTCCGTCCGGTCCCGCAGCCACTGTTCGACCCCGGCCACGTGGGCGGCCGCCGCCGCCCGTGCCGCCTCCGGGTCGCGGGCCGCCAGGGCGCGGTGGATCGCGGCGTGCTCCCGGCGGGTGCGGGCGAAGGCGCCCTCCTCCCGCCGGCCCCGCCGCACGCGGGCGCGGAAGGTGCGTGAGGACAGGCCCTCCAGCATCGCCGCCATCGTCTCGTTGCCGGCCGCCGCGGCGATCTCGCGGTGGAAGGCGAGGTCGTGGGCGAGGATCTCCTCCGGGTCGTCGGTGGCGTTCATCGCCGCCAAGTGGCCTTCCACGGCTTCCAGTTGTTCCGGGGTGATGCGGGCGGCGGCCAGGGCGGCGGCCGTCGACTCCAGGACGCGCCGCACCTCCAGCAGCTCCACCAGGCGCGGGCCCCGCGAGAGGTCGGCCATCACGCCGAACGTCTCCAGCAGATCGCCGGCCCGGAGCTGGGTCACGTAGATGCCCGAACCGTGCCGGGCCTCCAGCACCCCCATGACCGTGAGTGCCCGGATCGCCTCCCGCACCGAGCTGCGGGAGATGCCCAGCTCCGCCGCGAGGTCGCGCTCGGTCGGCAGCCGCCGGCCCGGCTCCAGCAGGCCATCGCCGATCATCGCCTTGATCCGCTCGATGGCGCGCCGCGTCACCGTGCCCTTCGGGGCGGCGGGCGGCCCGCCGGGCGGGGACTCGTTCACGTCACCTCTCCTGTCGCCGGTGGGCGCAGTCTAACCACCGAAGTGGTCCGACCACTCCAGCAGTGATGACGCGAATGTCGCGTCCGAGGGGTGCCCAGGACGGCAAGTGGTCTGATAAATATGCGGCATGGCGCCCCCGAACCCCGCCCGCGTCATCGCGGTCGACACCCACGACATCCGCTTCCCCACCTCCCGGGAACTCGACGGATCCGACGCGATGAACCCCGACCCCGACTACTCGGCGGCCTACGTCGTCCTGCGCACCGACGCGGCCGACGGCCACGAGGGCCACGGCTTCGCCTTCACCATCGGCCGGGGCAACGACGTCCAGGTCGCCGCGATCGGCGCCCTGCGCGAACACGTCGTCGGCCGGTCCGTCGACGACCTCTGCGCCGACCCGGGCAGCCTCAGCCGCGACCTCGTCGGCGACAGCCAGCTCCGCTGGCTCGGCCCCGAGAAGGGCGTGATGCACATGGCGATCGGCGCCGTCGTCAACGCCGCCTGGGACCTCGCGGCCAAGCGCGCCGGCAAGCCCCTGTGGCGGCTGCTGGCCGACGCCGACCCCGAGTGGCTGGTGCGGCAGATCGACTTCCGCTACCTCACCGACGCCCTCACCCCCGACGAGGCCCTCACCCTGCTGCGCCGCGGCCGGCAGGGCGCCGACGCCCGCCGCGCCCACCTGCTCGAACGCGGTTACCCCGCCTACACCACCTCCGCCGGCTGGCTCGGCTACGACGACGACAAGCTCACCCGCCTCGCCGCCGGGGCCGTCGCCGACGGCTTCCGGCAGATCAAGCTGAAGGTCGGCACCGACCTCGACGACGACATCCGGCGCTGCCGCGCGGCCCGCGCCGCCGTGGGCCCCGGCATCCGGCTCGCCGTCGACGCCAACCAGCGCTGGGACGTCGGCGAGGCGATCCGCTGGACCCGCGCCCTCGCCGAGTTCGACCCCTACTGGATCGAGGAGCCCACCAGTCCCGACGACATCCTCGGCCACGCCGCCGTGCGCGAGGCCGTCGCCCCGGTGAAGGTCGCCACCGGCGAACACGTCCACAACCGCGTCGTCTTCAAGCAACTCCTCCAGGCGGGCGCCCTCGACGTCCTCCAGCTCGACGCGGCCCGCGTCGGAGGCGTCAACGAGAACCTCGCGATCCTGCTGCTCGCCGCCAGGTTCGGCGTGCCCGTCTGCCCCCACGCCGGCGGCGTCGGCCTGTGCGAACTCGTCCAGCACCTGTCGATGTTCGACTACGTCGCCCTGAGCGGCACCACCGAGGACCGCGTCATCGAGTACGTCGACCACCTGCACGACCACTTCCTCGACCCGGTCGTGATCAGGGACGGCCACTACACGGCACCGACCGCGCCGGGCTTCTCCGCCGCCATGCGCGCGGAGTCGATCGCGCGGTACACCTACCCCGGCGGCACCTTCTGGGCCGCCGACCCCACCGGCCCGAAGGAGCAGGCGGCGTGAACGACTTCGAGGGGCTGACCGCCCTGGTGACCGGCGGCGCCTCCGGCATCGGCCGGGCCACCGCCGAACTGCTGGCCGAGCGCGGCGCCACCGTCGCCGTCCTCGACCTGGACCCGACCGGCGTCGGCGAGCCCCTGCTCGCCCACCGCGCCGACGTCCGCGACGACGCCTCCGTGCGCGCGGCCGTCGAGGCCGCCGTCGCCGCACTGGGCGGCCTGGACGTCCTGGTCAACAACGCGGGCATCGGCGCCCAGGGCACCGTCGAGGACAACGACGACGCCGAATGGCACCACGTCCTGGACGTCAACGTCGTCGGCATGGTCCGCACGGCCCGTGCCGCCCTGCCCCACCTGCGGGCCTCCGCGCACGCCGCGATCGTCAACACCTGCTCCGTCGCCGCCACCGCCGGCCTGCCGCGGCGCGCGCTGTACAGCGCCACCAAGGGCGCCGTGCACGCCCTCACCCTCGCGATGGCCGCCGACCACGTCCGCGAGGGCATCCGCGTCAACTGCGTCAACCCGGGCACCGCCGACACCCCGTGGATCGGCCGCCTGCTCGACGCCGCCGACGACCCGGCCGCCGAACGCGCGGCCCTGGAGGCCCGTCAGCCCAGCGGCCGCCTCGTCAGCGCCGCCGAGGTCGCGGGCGCCATCGCCTACCTGGCGAGCCCCCTGTCCGGCGCCACCACCGGCACCGCCCTCGCCGTCGACGGCGGCATGCAGGGCCTGCGGCTGCGTCCGGCGGGCTCGTGAACACCCTCGGCCGCAGCGGCGTCCGGATCACCGGGCTCGGCCTGGGCGCCGCCCCCCTCGCGGGCCTGTACACCGAGGTCGACGACGAACAGGCCCACGCCACGGTGGCCGCCGCCTGGCGGCGCGGCGTGCGCTACTTCGACACCGCGCCCCACTACGGCCTCGGCCTCTCCGAACACCGCCTGGGCGCCGCCCTGCGCGAGCACCCGCGCGCCGACTACGCGGTGTCCACGAAGGTCGGCCGCCGGCTGGAGCCCTCGACGGCCGGCGGCGACGACCTCGCCCACGGCTTCGCCGTCCCCGCCACCCACCGCCGGGTCTGGGACTTCACCGCCGACGGCGTCCGCCGCACCCTGGAGGCGAGCCTGACCCGCCTCGGCCTCGACCGCGTCGACGTCGTCTACCTCCACGACCCCGACGACCACGCCGAAACAGCCTTCCGCGAGGGCTACCCCGCGCTGGAGAGGCTGCGCCGCGAGGGCGTCGTCGGGGCGATCGGGGTCGGCATGAACCGGACCGCCCTGCTCACCCGCTTCGTCCGTGACACCGACGTCGACGTGGTGCTGTGCGCCGGCCGCTACACCCTCCTCGACCAGAGCGCGCTCACCGATCTGCTGCCGGCCGCCCAGGAACGCGGCACGTCCGTCGTGATCGGCGGCGCCTTCAACTCCGGCCTGCTGGCCGACCCGAAGCCGACCGCCACCTACGACTACGCTCCGGCGCCCGGGGAGCTGATCGACCGCGCCCGACGCCTCGGCGCGGTCGCCGAGCGCCACGGCAGCACCCTGCGCGCCGCCGCCCTCGCCTTCTGCGCCGCACACCCGGCCGTCGCCGGAGTCCTCGTCGGTGCCCGCTCGGCGACCGAAGCGGACGACTGCGCGGACCAGTTCGGGGCCGCGGTCCCCCCGGCGCTCTGGCGGGAACTGCGGGAGACCGGCCTCCTGCCGCCCGACGCCCCGGTCCCCGGCGAGAAGACACCGCGCACCCCGACGCGGGAGCCGTCATGAGGGCCGCTCGGCACGCCCGCCGCCGCGCCGAGCGGGATCGGGGCCCGGTCGACGTGGCCCGCCGGGCCCGGACGGCCGAACCGCCCGACGCCGGGCGCGACCACCGGTGTGGAGCCGTGGACGCCGGCCTGCCCGCCGTACGGGAGCTGCCGTGACCGTCGACGCCCACCACCACGTGTGGGACCTGTCCGTGCGCGACCAGGACTGGCTCGGCGGCCCCGGACTCCGGCCGCTGCGGCGCGACTTCACCCTCGCCGACCTCGCACCCGAGGCCCGTGCCGCCGGTGTCGACCGCACCGTCCTGGTGCAGACGGTCACCGTGGCCGAGGAGACCCCCGAGTTCCTCGCCCTCGCCGGCGCGCACGACCTGGTCGCGGGCGTGGTCGGCTGGACCGACCTGACCCGCCCCGACGTCGGTGACGAACTGGCCCGGCTGCGGGAACTCCCCGGCGGCCGCCACCTCAAGGGCATCCGCCACCAGGTCCAGGGCGAACCCGACCCGGAGTGGCTGCTGCGCCCGGACGTACGCCGGGGACTCGCCGCCGTGGCCGACGCCGGCCTGGTGTACGACCTGGTCGTGCTGGACCGCCAGCTCCCCGTCTGCGTACGGGCCGCCGCCGCGCACCCCGGTCTGACGTTCGTCCTGGACCACCTCGGCAAACCGCCCGTCGCCTCCGGCGCCCGCGCGCCCTGGGAGGCGGACCTGCGCGCGCTGGCCGCCCTGCCCAACACGGTCGCCAAGCTCTCCGGCCTGGTCACCGAGGCCGACCCCGCCACCTGGACGGCCGCCGACCTGCGGCCGTACGCCGACGCCGCCCTGGACGCCTTCGGCCCGCACCGCCTGATGTTCGGCTCGGACTGGCCGGTGTGCACGCTCGCGGCCGGTTACGGACAGGTCCTGGACACGGCCAGACAGCTGACCGGACACCTGAGCCCCGCGGAGAGCGGACAGGTCTTCGAGGCCACCGCCACCCGTGTCTACGGCCTCTGAGCCGACCCGGCACCCGCGTCCACGGCCTCCGAGTCGACCCGGCCGGCCACGTCTACGGCCTCCGAGTCGACCCGGCCGGCCACGTCTACGGCCTCTGAGCCGACCCCGCCAGCCGCGTCGGCGGCAGGTACTCCCGCACGTACGTTCGCTTCCAGCACGCCCCCGTCTCCCGCAGCTCGCGCGGGCTCGTGTACCGGTAGCGGAAGAGGCGGGCGCGGACGTGCCGCGGGGGTTCGCCGGGCGGGAACGGGGAGCGGCGCAGCAGGCGGAGCGTGGCCCGGTCGTTCTCCAGCAGCCGTTCCACCAGCGCGCCGAACCAGGGCCCGGCGTAGGCCGGGGAGAGCGCGGCGAACCACATCATCCAGTCCAGCCTCAGGTGGTAGGGGGCGAACTGACGCGGCCAGCGCCGTGGATCGCCGGGCTTGCCCCGGAACTCGTACTCCCGCCAGTCGGAGTCCTCCCGTGGCACCTCGTCGAGGGTGCCCTCGATCACCACCTCGTGGCGCACCCGGCTCACGCTGCCGAACGCGCCGTAGGTGTTGACCAGGTGCAGCGGGTCGAAGGAGCGGTTCATGACCTGCCCGCGCGAGAGCATGTTGAGCACCGGCCGGTGGCTGAGGAACAGCAGGAAGGCGGCCACCGCCAGGACCACCACCACGTACCAGAGGGGGGCGTCCGGCGTCGACGGCGCGTCGGCGGGAAGGCCGAGCGCGGGGACGGCCAGCACGATCGTGAGCCAGTTCAGCCAGGAGAAGTTGCCCGAGAGCACCAGCCACAGCTGGGTGAGGATCATCAGGGACGCGGCGGCCGTCGCGATCGGCTGCGGGGTGAACAGCAGGAACGGCACGAGCAGCTGGGTGACGTGGTTGGCGGCCACCTCCACCCGGTGCAGCGGCTTCGGCAGATGGTGGAAGAACCAGCTCAGCGGGCCGGGCATCGGCTGGGTCTCGTGGTGGTGGTCCAGACAGGTGAGCCTGCGCCAGCACGGATCACCCCGCATCTTGATCAGGCCCGCGCCGAACTCGACGCGGAACAGCAGCCAGCGCAGCAGGAACAGCACCACCAACGGCGGCGCCACCTCGTCGTTGCCGAGGAACACGGCGAGGAACCCGGTCTCCAGCAGCAGCGACTCCCAGCCGAAGCCGTACCAGGTCTGGCCGACGTTGACGATCGACACGTACAGGGCCCACGGCAGCAGCCACAGCAGCATCGCCGCCCACAGCGGCAGCAGCGAGTCCACGCCGGCGACCAGCGCCGCCGACACCGCGCAGCCCGTCCAGGCGCACCCGGCGAAGAAGCGGTCCGAACAGCGCAGGTGGAACACGCTCGGCGCCCGCCGGAACGGCACGCGCTCGACGAACCGGGCGACCGGCAGCATCCCG
Organism: Streptomyces sp. NPDC048734; assembly: GCF_043198675.1. Classification (NCBI taxonomy): domain Bacteria; kingdom Bacillati; phylum Actinomycetota; class Actinomycetes; order Kitasatosporales; family Streptomycetaceae; genus Streptomyces; species Streptomyces sp. NPDC048734. Next base: position 218,272 of record NZ_JBICUZ010000004.1, on the reverse strand, counting down.
CGCTCGCCGAGCAGCGCCCGGAACTGGAGCGCCGCCGTGCCGAAGGCGACCAGATACACGCAGGCCAGAGCCCGTTGGAAGACCGTCCGGCTCAGCCAGTAGTCGGGTGCGGTGAACCACTCCACGAACGCCCGCTCCTCTCCCGTCCCCCGGTTCCCCGTCCTGTCATCCCCCGTGTTCCACGCCGGGCCACATCACGCACGTGATCCCCTACCGGTCGAATAATCGGGCAAATGCTGGCAAGGTGGGCGCATGGTCGATCGGGGAGCGAGCGCACCGTCCCTCCCGGAGGACTGGACCGCCCACCCGGAGCCGATCCTGGCGCTCAACCGCATGGGCGGCTTCGACTGGGACCTGGACACCGGTCTGTTCGCCATGGACGCCCGCGCCCACGAGATCTTCGACGTGACCCCCGACGAGTACGACGGCAACCCCGAGAGCCTCTCCTCGCGCGTCCCCCCGGCCGAGGCCCTCCGTCTGGACACCCTGGTGAGCCAGGCCATCAAGGACGGCAGCGAGAACTACGGCGCCTACTTCCGCGTCCGCCGCCGCGACGGCGGGCTGCGCTGGACCCACACCCAGGGCTACATCCGGCGCGACGACACGGGCCGCCCCCGCCGGATCATCGGCATCGTCCGGGACGCGACCGACGAACTGCGCGACCTCGCCGCCCACCGTGAGGCGGCCGCCCTCGACGACGCGCGCCGCGAGCAGACCAACGTCGTACAGCTCACCACCGCCGCCCTGGCGCACGCCCGGACCGTGAAGGACGTCATCGACGTCCTCAAGGACACCCACGGTCTCGTCCACCTGGGCGCGACCAGCCTGGTCATGGGCCTGGTCGAGGCCGGCCGGATCCGGCTGATCGCCGAGGGCCCCCAGGGCAGCTTCGTGCCCGGCACCCTCGTCACCGGAATCGACGAGCCGTACCCGATGAGCGAGGTGGTGCGCACCCTCACCCCCCGGTTCATCGAGTCGCCCGACGAGTTCGCGGCAGGCTACCCCGTGCTGTGGCCGCACATCACCGGCCTGAAGATCACCTCGGCCGCCTATCTGCCGCTCATCGTCCAGGCCCGTCCGATCGGCGCGATGGGCCTGCTCTACAGCGACCGGCGCGGCTTCACCCCCGAGGAACGCAACATCCTCGTCGCCCTCGGCAGCAGCATCGCCCAGTCCATGCAACGGGCCATGTTCTACGAGCAGGAGAAGGACATCGCCCAGGGCCTCCAGCAGGCCATGCTGCCGCGCACCATCCCCAGCGTGCCCGGCGCCGACGTCGCCGTCCGCTACCGCGCCGCCACCATCGGCGGCTCCCAGGGCCGCGACATCGGCGGCGACTGGTACGACCTGATCCCGCTGCCCGGGGGCACCCCCTCCGGGGGAGGCCGGGTCGGCGCCGTCATCGGCGACGTCCAGGGCCACGACACGCACGCCGCCGCCGTCATGGGCCAGCTGCGCATCGTCCTGCGCGCGTACGCCTCCGAAGGACACACCCCGGCCACCGTGATGGCCCGCGCCTCCGTCTTCCTCCACGAACTCGACACCGACCGCTTCGCCACCTGCCTCTACGCCGAGGCCGACCTGTCCACCGGCGTCGTCCAGATGGTCCGGGCCGGCCACATCGACCCGCTGGTGCGCGGGACGGACGGCACCTGCCGGCGGCTCTCCGTCCCCGGCGGACTGCCGCTCGGCCTGTCCGCAGAGTTCGGCTGCCTCGACTATCCCGTCGCCACCCTCGAGCTCGACCCCGGCCACACCCTGCTGCTGTGCACCGACGGGCTCGTCGAACAGCCCGGCGCCGACCTCGACGACGGCATGCGGGCCCTCGCCGAGCTGATCGCCACCGGCCCCGACGACGTACGGGAACTCGCCGACCGGCTCATCGACGTCGCCGAGGAACGCGGCGGTGACGACGACGTGGCCCTCCTCCTGCTCCGCCGGCGCGGCACGGACGCCTCCCGGACCGGCAGCCGGCTCCAGCAGCACGTGGCGCCCGGCGACCCCGAGGCCCTCACCCACGCCCGGCACATGATCCGCGCCGCCGTCCGCTCCTGGGGCGCCCGGCAGCGCTCCGACGACGTCGAGCTGGTCGCCGACGAACTGATCACCAACGCCCTCATGCACACCGAGGGCGCCGCCATCGTCACCCTGCGCCTCCTCACCGGCGTCGACTGCCGGCTGCGCGTCGAGGTCGAGGACTCCTCCAGCGCCCTGCCGCGCCGTCGCGAGGCCGGGGACTCGGGTGTCTCCGGCCGCGGTCTGCTCCTGGTCGACCTGCTCTCCGACGTGTGGGGAGTGGAGGCCCGCGGCGGCGGCAAGTGCGTGTGGTGCGAGTTCGGCATGCCGCAGGGGACCTGAACACCGGGCCCGCCGACGGCGCTGCGGACGGGGCCGGGACTGCCTGGGGCGGGAGCGCCCGGGGCCTTCCTCCGCCGGGGCGGCTCACCACAGAGGCGCGCCGATCAGGTACGCCAGCGCGGTCAGCACGGCCAGGACCAGCGCCGGGAGGGCCAGGCCCCTGGCGATCGCGGTGAGGGTACCCGTGCCGCCCGCGGCCCTCGGCGAGTAGAGATCGCGGCGGGCGCCCAGGTCGTGCCGGGCGAAGGCGCTCAGCAGGAGCGCGAGGGCGGCGGTGGTCAGGGAGACGGTGAGCGGGGTGAGCACGCCGAGTTCTCGGAAGTGTTCCTCGAGGGTGGCGTTGTCGCCCGGCTCGGGGTGCAGCCGCCGGTCCACGGCCGTCGCCACTTTCTGCAGGGTCACGACGACCGTGATCACCGCCGTGACCGCGAGCGTGAGGGCCGCGCCGGCGAGGGCGGGGGCCCGGCGGCGGTCGCGGGCGGGGGCCCGCCGGTCGCGGGGCGCGGCCGGGACCCGCGGCGGCCGGCTCGGGGGCTCGGGGTGGACGACGACCGGGCCGGGCGGCTCCGCCGGCGGATCGCCGAGGAGGGGGCCCAGGTCCGCCGTGGGCTGTCCGGCTCCGGGGCCGGTGGGACCGGTGGGGCGTATCTCGGTCTCCGCCTCCGCCCCGACGGTCGCCGTCACGTGGATCACCGCGTCGCCGGTGACCCCCTTCAGCACGATCTCCCCGGCCAGCGGCCCCTCGGCCGACGGCTCGACGCTCACGTCCAGACCGCCCGTCCTGGTCGGTTCGACCCGCAGCCAGGGCCGGGTGGACTGGGCCACGCAGTGCCGGGCCAGCGGCGGCCCGGCCAGCGCCACGGTCCGCCGCGGCGCGGGCGAGCCCGGCGGCACCCGGCCGAAGTCCAGACGGTCGGGGGAGGGCGCGAGCCGGATCTCGCGCAGCGCCTGGTCGGCCTGGTCGGCGATCTGCCGGATGTCGTCGCGCGCGATGGCCTCCAGGTCCTGGCGCGCACCCTCCGCGACGGGCAGCGAGTCGTCGTGCATCCGGGCGCGCAGTTCGTGGACGGCGCCCTGCCGGGTCAGCGGGTTGTCGCTGTCGATGGCGGCCAGCAGATACGGCGGCGAAGGAACCTTCGTGATCCTCAGGCGGCCCCGCCGGTTGTTCGCCAGCTTCAGCTCGCCCTCCATCTCCACGTCCTTGCTGGGCGTCTGGTGGGGGTTGGCCTCCCGGACCCGGTCGTAGACGTAGTCGTACAGCTCGTCCAGGGTGACCACGCCGTCCCCGTTGCGGTCGGCGTCGCCGCTCTCCAGCCCCTGCACGACGGCGTGGGTGAACACCGACGGCCGCGGCCCGGAGTCCTCGGCGAGGTCGGGGCCCTCGAAGGCGTACTCCATGGAGTTGGACGCCGTGATGACCGCCCGGCCGCGCCCGCCGGGGGGCTTCTCGTCCCGGAAGGACTCCAGGACGTTGACCTCGCCGGTGGCGCGCACGGCGCCGGAACCCCGGGAGAAGGCGCCGCCGTAGCAGCAGTCCAGGAAGAGGACCGTGCTGCCGGCCCGGGTGCGGGACATGCAGCGGCGCACGAAGTGGGCGGGGACCGCGGTGGCGTCCAGGAGGCGCGGGTCGGTGTCGCTGGCGGCGAAGTACAGCTCGCCGGACTCGCTCTTGAGGCCGTGGCAGGAGAAGTGCACGAGGAGGGTGTCGTCGCGCCGCCGGTCGTTGAAGAACTGCTGGATGCGCCGGTTGGCGAGGTGGGCCGGCTCGTTGCGCACCACCTCGACCTCGAAGTCGCCGATCTCGGGATCGTGCAGGACCTCGGCGAGGGCCGCGGCGTCCTGGGCCGGCGCCCGGAGCTGTTTCAGTCCCCGGTCCTCGTACCGGTCGTTGGCGATGATCAACGCGTGCTTGGTGGAGGTCATGGCTCATGCCCCGACGCCGGAATGGCGGCGGACGAACAGGTCGAACGCCTCCGTCACCTGCTCGGGGGACGCCTCGGAGATCTCCAGCACGTCGTCGTCCATCGTCAGGCGCAGCGAGGGCCGGGAGTCCCGGCAGCGGGCCCGCCATTCGCGGACGGCGTTGAGCACCTGGGCCAGGGCGCCCACCGAACCGCTCAGGCCGACCAGCAGGCCGCCGATCGCGGCGGGGTCCGCGACGCGCGCGCCGGGCGGCGGCTCCGGGCCGGGGACCGAGGTCACGTCGTCCACGTCGAGCTGGAGCAGTTCCTCCCGCAGGTAACCGGTCAGTTCGGCCACGCGTTCGGCTTCCGCCCCTTCTTCGGAAAGGAGGATCAGCATGTGCTGCGACACCGGCTCAGCCCCTTCGCTCGTGCTCCCAGGGGCGGCGCGGAGCGGGCCTCGAACAGGCTCCACGTCGGTGCTTCCAGTTTCCGTCCGGGGCGGAGGGACGGCAAATCAACCGCGGCCCGCGCCGCTAGCGGGGCCTGAGCACGACGAGGATCTCGCCGGTCATCGTCCGCACCTCGTAGCGCGCGACCTCGTCGGTCTGCATCGTCGCGCCGCCCTTCATGGTGTTGGGCCGGGCGTCGTGGTCGGGGACCATCCAGCTGGTGACGGTCTCCTCCGAGCCGTCGTGGCCGATGACGATCAGATGGCAGGCGCGCGGGCCCGCGGCGTCCTTCACCTCGAGTTCGACCCGGCTGCCCCAGACCTCGTCCTCGGACGTCACCTGCGCCCACACGCCCGACCTCTGGTCGGTCGCCGCGACGACCGCCGCCGGCTCCTCACCGCCGGCCGCGGCCGTCATGGCGAGCACCGGCCCCGCGACGGCGGCCACGACGGCCGCGGCCACGGCGTACAGCAGCCGGCGTCCGACGGCCCGGCGCCGGGCGGAGACCTCGTGGAGGAGGCGGTCGAGGAGCTGCGGGCCGGGGCCGGCGAAGGGATGCACGGCGCGCGGTGTCGCCCTCCGGTACAGCATCAGCTGCCGGGTGGTGGCGCCGAACTCGGTGACCTCCGCCGCGCAGCGAGGACACTCCATGAGGTGGTCCTCGAAACGGAAGGCCTCCGCCTCGTCCAGCACACCCAGCGCGTACGCGCCGACGTCGCGATGCCTCTCCAGGGACCTCATGCCGAAACCTCGCGCCGTTGAGTGCCAGTGGGGTTACTCCTTGCTCCCACCGGTACGGACCAGGCACCGGAATCACTCAAGGCGCGTACCGAATCGTGACCCAGATGTTCGGAGCGGTCCGGCCCGTGGATTGGTCCGGATGCGAAAAAGCTAGAAAAGATGGATCGCGAGGTGCCCGAGGGGCAGACCGAGCTGCCAGGCGGGCGTCCAGACCTCGGGTCCCTCGTCCTCGCCGGGCGGCGCGCCGCCCGGCACCGCGTTGAGGTCGGGGGCGAGCAGTTCGGTCTCCTCGAGCCAGCGCCAGGCCGCCGACGCCAGCTCCAGATCGGGGTCGGGTCCCTCCGACTCGGCCGTCTCGGCGGTCAGTTGTGACATACGTCCGGCGACCCAGTCCTGCCAGGGCTGGTCGTACGCCGTGAGCGAAAGCCACGTCTCCAGCTGGGTGACTACCCGGATCCCGGGCAGTTCGCCGTCGGTGTCGGACAGGAAGACGGTCAGTGCCAGGGTGTCCCGCCCGGCGCGGAACTCGAAGGACGTCGGTGGCATGAGATCGCCGGTCCGCAGCAGTTCGTCGGCGATGTACTCGGCGTACAACCAGGCCATGGGGACGGTGAGTTCCCCGCCGTCGGCGCCGTCCGTGCTCTGATGACCTCTGTACAGCATCCCTTCCTGCCTTCCTCCGGTGCGTGCGCTTCGTTCGGCGCCGGAAAACCGGCGACCGGGCCCCATCCGGAACACGGATAAGGACACCCGATTACTCAACCGGGGTCCACGGCAAGGCACTTTACGGAGGCTTGACCCGACCGTGGGTTTCAGTCCAGGTCGGGCGCGTAACCGGGAAGCACTCGGCGCAGGGCGCGCAGGGCGTAGTACGCGCGGGACTTCACGGTACCGGGCGGGATGCCGAGGGCTTCGGCGGCCTCCGCCACACTCGCCCCCTGGAAGTACACCAGCACCAGGACCTCGCGGTGTTCCGGCGTGAGTGTCTTCACGGCCTCGCGGACGTCGAGCGCCGCGGCGGCCCGGTCGGCGTGGTCGCCGCAGACCGGCGCGTTCTCCAGCACCGCGTCCCCGACCTCGGCCGGCCGTGCCTGCCGGGCCCGCCGCGCGTCGATCGCGAGCCGCCGGCCGACGGTGAGCAGCCAGGGCCGTACGGAGTCGAAGGCGTCGGTGCGCAGGGCCTCGGGATGCTGCCAGGCGCGCACCAGGGTCTCCTGGACGAGGTCCTCGGCGCGCTGGCGGTCGCCGTCGCACAGCCTCAGCAGCAGCGCGAAGAGCGGCCGGCCGTGCTCACGCTGGAGCGCGGCGAGTTCGTGTTCGGCGGTCGTCGTCTGGGCGGTGAGGGTGGTCCCGGCGGTCATGCGCGTATGGCACCCCAGCGCGCCGGTTCGGGACAGGGTGTGCACAAGGGTCTGCGGCGGACGGTCGATCGCGTCGACGAACGGTTCGACGAACGGTCCGGGCTACGCCGATCGCGCGCATCCGGCCCGGCGGCGGGAGCGCCGGGGCCGTACGCGTCCGCGCGTCGATTAGTAGTGATACATGCGTAAATATGACGAGTCATGTGCGGCGGGGTGATGCAGTGATCGCGCGCAGACACCAGGTGGCCCTGGCCCTCACGGCCCTCCTCACGGCGGCCGCGGCCTGCCAGGCCCACGACCGTGGACCCGCCTCCGGACACCCGGCCCCCTCGCCGAGCCGCGGCTTCACCCTCGTGGCCACCGGCGACATCGTCCCGCACGCCTCGGTCGTCGACCGGGCCCGCTTCGACGCCGGCGGCGCGGGCCACGACTTCGGCCCGATGTTCGCCGGCATCCAACCCGTCGTCACCGGCGCCGACCTGGCGCTCTGTCACCTGGAGACCACCCGCGTCGCCGTCGACCCGGCCGCCGCCGCCCTGCCCCGGCTCGCCGCGGCCCTCGCCGCCACCGGCTACGACGGCTGCTCCACCGCCTCCGACCACGCCCTCGACGACGGCCCCGACGGCGTGCGCCGCACCCTGGACGCCCTCGACGGCACCGGCGTACGGCACGCGGGCACCGCCCGCTCCGAGGCCGAGGCCGCCGCCGTCCCGCTCCTGAGCGCGGGCTCCGCGAAGGTCGCCCACCTCGCCTACACCTACGACACCGACGGCCGGCCGCTCCCCGACGGACAGCCCTGGGCGCTCTCCCTGATCGACGAGAACAAGATCGTCGCCGATGCCCGCGGCGCCCGCCGGGCCGGCGCCGACGTGGTCGTCGTCTCCCTGCACTGGGGCACGGAGTGGCAGGAAGCCCCGGACGACCGGCAGCTCGCCCTCGCCGCAACCCTCACCGCCTCCCGCACCGGCGGACGCCCCGACATCGACCTGATCCTCGGCAGCCACGCCCACGTCCCGCAGGCGTACGAGAAGGTCAACGGCACCTGGGTCGTCTACGGCCTCGGGGACCAGGTGGCCGGCGAGACGCCGACCCGCGCCGGCGTCGTCGACCCGCGCGCCAACCAGTCCAGCGTCGCCCGCTTCACCTTCTCCCCGCCCGTCCGGCCCGGCGCCCGCTGGGAGGTGACGGGGGCCGCCTTCGTACCCGGACTGTTCGACCTCGACGCCGGCCGCGTCGTCGACCTCGACAAGGCCCTCGCCCAGGGCGCCGACGTGAGGGGCGTGCGCGACCGCGTCCGCGACCTCGTACTCAGCCGGGGAGCGGCACAGGACGGGCTGGTGACGGGGGAGTGAGGGCAGTGAAGGGCAGCAAAGGGAGAGCCGGCTACGGCACCACCGTCACCGGCCAGCGCCCCGCCTTCACCAGCCGCACCGCCACCGACCCCACGATCCGGTGACCGGCCTGCTCGGAGGCGCCGACCACCACCGCGTCCGCCTTCAGCTGGTCCGCGGCCTTCACCAGCCCGTTGTACGGGTCGCCGTGGAAGGTGTGGAACTCCCAGCGCACGTCGAATATCCCCCGGGTCCGTTCGGTGGCCTCCCGGATCTGCGCCACGATGTCCTGGGCGATCTCGTCGGTCGCCTCCGCGACCGGCGCCCCGAGCGCCGCGCTCGCCGCCATCACCGGCTGCACGTACACCACGGCGAGCAGGGCGCCCTGGCGCCGGGCCAGACCGGCGGCGTAGGCCGCGGCGCGCAGCGAGGGATCGGAGCCGTCCACGCCGACGAGGACGACCTTCGGGCCGTCCGTGCCCCGTTCGAACGGGGAAGGGTGCTGTTCCGTCACGACGAGAGGCTATCGGAACCCGCAGGTCCCACCGCCGTGCGGGCCCGGCGGTCTCCCGCGGCCGCGACCACGGGCGCCTTGACGGGGCCGCCCCGGCCGAGGACACCCGGCCCGACACGGCCGCCGCAAGCGGCTTCCCCGGCCCCGGGAATGCCGGATGCCGACGAAGGCGCCGACGAGGGCGTCTCCGGCAGCCCGGCAGCCCGACGCCTTCGGCGTCCGCGGCCTGTTCCGCGCCCCGCCGGTCGTCGTCCCGCCGCCGCCCCTCCGGCGCCTCCCGCCCGCCTTCCGCCGCCCTTCAGGCGGTGCCTCCTGCCTCCCGCCGCCCTTCCGGCAGCGCCCGGCGGGCTTGCGGCGCCGCTGATCCGGCCGGTGCCGGCGGGGCGGTCGGCCTGCTGCGCCGAGCGGGTGGAATCGTGCCGCCGGGTCAGTGGCGTTGTGGTGCGCCGGGGCCCGGCCGGGCGACTGATGACACATGCAGAAGGATCAGTTGTTCACGCGGCGCGGGGCGTTGCTCGCCGGCGCCGCCACCGTCGGCGCGGCCGGGACGGCCTCTCTGTTCGCGTGGGGGACGGGCGCCGGGACGCCTGCCCGCACCGGTTCCCCGGCGGCCGGTGCCCCCGCGTACCGCCTCCCGATGGGGCCCTCCGCCTACCGCCTCCAGCCGCTGACCGGCTACGGTCCCCCGCGCATCACGGCCCGCACCCCCGTGCGGCGCGAACCGCTGCTGCGGATCACCGGCCGCGGCCGCACCATGGTGCTCACCTTCGACGACGGCCCCGACCCCCGCTACACCCCGGGCATCCTCGACACCCTGGCCGAGTACGGCGTCCGCGCGATGTTCTTCGTGTGCGGGGAGATGGCCGCCGGCCACCCCCACCTGCTGGCCCGGATGGCCGACGAGGGACACACCGTCGGCAACCACACCTGGTCCCACCCCCTGCTCACGAAAATGACGCGCCGTCAGATCCATTCCGAGATGAACCGCACCAGCGAGGTCATCGAGAACGCCTACGGAGAGCGGCCCCGCTGGTTCCGCGCCCCCTACGGCGCCTGGAACCGCGCCGCCTTCCAACTGGGATCCGAACTCGGCATGGAGCCCCTGGCCTGGACGGTGGACACCCTGGACTGGACCACCCCGGGCACCGGCACCATCGTCGACCGGGTCGAGAACGGCGCCGCCCCCGGCGTCGTCGTCCTCTCGCACGACGCGGGAGGTGACCGCACCCAGAGCGTGCGGGCCCTGCGCCGCTATCTGCCCCAACTCCTCGACTCCGGCTACCACATCACGGTGCCGCAGCGGCAGCGCACCTAGGGTCTCTCGTCCGGATCGGGCCGGATCGGGGAGCGGGTCCGATCCGGACGAGAAACCCTAGGTTCGCCGCCCCGCCCCGCCCGTACCGGTACCGGTCGAGGCCGTCCCGAGGTCCCGGCCGGTGAGCCGAGCGGTCTGCGATCCCCGCACGAGCGACGCCCCCTGTCCCGCGGCCGAGGAACTGCCGACCGCCCGCCCGGTCACCCGCCTGCCCGGCCGGCGGTCCGTTCAGCGGACCTCGACCAGGCGGGCGAAGGCGACCACGTTGCCGTCGTAGCCGTTCGCCTTGGAGAAACCGCCACCGCAGGTGATCACCCGGAGTTCGGGGGCGCCCTTGGAGGCGTAGACGCGGTCGCCGGGGAAGTTGTTCTTCTCGAAGACCTCGACGCCGTAGATCTCGAACACCGCGGTCTTCCCGTCCCGGCGGGCCACCTCGACGTGATTCCCCTTCTTCAGGGCACCCAGGCCGTAGAACACGGCCGGCCCCTGCGTGTTGTCGACATGGCCGACGACGACCGCGGTCCCCTTCTCGCCGGGGGAGACGGCGCCGGTGAACCAGCCGGCCAGATTCGGGTCCTCCGGGGGCGGCGCGCCGACCCAGCCGTCCGTGTCCAGGCCGACCTGCATGACCGGGGCGTCGACCCGGATGGCGGGGATCCGGACCCGGTCGGGCTCCGCGAACGGCAGGGCCTGGACGGTCTTTCCGAAGGTGCCCTGGGCCGCACGGGCGTCGGCGGCCGCCGCGGAGGCGGGCTGCGGCGGGCCCGCGTCGAACTCCCCCGAACCGTTCCGGATGAGCGCGAGCCCGGTCAGCAGAACAAGCGCTATCACGCCCCAAGGAGCGCGCTTCTTCGGCCGCTCCTCCTCTTCCGCCATTCCGGACAGCTCGTACCCAGACATTCGCAAGCCCCTTTCGACGCGGCCGTCGCCACGTCCTTCCGCGCATATGAGAACGCTAAGTCCCACAACGGGAACCGGCGACGGGGCAGCGGCGAACGGGTGGCCCGCGTGTCCTTCGGTCCGCCATCCGAGTTGCCGCGCACAGGAATTTTCTGACGGTCCGTGACCTGCGGTGATATCCGATTGCGCGCTTCTCCCTCGGCGTGTCCTCTCACCAGGACGGACCATTCCCGAAATGCGGGCCCGTGCGCGGCATCTGAGGGTCGATCCGGGAGGCGCTCTCTCGCCGACAGACCGGGGACGGGCCCCGGGGCGCCTTCCGCGGAGGATCACATGCGAAATTCACGCGCCCTGGCGGCCGCGGCCGCAGCGGTCGCCGTCCTCGGGCTCGCCGCCCCCGTGGCCGTCGCGGACGGTATGCCACCCAACCCGGGCAGCCAGAACGACAACAACTGGGTCGACCCCGGAAACAACAACGCCGGAGGCCACTCGGGCAACGACAACTGGGGTGGGAACAACGGCGACCATGGCAACGGTGGTAACGGGGGGAACAACGGCGACCATGGCAACGGGGGAAACAACGGTGGCAACGGGGGTGGCAACGGCGGAAATGGTGGCGGTAACGGGGGAAATGGTGGCGGTAACGGGGGTGGCAACGGCGGAAACGGTGGCGGTAACGGGGGTGGCAACGGCGGAAATGGTGGCGGTAACGGGGGGAACAACGGCGGAAATGGTGGTGGCAACGGTGGCAACGGCGGCAACAACGGTGGGGGTAACGGCGGCGGAGGCAATGGTGGTGGCGGTGGCGGCAACGGGGGGATCTCCCCGAGCAACATCGTCGCGCTGCCCAGCGTCGTCGCCCGCGGCGGTCAGCTGACCGTCACCGTCGACGGCTGCCGGGGCGGCGGGACCATGAGTTCGGACGCCTTCCGGACGACCCGCCTCAGGCCCGTCAACGGCGCCCACCACACGGCGCGGGGCACCGCGACGGTCAACAGCAACGCGCGCCCCGGCTCGCACAGCATCACCGTCAACTGCAACGGCCGTACCCTCACCAACCCCACCGCCTTCACCGTCATCGGCGGCGTCCGCGGCGGTCTCGGCGGCAGCAGCTCCAGCGGTGCCACCCCGACCGACGTGGCGATCGGTGGCGGGCTGGTGGCCGCCGCAGCCGTCGGTGGCGGCGTGTTCTGGATGCGCCGGCGCGCGGAACGCCGCGTCTGACGCCCTTCTCCGGCCCCTTCGGACCGCGGCAGCCGCACGTCACGGGCCTTCGCCCCCTCTCTTCCGGGAACCTGGGCGAGGGCCCGCCGGGCGGGTGCCGTCAGGCGCCACCGTCCTCGCCCGCCCGCCGGCGCGAGAAGTGGTACGCCGCACCGACCGACCCCACGACGAGCACCGTGCCGAGCCCGACCTCCCGCAGGTCGAACCCGGCGAGGGTCCCGCCCGCACCGGCCCGCACGGCGCGCGGGACCGCGTCGGGCACCGGCGTGGGGGTGCCCGGACGGGCGCCGCCGACGGTCAGCCCGGTGGAGCCGCTGACGCCGTCACAGGTGAACGTCACCCGGTACACCGCGCCCACCTTGATGTCGAAGTCGACCGTCGTGGTGGCCGAGGAGCGGTGCGCGGCGATGCGCACCGAGTCGAAGATCCCCGAGGTGATGGTGACGTCGCCCTTGCAGCCGCCGTTGTTCCGGTCGATCCGGAGGGTGACCTGGCCGCCCGCCGTGATCGTCGACGGCAGCACGCTGAAGCCGAACGGGGTGGTGCCGCCGTCGGCGGCGACGGCGGACGGGGCGGGGAGGGCCAGGGCGCCGAGGCCCAGCAGTGCGGCCGAGGCGACGCGTATCGCGTGCATCATGTGTCCTCCGGTTTCCGAGGAGCAGCCGCGGTTCTTCTCCGCGCGTGTGACCGAATGCGCCTCGATGACCGAAACGCTAGGAACGTGCGTGCGCTCCCGCGATCCCTGTCGCGCGAACGGGGTAATCGGGCGGGCCGGACGGGTGACGCGGGTACCGCGACCGGGTGACGGAACCGGCGTGTCGCCCGCCGTCGCCCCGGCCGGTGCGATCAGGGCCTCTTCTTTCGGGTCGGGTCTTTCGGGTCAGGCCGGGCTCACGGGGGCCGGCCTGACCCGAACGAAAGCCCCTACCCCCTGGCGTCGGGGAAGAGGCGGAGGAAAGGCTCGGCCGACGCCGCGATGCCCCGGCCGTAGGGCGCGTCGAAGTCCCAGATGAGGAACAGCAGGAAGGCGATCAGGGCGGAGAACAGCCCCGCCAGGACGAGTTCCCGGGTGGTGCGGCGGATCTGGAGCGCGAAGACCATGCCGACGGTGACGACGGCGCCGGTGATCAACCCGAACCAGACCACCCCGGGCATGGTCGCCCCGGTCGAGTCGGCCCGGTTGTTGCGGGCCTGGTCGGCGGCGGCCAGCTGGTCGAGGAGCGGCTGGTAGGCCTGGGCCTCGAAGTCCGAGGCGGGCCGGTGGTCGGTGAGGTCGGCGCGGAGCCGTCCGAGGAGTTCGTCCCCCCGCTCGGTCACCTCGCCCTTGTCGGCCATGGCCTTCCACTCGGTGGTGACGACGTGGCCGACATAGGCGTCCACGTCCGCGCGGATGCGGTCCCGGACGCCGGACGGGTACACCCGCACCCGCTCCGAGATCTCGTGCAGCGACTGGGCCTCCGCCTGGACGTGGTCCTGGGCGACGCCGCGGGCCTCCCAGACGCCGGCGAGCGCCAGACCCAGGACGATGGCGTACACCACGCCGATCCACATCGTCATGTACTCGATGACGTCCGGGGTCTCGGACGGGTCCTCGTCGTCGGACACCCTGCGGTGCCGGACGAAGGCGACGGCGATCACCACCCCGCACGCGGCGACCATCGCGAGGGTCAGAACAAGCCATTCCGGCAAGAGATGCCTCCTTCAGGGGCGTCAGCGGGGCCGCAGCGCGGCGACGGCGATGACCGCGGGCGCGGTGATGAGCAGGACGTACACGACCGGCGACCGGTGGTGCCGGACCGGTGCCCGGCGCGGTGGTGCGTGGTGGGCCGGGTACGTCACGGGCGACGCGGACGGCCGCTGTGCGGGCGCGGGCGGCGGTGCGGGCGTGGGCTTCGGACGGGGTTTCGGAGCGGAGGGCGGCTGCGGGAGGGGAGCCGCGGGCTTCGGAACTGCGGACCGCGGGGGCTCGGGCCGCAAGGGCTCGGGCCGCGCCCGGGGCGGTGGGGCCGACGGCGGTGTGGGCTCCGGCATCGGTTCGGGGGGCGGTTCCGGTGAGGGCTTCGGCGGTGGTGGTGTCGGTTCCGGAGGGGGTGGCGTCGGTTTCGGTGGTGGCGGGGGTTCGGGTTCCTGCGGCGTCGGTGTCGGGCACCCCGGCGGGGCCGGCCGTCCGATGTTCCCCGCGACGGCCACCGCCTCGGTGCCGTCCGGGCCCGTCGAGGCGTACGCGCAGGCGTCGGCCACGGCCGTCCCGGCCGGTGCGGCCATGAGGATCCAGGCCACGGTCACCAGGGCCGACACCCTGGTCAGGAGGGCGGATCGAGTCGGTTCGGATCCATGCACGACGAGATCATGGGGCCTCGCGCGCGGGTACACGCCGGCGCGCGGGGTGATTGCCCCGAACGGGGGAAGCGCGCCGCGCGGGGTTTGCCCGGGGTGCGCTCGCACGTCCGGCTGCGGGCACTCGCGTGCGAGTGGACCGCACGCGGTGGTGCGCGGCGGTGGCGCGCGCGGTGACGCGTGGGCGTTGGTGCGCGGGTGGACCGCGCCCGCGCACGAGTGTGGGCCTGCCGTGCCTGCTCGTTGCCTGCTCTTTCGCCGGTGCACCGCGTGTGCAGGTGCCGAGGAGGCGGCCCGAAGCGGGCGGCGGCACGGGCGGCGAAAAGAATTTCGTGCCGCCTTTGAACACGATGCCCCCCGTCGTGCGTACCCATGGCCGTGCGGCGGCGCAGCAGGGCGTTGCAACACGCTTGGGATGATCGGGGAGTTGAAGATGAAGACCTCCTGGCGGAGCGCCTCACTCGTGGCGAGCGCTGTGTCTGTTCTGGCGCTGACGACGGCGTGCGGTCAGGAAGGCGGTACCGCGGCGTCCAGCCAGAACGTGGGTGTCACGGCCCCGGCCGGCACCGTCGCGGGGGTGGGCAGCGGCTACGGAGGCGTCGGCGCGGGCACCAGCCCCAGCGCGAGTGCGCCGGCGGCCGCGGGCGCCGACGGCGCGCAGGCGAGCACGGCGGGCCAGCTCGCCGTCTCCGCCAACGCCGAGCTGGGCAAGGTGCTGATCGACGCCGCCGGCATGACGCTGTACCGCTTCGACGCGGACACCGCGGAACCGCCCAAGTCCACCTGTGACGGCGACTGCGCGACGGCCTGGCCGCCCGTGCCGGCCGACGACGCCACCGCCGGCGACGGCATCGACAAGTCGCTGCTCGGCGAGGTCACCCGCTCCGACGGCAGCAAGCAGCTGACCGTCGACGGCTGGCCGGTGTACCGCTATGCCAAGGACACCAACGCCGGTGACACCAACGGCCAGGGCGTCAACGGCAAGTGGTTCGCGCTGGCCCCCGACGGCAAGAAGGCCAAGTCGGCCTCCGCCGCACCCGGTCTGTCCGTGCGCAAGGACCCCAACCTCGGCGACATCGTCGTCGACAAGAACGGCATGACGGTCTACCGCTTCGTCAAGGACAAGGCGTGGCCGAAGCCGGTGACCGCGTGCCTGGGTGCCTGCCTCGAGAAGTGGCCGGCCGTCGCCCCGGTCGCCACCAACGACACCGAGGGTGTTCAGGAGAAGGGCCTGATGAGCTTCACCCGGCCCGACGGCGTCAAGCAGATGACGGTCAACTGCTCTCCGATCTACACCTTTTCCGGCGACAAGTCCCCCGGGGACATCAACGGCCAGGGCGTCGGCGGCACCTGGTACGCCGTGGCCCCCGACGGCAAGCTGGTCGGCGCGCCGAAGCAGTAGAGACCACCCTCCGCGGGGCCGGCCTCCGCTCCCGCGACGGCTCGTACGACCCCGGTCCGCCCCCTCCGCACCGCGCGGAGGGGGCGGACCCCTGTGCTGCGGGCGACACCCCCCCCCGCCCGCCCGCCGTGTGCGGGTGACGCCGCCGTGTTCGAACGGATCGGGGACGCTCCGGAGCACATCGGGTACTTTTCGTGAGCACATCCGGGTATGTCATTTCGGCACGTGCCGCAGGCAGTGACCGGGAACGGACGGTCAATTTCCGTTTCTGCTCGCCCTGTTGGCGGGCGATCAGTAGCCTCTGCTCGAACACCGGATCGCCTACGCCTTGGAGAGATAGATGGATCGTCCCGCCTGGGCCCCACGGAGCATCGACATCTCCGTCCCCAGTGTCTCGCGGATCTACGACTACTACCTGGGCGGTTCGCACAACTTCGAGGTCGACCGGGAAGCGGCCCGCAGGGCCATGGAGTTCATGCCGGGACTTCCCAAGATCATGCAGGCGAACCGGGCCTTCATGCGCCGCGCGGTGCGCTACGCGGCCGACTCGGGCATCACGCAGTTCCTGGACATCGGTTCCGGCATCCCCACCTTCGGCAACGTCCACGAGGTGGCCCAGGCGGCCCGTCCCGGCGCCCGCGTCGTCTACGTCGACCACGACCCGGTCGCCGTCGCGCACAGCCAGGTGGTGCTGGGCGAGAACCCGGACGCCGGCGTCGTCGCCGCCGACCTGCTCAAGCCGCGGGAGATCCTCGCCAGCCCCCAGGTGGAGCAACTGATCGACCTGGAGAGGCCCGTGGCGCTGCTGCTGGTTGCCATACTGCACTTCGTGGAAGACGCCGACGACCCGTACGCTGCGGTCGCCGAGCTGAGCGCCGCGCTCGCGCCCGGCAGCCTGCTCGTCCTCACGCACGCCTCGTACGAGGGGATCCCCCTGCCGCAGGGGCGGGCCGAGGGCGCGGTGGACGTGTACAAGGACATTCGCAACCCGCTGGTCATGCGCTCGCGTGACGAGATCGCGCGGTTCTTCGAGGGGTACGACATGGTGGAACCGGGACTGGTGCCGATGCCGCACTGGCGGCCGGAGACGGCACCGGAGGACGAGGACCCGTACGCCTTCTCCGGTTTCGCGGGCGTGGGGCGCACTTCGTGACCGCCGAGCCGGACGGGCCGGAGGACAGACTGCGGCGGTTCGCGACGATCTGGAGCCGGGCGGTCTTCCCGGTCACCTCCACGTCGCTGACCCGGCCGGAGTTCGAGGAGCAACTGCTGCCGCTGGCCAGGCGGCTGAGCCAGGCGCTGCGCGCCAGGAACTTCGACGCGGAGGCGGCCAGAGCGGTCGGGGCCGCCCTCGTCGATACCCACTGCACCGACCCGGACGCCCTCGCCCACAGCCTGGACTGCATCGACGCCTACCTGGTGCTCTACTGCGGCGGGGACGGACCCCAGGAGGATCTGCGCACCCGCTGCTCCCGGCTCCAGCACGCCATGGCCGCCGGGTTCGCGCACGCGCTGCGCGAGCGCACGCTGGCCGAGCAGGAGGCCATCGCGCAGGCCGCGTTGCGGGCCCAGGGGGTGGTGGCGCAGGCGCTGCACGCCAGCGAGGCCCGCTTCCGCGCGGTCTTCGAGGGCGCCGCGATAGGGATCGGCATCGCCGACCTGGAGGGCAACATCCTCGAGGTCAACGGCGCCCTGGTGCGCATGTTCGGCGGTGGCGAGCAGGCGGTGCGCGGACGCAACGTCAGCGAGTGGACGCACGCCGACGACGCCCCCCAGGTCTGGCGGCTCTACGAGGAACTGGTGCGCGGCGAACGCGAGCACTACCACGTGGAGAAAGCGTTCTCCCGCCCCGACGGAACGGTCCTGTGGACCAATCTCACGGTCTCGCTGCTGCGCGACCCCGACGGGCGGCCGCAGTACCAGCTGGCGCTGATGGAGGACACCACCGAGCGCCGGCTGCTCAACCTCCGGCTGCGCTACGAGGCCACCCACGACGCGCTCACCGGCCTGCCCAACCGCACCCTGTTCTTCGAACGCCTGGAGAAGGTCCTGGCCGCCGGGGACGGCCAGCGCTTCGGCCTGTGCTACCTGGACCTGGACGGCTTCAAGACCATCAACGACAGCCTGGGGCACGCGGCCGGCGACCGGCTGCTCGTCGAGGTCGCCGACCGGCTCCAGTCCTGCGCCACCGCGCCCGGCGAGATGGTCGCCCGGCTCGGCGGCGACGAGTTCGTGGCGCTGACCACCGGCCCCGCCACCCACCGCGAGGTCGACGACCTCGCCGCGCGCATCATGAACGCCCTGGTCGCGCCCGTGCGCATCGAGGGCCGGGAGCTGACCGTGCGCGGCAGCATCGGCATCGTGGAGGGCCCGGCGGGGGAGCGCAGTCCGGCGGAGGTGCTGCGCAGCGCCGACATCACCATGTACAGGGCCAAGTCGGCCGGCGGCAACCGCTTCGAGCTGGCCGATCCCGAGGCCGACGCCCGCGCGATCACCCGGCACGGTCTGACGACGGCCCTGCCGGCGGCGCTGGAGCGGGGCGAGTTCTTCATCGAGTACCAGCCGCTCGTCCACCTCGGCGACGGCAGCGTGCGCGGCGCGGAGGCGCTGGTGCGCTGGCTGCACCCGCAGCACGGGGTGCTCGGCCCGGACCGGTTCATCCCGCTCGCCGAGCACACCGGGCTGATCGTGCCGCTGGGCCGCTGGGTCCTGGAGCAGTCGGTGCGCCAGGCCCGCGACTGGCGCCGGAGCAGCGGCGGCACCGGCCCGCTGCGGATCAACGTCAACCTCTCGCCGTGCCAGCTCACCCACCCAGGGCTGGTGCAGGACACGGTCGACATCCTGGAACGCGCGGGCGTGGCACCGGAGGCGCTCTGCCTGGAGGTCACGGAGTCGGCCCTGATCGGCGCCGACGACGACCTCCTGAAGCCGCTGCGCCGGCTCGCCGAGATGGGCGTCGACATCGCCCTGGACGACTTCGGGACCGGTTACTCCAACCTGGCCAACCTGCGCAGGCTGCCGGTGAGCGTCCTCAAGCTGGACCGCTCCTTCACGCAGAGCATGCAGCAGTTCCCCGCCGACCCCGTCGACCTCAAGATCGTCGAGGGGATCGTCTCGCTCGCCCACAGCCTGGACCTCGCGGTCACGGTCGAGGGCGTGGAGACCGGCGCCCAGGCCGAGCAGCTGCGCGTACTGGGCTGCGACACGGCCCAGGGCTGGTACTACGCCCGCCCCGGCCCGCCGGACCGCCTCCACGAGCTGGCCCTGGTGGACGCCACGGGCTGACGGCGCGATCCGGTTGCGGGAGGGGCCGGGTCACCCGCGATCATGTGCGGGTGACCCAGGAACCAGACGACGTCGCCGCGGCGATCGCCGGCGAACTGAGCCTCATGGACCCCGCCGTCCGCTCCTCCCGCACCGAGACCGTACGCCTGCTCGACCCCGAGTTCACCGAGGTGGGCGCCTCCGGCCGCCGCTACACGTACGCCGAGGCGGTGGCCGAACTCCCCGACCACCCCGGCAGTTCCCCGACCGGCCCCCGCTACGAACCGACGGCGATCACCGGCACCCTCCTGGCCCCCGGCCTGGTCCACCTGACCTACGAGACCCGCTTCGCCGGCCGGCGGGCCCGCCGCAGCTCCCTGTGGCGCAAGAAGGACGACCGGACGGGCTGGCGCATGTACCACCACCAGGCCACCCCCGTACCCCACGACGTCCCCTGACGACAGCCCACCCGGGGCTGCGGGGAACCCGCAGCCCCTCAGGGGCGCGAGGAACCGCGCACCCCGCCCCGACCGACCCGCACCTCCCCACTCCGGCCCAGGCACCCCACCCAGGGGCGCGAGGAACCGCGCACCCCGCCCCGACCGACCCGCACTCCGACGACACCCCCGCCGCCACCCCCGTACAAGCACCCCACACAAGCGGCGCAGCACCTACCGCTCCAGCAGCATCCGCTGCAACTCCCGAGCAGCCCGTGGCGGAGCCACGTCACTGCGGTGCGCCAGCGCGATCACCCGGTGCAACCCCGGCCGGACCAACGGAGTGACCCGCAGGCCCCGCCCCGACCGCGCGGCGACCATCCGCGGCACGACGGCCATGCCGAGCCCTGCCCGCACGAACCCCAGCACCGCGTCCATCTCACCGCCCTCCACCGCGAAGTCCGGCTCGAACCCCTCGGCGCGACACGCGGCGACGGTGAGTTCGCGCAGGTCGTAGCCGTGCCGGAACATCACCAGGCGTTCGCCCTCCAGGTCGGCGATCCGCACGGCGCGGCGCCCGTGTCCCGGTGGGGGCGCCTCCGGCGAGGACACCACCACGAGGTCCTCCCGCAGCAGTTCCACCGTCGTCAGTGCGGGGGAGGGGGTGGGCAGCGGGAGCACCACCAGGGCGAGGTCGAGCGCGCCGCGGGCCAGTTCCCGCACCAGGTCGTGCGAGCCGCCCTCCTCGATCATCAGCCGGATGCCGGGGTAGCGGTCGTGGAAGGCGCGCAGCACGTCCGGCAGCAGCCCGGTGCACAGGCTGGGCGTCGCCCCCAGCCGCACCCGGCCGCTGCGCAGCTGCACCAGCTCCTGCACCTCGTACCGGGCCGTCTCGGTGTCCGCCAGGATCCGGCGGGCCAGCGGCAGCAGCGCCTCACCGGCGTCGGTGAGCGTGATGTTCCCGCGCGCCCGCTGGAAGAGATCGGCTCCCAGCTCCCGCTCCAGCGCCTTGATCTGCTGCGACAGCGAGGGCTGGGCGACGTGGACCAGCTCGGCGGCCCGGGTGAAGTGCCGGGTCTCGGCGACCGCCACGAAGTACTGGAGCTGCTGGAACTGCATCCAGCCATGATAGGCCCCACCTATGGAAACGAGCCGGACCATGTCTTGGACTGATGGGGCCGTTCGGCCCTAGCGTCCTGTCCATGGCTCTGGCAACGCGGACGGACCGACGGTCGTCCATGGCGCGCACCGTGTGGCGCTCCTCCGTCGGCAAGAAGACGGTGATGGCCGTCAGCGGGCTGATCATGCTGCTGTACCTGGTCGTCCACATGATCGGCAATCTGAAGATCTTCTTCGGTCCGGGCGAGTTCAACCACTACGCGCACTGGCTGCGCACGGTCGGCGAGCCGTTCATGCACTACGAGTGGACGCTGTGGCTGGTCCGGGTCGTGCTGGTCGTCGCGGTCGTCGCGCACGCCGTGTCCGCGTACCAGCTCAGCCGCCGCGACCTCAAGGCGCGGCCCAGCAAGTACGTGCACAAGAAGCCGCGGGCGAGCTACGCGACGCGCACCATGCGCTGGGGCGGGATCATCCTCGGCCTGTTCGTCGTCTGGCACCTCCTGGACCTGACGACCGGCACCGCGCACCCCGGCGGTTTCCAGGAGGGCCGGCCGTACCAGAACGTCGTGGACACCTTCTCCACCTGGTACGGCAACACCGTCTACATCGTCGCGATGCTCGCCCTCGGCCTGCACGTCCGGCACGGCTTCTGGAGCGCCGCCCAGACCCTGGGCGCCGGCAGCCGCACCCGCGACCGCGCCCTCAGGACCACGGCGAACGTTCTCGCGCTGCTGCTCACGGCCGGCTTCGTCGCCGTACCCGTGGCCGTCATGACCGGAGTGGTGAGCTGACATGACCTCCTATGCCGACTACACGACCGGCGAGCCGCTCGTCGACGCCAAGGCCCCGTCCGGCCCGGTCCACGAACGCTGGGACAAGCGCCGCTTCGAGGCGAGGCTGGTCAACCCCGCCAACCGGCGCAAGCACACGGTGATCGTCGTCGGCACCGGTCTGGCAGGCGGCTCGGCCGGCGCCACCCTCGCCGAACAGGGCTACCACGTCGTCCAGTTCTGCTACCAGGACTCCCCGCGCCGCGCCCACTCGATCGCCGCGCAAGGCGGCATCAACGCGGCGAAGAACTACCGCAACGACGGCGACTCCGTCCACCGGCTGTTCTACGACACCGTCAAGGGCGGAGACTTCCGGGCGCGCGAGTCCAACGTCCACCGCCTCGCGCAGATCTCGGTCGAGATCATCGACCAGTGCGTGGCGCAGGGAGTGCCCTTCGCCCGGGAGTACGGCGGCCTCCTCGACACCCGCTCCTTCGGCGGCGTCCAGGTGTCCCGCACCTTCTACGCCCGCGGCCAGACGGGTCAGCAACTGCTGCTCGGCGCCTACCAGGCCCTCAGCAGGCAGATCGCCGCCGGGAACGTCGAGATGCACCCGCGCACCGAGATGCTCGACCTGATCGTCGTCGACGGCCGGGCCCGCGGGATCGTGGCGCGGGACCTGATCACCGGAAGGATCGACACGTACTTCGCGGACGCCGTCGTCCTCGCCAGCGGCGGCTACGGCAACGTCTTCTACCTGTCGACGAACGCCATGAACTCCAACGCCACCGCGGTCTGGCGGGCGCACCGACGGGGCGCCCACTTCGCCAACCCGTGCTTCACGCAGATCCATCCGACCTGCATCCCGCGCACCGGCGACCACCAGTCCAAGCTGACGCTGATGAGCGAGTCGCTGCGCAACGACGGCCGGATCTGGGTCCCGAAGGCGAAGGGGGACACCCGGCCGGCGAACAGGATCCCCGAGGACGAGCGCGACTACTACCTGGAGCGCGTCTACCCCTCCTTCGGCAACCTGGTCCCGCGCGACATCGCCTCCCGCGCCGCCAAGAACGTCTGTGACGAGGGGCGGGGCGTCGGCCCCGGCGGGCAGGGCGTCTACCTGGACTTCGCGGACGCGATCAGGCGGATGGGCCGCAAGGCGGTCGAGGAGAAGTACGGCAACCTCTTCGACATGTACGAGCGGATCACCGCGGAGAACCCGTACGAGGTGCCGATGCGGATCTACCCCGCCGTGCACTACACGATGGGCGGCCTGTGGGTCGACTACGACCTCCAGACCACGATCCCGGGCCTGTTCGCGATCGGCGAGGCCAACTTCTCCGACCACGGCGCCAACCGGCTCGGCGCGTCCGCGCTGATGCAGGGCCTGGCCGACGGCTACTTCGTGCTGCCCGCCACCATCAACGACTACCTCGCCCGCAACCCGCACCAGAGCGAGGTGAGCGGCGAGCACCCGGCGGTGCGGGAGGTGCTGGCGGAGACCCGGGGCCGCCTGAACCTGCTGCTGTCCGTCGACGGCGACCGCACCCCCGACTCCTTCCACCGCGAGGTCGGCGAACTGATGTGGGAGTTCTGCGGGATGGCCCGCACCGACGCCGGCCTGCGCACGGCCCTCGAACGGATCCCCCTGATCCGCGAGGAGTTCTGGCGGCGCGTCAAGGTCCCCGGCACCGGCGAGGAGTTCAACCAGTCCCTGGAGAAGGCGAACCGCGTCGTCGACTACCTGGAGCTGGCCGAACTGATGTGCCTCGACGCGCTGCACCGCGCCGAGTCCTGCGGCGGCCACTTCCGCGAGGAGCACCGGACCCCCGAGGGCGAGGCCGCCCGCCGGGACGAGGAGTTCGCCTACGCGGCCGCCTGGGAGTTCACCGGCACCGGCGAGGCACCCGTCCTGCACAGGGAAGACCTGGTCTTCGAGTACGTCCACCCCACCCAGCGGAGCTACGCATGAAGCTCACCCTGCGCGTCTGGCGGCAGCGCGACGCCGACGCCGAAGGCGCCATGTCCACGTACGAGGTGGACGGGATCTCCCCCGACATGTCCTTCCTGGAGATGCTCGACACCCTCAACGAGGAACTCATCCTCAAGGGCGAGGACCCGGTCGCCTTCGACCACGACTGCCGCGAGGGCATCTGCGGCGCCTGCTCCCTCGTCATCAACGGCGACGCACACGGCCCGGAGCGCACCACCACCTGCCAGCTGCACATGCGGTCCTTCCGGGACGGCGACACGATCGACGTCGAGCCGTGGCGGGCGTCCGCCTTCCCCGTGATCAAGGACCTGGTCGTGGACCGCTCGGCCCTCGACCGCATCATCCAGGCGGGCGGCTACATCACCGCGCCCACCGGCGCCGCCCCGGAGGCGCACGCCACGCCGGTGCCCAAGCCGGACGCCGACCTCGCGTTCGAGCACGCCGAGTGCATCGGGTGCGGGGCCTGCGTGGCCGCCTGCCCCAACGGCGCGGCGATGCTGTTCACCTCCGCCAAGATCAACCACCTGAACGTCCTCCCGCAGGGCGCGCCGGAGCGCGAGACGCGGGTGCTGGACATGGTGGCGCAGATGGACGAGGAGGGCTTCGGCGGCTGCACGCTGGCCGGCGAGTGCGCCACCGCCTGCCCGAAGGGCATTCCGCTGGTCTCCATCACCGGCATGAACAGGGAGTGGCTGCGGGCCACCCGCAAGGCGGCAGGGCGCTGACGCCCGGCGCGGGCCGCTCCGCGCCGGCCGCGTGGGGGAAGAGACGTTCGCCGAGGGCGCGGACGGGCGGGACCGGGAGTGGTGCTCATCCCCGGTCCCGTCTCGCTTCCCCCGCCCGCACGGTGGCCGCGGCGGGGACGCCCCGGCGTCACGGGCCCGGATCGGCGAGGAGCGGGCCGAGCGGACCGAGGTCCAGGTTGAGGTCGCCGCGCCGCAGCCCGTGCCGCGCGCACAGCTCGTCCATCCGCTCGTCCAGCAGCATCAGCGCGGTACCGAGCCGTTCCTCCTGGCCGGGGTCGAGCGTCCCCTCGTCGAAACGGCGCACCGCCTGGCGCTCCATGAGCTGCCGCAGGAGTTCCACCACGGTCAGCACCAGGGCCGCCAGGTCGTTCGCGACCCGCTCGGGGTCGAGGTCCAGCGCGTGGGCGCGGGGCGCGGTCACAGCGGCCCGCTGTCCGGCCAGGGCGACGGGACCCGGTCGCTCACCGAGGCCAGCAGCGCGTGCAGCGAGATCCGCACCAGCGGCACGTCGGCGACGGACAGGACCAGGTCACCGCTGATCACGACGCCGGTGGCCAGCACCCGGTCGAGCAGGTCGACGAGCGGCACCCCCACGGGGGCGTACGGCTCCGGTTCGTTCCACGGCACCGCCGTGCGGCCGGACCCGCCCGCGGTCGGCACGCTCATGCGCGCACCTCCTCCCGCGCGTCGCACGCCGCCTCGTCGAGGCGGGCGAAGGAGTACGGGATCCAGGGGCCCGACAGGGTGACCTCCACCGCCGTGCCGTCGCCGGGGACCGGCCGGCCCGCCGCCTCGAGGAAGGCGGCGCGCCGGGCGTCGTCCACCAGATAGGCCGCGTTGAGCAGTTGCGGGGCGCTCCTGCCGGTCAGCTGCTCGCTCTGCGGCCGGTGCCGGGTCGCGGCGACGGCGTACCGCCGCAGCTCCCGGTCGATCGCGTGGGCCTGTGCCAGGGCCGCCTCACGCGCCTCGCGCTCGGTGCGCCGCCGGGCGCTCACCCGGCTCAGGTACGACCGCCCGTCCGCCGGGCCGCCGTGCGCCGGGCCGCCGTCCCCGGCGGCACCAAACGCTCGCCCGGGCCCGGCGCAGTGCACCTTCACCGCCCACTCGGTCCGGCCCCGCAGCCGGTCCAGCAGCGCGCGCAGCGAGGCCGCCCGGCCGGTCACGGCCCGTACCGCGTTGCGGTCGTCGAGGTAGAGCGTCGCCATCGGCAGGGGGACGGCGGTGCCTTTGCGGGCGGCCGCCTCCACCGCACGGTGGTGGGCGCGGGCGCAGCGCTCCAACTCGTCCGGCCGGCCCAGCCGTTGCGCGAGCGCCTCCTCGCCGAAGGCCGCCGCGGGGACGTCCTGCACGACCAGCCGGAGGGGGCCCGCATCGAGGATCCGCAACGGGCCCCCGCCGTCGTGGCCCGGCGTCGCCGCGAGCACGTCGTCCGGCACCGGGGTGTCCGTCACGGCGAACAGGCAGGTGACGCGGGGACGCGACACGTCCTGTCCGGTCACGGCCGGCCGGTCGGCCGGGGTGCCCGTCATCGGATCACCTCCCGGGCGTCGGGTTCGGCGCCCTCCAGGGCGTCGAGACGGGCCCGCAGGCGCGCGTTCTCCTCGGTGAGGGCGTCACGCGCGGCGCGCGAGGACAGCGCCGGGTCCGTCTCCCACCAGTCGATGCCCGCCTTCTTCGCGGTCTCGACGGAGGCGATGAACAGGCGCAGGCGGATGGTGAGCAGCTCGATGTCCAGCAGGTCGATCTTGATGTCGCCGGCGATGACGATGCCCTTGTCCAGGACGCGTTCGAGCAGGTCCGCGAGGCTCCCGCCGAGCGGCGCGTCGGGCTGCGGACCGGGGCCCGCGGGCCAGGTGCCGAGGTCGGTCACGAAGCACCCTCCGTGTACCGGACGGGACTCTCGAGGAGTCGGAGCAGCCGCTCCTCCTCCTTCTCGAAGGCCGCCTCGTCGATGGCACCCTCCTCCAGGGCCCGGTTGAGTGCCGCCAGCCGCGCCTGCACCACCCGGGGGTCACGGGTCTGGCGCTCGGCCTCCTGGAGCAGGTGGTCGGCGACCCATAGCGTGCCGCGCACCGGGGCGAGGGGCAGGAGCAGGAGCCCGCTCACGAGTCCCACCGAGTCACCGCCCGGCCGTGGTGGGCGGCGTGTCGACGAAGCTGTAGCACGGCAACGGCCCGGTGAGGCTCAGCGCCAGCCGGTCACCGCACCGGCGGGCCTGGGCGGCGACGGCCCGGCGGAAGCGCCCTTCGTCGGCCGAGCGCAGCAGGAACGACGTGCTCAGCACCTGCTCGTCGTCGACCGGCCCCTGCGCGGTGCGCACGGCGAGCGGGGCCAGCCGGGCCAGTACCTCCCGCGCCGCGTGCCGGGCCTCGCGCGCGACACCCCGGGCGAGCGCCTCACCCAGGCGTACGTTCGCCTCGTAGCCGGGGCGCTGCCGGGTCCGGCGGGCGAGCGCGCGCAGACTGTCGTCCCGGCGCACGAGGCCGGCGAAGCAGCCGGGCACGACGGCGCCCTTCACGTTCATCTCCACACAGTCCCGGACCCCGTCGAGCTGCTCGGCCAGGCGGGTGCGGTCCGTGCGGAGCCGGCCGCGCAGCGCCGCCGCGTCGCGCGTGAGGACGGCGAACCGCATGGGCAGGACGGGCCCCTGCGCGATGAGTTCGTCGAGCACCGACTGATGGGCCATCAGGTCCCGTCGGCGGGCCCTGAGCCGCGCCGGGGCGTCCGAGACCGCGGCGCACAGCCCGGCCTCGGTCAGCAGCCGTACCGGCGCGCCGTCCACCCCGGGCACTCGCGGCGGCCGGACGCCCGCGGGAGCGATGCCGTAGACGTACAGGGTGCCGAGCGTGCCGGCGGTGGTGAGGGGGGCGGTGCCCGTCACGGTCACTCCTTCTCCTCCGTGCGGCGCCGGGGCCGCGGGCGGTCGTCGTCACCGGCGGCCCTGCGGCCGCCGGCGGCGGGACGCGTCCCGGCCGGGCGGCGGCGCGGGCGCTGGGGTCGCGGGGCGGGCTCGGGGCCGACGTCGTCATCGAGGTCCTCGTCGGCCTCTACGTCGTCGTCCGGGCTGAGGATGTCCCGCACCTTGTCGGTCAGGGAACGGGCCGTGCGCTTCGCACCCGCCTTGGCGACGGTCTTGGCGACCGGCCCGCCGAACAGCTCGGGCACGGTCCTGGTCCGGGTGTCGTTCTCCAGGTCGAGGCGGTTGCACGCCTCGGCGAAGCGCAGGTAGGTGTCGACGCTGGCGACCACGATCCGGGCGTCGACCTTGAGGATCTCGATGCCGACCAGCGAGACGCGCAGGAAGACGTCGATCACCATGCCGCGGTCGAGGATGAGCTCCAGCACGTCGTAGAGGGTTCCGGCGCGGGGCGCGCAGACGACCTCGTCGGCGTAGACGGTCATGCGGCGGTCCTTCCGGGGGAGGTGCCCGAGGGTCCGGTCACTGGTCCTGGGACCCGCGCCGGTACCGGGCGACACGGCGGTACTGCACCAGCTCGCCCGCCGGGTCCAGCTCGACCTGGTAGGTGGCGAGCAGGCTGGTGGTGTCGGGGATGCGCGCCAGCTCGAGCACGTCGACGTCGACGACCCAGCCGTCGTCCTCGCTCCGGCACACCGCGGAGACCCCTTCCAGGCGGTGACGGACCAGCTCGGTCAGCGCCTCGGCGGCGCACCGGGCGGCCTCGCGCGCACCGCGCACGGTCCGTCGGCGGGTGGCGGACGAGACCGGTTCACGACGTCGTCCGCCGGTTCCGGCTTCTGTCATACGGCCCACTCTCGCCGCGGGAGCCGCCGGGCGCGTGTGCAACTGGGCCATCCGGGCCGCTTCCCGCCGTACGGGGGAGCCCGGCAGGGCGAGCGGCGCGGGCCCGTGTCCGGAGGGGGCCCGTGTCCGGAGGGGGCCCGTGTCCGGAGGGGGCCCGTGTCCGGAGGGGGCCCGTGTCCGGCGCTGACCCGTGTCCGGAGGGGGCCCGTGCCGGGCGCGCCGCCCGTGCCGTTCAACAACCCCACATCCCGGCTCCGGGCACAGGTCACGCGCCCGCCAGACGGCGTCGGAAGAACAGGACCGGGCGGGCCGTACACCACCGGCCCGTCCGTCCCCTCCGGCCGAACGGCCCGTGACCTGGAGAGAGCCATGACCACCGCGACCGCTCCGGACGCCCCGCCGCTGCCCGCGGTCCCCTCCCGCTACCTCGTGACCCTCGCCCGCGACGAGGCCGACGTGCGGGCCGCCCAGCGGCTGCGGCACGACGTCTTCGCCGGGGAGATGGGCGCCCTGCTCACGTCCGCACGGCCCGGCCTCGACGTCGACCCCTTCGACGCCCACTGCGACCACCTGCTGGTGCGCGACGCCGACACCGGCCAGGTCGTCGGCACCTACCGGCTGCTGCCGCCGGAGCGCGCCGCGGTCGCCGGTCGGCTGTACTCGGAGGCCGAGTTCGACCTGACGCCGCTGCACGGCATCCGGCCCGGCCTCGTCGAGGTCGGCCGCTCCTGCGTCCACCCCGACCACCGCGACGGCACCGTCATCGGCCTCATATGGGCCGGCATCGCCCGCTACATGGTGGACAACGGCCACGAGTGGCTGGCCGGATGCTGCTCCGTCCCGCTCGCCGACGGCGGCGTCACCGCGGCCGGGGCCTGGGACCGGGTGCGGGACAAGCACCTGGCGCCCGAGGAGTTCCGGGTCCGGCCGCGGCTGCCGTGGGTGCCGCGGCCGGACCTGGCCCTGCCCGCCCGCACCGAGCTGCCCGCCCTGCTGCGCGGCTACCTCCGCCTCGGCGCCTGGGTGTGCGGCGAGCCCGCCCACGACCCGGACTTCGGGGTCGCCGACCTGTACGTGCTGCTGTCGATGCGCCGGGTCAACCCGCGCTATCTGCGGCACTTCCTCTCGCTCGTCCCGGCCTGATGAGCGCCTGGCCGCCCAGCGCGCCCTGCACCCCTGGGGCGTGCGTGGAGGTGTCGGGCTCCGTCGCCGCCGTACCGCGGGCGGTGCTGCGGCTCGTGGCGGTCGTGGCGCTGCTGCTGGCCGGGATCGCGCTGCTGCCGGTCGGCGGCAGGGTCCCGGCCGGGCTGGTGCGCCGGTGGGCGGGGGCCGTCGTGCGGGCCGCCGGGGTCCGGCCGCGGTTCAGCGGTGCCGCCGTACCCGACGGCGGCCTGCTGCTGGTCGCCAACCACATCTCCTGGCTGGACGTCCCGCTGCTGGCCATGGTCCGCCCGGCCCGGATGATCGCCAAGGCCGAGATCCGGCGGTGGCCCGTCGCGGGGCCGCTGGCCGCCCGCGGCGGCGTCCTGTTCATCGACCGTGACCGGTTGCGCGGCCTCCCGGACACGGTCGCCGACATCGCCGGGCTGCTGCGCTCGGGGGCGGCCGTCGGTGTCTTCCCCGAGGGCAGCACGTGGTGCGGCCGGGCCCAGGGCACCTTCCGCAGGGCCGTCTTCCAGGCCGCCCTGGACGCCGGGGTGCCGGTCCAGCCCGTCCGCATCCGCTACCGGCTCACCGGGGGCGCGCCCACGACCGTCCCCGCGTTCGTGGGGGAGGACTCGCTGCTCGCCTCGCTGTGGCGGGTGGTCATGGCGGGCGGCCTGGTGGCCGAGGCCGAGGTGTGTCCCGCGCTCCGGCCCGGTGCCCACACCGACCGCCGGTCGCTGGCCCGGGCGGCCCAGCGCCGGACCGGACCCGTCCCGGCGGGGCCGGGGCATGCGGCGCCGGGTCCACAGGACGCCGTCGCGCTTCTCCCCACCCTTGAACATTGAGAGAAATGTAGGCATTTGTCTGTTTCCTCCGTCCTGTGGGGGTGACTCGGACCGAGAAGCCGTCACATGAAGGGAGGGCGATTCCATGATCGCCCGCGAACAGATCAGGAATGTGCTGGACCATCCCGTCTACGACGGGGAGGGACACAAGATCGGCGAAGCCAAGCACGTCTTCTTCGACGACATGACCGGGCAACCCGAATGGGTGACGGTCAAGACGGGCCTCTTCGGCACGAGCGAGTCCTTCGTACCGATCCGCGACGCCTCGATGGTGGAGGACCACATCGAGGTCCCCTATGACAAGGAGAGGGTCAAGGGCGCACCCAACGTCGACGTCGACTCGGGCGGACACCTCTCGGAGTCCGAGGAGCACCGCCTGTACGACTACTACGGCATCGACTGGGACAGCGTCCTCGACGACGACGCCTCGGGGCGGAGCGGCTGGACCGCGGGGACGGGCACCTCGGCGGCGACCGGCACGGCGGCGGGAACCGCTCCGGGCATGCGGCCGGGCGAGGCGGCCGCCGGCCACCGGGCGGGCCGGACCGGCGACGACGCCATGACCCGCCCGGACGAGACCATGGCCCGCTCCGACGACGCCATGACCCGCTCCGAGGAGCAGATGCACGTCGGTGTCGAGCGGCGCGAGACCGGACGGGCCCGGCTGCGCAAGTACGTGGTCACCGAAGAGGTCGAGACGACCGTGCCGGTGCGCAGGGAGGAGGTGCGCGTCGAGCGTGAGCCCATCACCGAGGCCAACCGCGACGCCGCGCTCTCCGGGCCGGACATCACTGAGGCCGAGCACGAGGTCGTCCTCCACGAGGAACGTCCCGTGGTGGAGACCGAGACCGTGCCGGTGGAACGGGTCCGGCTGACCACCGACGAGCACACCGAGGAGGAGACCGTACGCGGTCAGGTCCGCAAGGAACGCCTGGAGGCCGAGGGCGCCGAGGGTCTCGAGGGCGAGAGGTACGACGACGACACCCCGCCGGACCGCCGGTGAGCCGACCGTCCGTCAGCGGGACGCGCCGGAGCGCACGGTGACGTCGGCGGTCCGGTCGGGCGACGCGGCGCTCGGATGACGCGGCGGGCGGCGGTACCGACCGCCGCCCGTACCGGGCTCGGCCCCGCGGCCCGTACCGGGCTCGGCCCCGCGGCCCGTACCGGGCTCGGCCCCGCGGCCCGTACCGGGCTCGGCCCCGCGGCCCGTGCCCCGGGTCAGGCGCGCGGCGCCCGGGCCCCGCCGTGCACGACGGCCGCCAGCCTGCGGTAGGAGTCCAGCAGCGCTCGCCGGTCGTAGGTGCTGGTGGTGACGAGGACCTCCTGGGCCCCCGTGTCCTTCAGTACCGTCTCCAGCTCGCGGGCGACCTGTTCCTCGGTGCCGGCGATCTGGCCGGCCAGGCCCGCCTCGTAGAAACCGCGCTCCCGCGTGGTCATCGGCAGGGCCTCGACCCGGTCCGCCGGGGGCAGTGGCGGAAACGTGCCGTGCGTGCGGGAGTGCGCCATGGACCAGGCCTCCGGGACCAGCAGCCGGCGGGCCTCCTCGGGCGTCCCGGCGACGGCGACCGTCCCCGAGACGACGACGTACGGCTCCGCGGCCCAGGGGGAGGGCCGGAAGCGGACGCGGTAGTCGTCGACGCCCCGCCGCAGCCGGTCCCGGTCGCGCAGATCGCCGATGACCACGGGGAGTCCCGCCTCCGCCGCGATCCGCGCGCCCTCGCCCATGGCCAGCACGAACGGCGGCACGGTCAGCCCCTCGGCGGGGCGCGCGTGCACGCCGGTCGGCGAGGTGCCGCGGAACCAGCCGAGCAGTTCGCGCAGTTGGGCGGCGAAGTCCTCGGCGTCGTCCTTGCCGCGGCCCAGGGCCCTGCGGACCCCGTCCGTGAAACCGACCGACCGGCCCAGGCCCATGTCGATGCGGCCCGGGAACAGCGATTCCAGCACCCCGAACTGCTCGGCGACGACCAGCGGCCGGTGGTTGGGCAGCATGACCCCGCCCGTGCCGACCCGGATCGTGGCCGTCGCGGCGGCCACGGCGGCGGCGAGAACGGTCGGCGCGGAGCCGGCCACGCCGGGGACGCCGTGGTGCTCGGACACCCAGAACCGGTGGTAGCCGAGCGCCTCCACCTCCCGCGCCAGCGCCACGGTGTCCCGCAGGGCCGCGTCGGCCGGATGGCCCTCGCGCGTGCGGGAGCGGTCGAGGACGGAGAACCGGGCGGCTTCGATCACAGAACTCACACGGTGTTCAACGCGTGGCGGACGCCGGGATTCCCTCAGGGCCCCGGCCCCGCCCCGGACCGCCGGTATTCCCCTCGGGCCCCGGCCCTCCGCGCCCCTGACCCTCCTCCGGTCAGCTTTCGGGACGCAGCAGGCCGCGCTCGTACGCCCGCACCAGGTGCTGGGGGACGAGGTGGCGGACGCCGTCCACGGTGACGGGCACGAGTGCCGGTGCGGTCGCCTTCCATCGGGCGCGACGGTGACGGGTGTTGCTGCGGGACATCTTCCGCTTGGGCACGGCCATGGGGATCCTCCTCGGCGGCTGGACACCGAGGACGCTATATGAAAATGGATCCCATTAACAATTGGCGGTCGACCTTGTGTTCGCCCGGACGCGGGAGGTCCCTAGGGTGGTGCCGTGACCGACAGCAGCAAGCGACCCCTCGCCGTGTTCGACCTGGACAACACCCTTGCCGGCACCGCCCACCGGCAGCGGTTCCTGGAGCGCGGGCCGCGGGACTGGGACGCCTTCTTCGCGGCGGCCCCGCACGACCCGCCGCTCGCGGAGGGGGTCGCGCTGGCCCTGGAGAGCGCGCGGGAGTGCGAGGTGGTCTATCTGACCGGGCGCCCCGAACGCTGCCGGCGGGACACCCGCGAGTGGCTCGACCGGCACGCGCTGCCGAAGGGTCGGGTGTACATGCGACGGGACGGCGACCGCCGGCCGGCCCGCCGCGCCAAGCTGGAGATCCTGCGCCGGCTCGCCCGGGAGCGCGAGGTGCGGGTCCTGGTGGACGACGACGACCTGGTCTGCGACGACGCGGAGGCGGCCGGCTTCACCGTGGTCCGGGCGCGCTGGGCGGCGCCCTCGGCCGCGCTGCGCGTCGCCCAGGAGCGCGAGGGGCGCACCTGAGGCGCGGGCGGACTACCGGCCTGAGGGCCGCCCGTCACTCCGCCCGTCACTCCGCCCGTCACTCCGTCCGTCACCCCGCTCGGCGAACCGCCGGACCGGACGGCCGCGGCGGCGCGGCCCGCCGCTCGCCCGTCACTCCGTCTCGTCCAGGCGGAAGCCGACCTTGAGGCCCACCTGCCAGTGCGCGACATCGCCGTTCTCGATCTGTCCGCGCACCTGGGTCACCTCGAACCAGTCCAGGTGCCGCAGGGTCTGCGAGGCGCGGGAGATGCCGTTGCGGATCGCCTGGTCCACGCCGTCGGGTGAGGTGCCGACGATCTCCGTGACCCGGTAGGTGTGGTTCGACATGCGGGTGCTCCTCTCGGCCGGGACGGCGGTGCCGCGTGTGTCGCGCGTCACTCCACGGTGCCCCAGGCTGCGGCGGAGCGCGAGACGTGCGGGGTGCGGGCCGGTCACCCCTTGACCTCCGCATTGGTCCATACCAAAATCCTGCACACCCGTCCGGGCGACCCCGCCCGTTCCCCCACGCCGGGCCCCTCGCCCCTGTCCACCAGGCAGAACAGGACCCCCGTGAGACGTCGCCTCCTCGCCCTCCTCTGCGTGTCCGCCTCCCTCCTCACCGGTTGCGGCGCCGTGCCGGGCGTCGGCGGGAGCGACCGGCGGACCGTCACCGTCTGGCTCATGAAGGACAGCGCCTCGCGGGACTTCCTGGACCGGTTCACCGAGGACTTCGAACGCGACCACCCCGACCTCGACCTGGACATCCGCATCCAGGAGTGGACCGGCATCGCCGACAAGGTGCAGACGGCCCTGGAGGGCGACGGCGAGGACGGGCCGGACGTCATCGAGGTCGGCAACACCCAGGTCCCGCTGTACGTCGACGGCAACCGGCTGCTCGACCTGACCCTGGAATCCGTCGCCAAGTGGGAGAAGGACGAGTGGCTGCCCGGCCTCGCCGACCCGGGGCAGCGCCGCTTCCACCAGTACGGCATCCCCTGGTACGCGGCCAACCGTGTCGTGATCTACCGCAAGGACCTCTTCGCGCAGGCCGGAGTCACCGCCGTGCCGCGCACCCGCGAGGAGTGGCTCACCGCCACCGAGAAGCTGAACTCGGACGGGAACCAGGGCATCTACCTGGCCGGCCAGGACTGGTACACCCTCTCCGGTTTCATCTGGGACGAGGGCGGAGACCTCGCCACCGAGGACGCGGGCCGCTGGGAGGGCACCCTGGACACCCCGGCCGCCCTGCGCGGCATGGAGTTCTACCGAAGCCTTCAGTCCCTCGGCGCGGGACCGGCGGACGCGGACGAGGAACACCCGCCCCAGGCAGGGGTTTTCGCCGCGGGCAAGGTCGCCCAGATCGTCGCCGTCCCCGGCCTCGCACGGGCCGTCGTCCAGCAGAACCCCGCGCTGGAGGGGAAGCTGGGGTACTTCCCCGTCCCGGGGAAGAGCGCGGCGAAACCGGGCGCGGTCCTCATCGGCGGCTCCGATCTCGTCGTGCCCCGCAACACCGACCGGCGCGAGGCGGCCGTCGCCGTGGTCGCCGCGCTGACCGGTGCCGAATGGAACACCGACCTGGCCCGCACCATGAACTACGTCCCGAACAAGGCGAAGCTGGCGTCCGCGGTGGCGGGCGAGGAGGGGGTCGCCGCCATGGCGGCGGGAGCCGCGCAGGGCCGGGCGACCCCCAGCACGCCCGAGTGGGCCGCCGTGGAGGCGGACAACCCGATCAAGACCTACATGACCGAGGTGCTCGGCGGAGCCGATCCCGCGACACAGGCCCGCCGCGCCTCCCGGCGGATCACCGAGGCGCTGACGGTCTCCGCGGGCTGACCCGCACCCGTACGGTCGTTCCTACCGCGCGGTGCTCAGCGAGAGTGCGAAGCGGCCCTCCCGGTCCGTCCACCAGCGGGACAACTCCAGTCCCGCCGCGGACAGTTCCGCGCGCACTCCCGCCTCGCGGAACTTCGCCGAGACCTCCGTGCGCAGCTCCTCGCCCGCCGCGAAGTCGACGGCGAGACCGAGCGCGGGGAGCTTCACCGTCTGCGCCGTGCGGGACCGCAGCCGCATCTCGATCCACTCGTTCTCCGCGTCCCAGAGCGCGACGTGGTCGAAGGCGCCCGGATCGAAATCGCCGCCCAGCTCACGGTTGACGACGGCCAGGACGTTCTTGTTGAACGCCGCCGTCACCCCGGCCGCGTCGTCGTACGCCCGCACCAGGACCTCCTCGTCCTTGACGAGGTCCGTGCCGAGCAGCAGGGCGTCGCCCGGCGAGAGCAGCGCCCGGACCGATCCGAGGAAGGCCGCGCGCTCGTCGGGCAGGAGATTGCCGATCGTGCCGCCGAGGAACGCCACCAGACGCGGCCCCGGGGTGTCCGGGAGCGTCAGCGGTGCGGTGAAGTCGGCGATGAGGGCGTGGACGGACAGGCCCGGCCGCTCGGCGGCGAGGGCCCGTCCCGCCCCGGTGAGGGCGCTCTCGCTGACGTCGACGGGCACGTAGGTGTCCAGGTCCGTCAGCGCGCCGATCAGGTGCCTGGTCTTCTCCGAGGACCCCGAACCCAGCTCGACCAGGGTGCGGGCGCCGGCCGCGGCGGCGGTCTCGCCGGCCCGGTCCACGAGGATCTCGCGCTCGGCCCGCGTCGGGTAGTACTCGGGCAGCTCGGTGATCCGCTCGAACAGTTCGCTGCCGTCGGCGTCGTAGAACCACTTCGGCGGCAGTGTCTTGGGGGTGGCGGTGAGGCCCTGGAGGACGTCGGCGCGCAGGGCGGCGCCGGTGGCGTCCTCCGGGAGGGTGCGGGTGATCTGGAAGGGGCTCACGAGCCGTTCTCCTCGGGTGATGGGGCTGCCCCCGCGGCGGAGCCGGGAGCGGGGGAGGGCGCCGCGGCCTCGCTCGGGTCCTTCAGCGGGGTGAGCAGCACCTCGGTGCGGGTCGCCGCGAGCAGGGTGCGGTCGGGGACCTCCTGCCAGCGCGGATCGTCGTCGTAGGGCTCGGAGGCCACGACCGTGCGGCCGGGCTCCGTCAGGTACCAGAGGGTGTCCCCCCAGGCCGTCGCGGTGACGGTGTCGCCGTCGCCGAGCAGCAGGTTGAGCCGGGA
Source organism: Streptomyces sp. NPDC048734 (assembly GCF_043198675.1). Taxonomy (NCBI): domain Bacteria; kingdom Bacillati; phylum Actinomycetota; class Actinomycetes; order Kitasatosporales; family Streptomycetaceae; genus Streptomyces; species Streptomyces sp. NPDC048734. Next base: position 182,131 of record NZ_JBICUZ010000004.1, on the reverse strand, counting down.
GCCGGGGGCCGCCGCGGCGACCTCCTGCACCGTGTCGGCGAGCGCCTGGCCCTCCGTGTCCCCGGCGCGCAGCCGGGCCAGGACCAGTGCCCACACGAACGCGGAGTCGTTGCGCGCCTCCATGGCCAGCACCGCGGACGCCGGCAGCGTGCGTACGAGCGGCTCCAGCGACCCCGGCCAGCCCGGCACGGCCCCGTTGTGACTGAACAGCCACCGCCCCGCCGCGAACGGCGCCGCCGCGGCCTCGGCGTCCGCCCCGGCCAGCGTCGCGTCGCGTACGGCGGCCAGCACCGCCCCGCTGCGCACGACGCGGGCCAGGTCGGCGAAGGACAGGTCGGCCCAGATCGGCCCGGCCCGGCGGTAACGGGCCGGCACCGGATCACCCCCGGCGTACCAACCCACGCCGAAACCATCGGCGTTGACCGTGCCGTACCGCTGCACCCGGGGGGACCACGACTGGCGGTACAGGCCGTGCGGGGGCTCCACCAGGAGTCGGCCGAGCGGTTCCTCCGCTCCCAGGTAAGCGATATGACGGCACATCAGGCGGCCGCCGGGCGGGCGGTGCGGAAGCCGGAGAAGATCTGCCGCCGGATCGGGTAGTCCCAGTTGCGGAAGGTGCCCCGGCAGGCCACCGGGTCCACCGCGAACGAACCGCCCCGCAGCACCTTGTACTCGGGGCCGAAGAACACCTCCGAGTACTCCTTGTACGGGAACGCCCGGAAGCCGGGGTAGGGCTGGAAGTCGCTCGACGTCCACTCCCACACATCGCCGATCAACTGCCGAACCCCCAGCGGAGATTCCCCTGCCGGATAGCTGCCGGCGGGTGCGGGGCGCAGATGGCGCTGGCCCAGGTTGGCGTGCTCGGGCGTGGGGTCGGCGTCGCCCCACGGGTAGCGCATCGACCCGCCGGTCGCGGGGTCGAAGCGGGCGGCCTTCTCCCACTCGGACTCGGTCGGCAGCCGCCGCCCGGCCCAGCGGGCGTAGGCGTCGGCCTCGTACCAGCACACGTGCACCACCGGCTCCTCGGGCGGCACGACCTCGGTGACGCCGAAGCGGCGCCGGAGCCACTGCCCGCCGTCGCGGTGCCAGAACAGCGGCGAATCGATTCCGTTCCGGCGGATGTGGGACCAGCCCTCCGCCGTCCACCAGCGGGCGTCGTCGTAACCGCCGTCGTCGATGAACGCCTGGTAGGCGCCGTTGGTCACCGGCGTGGTGTCGATGTGGAACGCCGCCACCTCGCGCCGGTGCGCGGGCCGCTCGTTGTCCAGCGCCCAGGGCTCGCCGGAGGTGCCCATCGTGAACGGGCCGCCCGGCACGAGCACTTCGGACGGGCCGGTGAACAGCGGTGCCGGTTCCGGGTCGGGAGCCGTCAGCGCCTGCGGCCCCGTGCGGAGCTGATGGGTGATCAGCATCGTCTCGTCGTGCTGCTGTTCGTGCTGGGCGACCATCCCGAAGGCGAAACCGGCCTCGGTGAGCCGTGTCCCGTCGAAGTCGGCCGAATCCAGCAGGTCCAGGACCCGCCCGCGCACCTCCGCCGCGTAGGCGCGGGCCTCGGCGGGCGGCAGCAGCGGCAGCGAGGGCCGCTCGGAGCGCGCGTGCTCGAAGGCGTCGTACAGCCCGTCGATCTCGGGGCGCATCGCCTCGCGGCCCGCCACGGCGCGCAGCAGCCACAGTTCTTCCTGGTTCCCGATGTGCGCGAGGTCCCACACCAGGGGGGACATCAGGGGGGAGTGCTGTGCGGTGAGGTCGGGCTCCTCCACACAGCTGGTCAGGAGCGTGGTGCGGGCACGGGCGGTGACGAGGGTGGTGAGCGCCCGCTCGCGCAACGCCTCGGTGTCCAGGGCCTCGGGGGCGAGGTCGGTCATGTGCGGATGTCCTTCCCGTGTGTGCGGCCGTCGGTGCCGCACAGGCGGTCGAGCTGGTCGTCGGCGGGGGTGCGGCCCTTGCGGACGTAGCGCTCCAGGTACCCGGCGACGGCGTCCGTCACCTCGGTGCCGGCGCCGATCCGGGGCAGGGCCTCCAGGGCCGTCGTGAAGCAGGCCACGGCGGTCTCCCGCAGCTCGGGGTCGGCGAGACCGGAGCGGGCCGCCTCGCTCCACAGCGGGTTGTGCGGCGCCGGCCCCGGACGGGACCGTTCCGCGAGCGGTTTGACCGCCCGGTAGGCGCTCTCGGCGGCCTCCGGGTCGTCGAACAGCGCCGTCGTCACCGCGAGCGGCACGATCCAGCCGTCCTCGCCCGGCTGCGCGTCGATCATGCGCAGCTCCAGATGGCCACGCGGTCTCACCGGCGGGAACAGCGTGGACATGTGGTAGTCGAGGTCCGCCCGGGTGGGCGCCCCCGACCGGATCCACTCCCGGAAGGTCAGGTCCTCGGGTACGTCCCACGGCCCGTCCTCCCGGCGTACGCACATCACCGGGGCGTCCAGGACGTGTCCGGCCCAGGCGGCGCGCGGATCCCGGTCCAGGGCCGGTGCGCCCGCGCGGCCCGCGCCGATCTCCGCCCACAGCCGCTGCCGTGTGGAACGCCAGCCCGTCGGGGAGCCGCCGAGCAGCGGCGAGTTGGCGAAGGCGGCGACCAGGACGGGGCCCAGCACGTGCGCCAGCCACCAGCGCCGCCCGTGCCCCAGCGGGCCGGGCTCCTCGTGGCCGGCGTCCAGGCAGACCTGCACGGAGGCCGAGGTGCACATCATGGCCCGCCCGGCCGGACCGGTGCGGTCGAGGCACGCCTCCATGGCGTCGTAGCGCGGCTCGTGCAGGAACCGCCGGGGCGGGTGCCAGGGCTCGGTGCCGAGTCCGGCGAGGACCAGTCCCACCCCGCGCAGGACGGCGCGGACGGCGTCCAGGTCGGCGGAGACGGTGCTCACGCACTCCATCAGGGAGGCGGCGGGCGGCGAGCTGAGCTCCAGCTGGCCGCCGGGTTCGACGGTGAGCGCCGAGGACAGCGGCACCGTCCGCAGGGCCTCGTAGGCCGCCGCGAGTCGTTCGGGTGGGACGGGGAGCCGCGGTGAGCGCAGCTCGTGGACGAACCATTCCACTTCGACCCCGACGGTGCGGGGCGGTCCGGTCTTGAAGCAGATGCCCTTGACCAGGGCCTCCGCCTCGGCCTCGGTGAGAGGAGTACGGGTCCCCGTACAGTCACTCCCCGAAGCGCCGCTCGACGTGTCCGACATGTCGGTATCCTCCTGAGATTCCACCATGCCACCGGTCCGGCTTCGATGGTGCCGGACCGGTTCGCTCATCCACCCAAGACCCTCCCGCCGCATCGCACAAGAGCGCCCGTCGGCGCCCGCGGGTCCGGGGCACCCTCCTTTCCGCGCCGTTCCCGGGCCGTTTCCGAGGGGTTCCCGCCGACCTTCCAGGCCGGTGGAAAACCGGTTGCACCGTCCGTCCAGCATCGCTGACGATGCGTGCGTGAGCACGACGGGGGAGACGGACGGGGCACGGTACGCCGTGCGGCGCACCGTGCGGCACGTGGCTGTGGCGCCCACGGGGGTGGCGCCGTGAGCGCGCGGCTGCGCGGCATCGCGCGGGAGACGGAGGAGGCCGTGGCCGCGGGCGCGTACCGCACGGCCGACGGGCGCGAGGTACCGCTCGCCGCCGCGGTCGGGGCCGCTCGGGAGGGGACCCGCATGGTGGGACCCGGCCCGGTGCCGGTCCCGGAGGCGGTCCTGGGGGCCGCCCCGTCCGCTCCGCGGATCGAGGTCACCGGCGAGAGCAGCCTGGAGGCCGCCCGCAGACTCGCGGACGCCCCGGTGGCGGTGCTCAACTTCGCCTCCGCCCGCAATCCCGGCGGCGGGTACCTCAACGGCGCCCAGGCCCAGGAGGAGGCGCTGTGCCGCGGCTCCGCGCTGTACACGTGCCTGCTGCGGGCCCCCGAGTTCTACGACCACCACCGCGCCCACCGCGACCCGTTCTACACGGACCGGGTCGTCCACTCACCGGCCGTACCGGTCTTCCGCGACGACCGGGGCCGGTTCCTGCCCGAGCCGTACACCGCCGGCTTCCTGACGGCCGCCGCGCCGAACGCCGGAGTGATCCTGCGTACGGCGCCGGAGCGTGCCGGCGAACTGCCGCGCGCGCTGGCGGTACGGGCCGAACGCGTCCTGGAGACGGGCGCGGCGCACGGCTACCGGCGGCTGGTCCTCGGCGCCTGGGGCTGCGGCGTCTTCCGCAACGACCCCGCGCAGGTGGCGGGCGCCTTCCGGGCGCTGCTGGGTCCCGGCGGCCGGTTCGAGGGGACGTTCACGCGGGTGGTGTTCGGCGTGCTGGACCGGACGCCGGGGAGCGTGGTCCGGCAGGCCTTCGTGCGCGCCTTCCCGCAGCCGCGGCTCCGCGAGCGGGCGTGAGCGCCGGGAAGGCGCTCAGTTCCAGCCGTACCGTTCCCGCAGCCGGTGCACCACCAGGTTGAACCGCATCCGGTCCAGTGCGCAGGCCTCCCGGCGCATGCCCTGCTCGTGCAGCCGCAGCACGCGGTCGACGGCCACCCAGGAGTCCCGGCCCGAGCGGTCCCAGGGACCGCTGCCGATCGGCACCCACTCGCGGTCGCCGACGTGCTGCTTGCTGGACAGCCGTACGGCGAGGAAGGTACCGGCCGCCTCCCGGGCGACGACCAGCACCGGGCGGTCCTTGCCGCGCCCGTCGTTCTCCTCGAAGGGCACCCAGGTCCAGACGATCTCGCCGGGGTCCGGGTCGCCGTCGCGCGCGGGCGAGTACTCGGTCCGCACCCGGCCGACCTCGCGCGGTTCGGCCTCGACGGTGGCGGAGGGGCCGAAGCGGCCCGGGACGTTCTCTTCTTCGGTGGAAGCGGTCACGAGGGCACCCTAGGGCCTGTCGTTCGGATCATGCCGGGCTCGCGGGGTCTGGTGCCGCCTCTCGCCGCGTCGTCGTCGGTCGCCAGGGCTCCTCCCTGACTCCCTCCTCCGCCCTCCAAGGCACGGCACCGGACTTCCCCCCTGATCCGGCCCGATCCAAACGAAAGACCCCGGAGGCTGTGCCGGGACCGCCCCGGTGCCGCCCCCGTGACCACGTCGCGCGGGGACGCCGGCGACACGCCCTCCCCTCTGGCCCAGGCCCCGGCGCGGCGCGCACCCGGAGCGGGCGGCTCAGGCCGCCGGGGAGTCCGTGACGAGCGGCTCCGGCCACCGCTCGTGCCAGCGCAGGTCCGCCTCCGCCTGCGCGGCGAGCGACAACAGCAGCGGCTCGCTGCCGGCGGGCCCGAGCAGTTGCGCCCCGACCGGCAGCCCACCGGGCGTGAAGCCCGCGGGCACGTTGACGCCGGGCCAGCCGAGGACGTTCCAGGGCCACGCGTAGGGGCACGCGGCGATCATGGCGCGGTCGGTGGCGAACCCGCTCAGCTCCAGCAGGGCGCCGATGCGCGGCGGGGGAGCGGCCGTGGTCGGCGCGAGCACCACGTCGTACGTCTCGAAGAAGCGGCCGATACGGCGGTGCAGCACCGCCTCCGCACGGCGGGCCGCCCGCAGCGGGGCGCCGCCGAGGAGCCTGCCGAGCCGGGCGGCGCCATGGGTGCGCCGGTCGAGCAGGGCGGGGAAGGGCGCCTCGGCCACCCACTCGGCGATCCCCGCGGTCGCCCGTGGCACGAAGGTCAGCCCGATCCGCCCGTACGGCGGGTCGGCTTCCTCGACGGTGTGCCCGAGGCCCGCCAGCGTCGCCGCGAGCGCGACGACCCGGTCGCGCACCTCGGGGAGCAGCCGGGCGGGCACGGCGGTGAACGGAGGCTTCAGCGCGAGGGCGATCCGCAGCCGGCCGGGGTCGCGGCCCACCGCGGCGAGGGCATCGACGGCGGGAGGCCGGTGCGGGTCGCGCGGATGGTTGCCGCTCGCCGCGTCGAGGAGGAGGGCCGCGTCGGCCACGGTCCGGGCCAGGGTGCCGTTGACCGTGATGCCCTGGAAGGACTCGCCGCGCGGCCAGGTCGACACGCGTCCGCGCTGCGGCTTGATGCCGACGAGGTGGGTCCAGGACGCCGGGATGCGGACCGAGCCGGCGCCGTCCGAGCCGAGCGCGGCGGGTACCAGGCCCGCCGCCACGGCGGCCGCCGAACCGCCGGAGGAACCGCCCGGGGTGTGCCCGGTGTGCCACGGGTTGCGGGTCGCGCCGAAGGCCGGGCCCTCGGTGAACGGCCACTGTCCGAATTCACAGGTGTTCGTCTTGCCGACGATCACGGCCCCGGCCGCGCGCAGCCGCCGTACCGCCTCCCCGTCCTCGGCGACCGCGGGATGGGTGCCCGCGCAGCCGAAGGCGGTCGGCTCGCCCGCCACGTCCATGTCGTCCTTCACGGCGACCGGCACCCCCAGCAGGGGCCTGCGCCCGCCGCGGGACAACTCCCGGTCGGCCGCGTCGGCTTCGGCGAGCGCGGCCTCGGCGCGGACGACGCGGAAGGCGTTGAGGGTGCCCTGGGTGGCCTCGATCCGCGCCAGGGTCCGCTCGACCAGCGTGCGGGAGGTGACCTCCCCGGCGGCCAGCGCGCGGGCGGTCTCGATCAGGCCTGCGGAACGGTCGAGCGTCATGGCGGGACACCTCCGTGAGCACATTGTCTACCGAACGGTAACGTCCGGCCCCCGGAGGAGGAACACACTCCGGCCCGCGGGGGTTCCGTGTCCGCCGCGGGCGTCGCACGGGCCACCACCCGTTCCTGTGCGAGGCATTGACGTGCCCGGGGGTCACCCCTACCTTCTGATCGGTTTTCCGAACTTCGTTCGGGATGTCGAACCCGCGTCGTAGGGAGAGAGCCGCACATGACCGCACGCCGCCCCACCCCGTCCCGCCGCAGCGTGTTGCGCGCGATGGCCGCCCTGCCCGTCTCCACACTGGTGCTCGCGGAGGCGCCGGGCCTGCTCGGCACCGCGCTCGCCGCCGCCCCGCCCGGCGGATCGGCCACCCGCTACACCGTCGTGCCGTTCCTCGACAGCGACGACGGCACGGTGAACGTCTATCAGTCGGACGACGCCACCGACTTCCGCCTCGCCAGGTCCGCCGCCTACACCCCGCCCGCGAACCGCATCCGCGACGCGAGCATCCTCAAGCACACCGACGGCTCCTACTACCTGACCTACACCACGCACACGTGGCAGGACCCCAGCACCACCATCGGGTTCGCCCGCAGCACCGACCGGCTCACCTGGTCGTTCCTGTACGACCACCCGGTCCCCGTCGCGGGCCTCTCGCGGGCCTGGGCACCGGAGTGGTTCGTCGACGGCGACGGCAGCGTCAACATCATCGTGTCCTGCTCCACCACGGACGACGAGTGGATGTTCACCCCCTACCTGCTGAGGGCCACCGACCCGGGCCTCACCGCCTGGACCGCACCCGTCGCCCTGTCCGGCATCGGCGAGAACCACATCGACACCTTCGTCGTGAAGCTCGGCCCGACCTACCACGCCTTCACCAAGAACGAGACGACCAAGTACATCGAGTACGCCACCGCCACCCGGCTCGCCGGCCCGTACAGCATCTCCCGCACCGGCGACTGGGCGGGCTGGGGCGGCTACCGCGAGGGCCCGGCCCTCGTCCAGCTCGACAACGGCGGCTGGCGCGTCTTCTTCGACGGCTACGGCGACGGCACCTACTACTACAGCGACAGCTACGACACCTTCACCACCTGGAGCGCGCCGAAGGCCCTGCCGGGGATCTCCGGCACGGCCCGCCACTTCACCGTCGTCAAGGAGACGGTGACCGGCGGGGTGAGCCTGCCCCGCAACGTCACCCGCTCCTTCCGCTCCGTCAACTACCCCACCCGGCACTGGCAGGCGCAGTCCGCGCTGCTCAACCTGCCGGTGGTGAACGCCTCCGGTACGGCCGCCGAGAAGCGGGCGGCCACCTTCACGGTCGTACCCGGCCTCGCGGACGCGAACGGCTGCTCCTTCCGTGACGCGGCCGGCAACCACCTGCGCCACTACTCCTTCCGTGCCCGCTTCGACCCGAACGACGGCACGCCGGCCTTCGCCAGGGACGCCACCTTCATCGCCCGCACCGGCACCACGAGCGGCTCGGTGCGCTTCGAGTCGTACAACTATCCCGGGTACTACCTGCGCCACTACGACTACCAGCTCCGCGTGGAGCGGGCCGACGGCACGGAACTGTTCCGCCGGGACAGCTCCTTCCTGCCGGTGACCGCCTGGGCCTGAACCGCCGCGGTCGGCGGCGCGGCGAGCACCGGGTGACCCGAACAGCCATGATGATCGCTGACAGGCATGCGCCGAGGTACGCCCCGGTCCTGCCGTGCGGTGAAGGCGATCCGGCGGCGGAGGCGGGGCACGACGACAGGAGCACGGATGAACCCCTCAGCCGACGTGCACACCCGCATGGAGGTCATCGACGCCTACCGGGCCCATCTGCACGCGATGGCCGACGGCGACACCGTCGCGCTCGACGCCCTGCTCGACGACGGTTTCACCCTGACGGGGAACACGGGGGACGAGCAGCCGAAGGCCGCCTGGCTGGCGGACCTGCGCGCCGCGACGTTCGTCCCGCAGGCGATCGAGGAGAAGACCGTGACCGTCACGGTCGACGGCGACACGGCACGCCTCGTGGGCCGCGTGGTCACGCGTCCGGCCGCGGACGGCGCGCACGAGGACCGGCGACTCCAGCTGACCATGGACTACGCCCGCGTGCGCGACTCCTGGATCGCCCTGCGTTCGGTGACCCGGAGCTGGTGAACCGCGCGGGACCGGCCTCCGGCCGGTGAGATCATGGGCCCATGGACGCGGAGGCGGGGGAGCGGGCGGACGACGTCCGGTGCCGTCCCGCGCGGTCGGCGGGCGGGCGACGGGCGGGGCGGCGGTCGGGGGCGGTGCGGTGAGGTGTCGTCCGCTCGCCCTCCTGGGCGTGGTCGTCGCGCTGACCGGGTGCGCGCTCCCCGGCCGGGGCGCCGCCTGCACGCAGGCCGACATGGACTCGGCGGTCGGCGTGCTGTGGACCCCGGCCGACTTCGGGGGCGCCGACGCGGCCGTCGTGCGGGTGTGCGTGGAGGAGCGGTGCGTGCGGCGGTCGTCGGGTAACCCCGACGACCCGTTCGCGAGGCTGTCGGTCCGGCTGCCCGACGACGTCGGGAGGGCCACCGTGCCGGTGCGGCTCACCGTCACCTCGGCGGCGGACGGCCGCGTCCTGGTGTCCGACCGCGTCCGGGCCGGGCTGACGGAGCAGCACCCCAACGGCCGCTCCTGCCCGCCCGTGGCCTGGACCGCGAGCTACGGCGTCGACCCGGAGCGCGGGCTCGTGCCGGCGGCGGGAACGGCCCCGCGCTGACCGGGATCAGCCGCGCGGCTCCCCGCCCTGCGGGGACGGGCGCGGCCACGGGCGTCCGCCGATGGCCTCGATGCCGTTGTTGAAGCGCCTGAGATAGGACGCGAACGCGGTGATGTCGTCCTGCGACCAGTCCCCCATGACGCGGTCCAGGACCTCGACGATGCCCCGCCGCTCCTCGTCGAGCAGCCGCTCGCCCTCCGCCGTCAGCCGGAACTTGCGGGCCATCCCGCCCTGCGGATCGGGGATGCGGTCGAGCAGTCCGGCGCGCATCGCCGCGGCGGTCTGCCGGTTCAGGGTGGAGGCGTCCAGGGCGAAGGCGTCGCTCAGCTCCCCGATCGACATCGGGCCCTGGACCCGGATCCGGCTCAGCAGGATGTAGGCGCTGCGCTCCAGGACACCGTCCGTGCGGCGGCCCCCGCGCCGGCTCAGGAACGTGTGGCGGCTGAGCAGCATCTGCTCGTACTCCACCTCGTGCGTCGGCCTCTGCATGTACCCGAGCCTCCTGTTCGTGCGGCCGTCCCCGCGACCCGTCCCGGCGGCGGCCGCTCCATCCTGGCACACCACCGTGCAGGCACCACATCGCGTGCAACCACCACATCACATGGTTGATGCATTCGACATGTACGATGCACATCCCTCGCCCGGAACCCCCAGAGAAACCGAGGAGTCCGCCCATGGACGCCCCCCAGCCCACGGCCCGCGCGGGTGGCGTGGTCGCCACGCTCGCCCTCGCCGGCATCACGGCCGCGATCATGCAGACGCTGGTCACCCCGCTCCTCGCCGAACTGCCGCAGATCCTCGACACCTCGTCCTCGAACGCGGCCTGGGTCATCACGGTCACCCTGCTGGCCGCCGCGGTCTGCGTGCCGGTCGTGGGCCGCCTCGGCGACCTGCTGGGCAAGCGGCGCATGCTCCTGGCGTGCGCGGTGCCGCTGATCGTGGGCTCGGTGGTGTGCGCCCTCGCCTCCGGCGTCGTCCCGATGATCATCGGGCGCGGGCTCCAGGGCATGGGCATGGGCATGCTGCCTCTCGGCATCGCCCTGCTCCGCGACGTCCTCCCGCCGGAGAAGCTCAGTTCCTCCATCGCCCTGGTCAGCGCCTCGATGGGCATCGGCGGCGGCCTCGGCCTGCCCATCGCCGCGGCGATCGCCCAGTACGCGAACTGGCGCGTCCTGTTCTGGGGCTCGGCCGGCATGGCCGTCGTCGTCACCCTGCTCATCTGGTTCCTGATCCCCGACGTGCCCGCCGCCGCCAAGGGGCAGCGCTTCGACCTGCCCGGTGCGCTCGGTCTCGGCGCCGGCCTGGTCGCCCTGCTGCTCGCGGTCTCCAAGGGTGCCGACTGGGGCTGGGGTTCGGGCGTCACGCTCGGCCTGTTCGCCGCCGCCGTCGTGGTCCTCGCGGCCTGGGGATTCTGGGAGACGCGCACCACCGACCCGCTGACCGACCTGCGCACCACCGCCCGCCCGCGGGTGCTCCTCACCAACCTCGCGTCCGTCTTCATCGGCTTCGCGATGTACGCGAGCATGCTCGTCATGCCGCAGCTCCTGCAGTTCCCGGAGGCCACCGGCTACGGGCTCGGCCAGTCCATGCTCGCGACCGGCCTGTGGATGGCCCCCGGCGGCATCATGATGATGTTCGTCTCCCCGCTCGGCGGGAAGCTCACCAACGCCCGCGGCCCGAAGTCCACGCTCGTCTGCGGCGCGCTGGTCATCGCCGCCGGCTACGGCCTGTCCATGGCGCTGATGGGCTCCGCCTGGGGCCTGATGGTCGTCGGCATCGTCATCAACAGCGGTGTCGGCCTCGCCTACGGCGCGATGCCCGCCCTCATCATGGGTTCGGTCCCGCTGTCGGAGACCGCCGCCGCCAACGGCTTCAACACCCTCATGCGGTCGCTGGGCACCTCGGTCGGCGCCGCCGTCATCGGCGTGATCCTGGCCCAGATGACGACCACCATGGGCGGCTACACCCTCGCCTCCGAGGACGGTTTCCGCACCGCGCTCCTCGTCGGCGGCGCCCTCGCCCTGGTCTCCGCGGCCATCGCGTCCGTCATCCCCGCCGCCCGCCCGGCCGACTCCGACACGGAGGAGACCCGGCACGCCTTCGAGCCCGAGTCCGAGCAGGCCAAGGTCTAGGACGCGGGTCCGGGCAGGGTGCGGGGGCCCGCCGTCCCACGCCTTCGCACCCGCCGCAGGGCTCACCGGACCGCGGTACCCGCCGACCGGGCGCGGAACCCGGCGGCGCCGCCGCGCCAGGAGACCGTCGGCAGCCCAGCCCCGAGCCGGCCGGCTACGGCGTGGGGGCCGCGTCCGCGCGCACCAGCACGCAGTCGAACTCGATCACCCGGCCGGTGGTCGCCTCCCGGGTCACCGGGTACATGCCCGTGATGCCGAACCCGGCCGCCTCGTACGCCGCGACGGCCTCGCCCCTCCCAGGGCTGCCTTCGTACAACCGCAGCACCGCGACCTCGGACTGCATGCCGACGAACTCCCCGATCCGCTTCCCGGCTCCGGCGAACACCTCCAGGTCGTAGCCCTGGGTGTCCATCTTCAGGTAGGGGCGCGGATCGGCGAGGCCCTCCAGCGCCTCGTCCATGACCTCGTCGAGCCGGCGGACGCGGATCTCCTCGGTGTCGGACGTGTCGAACCGGCTGTACCGGTCCCTGCCGTAGTCGCTGGGCCCCAGCAGGGAGTTCATGGTCTTCCAGCCGGTGTGGATCTCGGCGGTCGTCTCCGAACGGGGAAGGACATGCGTGTCGGTGTGCGCATCAACCGGTTCGGCGCCCCGGGGGAGGGCCCGCGCTCGGTGCCGAGCTCGCCGCGGCCGCGGCGGCCGGGGGCCCTCGCCCGGACGGAAACGGAAGGGGACCGGAGACTCCGGGCCCCTTCTCCAGGCCGTGGGCCCCGTGGTCCGTGGTCGGTCTCACCGGTGTCGCCGGGACGGCCGGACTGCCAGGCAGTCGGACGGTCAGGCGGCCACGGTCTCGCTCGCGTGGCCGTGCAGGCGGGCCACGACCTCGGTCAGCTGCGCGGCGACCTCGGCGTCGTCGGCCGGGTGGGTCTCGGCGAAGCGGGTCAGGGAGCCGGGGATGGAGAGCTTGAGGTCCTCGAGCACCTTGCCGCCGGCGATGCCCACGGCCTTGCGGGCCTCGTCCTGCGCCCACACGCCGCCGAACTGGCCGAACGCGGTGCCGACCACGGCGACCGGCTTGCCGCCGAAGGCGCCGGCGCCGTACGGGCGGGACAGCCAGTCGATGGCGTTCTTCAGCACGGCGGGGATGGTGCCGTTGTACTCGGGCGAGAACAGCAGGAAGGCGTCGGCGGCCTGGGCGGCCTCACGCAGCTTGGCGGCGGCGGCCGGGACACTGCCCTCGACATCGAGGTCCTCGTTGTAGAACGGGATGTCGGCCAGGCCTTCGAACAGGTCGACCTGCGCGCCCTCCGGAGCGACCTTGACGGCCGCCTCGGCGAGCTGGCGGTTGGTGGAACCGGCGCGGAGGCTGCCGACGAGCGCGAGGATGCGGACAGGCATGGGTTACTCCCCAGGGGCTGGAACAGTGCGGTGACAATCCGGACCGAGGTCCGTTTACAAGTTCTAGCACTCTAACCGGACCGCGGTCCAGTTTCTTCCCGGTGCTTTACGCTGAGTTCATGTCCGCCGCCCTGCCTCCCCTCCCCGGCCCCGAGACACCCCTCGGCGAACCCGAACTGCTGCAGCTCGGGACGGCCGAGGACGAGCCATGTCTGCGCGCCGACGCGGCCCGCAACCGCGCCCGGCTGCTCGACGCCGCCGCCCGGCTGGTCGCCGCGCACGGCGCGGCCGGGGTCACGATGGAGGCGGTGGCCGCCGCGGCGAACGTCGGCAAGGGGACGGTCTTCCGCCGCTTCGGCGACCGCACCGGACTGCTGACGGCGCTGCTCGACCACTCCGAGCGGAAGTTCCAGGCCGCCTTCCTCGGCGGGCCCCCGCCGCTCGGACCCGGTGCCGCACCGGTGGAACGGCTGCGGGCGTTCGGCGTCGCCTACCTGCGCCGCGCGATCGACGAACTGGACCTGCTGCTGGCGGCCGAGGCCGGCCCGGACCGCCGCTACACCGGCCCCGTCCACCGTCTGCACCACGGCCATCTCGCGCTGCTGCTGCGGCAGGCGGCACCGGACGCCGACCCGGACCTGCTGGCCCACACCCTGCTGGGCTATCTCAACCCGTCCCTGGTCCACCACCTGGTCCGTCAGTGCGCAACCCCGCCGACCCGCCTGGAAACCGGCTGGACCGACCTGGTGGACCGGGTCACGGGCGCCCGCGGCGGGAACGACTGACGAAGAACGCGACGCGAACCGAACACCCCACGACCGGGGACGGGTACCCGAGGGCGGTGACCGCCTTTTCCCGCGACCGTCCCCTGCGCGACTGCTCCTTGCGCAGCTGCTCTTTGCGTCGCCCGCTCGTTCCGTCGCCCGCTCGTTCCGTCCGGCGGACGACTACGATGTTGCACGCTCAATCGGACGGGGACGCGTTCGGCGCCGGCGCACCTCGCCCGGCCGCCCCGGAGCCCGCGTCCCGCCACCCCGGCCGCTCCAGCGGCTGCGCACCACGCGGGACTCGCGCCCCCGGCAGGTCCCGAGGGTCACTGATCGGAGAGCCGCCATGCCGTTGCTCGATCCCACCGCCCGGCAGTCCCGCAGCCTGTCCGGCCCCGTGCACACCGTCACCGAGCCCGCCACCGGCGACGCCCTCGGCACGGTGGTGCTGGCCGGCGCGCAGGACGTGGCCCCGGCCGCGCAGGCCGCCCTCGCCGCCCAGGCCGAGTGGGCCCGCGTCCCCCACTTCGTCCGCGCCGCGGTGCTGCGCAAGGCCGGCGATCTGTTCGCCGCGCACGCGGACGAACTGCGCGAGTGGCTCGTGCGCGAGTCCGGTTCCGTCCTCGGCAAGGCCGACTTCGAACTGCACGTCGCCGCCCAGGAGTGCTACGAGGCCGCCGCCCTCGCCTCCCGCCCGGCCGGCCAGGTCCTGCCCAGCGAGGTGCCCCGGCTGTCGTACACCCGCCGTGTCCCCGTGGGCGTCGTCGGCGTGATCTCCCCGTTCAACGCCCCGCTGATCCTGTCCATCCGCTCGGTCGCGCCGGCCCTGGCACTCGGCAACGCGGTCCTGCTGAAGCCGGACCCGCGCACGGCGGTCTGCGGCGGACTGTCACTGGCCGCAGTCTTCGCGGAGGCCGGTCTCCCCGAGGGACTGCTGCACATCCTGCCGGGCGGCGCCGGGACGGGTGCGGCCCTGGTCGCCGACCCGCGCGTCCCGGTGATCTCCTTCACCGGTTCCACCGCGGCGGGCCGGGCGGTCGGCGAGGGGGCCGGCCGGCACCTCAAGCGCGCCCATCTGGAACTCGGCGGGAACTCCGCCCTGATCGTCCTGGAGGACGCCGACCTCGACGCGGTGATCTCCACGGCCGCCTGGGGTTCCTTCTTCCACCAGGGACAGATCTGCATGACCACCGGCCGCCACCTCGTGCACGCCTCGCTCTACGAGGATTACGTCGAGCGGCTGGTGGCGAAGGCCGACGCCCTGGCCGTGGGCGACCCGCACCGCGCGCAGGTCCACCTGGGCCCGCTCATCGACGACGGTCAGCTCCGCAAGGTGCACGGCCTGGTGGAGTCGAGCACGGCGGCCGGCGCGAAGCTGGCGGCCGGCGGCACGCACGAGGACCTGTTCTACCGCCCGACCGTCCTGGCGGGCGTCGACGACCGCACCCCCGCCTACACGGAGGAGGTCTTCGGACCGGTCGCCCCGGTCCGCGCCTTCGCCACCCCGGAGGAGGCCGCCGCCCTGGCCGGGGCGAGCTCCTACGGCCTGTCCCTGGGGATCGTCACCCGCGACACGGCCCGCGGCCTCGACCTGGCCGAGCGCATCCCGACCGGCATCGTGCACATCAACGACCAGACGGTCAACGACGAGGCCGTGGCGCCGTTCGGCGGGGTCGCGGCCTCCGGCACCGGCGCCCGCTTCGGCGGCGAGGCCAACCTGGAGGCCTTCACCGACGTGCGCTGGACGACGGTGCGCGGGGACGTGGCGCCGTACCCCTTCTAGAACCGGCGCCCCTTCCGGAACCGGCACCGGCGCCCCTTCCGGAACCGGCACCCCTTTTCCGGAACCCGCGCCCCTTCCGGAACCGGCCCGGACGCCTGCCGGGGGCCGAGCCCCAGATGTTGCCGGGCCGGACCGGGCCGTACCGCTTCGAGGACGGGCGCAGGGGACCCGCAGGTCACTCGCCCTGGGCGGCCTGCTGCTCCTCGACGGACTTGCGGACCTCGTCCATGTCCAGCTTGCGGGCCTGTCCGATGACGTCCGTGAGGGCGGCCTCGGGCAGGGCGCCCGGCTGCGCGAACACGGCGACCCGGTCGCGGACGATCATCAGGGTCGGGATCGACTGGATGCCGAAGGCCGCGGCCAGTTCCGGCTGGGCCTCGGTGTCCACCTTGCCGAAGACGAGGTCCGGGTTCTCCTCGGCCGCCTTCTCGTAGACCGGGGCGAACTGACGACACGGCCCGCACCAGGACGCCCAGAAGTCGATCAGGACGAAGTCGTTGTCGGTGACCGTCTGGTCGAAGTTCTCCTTGGTGAGCTCCACGGTGCTGCTCATGGCGTGATTACCTCTTCCCGTGTTC
Organism: Streptomyces sp. NPDC048734; assembly: GCF_043198675.1. NCBI lineage: Bacteria > Bacillati > Actinomycetota > Actinomycetes > Kitasatosporales > Streptomycetaceae > Streptomyces > Streptomyces sp. NPDC048734. Next base: position 166,215 of record NZ_JBICUZ010000004.1, on the reverse strand, counting down.
CCGTGCTCCCTGCCGGGTTCTCCCGGCAGGGGGTGAAACCGCCCGCGTCAACACGGCCGGCAGGTCGCGTATTCCGCGCCCTACCCGTGTGGCCACCCCGTACACCACCCACCAGACTGACCCCATGACGGAAACGGAAACCATCGCGTACGACGTCGTGGTGCTCGGGGCCGGGCCCGTGGGGGAGAACGTGGCCGACCGCACCCGTGCGGCCGGTCTCACCACCGCGGTCGTGGAGAGCGAACTGGTCGGTGGCGAGTGCTCCTACTGGGCGTGCATGCCCAGCAAGGCCCTGCTGCGCCCGGTCATCGCCCAGGCCGACGCCCGACGCCTGCCCGGCCTGCGCCAGGCGGTGCAGGGCCCCCTCGACGCGGCCGCGGTCCTCGCCCACCGCGACTACTACACCTCCGACTGGAAGGACGACGGCCAGGTCGGCTGGCTGGAGGGCATCGGCGCCGACCTCCACCGCGGCCACGGCCGCCTGACCGGCCCGCGCACAGTCGCGGTCGGCGACAAGGTCCTCACCGCCCGGCACGCCGTCGCCGTGTGCACCGGCACCCGGGCCGTCCTGCCCGACCTGCCCGGACTGGCCGAGGTCGGGCCGTGGACCAGCCGTGAGGCGACGAGCGCCCGGTCCGTGCCCGGTCGCCTGGTGGTGGTCGGCGGCGGCGTGGTCGCCACCGAGATGGCCACCGCCTGGCAGGCCCTCGGCTCCCGGGTCACCCTCCTGGTGCGCGGCAAGGGACTGCTCAACCGCATGGAGCCGTTCGCCGGCGAACTGGTCGCCGAGGCGCTCACCGCGGCCGGCGTCGACGTGCGGACCGGGACCTCGGTGACGTCGGTGACCCGTGACGACGGCACGGTCGTGGTCGTCACCGACGCCGGCGACCGGATCGAGGCCGACGAGATCCTCTTCGCCACCGGCCGCGCCCCGCGCACCGACGACATCGGCCTCGACACCGTCGGCCTGGAGCCGGGTTCGTGGCTGCCGGTCGACGACAGCCTGCGCGTCACGGGCAACGACTGGCTCTACGCGGTCGGCGACGTCAACCACCGTGCCCTGCTCACCCATCAGGGCAAGTACCAGGCCCGTATCGCCGGTGCCGCGATCGCCGCCCGCGCCTCGGGGGAGACGGACCTGGACTCCGGTCCGTGGGGAGCCCACGCGGCCACCGCCGACCACGCCGCCGTCCCGCAGGTCGTCTTCACCGACCCGGAGGCCGCCGCGGTCGGCCTCTCCCTCGCGGAGGCGGAACGGGCCGGACACCGGGTCCGCGCCGTCGACGTCGACCTCTCCTCGGTCGCCGGGGCGGGCCTGTACGGCGAGGGCTACCAGGGCCGCGCCCGCATGGTCGTCGACCTGGAGAGCGAGGTCCTGCTCGGTGCCACCTTCGTCGGCCCCGGCGTCGGCGAACTGATCCACTCGGCGACCGTCGCCGTCGTCGGCCGGGTCCCCGTCGCCCGCCTGTGGCACGCCGTACCGTCCTACCCGACGATCAGCGAGGTGTGGCTGCGCCTGCTGGAGGCGTTCCGCGACAACTGACGGTCCGGCACCGGCGTCCGGCCGGGCCCTGTCGTCACGGACCGGCCGGGAAGGTGACGACAGGGTCCACTGCAGCCCGGAACACAGGGTCTACGGCAGCCCGAAGCCCAGCGCGCGGGCCGCCTGCTCCGGAGTCGGCTGCGCCCACCGGCGCGCCACCGTCTCGTTGGCCGACAGCGAGCGCAGCTCGGCCCGGTCCAGGTAGAGCAGGCCGTCGAGGTGGTCCGTCTCGTGCTGCACGATCCGGGCGGGCCACCCGCCGAACACCTCGTCCAGCGCGCGGCCCGTCTCGTCCTGGCCGGTCAGCCTTACCTCGGCGGGCCGGGCCACCACCGCCTGCCAGCCGGGCACGCTCAGACAGCCCTCGAAGAAGGCGGCACGGCCGGAACCCACCGGCGCGTAGGCGGGATTGACCAGGACCCGGAACGGCTGCGGCACCCGGCCGCGGGCCACCCGCACCTCCTCCGGCACCGGCGCCGGGTCCTCGATCACCGCGATCCGCAGCTCCACGCCGACCTGCGGCGCGGCCAGGCCCACCCCCGGAGCCGCGCGCATGGTGACGCGCAGCGCCTCGACGAAGCGCGCCAGCAGGGCGGGGCCGAGCTGACCGTCGTAGCGCTCGGTGCCGGTGCGCAGGACCGGGTCGCCGGCCGCCACGATCGGCAACGGGCCGCCGGAGGCGAGGAGTTCCTCGACCCGCTCGGCAAGGGGGGCGCGGGAACTGGGAGATGCCATCCGGCCAGCATGCCACGACCACGGCACCTCGGACGCGGGTCACCGGGCGGGCCGGGAACGCGGTGGGGTCGCGCACCGGCGGGGCGGCGGGCGTCCGGCCGGGTGCGCCACGGCGGCGGGGGGGGGGGGGGGGGGGGGGGCCCCCCCCCGGGCCCCCCCCCCCCGGGCGGGGGGGGGGGGGCCGCGTC